>JAYPUA010000045.1:0-25908 GCA_038133845.1 Deltaproteobacteria bacterium
CCAAAGGGCTGCCTGAATCCAATGACCCTTGTTGGAACAGCATCCTCGATAATGACACCTACTACGAAGTTGTAGACTATCCCATCTCCGAAGACAGTGATGGTTGGGTGAGCCTGTCTCTCTGGGCAAGAGACGGTTCAGGAAATTTGGCCGGGCCGATTACCCGAGCAGTTCAGTACCAGCCTTATGTGGTACTCCAGGAAATCCCTGAGTTTACGAACAACACGACTCCAGAGTTTGTATTTCAATCGACCTACGACTCCAGAATCGAGTTTTCCGAAGGGTGCCCCCAAACCCATGGTACGTTCAGTGACGCTTTTGAGGGGCAAGAGACCACGATTTTCTTCGGTCCGGCTCCAGATGGTCGCTACTCCAACTGCAAAATCACATTGACTCATGAGCAGGGATTCGCAAAAAGCATTGAGCTTCCTGCTTTTATCATTGACACGGTTCCCCCAGTAATTGAAGACCTCCGGGTGGACTACAAAACGGGTGAAGATTTTTACTTCAGAATCAGCGAAAATGCCTATATGTCTCTTGAGGGGGGATGTGCACTAAATACCAATCTTGCTCTGGAAGGTGAAAATTTATACCACTTTCATGAGGTGGGAAAGTTTCCTGCGTGTACTGTAGAGTTCACCGATTTTTCAGGGAACCGAACCGAGGTGAGCATCCCAGAGTTTGAGGTTCCTTCCAAAGCGGATTTCAGTGCAGATGTTTCTTTTTTGTCTTTTGTCCCCACTATTGACAAGATCTATTGTCGAGTGGACTCTTCTACAAGAAATCAGGCATTCATTTGGGCGGACTTCAGTCCGAACTCTATTGACACCATCTCTTGGACAGTGGATCCCATCAAAAAGTGCAAACGTAGAAGTTGCTACACAGAGAGGGAGTTTGAGGTGGATAATCCCAGTAGCAAAATGACGTTTATTCGGGACTTTGACTACTCCACGCCAACGACCACATTGAGCTTATGCATCAGCGATGGAATTGATCAGGTGTGCTCCTCAAAGAGCATCTCCGGAAACATCTGTATGTAGCTCTCCGGGTTGCTCACTTGGGTACCTGATCGCTTCCCACTCGCTCACCCCATGCCCCCAGCTTCAACACGCAGGTCTGGAGCCTCTCGGGCCGGCCTCTCCGCAAAAAACGATCTGGGCAGCACGACTGGTGGGGCTCTTTCCTGCCGTCCTCACCGGCACCCCAGAGCTGATCATCGAAACCTCCCTCTTTTTTGGCCTGGCCAGCGCCCACGTCTTCCCGAGCGTCCTCCGCAGCGCTGCAGAGGTGCAGCCGGATCAGGCCGGAGTGAACATCGCGGACGTCAACACCGTGGGGCTGGGCGGGTTGCTGTTCGGTCCTCCGCTGGGGGGCTACACTGCGGAGCACTCCTCCATCACGCACGGCATGCTCCTCCTCGCGGTGGTCTGGACGCGGAACGGTTTCCTGCTGCGCCTGATGCTTCGGTGGAAATGAGCTTGTTCCCCCGGAGTGAGGTTGATAGAATTTCCAATTTTGGATTTGCCTGCCCTTCATGCTGGACTGGATTCGAGAACAGTGGAACCGCTCGGTGTCCCGGGCGGCGGAAAATGCCCTCCGCGAGACCCTGAACGCTCAGTTGAGCGAACAGGACTGGGGCCAGGCCACCCGGACCCTGGAGCACCTCCAGCGCCTGTGTCCCGAGGATCGAGAACTGCAACTCGTCGGTGTCAAACTGGACCGACGCTTGGGACGTCTGGAGCGCGGCGTGCCGCAGCTGCTCCGCTTGCTCGGAGAGCATCCGGAGCTGGCATCCGAGGTGTTGCGATTCGTCGAGGCGTTCCGGGAGCAGCAGGCTCCCGAGGGCGCACGGGAGCTGCTGGAACAGAGCGTCCGGAGACTCCCGGAAAATCTGGACCTCCGGTTTCGATGGGCCTGGTGGCTTTATGAGGAGGGCGAAGTCCAGGAGGCCGCAGGCGAGCTGCAGTGGGTGCTTTCTCGGCAGCCGGATCACCTGGAGGCCCACCTCGGGCTTGGGTTCTGTCAGGTCCTCTTGGGAGACAAGCAAGAGGCCATGCTGCAGGTGGAGCAGGTGCAGCGGCTGGATTCTGCCCGAGCGGGCGAACTGCTCTCTGCAATTTACGAAAACCCTGAACACTTTCACGCATGACCGGCAAGCACAAGCGCTTCCTGCGCAGCCTCTCTCACTCCCTCAAACCCCTGATGCATGTCGGCAAGTCCGGGCTCACGGAAAGCTTCCTCAAGGAGTTGGAGGCCAACCTGGATCACCACGAACTGCTCAAGATCAAGGTGCTGGATGAATCTCCGGACGACCGCAAGGCCTGCGCCTCCCGGCTGGACGGGTTGCGAGAGATCACGCTGGTCCAGCAGGTGGGCAAGACCCTCACGCTCTACCGCCCTCGCCCGGAAGATCCGGTGATTCAGCTGCCTTGAACGCTCTCCTTCGGCACCCCCAAGGCCTCCGGATGATTCGAATCTGCCCGAACCCCTGAAGCGCAAACTCCGATGAACGACACCTTCTACATCACCACCCCAATCTATTACGTCAACAGCCACCCCCACATTGGGCACGCCTACACGACGATTGCCACGGATGTGATCACCCGCTTCCGCAAGCTCTTTGGAGAGGACGCCTACTTTCTCACAGGGACTGACGAGCATGGGCAGAAGATCGCGGAGTCTGCGGCCAAGGCCGGGCTGGAGCCGCAACAGTTTGTCGATCAGATGACCGCCGAGTTTCAGACGATGTGGCCGCACCTGAACATTGAGAACGATCAGTTCATCCGGACCACGGATCCGATGCACAAGTCGTCAGTTCAGGCGGTTCTGCAGCGGATCTACGACAAGGGAGAGATCTACCTCAAGGAGTATGAAGGCCTGTACTGCGTGGGATGTGAGCGCTTTCTGGACGAATCCGAATTGACTGAGGAGGGACACTGTCCGGATCATCAGAAACCACCACAACCCTACAAGGAACAGAACTACTTCTTCCGGATGAGCGCCTACCAGGACTGGCTGATCGAGGAACTCAGGAGCAACGAGGATTGGGTCTACCCGAAGCGCTACCGCAACGAGCTGCTGAGCTTCCTGGAGGCTCCGCTTCAGGACCTGTGCATCTCCCGCCCCAAGAGTCGGCTGACGTGGGGCATTGAGCTGCCCTTCGATTCGGAGTTTGTCACCTACGTCTGGTTTGACGCTCTGCTGAACTACGTCACGGCACTCGGCTGGCCGGAGGATCCGCGCTACGGCAGGTACTGGAAGCACTGTCACCACATGATCGGCAAGGACATCCTGAAGACCCACGGCATCTACTGGCCCTGCATGCTCAAGGGGGCGGACCTGCCACAGTTCAAGCGGCTGGTGGTGCACGGACACTGGGTGATTGGAGGAAGCAAGATGAGCAAGTCTCTGGGGAACGTGATCAATCCGCTGGAGATGAAAGACCGGTTTGGCGTGGACGCCTTGAGGTACTTTCTGCTCCGGGAGATGAGCTTTGGAGAAGACTCCAACTTCACCGAGGAGCTGGCGCTGGCGCGCTACAATGGTGACCTGGCCAACAACCTGGGGAACCTGATCAACCGCTCGCTGACCATGTCTCGCAAGAACTTTGAGGGACGTGTGCCGGACCCCGGAGTGCCGGGCGAGCGTGAGCAGGAGCTGCGCGAACATTTCACGGCCAGTGTGCAGAAGGTGCAGGAGCTGATCCGGGGCTTTCAGCCGCATCGGGCGCTGGAACTGATCACCCAGCTCAGCAGCGCAGTCAACAAGTATATCGACGATCACAAGCCTTGGAAGATGGCCAAGGATCCGGAACAGTCCGCCCGTTTGGGGACGGTCCTGTACACGTCGCTGGACTGTGTCCGGGTGCTGGTCGGGCTGCTCCAGCCTGTGATGCCGGAGAAGATGGCCCAGGCCCGAGAGCAACTGGGCGTCGCCGGGCATCCGCTGGGGATCGACCGGCTGCGGCTGGGGCTGCTGGAGCCGGGCACTTTGCTTCCGGAACCTCAACCACTCTTCCCCAAGATTCAGGCCTCCTCGGCTCCCTCGGTTCCGCCAACCCCTCCATCCGCGCCTGCCACGGCTCCGGAAGAGCCCGCCACGGACTCTGTGGGAATCGAAGTGTTTCAACAGATCGAGCTGAAGGTCGGCGTCATCCGTGAATGCCGGAAGGTGAAGAAGTCGGACAAGCTCCTCGTCTCCCAGATCGACCTGGGAGCAGGCCAACTGCGGCAGATTGTCTCCGGGGTTGCAGAGTTCTACACGCCGGAGGAGATGGTCGGCAGACGCGTGGTCGTCGTGGCGAACCTGAAGCCGGTCAAGCTCCGGGGAGAGCTCTCCGAGGGGATGGTGCTGGCCACCGACGACGGCTCGCGCGTGACGATTCTTGAGGCCCCGGAAGGAGCCGCTCCGGGAACCGTGGTACGCTGATCGAATTCTCTCCAAATTGAATTGACTCTCACCAGGCCTGATGGAATGCTGTTCGCGATTTTGAGTGCCCCGCAGTTTCTGGCAGGTGTTGCGTGGACCGTGACCTTGAAACATCCAAGCATTTCCTATGACTCCGATTGCTTCTGACTACCTCCCCATCCTGATCATGATCCTGCTCGGCATCGGGCTGGCCGGCGTGTTCACCGCGATTGGCATTCTGCTCGGACCCAAGGAGCGGAACAAGACCAAGGCGGCCCCGTTTGAGTCCGGGTTTGTCCGTGAGGGCATGCATGGGCATCGCTACGATGTGAAGTTCTACATGACGGCTCTGGTCTTTCTCGTCTTCGACGTGGAGATCGTCTTTCTCTATCCCTGGACTGTCCAACTCCGTGAGCTGGGGTGGTTCGGCTTCATCGCTGCCATGGTCTTCCTGGTCGTCCTGACCCTGGGCCTGGTGTACGACTGGAAGAAGGGCGCGCTGGAGTGGGAGTGAGCCGAAACCTTATCTGCTGAGGAGACCCTGAATGTCTGCTGCCAATTATGGTGATTTCCTGACCACGACCTTTGACAATGTAGTCAACTGGTCCCGGAAGTTCTCGCTGTTCCAGTACCCGTTTGTGACGGCCTGCTGCGGGATGGAGTACATGGCTGCCGCCTGCTCGCACTATGACATCTCCCGCTTTGGAGCAGAGATCCCGCGCTTCTCGCCCAGGCAGTCGGATGTGCTCTGGGTGGTGGGGACGATCACGCACAAGATGACCCCGGTGCTCCGGACGGTCTACGATCAGATGGCCGACCCGAAGTGGGTGATCGCCTTTGGAGCCTGCGCCTCTTCCGGAGGCTTCTATCAGAACTACTCCGTGCTCCAAGGGATTGACCGCCTGATCCCGGTGGATGTCTACATTGCGGGCTGCCCGCCGCGTCCGGAGGCCGTCCTTGACGGTCTGATCGAACTGCAGCACCGCATCCAGAACGATGGCCCAACGATCGAGTCCGGAATGATCAATCCGACCGCGTTGCGGCATCGTGAGCAAAAGCTCGAGCAGCTCAACCACTACTTTGCCATTCCTGAGAAAGAGGTGCTGGAGAACCTCCAGAACCCGAAGAGCAACCGCAGCGTCAAGCCCGGATACACCTACTCCAAGGATCACCTCAACCTCAACCCCCCCTTGGGTTACGACACCCCGGCCGAGCGACAGAAGAAGGCTTCGCTCAAGGAAGATCCGGCCTAACCTCCTCTCAACAACACCATGCCTGATCCTGCATCTCAGGAGCCTCAGCTCCCCGCCTTGACGGCTCTGCTCTCCGGCCAGTTTCCGGGGACCGTTCGAGATCATCACTGCCACCGCGGAGACGAGACGGTGGTCATCAAGCGCGAAGCCCTGCACCGGGTGTGTCAGTTCCTCCGGGACGACGAGCGGTGCAAGTTCGAGATGATGATCGATCTGACCGCAGTGGATTACTTCGAACAGGGCAGAGACCCCCGGTTCGAGGTGGTCTACCACTTCAAGTCGCTCACTCATGGAAACCGACTGCGCCTCAAGGTCCAGCTCTCGGAGGCGAATCCGCGTGTGGACTCGATCCATGACCTGTGGGATGCGGTGGATTGGTACGAGCGCGAGTGTTTCGACATGTTCGGGATTGTCTTTGAAGGACACCCGAACCTGACCCGGCTCCTGATGTACGAACAGTTTGAGGGGCACCCTCTGCGCAAGGACTATCCGATGGACCGTCAGCAGCCGATCGTGGAGCTGCGTGAGGTTGAGGAACGCTACGAATATGGAAGGAAGTTTTAATGGACAACGCGCCTTTGGACATTCAGCAGCACGAAGCAAACCTGCAGCCGACCAACGACTTCTCCTCCTCGGTGATGGCCATCGAGATCGGCCCCTCTCACCCGGCCATGCACGGAATCGTCCGCTTCACCACCTATGTGGACGGAGAGCTGATCGTCGACATGATCCCGGAGATCGGGTACCTGCATCGGGGCTTTGAGAAGGAGTCCGAGAACTCCAAATGGATTCAGGTCATCCCCTACACCGACCGCCTGAACTACGTCTCTCCGCTGCTGAACAACATCGGTTACTCGATGGCCGTGGAGAAACTCTATGGCGTCGAGGCTCCACGCCGAGCAGAGTTCACCCGGGTCATCATGGGAGAGATCTCTCGGATCACCGACCACCTCACCTGCCTCGGTGCCTCGGCGATGGAGGTCGGGGCCTTCACGTTCTTCCTCTGGTTCATCAAGGCCCGCGAGTACCTTTGGGAGCTGGTGGAGCAAGTGACCGGAGCCCGATTGACAACCAACTGGACGCGCTTTGGGGGAAATGCGACGGACCTTCCGGACGGTTTCCTTGACGACCTGCAGGAGCGCCTGGACAAGGTCAAGGAGGTGATGGTCGAGTGTGACCGCCTCTTGACCAAGAACAAGATCTTCATCGACCGCGTCAAGGACATCGGTCCGATCTCCAAGGAAGATGCCCTCTCCTTCGGGTTCACCGGGCCCATGCTCCGGGCCAGCGGGGTCCCCTATGACGTTCGACGCTCGGATCCCTACTCGGTCTACGATGAGTTGGACTTTGAGGTCCCGGTGGGGACGGTTGGGGACTGCTTTGACCGCTACCTCGTCCGCATGGAGGAGGTCCGCCAGAGCATCTCCATCATCGAACAGGCCTCAGACAAGATGCCGGTGGGCCCGATCATGGGCTCCGAGCGCGGAGTGCACTATCCGGACAAGAAGGAGGTGTATGGAAACATCGAGGGCCTGATCGACCACTTCAAGATGGTCATGGAGGGGCACCGTCCTCCGGCAGGAGAAGCCTACCACGCGGTGGAAGGCGGGAACGGAGAGGTGGGCTTCTATGTCGTCTCCGACGGGTCCGGAGATCCGGTGCGAGTGCGCCTGCGCCCCCCGTGCTTCAACTTTGTCGAGGCCATGCCCAAGATGACCATTGGGCACTACGTGGCAGACATCGTCCCGATTTTTGGCTCCATCAACATGATTGGCGGCGAGCTGGATCGCTGACCTCCCTTACGGATAACTCATGGACCTGCTGATTGAAATCCTCTCGATTCCCCTTGTCCAGGCGATTCTGAAGATCGTCTTCGTCATCCTGCTCTTTGCCATGCCTCTGGGGACGCTGATGACCCTGATGGAGCGCAAGTGGAGCGCGATGATTCAGGACCGGGTGGGACCCAACCGGGCAAACGTGGGCAACTACACGGGGCGCGGGCTGCTGCACATCGCCGCCGACGGGTTGAAGTCGATCTTCAAGGAGGACACGATGCCGGAAGGTTCGGACCGGTTCCTCTACCTGATCGCACCGTTTTTCGGCCTGATTGCCGGAGTGGCCAGCTTCGCGATCATCCCGTTTGCGTCGCCGATTGGCGATTTCAAGTTTCAGGTCGCAGACATCGAACCCGGGCTGCTCTTCATCTTCGCCATCACCTCGCTGAGTGTCTATGGCGCGGTGCTCGCCGGAGCAAGCTCCAACAGCAAGTACGCGCTCCTCGGAGGCACCCGGGCCTCGGCACAGATGCTCTCCTATGAGGTCTTCATGGGACTGGCGCTGATGGGGCTGTTCATGGTCTACGGCTCCACCCGAGTCAGCGAGATCGTGGACGGACAGAATACCTACTGGTTCGGAAGCCTAATTCCCAAGTGGGGTGTTTTCACGCAGCCGCTGGGGTTTGTGCTCTTCTTCACCGCTCTGGTTGCCGAGACCAAGCGCGCCCCCTTCGATGCTCCGGAAGGCGAATCCGAGATCGTGGCGGGCTACTTCCTGGAGTACTCCGGAATGCGCTGGTCGGCCTTCATGCTGGCCGAATACGTGGCCGTGGTCTCGGTTGCGGCGCTGACGACCACCCTCTTCTTCGGAGGGTACCATGTCCCGTGGCTGCACCTGTGGACCAGCGCTCCGGAATGGCTGGTCCGGATCCTCCAGGTCCTCAAGTTCTCGGTCTTTGTGGTCTTCTTCTGCTGGTTCCAGATTCAGCTGCGCTGGACGGTGCCGAAGTTCCGCTTCGACCAGACGATGGCGTTGGGCTGGAAGAAGCTCCTGCCGCTCTCGCTGGTCAACACCGTGGCCACTGCGGCCATCATCCTGATTTTCGTGTAATCGTTCTCGAGCCCCAAGGAGTGTCATGAGCGCCCCTCTGAAAGTCAAGCAAGTCGATCGGGTGGACGGATTCAAGGAGTCCCTGTACCTCCCCGCAATGTTCACCGGATTTCGCCTGACGATTCGCCACTTCCTGCGCAACCTCTTCGGTGCCAAGGACGTGGTCACCATTCAGTATCCGGAGGAGAAGCGTCCGGTCTCTCCGCGCTGGCGGGGACGGCATCGGCTGACCCGCCGGGACAACGGCTTCCTCAAGTGTGTCGCCTGTTACATGTGCGAGACGGTCTGCCCGGCCAAGTGCATTCACATCGAGGCCGGTGAGCATCCGGACCTGTCTGTCGAGAAGTATCCGGTGCGCTTCGACATCGACGAGCTGCGTTGCGTCTTCTGCGGGCTGTGTGTGGAGGCGTGTCCGAAGCAGGCGATCCGGATGGACACGGGCGTGATCGGCATGGCCTTCTCCTCGCGGCATACCTTCGAGTTTACCCGAGACCTGCTCCGGGACGAGTACGTACCGCACGAGAACACCAAGTACCTCGATGCCGACCTCCCCAAGCCACAGACTCGCCAGGAAGCGCTCCCGAACTCGATCGGACTCCCGGCTCCGTGAACTCCTGACGGAGTCCTCAAGCGTCCGGGCAGGCTCCCCGTCTGCCCGAACCTCAACCCCCCTCATTGCCCTCCCTTGAGCAGCGAATCCTTTACTCCGGAAGAGCGACGCCTGCTGGCTCCTTATGTGACCAACGCGGAGCGTTCCATCTTTGTTCTGACGAACCTCCCGGAGGTGATCAAGGGGGCCCTGTTTTCCCGCTACTCACGCTCCACGCTGGGGCTGCGGCGTCTGTTGCTCAAGGAGTTCATTCAGGCCGACGAGGCCGAGTTTGGCTCAATCAGCGGGGGCGCCTCCGGAAGTGCGGAGGAGCAACGGCTGGCAGTCGAGCGAGCACAAGACTTTTACGACCGTATCCTGGACGGTTACGGGGACGACTCGATCGGCGAGCTTGGAGGCGCGCACCTCGCGGTGGAGGAGGTGTCGATTCTGGCCACCAAGACCATTGAAGACCTCCGCATCGGCGGATCTCCGCTGGAAAAGTCCACCCGATACGTCAGCTTCGGACAGAAGGTGAACGGAGACTTTCGGTTCTACCAGGATCCGGAGGTGCTGGCCTCCCGACACCGCGACCGCTACCTGCAGGCCTGCCGCCACCTCTTTGAGACTTATGTCCGCCTCACGGAGCCGGTCCGTGAGCACGTGCGGGCCCAGCTCCCCCGAGAGGTCGGAGTTCCGGAATCTGCCTACGAACGCTCGGTCCGGGCGCACGGGTTCGACCTGATCCGGGGGCTGCTCCCTGCAGCAACCCTGACCAACATGGGGATCTTTGGCAACGGGAGGTTCTTTGAGTCGCTGATCACCCGCCTGCGCAACGAGCCGCTGAGCGAACTGCAGCAGATTGCGGGGCAGTCCTGGGAGGAGCTGGCGCAGGTGATCCCGTCCTTCATCCGCAGGGCCCAGCCGGGACACCGACACTTTCAGAGCCAGTCGTCCTTCCTCGAGGCCCAGCAACAAAGACTCCGCGAGGCGACCCTCAACTGGGAGCGCCCTCAGGCACCATCGCACCCCAGGCCGGCGGCCCTGCAGGTCCGCCTGGTGGACTTCGATCCGCAGGCCGAGGAAAAGCTGCTCTCCTCTCTGCTCTACGAGGTGAGCGAGTGTGCGCTGCCAGAGGTGCAGGCCCACGTGCGGCAGATGAGTCCGGAGGCCCGCCAGCGCCTGATGCGGGAATGCATCGCCCTGCGGGAACACCGCCGGCACAAGCCTCCCCGGGCGCTGGAGACCGTGTTCTACCGCTTCGAGATCACTGGAGACTACGGAATGTACCGAGACCTCCACCGACATCGGATGCTCACCCAGTGGCGTCAGCCGCTGACCCCCTGCTTCGGGTATGACCTCCCCGAGGCGCTGCAGGAGGCCGGGCTGGACGGCCCGTACCGTGAGGCCATGGAGCAGGCGGCCGAGGCGTTTGAACAGCTCTCTGGCGACTTTCCGGAGGCTGCTCAGTACGTGGTCCCGATGGCCTACCACCTGCGCTGGAGCTGGAACGTGAACCTGCGTGCCCTGACCTGGCTGGTGGAGCTGCGCAGCACCCCGCAGGGACATCCGGCCTACCGGCAGGTGGCACAGCAGCTCTATCGCGAGGTACAGCGGGTGCACCCCCAACTGGCCGAGTGGATCGCCTTTGTCGACCTCAACGACTACCATCTGGGACGCCTGGCTGCGGAAATCCGTCACGCGCAAAAGTCCGGATGACCCGTGTGGAAGCCCTGGATCCTCAAGGGAGTGGGAGGGCTGGTCGTTGCGGTTGGCCTCAACCTGCTGCTCCTGCGCCTCTTCAACGAAGACAGCCCCTACCGCGCGGAACATAGCCTCGTTGGCCTGTTGCTCCTGCTGGCCTGGGCTGCGCTGCTCCATCGAAACTCCCGCTCGGCCTTCCTGCTCTTTGTCCTCTCCTCCCTGGTCCCCTGCTACCTGGGGACGGTGGTTCCGGATTGGGACATCACTTTGCTGGGGATTGGAGCCCACCGGAACCCCATCTTCCACAGTTGCTTTCCTTACGCACTCATGGCTATGATGATCGTTTGCCTGAAATGGCATTGGGCCCAGGTTCCAGTCTATGGTTTTGGAATTGGGCTGGCCAGTCACCTAGGATGGGACGTGGTCTTCTTTGGCGACGTCCGCTGGATTCCTCAGGGCTATGATCGTTGGTGGCTGATGTTGAACGCTTTGATCTGCCTGATCCCGCCCGGTATTCGGCGGCTCAACCTCTCCCAGTAAGAAAAGGTTTCATGGAAAAACCCAAGCACATCGTGCTCACTTCCCATCCGGGAAGGTTGGATCAGCGCGGCCCGAAGATTGAGTGGGGAGCTGCAGATCCCAGTGTGCGCGGTCCGATCATTGGCTCGGTCAAGCATCCCTCCAAACGCAACGTCATTGGCACACACTCGGGCTCCTATGCGGTGTACCGCGCCCTGGCCGTTGCTGCAGGGCAACTGAATGCCGATCACGTTCCAGACTTGACGAACACGGCGCCGATTGTCCCCATCGGCCCTCACCCGCAGTGGGGAGATCCGGAGCGGATTGTCTCACTCGATCCGTTCGGGCACATGGTGGGGCAGGTCTTCTCCGAACCCCTGAAGCAGGGGCTGGACGTTCGGCCCACCATCGCAGTGACCAAGGCTCGCCTGGAGCTGATCGAGGTGCAGGACGCCGTGAGGCAGGGGCGTCTCAAGCCGGACGGCAAGGTCCTGCTCGACACCTGCGAGGTGAACGTCACGAAGATGGCCCTTGAGCCCGTGTGGTACCTCCCCGGTGTCGCCCAGCGCTTCGGCATCTCGGAATCCCAACTGCGTCGCAGCCTCTTCGAGCAGACCGGCGGAATGTATCCGGAGCTGGTCACCCGGCCGGACCTGCAGGTGTTCCTGCCACCGATTGGAGGCATCACGGTCTATGTGATGGGCGACATCACCCGCATCGGACAGCCGGACTGCAAGATCGCCTGCCGGGTGCATGACGAGTGCAATGGCTCCGATGTGTTCGGTTCGGACATCTGCACCTGTCGTCCGTACCTGATTCACGGGATCGAGGTCTGTGTCGAGGCCGCTCAACAGGGCGGCGTCGGGATCATCGCCTACTTCCGCAAGGAAGGGCGAGCGCTGGGGGAGGTGACCAAGTTCCTGGTTTACAACGCCCGCAAGCGTCAGGAGGGCGGAGACCGCGCGGAGACGTACTTCGAGCGTACGGAGTGCGTGGCCGGGGTGCAGGACATGCGCTTCCAGCAGCTGATGCCGGATGTGCTCAACTGGCTGGGGGTGAAGCACATCGACACGCTGGTTTCGATGAGCAACATGAAGTACGACGCCATTGTGGCTCAGGGCATCTCTGTGGGGAAGCGGCTGGCGCTTCCGGACGAACAGATCCCGGACGATGCCAAGGTGGAGATGGAGGCCAAGAAGGCGGCCGGATATTTCTCCGCAACCACTCTCGACCCGGAGGCGCTCAAGAGTACGGTGGGGCGAAACCTGGAGCAGTTCTGATCGACCATGGCCTCTGAACTGATCCGCAAACTCTTCTCGCCTCGGATGATCCGGGAGCGCTGCTCCCAACTGCATCATCTGGGGCTGGAGGACCGACTGCGGCATTTCCGGATCCGGAACGACCTTCTGGATCATGCCGTGGAGCTTGTGCGTCAAGAAACCCTGAAGCACTACCCGGACCTGCAGGTCCCTCCCCACAGCCGCTGGCGACATTTTGTGGTCCAGGGCGTCGATCACTGGTCTCCGCTGAAGTCGCAGATTCAGGACCCCTTCGACCGGTTGCAGGCCCAATTTGACCTCGTGGTGACCAGCGTGCTGCTGGATGCGGGAGCTGGACCGCAGTGGCGGTTTCAGGATCCACTCACCGGAAAGCGCCACTCACGCTCTGAGGGGCTCGCCCTGGCCAGCCTCTACCTGTTTGCCGAGGGGGCCTTCTCCAGTGACCCCGAAGTCCCTCTGCGTGCCGATGCCCAAGGGCTGCAGGGCTTCACGGCAGAGAAGCTCGCCCGGGGGTTTCAGGTCTCTGCAGACAACCCTCTGGTTGGGCTGGAAGAACGGGCCCAGCTCCTGCGTCAGCTTGGAAAGCGTCTGGAGGTGCTGCTGGGATGGCCGGAAGCGCCGAACCCGAGGATCGGGGGCATCTTGGATCGGCTGCCTGTGAAGGGCGGGCGTCGCCTCAGCGCAGAGGATCTGCTCCGGACGCTGCTGGAGGTCTTGCAGGAGGTCTGGCCCTCCCGCCTCACCCTGGGGCACCAGAATCTTGGGGATGTCTGGCGGCACTCGCTCCTCTCGGGTCCCGAGATCACCGCGGAGCTGGTCCCGTTCCACAAACTCACGCAGTGGCTGACCTACTCGCTGATGGAACCCCTGGAGGAGTCTGGAGTTCAGCTCGAAGGCGTCTCCGACCTCACCGGGCTGCCGGAGTACCGAAACGGCGGCCTGTTTCTCGACTCAGGAGTGCTGGAATTGAAGGATCCTGCCGACGCCGAACGCGTTCATCCGGTCTCTTCGGAGCTGGTTGTGGAGTGGCGGGCCTTGACGATCATCCTGCTGGATCAGCTGGCAGACCGCCTGCGCCAACGCCTGAACCGCTCGGCCGATACGTTGCCGCTGGCCCAGATACTTCAGGGCGGAACATGGAGTGCCGGGCGGGTTCTGGCCTATGAGCGCCGCCCCGATGGAGCCCCTCCACTGCGTATCCAAAGTGACGGGACCGTCTTCTGAAACTCGTTTGTTCTCTCACCCTCAAGGAGCCACATGAGCAAAATTCTCGTTGAAATCAAGCACCCTCTGGTGCAGCACAAGCTCTCTTTGATGCGTAAAAAAGGAACCTCGACCCGGGGATTCCGAGTCCTGGTGAAGGAGGTGGGGATGCTGATGGCCTACGAGGTCACCCAGGACCTGTCGCTGGAATACGAGGAAATTGAGACGCCGCTGCAAACGATGCAGGCCCCTTTCCTTGAGGGGAAGAAGCTCTGCCTGGTCCCGATCCTGCGAGCCGGGATTGGGCTGCTGGACGGCTTCCTGGAGATGATCCCTTCCGCACGGGTGGGACACATCGGGCTGTACCGCGACCCTGCGACTCTTGCGGCCGTGGAGTACTACCTGAAGCTTCCGGAGATGATCGATCAGCGCCTGGTGATTGCCCTCGATCCGATGCTCGCCACAGGGCACTCCTCTGCAGCAGCGGTCTCGCGGCTCAAGGAGAACGGTGCGGCCCACATCCGCTTCGTCTCGCTGCTCGCCGCGCCGGAGGGGATTGAGTACTTCCACGGCGAACACCCGGACGTCCCCATCTACACGGCGTCCGTGGACGACCGGCTCAATGACCACGCCTACATTCTCCCGGGGTTGGGTGACGCCGGAGACCGGATTTTTGGAACCAAATGAACGCCTCCTCCTCCCGCGCTCGCCGCGCAGACTCTGTGGCCTGGAGGTGAATGCCGCTCACTGCTGAACAGCGCATCCGAGGCGCTCTGCTCGGAGCCGTCGTCGCCGACGCGGCAACCCGTCCCCTGCACTGGATCTACGATGCTGCCCTGTTGCAGGCCCTGCTGGAGGAGCGTGAGCATCCGGAGTTCTGGCCGCAGAGCCGCTCTCCGTTCTACACCCTGCCCACGGGATCGGTCAGCGCCTACGCGGACACGACCCTGCTGATGCTCCGGACGCTGGAAGAGACGGATGGCGAGTTGGATCTGGAGCGCTTCGTGGCCAACGCCGAGGCCTGGTTTGGTCCGGGTTCCCCTTATGCCCTGTCCTATGCACGGCGGGAGAGCAATTTCACTGAGGGAGAGTCACGCCAGTGGAAGGGAGCGATTGAGGGACCCTGGTTGCACCAGTGCATGCGGAGTTTGCTGGAAAATCAGGGGTCCGGAGTGGTTCCCACCGGCATGCCCAACGCCGATGAGACCGATGGCTGGATGGCAGCGCTGCCCATCCTGCTGCTTCACCGAGAGGATCCGGAGGTCTGGACTCAGGTGGAGCAGGTGATCCGCTCGCTGGCCCACAGCGAGGTCTGTGCCCGGCAAGGGCGGCTGATGGGACGCGTCCTCAACAGCGCCTTTGAAGGGGCGGAACAGCCGGTGGAGGAGGTCCTGCAACAACTCACCGCCTCTGGAGAGGAAGAGGACCTGCAGGCGATGCTCCGGTTTGTCCTGGATCACCGGGACCAACCACATGAAGCATTTGTCGAGCAGGTGGGCAAGGCCTGCTCCTATCCGGGAACTTTGCAGGGCGCCCTCCACGCCTTCCTGACCTCTTCGAGCTATGAACAGTCGGTCCGGAAGACCATTGCGGCCGGAGGGTGCAACTGCTCTCGGGCCAACCAGGTCGGAGCGCTTTGGGGGGCATGGCAGGGGCCCGGGTGCATCTCGCAGGCCTGGATCCGCTCGACACCGGCTGCCCAGGAGGTCGAGCGGATCTGTGACGAGCTTTTGGACGTTCAGAGCGTCACGGGAAACGCGTCCGTATAGGAGAAGTAGGGGGCGAGGGCGTAGTTGCGTGCCAACTCGGACATCAAGCCGGTGCTGGGCAGACGCTCGATGGTCCAGCGCCCTTCCTGCTGGCGGACCTGATAGCGCCCAAAGCTCACGTACCCTCGATGCTGTGGCGTGTTGAGGTAGACCCGCTCTGCCAGAAATTCAGTCCGAGGCGCATCCTGTACCCGGACCACATCCCCTTCAAACTGCAGCCGATACTGAAGCAGACGCGGTGGGGTCCAAGGGCCTGCCGGGTCTGTGGTTTCGGGGACCTCCTCTCCGAAGAGGCTCTGTGGCGTCCGGTCCTGCACCTCAAGCCGGCCCTCCATGGTCAACGGAACCGGGTCGCGAAAGAGAATGAAGGATTCAAACTCCTTGCGGGTAAATCCCTGGCTGGTCTTCTGACGCAGGCTGAGCCCAATCGCATGCAGAGTGTAGGTCGCCAGCGCCTCGTTGGGAAGTTGATAGAGGACATCCTCCACAAAGAACACTCCCTCCGGGCTCAGGTTGGCCACCAGCAGGTCTCCGGAAGGAGAGTTCAGGTGAGCCTGGAGTTGCATCTCATCAGCAAGACGCAGGTTTCGACGGAGGTTCTCGATCTCCAGATCCACCTGCCCGGCCACCAGGACCTTGCGCCACTTCGGCCACTCGGCCTGCACCACCTCGTTTTCCGGCTCCAGCGCCGCCGTGGCCTCCAGCCTCCGGAAGGCCATCAGATACTGACGCTTCTGCAGGAAGTTCTGATAATCCTTCAAGTATCCGGCGGCCACCTTGGGCTTCACCCGCTCCAGGGCCCCCCGGATCTCCTCATCCTGAGGCCGACTGATCGAGGCGGACTGGAACTCCACTGCGGCCTCTTCCCAGCGCTCTTGCTCCTCCAACTCCAGGCCTTGGTGGTAGGCATAAGAACATCCGGACAGCCCGACAAGCAGAAGAGCCGGCAATGACCTGGAGAGGCCCCTGAGCGGCCTGCAGAACGGAGCAATCCCCAGCCTCAACGTTCCACCGAGTTGGAGGGGTAGTTCGGGGCCTCTTCAGTGATGTAGACGTCATGGACGTGGCTCTCCCGGAGGCCGGCGTTGGTGATGCGCACAAAGTTGCTGTGCTGCTGAAGCTCTGCGACCGTCCGGCATCCGGTGTACCCCATTCCGGAGCGCAGCCCTCCAACAAACTGGTGGATGGTCTCGGCGATTGGGCCTTTGTAGGGGACGCGCCCCTCAATGCCCTCGGGGACGAGTTTCAGGTCTTCAACCTCGCCTTGAAAGTAGCGATCCTTGCTGCCTTCCTTCATCGCGCCCAGCGACCCCATGCCGCGGTACATCTTGTAGCGTCGCCCCTGAAAGAGGATGGTTTGCCCGGGGGTCTCTGCGGTGCCGGCGAACAGGCTCCCGATCATCACCGTGTCTGCTCCTGCAGCCAGGGCCTTGACGATGTCTCCGGAGTACTTGATGCCGCCGTCCGCAATCACCGGAACGCCATGCCGGCGGACCGTGCGGACCACGCTGTCGATCGCCGTGACCTGAGGCACCCCGATGCCTGCCACCATGCGCGTGGTGCAGATGGACCCCGGACCAATCCCGACCTTGACCGCGTCGGCACCCGCCTCGACCAGCGCCTCTGCGGCGTCTCCCGTAGCGATGTTGCCTCCGATGATCTGCAGCTCCGAGTAGCTTCCCCGGAGCGCACGAATCGTCTCCAGCACCCCCTGCGAGTGCCCATGAGCCGTGTCCACGACCACCACGTCCACTCCGGCTCCCATCAGCGCGTCGACCCGTGACAGCGTGTCCGGAGAGGTCCCCACGGCGGCTCCGACGCGCAGGCGTCCCCGGGAGTCCTTGTTGGCATTCGGATACTTGCGGGCCTTCTCAATGTCCTTGATGGTGATCAGTCCGAGCAGATCGTAGCTCTCGGAGACCACCAGCAGTTTCTCAATGCGGTGCCGGTGCAGCAGCACCTTGGCCTCCTCCATGCTGATTCCCGGAGCGACCGTGACCAGTCGATCGCGCCCAGCGGTCATCAGGTTGGAGACGGGCTGGTCGAAGTTGGTCTCGAAGCGCAGGTCCCGGTTGGTCAGAATGCCCACCAGCTCGCGCCCCCGAGTGACCGGCACTCCGGAAATCCGGAAGCGCTCCATCAGCTCCAGGGCCTCCCGGACGCTCTGATCGGGCTCAATGGTGATGGGGTCGGAGATCATTCCACTCTCCGAGCGCTTGACCAGGTTGACCTGCATGGCCTGCTGCTCGATGCTCATGTTCTTGTGAATGATCCCCAGCCCGCCCTCCTGAGCCATGGCAATCGCGGTCTGATACTCGGTCACCGTGTCCATCGCTGCGCTCAGGAGCGGGATGTTGCACTCCAGCGTTCGGGTCAGGCGCGAGGCGACGGAGACTTCGGCAGGGAGGACGGCGGAGAAGGCGGGCTCCAGAAGGACATCGTCAAAAGTCAGAGCCTGAGGAATCGGGTCAGGAAGCATCGTCATGTTGCGGAAGGAGTTACCCCTTTCGGGAGGAGCTTAACCAGTCATTATGGACTCCTCTTCCGCAAAGTCAACGTCCGGGAGGCTGGAGCAGGTCGCGGGGGGTGGAGAGAAAGTAGCGGGTGAAGTTGTCGATGGGAATGCGGCCGTTGTACTGCTGAACGTTGCGGTTGAGCCACGAGTACGGCAACAGCTCGCCCTGGGCCGGCGGTTTTTTCTGATCCGACTGGATTTCGGCCACCTCACGTGCCCGCTCGGAGTTGAAGTGGGAGAAGTAGCGGGTATCGGTCTTCCGGGGTTTGCCTTGCCCCCAAAGGGCTCCGGCTCCCCAAAGCAAGAGGACTCCGATCAGCAGTGACTTCATCAGGTGTCTCATCGTACAGGGTCTGTGGTGTCCGGAAGAGCTTCCGGGTTCTCGGAGACTTTCCAAAAATGTGCCGCTCTGATTCGCAAAACCGAATTGGACCCGTTTGAGGCCGCAGGGTCCGAGAGGCAGAGGGGATTCTTTATTTTTTGACATGGTCTACTTGATCAATTGATGGGAAAACGATACGCTTCGTTTGGTGTCACCACGTAAGATTATCGAGCCACACTAGGGAAGTCACGTGTATCAAGTTAAGCTGGATGAAGAATTCATTGGCAAGCTCTCGCCAGAAAGCAAGGTCTGGCTGGCCAAGGCGATGGTCGCGGTGTTGATCATCGACAAGCAGTTGGATGCCTCCGAGCTTCCCTACATGAAGGAGGCCCTGGATCTGGTCAGCGAGGACCAGGCGGTGACGGAAGAGCTGATGAACGCAGCCAAGGAACGGGTTGCTCCGGAGTTGGGGAACCTCCTCAGTGATCGCGCCTATGCCGGAGAGTTTTTCTACTATCTGGCCACTTTGGTTGCGGCGGATGGAAAGGTCAAGACCTCTGAGGTGAACCTGCTGATGACCGTCTGCGGAAAGCTGGGGTTTGCTCCGAAGTCTGCCAAGGAGGTGTTGCGCTGGGCCTCCGACCTGGTCAAGCTCAACCGCGAGAAGCAGTTGATGGTGGAGGCGCTCTCCAAGGTCCCTCCCGTCTACTCCTGACCCTTCTGCCTCCTCCTCTCTCTCCTGCTTGCAGGAGGGGCCCTCTCCCTCAGGTGCAGGGAAGCCTCCCTGCGTTTCAGCATCATCCCCTTTTTCATGGAGGTCCTACGGCCTGCCCCGGTCGGTTGGGGCAAACGGGAGGCGCTGAAGCGGCTCTCCTGCCCGATGCGGCTCAGGGTTTGGGCGCAGACGAGCCGGTTCCGGAGGGTCGAGGCTTGAGGTGGGGGTGGAGCACCCGCCCGGCTTCAAGCAGGCTCAGCCCTCCGAAGAGGACCAGAGCTTCCCAGGGCGCATGCTTCTCCTTGAGGATCATGTGCCAGAACGCCAGCGCCGCAGCGAGGTAGACCACGCGGTGCAGACGCCTCCAACGCCTTCCTCCCAGGCGTTTGATCATCCGGTTGCTGCTCGTCAGCGCCAGGACTCCGAGGATCCCAAACGCCAAAAAACCGCTCAGCAGAAACCACCGGGTCAGGTCTTCCAGCACGGCCTGAAAGTCCAGGCGGTCGAGCAGGTAGATCAGGAAGTGAAGCCCGGTGTAGGCAAAGGTGCTCAGCCCAAGCAGGCGACGTTTGGCCGCAAGCCTCCGGGGCCATTCGAAGCGAGGCAGGAGTATGCGGAACGGGCTGATCAGGAGGGTCAGCACGAGCAGATAGACGGCCGCCTCTCCGGTCTGGATCAGCAGAAACTCCACCGGATTTGCCGGGGGGGAGCCGCTGAAGAAGCGTCCAGCCCACCCCAGCACAGGGAGGGTCAGGGCGACCGCCCAGATCCCGGAGTGCTCCCACCAGAGGCGTCGGGCCTTCAGTACCACCGGCTCAGGTCCATCCCCTCATACAGCGCCGCAACCTCCGGCTCGTAGCCATTGAACTTCAGCGTGTCGATCTTCTGAAACCAGGTCCCCACCGGGCGCTCTCGCGCCTGAGACCAGCGCGGGTGGTTGACCTCCGGGTTGACGTTGGCATAGAACCCATACTCTCGGGGCGCCATGGCGCTCCAGAGTGTCGTGGGCATCTCCTGGACAAACTCGATGCGCACGATGGACTTGATGCTCTTGAAACCGTACTTCCAGGGCACCATCAGACGCAGCGGGGCACCGTTCTGATTGGGCAGCGGTTTCCCGAAGACCCCGGTGACCATCAGGCTCAGCTCGTTCCGGGCCTCATCCAGCCGCAGGCCCTCCTGGTAAGGCCAGGGGTAGTAGCTGTTGCGGAATCCCGGCGCATTCTCCGGATCCATGAACGAGACGAAGCGCAGGTACTTCGCCTCCGAAAGCGGATCCGCCTTGGCCACGAGCTTGGCCAGCGGAAATCCGTCCCACGGAACCACCATGGACCACGCCTCCACGCAGCGGAACCGGTAGATCCGCTGCTCGATGCCGAACTCACGGACCAGCTCGTTCACGTCCATCTGAAACGGGTTGCGGACCAGCCCCTCCACCTGCAGCGTCCAGGGTTCGGTCTCCCAGCCCTGGGCCAACTGAGCGACATCTTCCTTGTCCGTGGTGAATTCGTAGAAGTTGTTGTATCCGGTGACCAGCTTCTCTGGAGTCAGCCCTCCAAACTCTTCGCTGAAACGGGGATTGCGGGTGGTGGGAAATCCCGCTGTGGCCGCGATGGCCGGCAGGCTGCCTAGAGAAAGTGCAGCGGCCGTGGCGGTTTTCAGGAGGTGGCGACGGCTCCAGAAGGTGCTCTCCGGGGTGACCTCCGATTCCGGAAGCTCCCAGCGTTTGCGGGTCTTGATCCAGGTCATGCGGGCTCCATTGACTCGAGAAGGGTTGGAGAAACAGATGCGGTTTCCAACAAGCTAGAAATCCCGGGGCAGCAAGTCAACTCTGGACTTCAGGACCCGGCATTCTCCGGGGGGAGAGGCTCTGGGGGAGCAGCAGCAGCGTCAGGTCTTTGAATCGCTCAAGACTCATGGTACAAGAGAGCATGAGCCTTCTGGCCTGAGGTCGGAAGCGCGGCGAACCCGAACTTGTCGCCTTTGACCTGGGGCGACCTCCTTTTGCAGAAGGTCTGGTCTGACCGGAAAGGCCTACAATGTCCCACGTCTCCACCCGCCTGATTGGCCTTCTGCTGCTCCTTGCCCTCTGGAACGCCGGACCGCTTTGGGGACAGGAGACCGGGGCGACCTCGTCACCGGCTCCCACCTCCCGGGAGCAGGAGCTGCTGGAGCGCCTGACGGAGCTGGACCAGATCCTCTCGGAGCAGAGCGTCTGGGCTTCGAAGCTTCGGGCTCAGTTAAGCGAGGCAAAGGGCGAGGCCGAGTCTCAGGGGCTCCGGGCCGAGCTGCAGGAGGTCGAGCGCATTCTGCAGAGTGCCGGACGGAGCTTTGAGTCGATCGTCACCGGAGGAGCCGACCTGAAGCGCTTTGCCGCGGCTCCCAGTGAGACCTTTGACTGGCAGAATGATCTCCTGGTGATCCTTGAGCCGATCCTGCACAGCCTGAAGGAGCTCAGTGAGAAGCCCCGCTCCATTGACCGATTGCGCAAGACGCAGGAATTCTATCAGCTGAGGCTGGAGCAGATTGAACGCTCCTTGGCGCAGCTCCGAAAATGGTCGGCCTTGGGATCCAGCCCGGAGGTCTCGGACCGTCTGAGCCTGATCCGGGAGCGCTGGGAGGAGCGACAGGAAGAGACCCGAAGAGGCCTGGAGGTCGCCGAGATTCAGCTCGACAGCCTGCTCTTGAGCCAGGAGTCCGCCTGGAGTGACGTCTGGCTCGACTTTGGGGCCTTTCTCACCGGCCGGGGGCTGAACCTGCTCCTGGCGGTTCTGGTCGCTCTTCTGGTTTGGCTGACGATGGGGGCGTTCCTCAGCCGCTTCACCTCCCCGCCCAACGAGGCCGAGCCCCAGGTCCGCAGTCAGTACTCCCGGATTCTGATCTATTCGTATCGGATGCTGATGGCCCTCGTCACCACGGCGGTCTTTCTGCTGATTCTTTACGTCAACGGAGACTGGCTCCTGCTGGGGCTGTTCCTGCTCTTCCTCGCCGGAGTGGCCATGGGGTTGCGGAACTTTCTCCCTCAGTTTCTTGCGGAAACCCGGCTCATCCTGAATCTGGGCCCGGTACGTGAGGGGGAGATGGTGACCTATGAAGGGGTCCCTTGGCTGGTCAAGTCGATCAACGTCTACTCGCTGCTGGTCAACCCGGAGCTGGAGGGGGGGCAGCTCCGGCTTCCGCTCTCGGAGATGCTCCAGCTCGTCTCCCAGCCCGTGGCCCCGGACGAGCCCTGGTTCCCAACCCGTCAACACGACTACGTGCTCCTCCCGGAAGAGACTCTTGGGCAGGTGGTGCTGCAGACCCCGGAGTTTGTTCAGGTGCAGTGCCGCAGCATGATCCGGACGTTTCTGGTGACCGACTTCATCAAGCTCGCTCCGTGGAACCTCTCCATGGGCAGCTTCGCCTGTGTCGGGCACTTCGGGATGGCTGGAGCCGCCTCGGAGTCTGAGTGGAGCGAGATCCCGCAGACTCTGACGCGGGCGGTGGAGGAGGAGTTGAAGGCTCAGGGGCTGGGCGAGCTCCTGGAGGAGGTGGCGGTCGAACTGAGCGCAGCCTGGGCCAGCACGACCCAGTATTTTCTGTATGTCCGAATGCAGAGCGCTGCGGCGCAGGAGTATGCCCGAATCAAGAGGCTGATGCAGCAAGGGTGTGTGCGGGCCTGCAGGAAAAAGGGGTGGACGGTGAGCCATCCGGAGCTTCCTGCCTCCGTGCTGCCCCTGCCGGAATCACACAGAACCTGAGGGGTCCGGATCCACAAGCCGAGTCCGGTCCCCTCCCCTTTTTTCCCCTCAACTCTTGGGCAACCATGATGAATCTCAAACAGACTGACCTTCAGATCTCACACCTCTGCCTTGGAGGAAACGTTTTTGGCTGGTCGGCCAGCCCCTCCGAATCGGAGATGGTCCTGGATTACTTTGCAGACCATGGCGGCAATTTCATCGACACTGCAGACATGTACTCGCAGTGGGCCGAGGGAAACGTGGGAGGTGAGTCCGAGAGGATTTTGGGACATTGGATGAAGCGCCGGGGCAACCGCAGCTCGATCGTAGTTGCCACCAAGGTGGCAAAACAGAGCGCTCGTCCCGGACTGTCGGCGAACAATATCCAGGCTGCCTGTGACGACTCGCTGAAGCGGCTGCAGACCGATTACATCGACCTGTACTATGCGCATCAGGATGATCCGGAGACGCCGCTTGAAGAGACGCTGGAAGCCTTCAACGCGCTGGTGCAGGCTGGGAAGGTCCGGTATCTGGCGGTCTCCAACTTCTCTGCCGAGCGGCTGCAACAGTCTCTGGAACTCTCTACCAAGGCTCAGTGGACGCCGTATGTGGCCTCTCAGGATCATTACAACCTGCTGGACCGAGGCTTTGAGGAGAGGCTGCGGCCCACGCTGGAACAACACGGACTGACCGAGCTCCCCTACTTTGGGTTGGCGCGGGGCTTCCTAACTGGAAAGTATCGTCCCGGAAAGATGGTGGAGTCGGTGCGTGCCTCTGGAGTCGTTGACTACCAGAGCCCAAGGGGATGGGCGATGCTGGGGCATCTGGATGAGATCGCCCAGGAACACAACACGAGCGTTGCCGCCGTCGCCCTGGCCTGGCTCCGGGCTCAGCCTACGGTGGCCGCACCGATTGCCTCTGCCCGCACTCTGGAACAGGTCCGAGAGATCATGCCCTGTGTTGAACTCTCCTCGGAGGAATTGGACCTCCTCACGGGGGCCTGAGTTCTGGCACCTTCACCGGAGAGAGATTCCTCTCCTGAAACCATTGGGTCGGATCTCGATTGAGTCTTTCCGCTCCTTCATGCAGGCTGAGCAAGCTTTTGGCACTTTAGGCCTGGAGCGGACCTTGACACCTCGTGCTTCCCGGAAGAACTCCTCGCGCGTCCTGTCCCAGAACCCCCTTCACCCTGTTTTCTTCTGCCCCCATGACTGAACTTTACGAATTGCAGGAGCAGGGCTACTGCGTCTTTGAACAGGTCTTTGAACCGAATGAGATGGCCTGGCTGCAACAGGCTTGTCAAAAAGTGCTCTCCGGAGTCTCACAACAGCATCGAGACCGAAATCGCTCTCAGGGCAGTCTGGTTTTGCTTGCGGATCACCCTCCCTTTGGCCGGTTGCTGGGACACCCTCGCCTCTCGGAGATTTTCCGGAGGCTGAAGTTTGCAGACCCTCGATTCAGCTCGGGCTACATCATCAGCAAGCCTCCACAGGGACCACCGCTCTTCTGGCATCAAGACTGGTGGGGCTGGAATGATCCATCTTCCTATACGCCTGAGGCTGCACAGGTCTTTGTCATGATCTACCTGCAGGAAACCCGTCCTCAAAATGGCTGCCTGCGTGTGATCCCACGGTCCCATCATGTCCTGCACGAATTTCATCAGGCCAACGCCCATACGGAGGCTCTCTCGAGAGTGGAGAACCCCGAGGATCCACTGTTTCAACCTCATGAAGATCAAGTGGCTGTCCCAGTGAATTGTGGAGACGTGGTGGTGGGGGATGCCCGCTTGATCCACGGTGCTTTTGCCAATGCCCAAGCCGAGGAGCGAACCCTGATCACTCTGTGGTTTCATCCGAATTTTCAAGCGCTGGCTCCTGCGCTGCAGTCCCGAATTTGTGACATCTTCCTCAGGAAGGGGCACGACACCGACCCAGGAGGTGCAGAAAAGAGGACCCTTCTGGACTGGCCGGAGGAGCTTCGTCGAGGGGTGGATGCCTACTTCCCGGAGATGGAAAAGCCTGTCCCGCCGAACCCGTGGTGCCGGGTTCCAGAACGGCCGGGTCAGGGGGGCGCTCAGCGGGACGGTTCAACATCCGAGACGAGAGGGGGGAGGAGGTGAGGCAACTCAGCGGAGGGTGCTCGTGCGGGGCAATCTGCTACCGCCTCCTGGCAAGCCCGATGTTTACCCACGCCTGTCACTGCAGTCTGTGTCAAAAGCTCACAGGCTCGGCGTTCATCGTCAATACCATGATCGAGGGGAGGCACTTCCGCCTGGATTCCGGACGCCTCAAACGCTTTGCGGGACCATCGGGGAGCAATCAGCAGCACGCTCTTTATCGCTGTGAAGCCTGCGGGGATCCGATCGTGAGCTATTATGGCGGGAGCGAGAGGATTGCTGTGGTGAAGGTCGGAACCTTGGATGATCCGCAGGCCCTGCCTCCGCAGGCGCATGTCTATGTCTCGAGCAAGCTGGACTGGGTTGTGCTGAGCGAAAACGTGCCGCAGTTTGAGGCGTTCTACAGCTTCAGTGAGGCCTGGCCGGAGGAGAGTCGAGAGCGGCTGAAAAAGCTGTAGACGGCCCCCTTCCCCCTCGGGCTTGAGGCCAACTCTGCGGCCTGGACCCATTGTGTGAAATCTCCCCGGCAGCTGGAAACCTGCGTGCTCCGAGCGGAGCACTTTTCTCTTGATTCCTCACTCAACCTCACTATGATCACCGAAAAACCGCCCAGGTCATGGAGGCCCCATGCCAACGAAACTCAGTCTCATTCTGCAGCTCGCTCTTCTGGTTCTGCCCGCTCTCTCAATGAGCGCGGCTACTTCTGAGCAAGACAAGACCCGTGTGTCCAGAGACTTCTGTTTCAGCAGCTCCGGGCTCAGCCTTCTTCTCAAATCCCCCCTGCTTCTGCTGAATCGCAGTAGACAAGAGGCTGAACCGCCAGAAGGGAGCAAAGCACCCGGCTGAGTGGATGCCACACTCAGTGCGGACTGAAGGGGCTGGATCGTGACAAGGATGGGGTGCCGTGTGAG
>JAYPUA010000046.1:0-25808 GCA_038133845.1 Deltaproteobacteria bacterium
AACAAAGGCGATGATTGAGCCTGGGGCTGAGCCGGTGGGGTAAAACCTTTCGCGTGATTTTTTTGCCTAGATCGTCCATACTTCTCAGTTTTTAGGGAAACCCCTGAATTCTTGGGAAGTCCATGGCAAAGAAGCAAAAACCCAAAAAAGCCGGCATGGCCCGGCGCAAACAGCAAAAGCAGCAGCAGAAAGCTGTCCAACGACGCAAGTCTCGGAGCAACCGACCTGCGGCGATCACCAACGAACGCCAGCTCCAGAAGCTGCTCTCCACACTTCCCCTCCTTGCCTTCGACCCTGCGTTAGATGACCTCCGGATGGGGGCTGATGTCCTGAAATCCTTGCAGGATCAGCAGATTGGCATTGCCGAACCTCTGCTCTTCACCTCGCTACTGACCGAGTCCTTCCTGAGCGATCTGGACGATCGCCTAGAGGACATGGAGGCTCAGTCCAGCCCGAACTCTCCGCGTGGGATGTTGATCCGGGCGACACAGCATCAACTCCAGAACAGTGAAGAGATCCCCTACCTCTCGAACCCTCTGCTGGTGGCCATCTACCTGAGAACCCGAGCAGATGTACTCGGAGAGCCTCTGAGTCGAGAGCAGATCACTCAGGCCATGGACGACTTTGAAGAGCGGAACACGGAGTTCATTGAGGCCGTCAACTCGAACCCGGAGTTGCTGAGGAACCTGGGGCAGGAAGCGCTTCTGGAGGCTGAGGGTCCCGACGATACGGGAGAGCCTCCGAGCTTTGAAGAGCGGGAATCTCCGGTACCGCTGGAGGTCCTGGAGGCGTTCTGGGGGCAGCTCTCTGTTTCCGAAGACGACCTGGAGCGCATTACCGACGACCTGGAGCTGTTCCTGGACGACTTCGTCCCCGCTCCGTGCAGCGAGTGGACTCCGGAGACGATTGAGAGCTTCATGGGGGATTGGTTCATCAACAACGCCAACCCTCTGGAAGAGGACCTGGAGAGCATGAAGTCCACGCTGGCCACGCTGCTCCGGTATCTGCTGGAGCGGCAGCAGGTCCGTGAGAACCTGTCCGAAGCCCTGAAGAATCTGGAAGATCCTGAGCGCTATCGGGCCTTGCTGAAACACTAGCCGAGAAAGTCAATGCGGACAGGATTCTGGATTGTTTGCGGAGTGTGGCTCGTGCTCGTCTCGGGCTGTTCCTCTTCTCCGGAGCCCCGCAAGCCTGCAGGCGTGCTGGACAACCCGGAGCATCATGTGGCCAAGGGCCTGACCTACCTGGAGGAGCAGCGCTGGCGTGATGCAGAGCAGAGCTTTGATCGAGCGCTGGAGTTGGATGCAGAATATCCGGAGGCGCTCTCAGGCAAGGCGTTGGCGCTAGCCTACACCTCCCGGGAAGACGGACGCACGGCAGAGCGTCAGCGCTCTCTGGAGGAGCAGGCCGTTGAGCTTCAGGATCAGTCGGAGTCCTTGGCCAATGATTCGGAAAAGCCCAAAGCCCGGTTCCGGGTGGGAATCAACCGCATCCGCTTGGAAGGCGTCCTGCAGACTGGCGACTGGGTAGAGGAAGCAGAGTCCCAATTTCGTGAGCTTCAGGCTCTTCGAAGGGAGTCTCCGGGATTGGCCCGGTTGCAGTCAGAGGCTCACTATCGGCTGGCAGGTGTCTATCAGCAGGCGCTGGGATTCGACCAGGCCGGGGCGCAGTTCCGAGAAGTTCTCGCGCTGGGACTGGACTTCACCCGAGAAGCCGATCTGGCCTTGGCGCGGCTGAACGATGTCGCCCGCGCTCGTCCGGGGAGCCGCCATGGGAAGTCAGTGGCCCTTGCAGACAGCATCACGCGTGCAGACCTGGCAGCGTTGCTGGTGGAAGAGTTTGCGCTGGCCGACCTGTATGCCCGGGGGAAGGTCGCACAACGCCCTGCGTATCGCAAGCCCGAGGCGGAGTCGTCCGGAAGCCAGATGATCTCTGGACCTGCCTCCGATCTGTCGGAACATCCGCTGCGTGCCGATGTCGAGGAGGTGCTGGCTCTGGGAGTCCGGGGGCTGGAGGTCAACCCGCAGAAGCTGTTCCTCCCGGATGAGACGGTGACGCGGGCGGAGTACTCCCTGGCCTTGGAGGACATCCTGATCAAGGTCTTGCAGGACAATCGGCTGGCGAGTCGCTTCGTGGGCACCCCCTCTCCCTGGAGCGATGTACGTACCGATGCCTACTATTACAACGCGGCCCGGACGGTGGTGGACCGGGACCTGCTCGGGCTGAAGAACGGGGTGCGCGGTGAGTTTGCTCCCAACGCCCCCATTTCCGGAGCAGAGGCTCTGCTCGGGTTGCGCAAGCTCAAGGATGAACTGAACAGCTATGTCCGCCGGAGTTGAGACGCCGCAGATTCTGGTGCTTGATGACGAGCGCAGCATCCGCTGGGTTCTAGAGAAGGCGCTGACCCAGAAAGGCTGGACCGTTCACGGCGCCCGGGACGTTCCGGAAGCCCGGGCGATCCTGTCGCAGCATCGCATCCAGCTTGCGCTGGTGGACATCCACCTGCCCGGAGAAGACGGGATCTCGTTCACCCGGGAGGTGGTGAGCGAGTTTGCTCCGATTGCCGTCATCGTGATGACGGGGCAGAGCACGATGTTCCACACCATCGAGGCGATGAAGGCCGGAGCCTTCGACTACATCTCCAAACCGTTCAATCTGAGCGAGGTAGAAGATCTGGTTCAGCGCGGCCTGGATCTGGTCAGGACCACCGCAAGGAACGGCCCGGCAGAGCAGCAAAGCGTCCGGAATGAGGAAGAGTTGCTGGTAGGCAACAGCCTGCAGATGCGCGAGGTCTACAAGGCGATCGGCCGCGTCGCTCCCACGGATCTGACGGCCCTCATCCAGGGCGAGAGCGGGACGGGGAAGGAACTGATCGCACGCTCGATTCACCAGCACTCTTCACGAGCCCGGCAGCCTTTCGTGGCCATCAACTGTGCGGCCATCCCTTCGGAGTTGCTGGAGTCGGAGCTGTTTGGGCACGAGAAGGGGGCGTTCACCGGGGCGCTGGAGCGCAAGCGGGGCAAGCTGGAGCTGGCGAGCAAGGGGACGCTGTTTCTGGATGAAATCGGAGACATGCCGCTTAAGCTGCAGAGCAAACTCCTCCGAGTGCTTCAGGAGCGCAGCTTTGAGCGCATTGGCGGGCACGAGCTGATCACGACCGACATGCGGGTCATTGCGGCGACGCACCGGGAACTCTCCACGCTCATTGAGCAAGGGGACTTCCGGTCGGACCTGTATTACCGGCTCAACGTCTTCCCCATTCATGTCGCGCCTCTGCGCGAGCGGCGTGAAGACATTCCGGACCTGATCGAGCATTTCCTGCGCAAGGGGAGCCGGGAGATGGCTGTGAGTCGCAAGGCGGCCGCCCCGGAGACGATGAAGGCGCTGAAGAGCTACGTCTGGCCCGGCAATGTCCGGGAGCTGGAAAACATCACGAAGAGTCTGATGATTACCAGCGTGACGGAAGTCATTCCGGTGGAAAATCTGCCCCAGCACCTGCTGGTGCAGCATGCTCCCTCCGAAGCTCCGGAGGACCTGGAGGCGCTGTTCGAGCGTCGCCTGATCCCGGTGGTGCGAGACTATGTGGAGCGGGGAGGCGAGCAGTTGATGGACCTGGTCAGCCAACAGATGGAGCGCCCGCTTTACAGATTGCTGCTGGAACAGACCAACTGGAATCAGCAGCGGGCGGCTCGAATCTTGGGCATCAACCGCAACACGTTGCGCAAGCGTCTGGAACTTTTGGGCATCCATCGAGACCGCAACCACGGCAAGGCATGAGTCAACTGATTGACGTATACGAGACCATTCAGGAGCGCCAGCGTTCGGGATCCCCAGAGGCCTCTTATGTGTCCAAACTCACCCACAAGGGCCTCAATGCGATCTTGAAGAAGGTCGGGGAAGAGGCCACGGAGGTTGTGCTTGCCGCGAAGGATGGCGATCGCCAAGGGCAGATTCACGAGATCACCGACCTGGTCTTCCACCTGTTGGTGCTCATGGCCCATCAGGGGATCTCGCCCAAAGACATTGACGCCGAACTTCAGCGTCGCCACGGCAAATCGGGGCTTGTTGAAAAAGCCGAACGATCTGCAACATCTTGAAAACTCTAGGACCGCCTTGGGAAAAATCAATGAATGCTCCCGCGACAGCAGTAAGTGAATCCAAGCTGCTGACCATGTTTCAGCCTGTGGAAATCCTGGGCATCAAGTGTCCAAACCGCATCATGGCCACTCCCTCTGTGGAGAACCAGGCCGACACCGACGGCTCGGTCATTCCCGGATTGATTCGACACTACACCGGCTTGGCCCGTGATGGTGCAGGAAGCATCATCGTCGAGTCCGCCTACGTGGCCCGCCAAGGCCGCGGACATCAGACACAGCTGGGCATTTCCGAAGAGGAGCACCTGGATGGCCTCGTCCGGCTGGTGCAGAACATCAAGCGCGAAGGCGCTGCCGTTGGGCTTCGGCTCTCTCACGCCGGGGCAAAAACCTCGGAGGAGGTGTGCAACGAGACCCCGATCGGCCCCTCCGTGTACAACTTTGGCCGCGACTACGACGTCAGCAGAGAGTTCGATCTCGATGACTGTGAAGAGATTGTCCTCCACTTTGTGCACGCCGCCGAGCGGGCTCAGGAAGTTGGTGCGGATTTCGTCGAGATCAACGGAGGAGACCAACTCCTGCTCGACCAATGCTTCTCGCTCAAGATGAATGGGCGTGATGACGAGTATGGTCCGAACGACATCGAATCGCGCCTGCGCCTGGGGCTGGATATTGTCCGGGCGATCCGGGACCGAGAGTCGATCACCATCCCGATTGCCTACTACTTCTCCATCATGGACAAGATTGAGGACGGCTTCTCCCCGGAAGACTTGGGAGAGACCGTGCGCCTTCTGGAGGAGGCCGGAGTCAACATCTTCCATCCCCTCGCCATTCATGCCATGAACCAGTGCTTCGACAGCAAGCACTGCCTGATGGAGTGGGTCGGACGCTACACCGAGCGGACGATGATCGCAGAGGGGAACATCAAGTCCCCTCAACTCTTGCAGGAGGCCTCCGAGTTGAACCGAGCCGACTGGTACACGCTGGAGCGCGGGATGTTCACCCGCCCTCAGTGGTACGGCTTCCTGAAACGCAAACTGACGCCTCCCAAAAGCTGAGCGCGAGGGAGCAACAACCCCGAAGAGAATTCTGGAAAGAAATCGGATGGACAAGACGCTAAAGGTAGTGGTTGCGGGCCTAGGGACGGTTGGAAGCGGCGTGGTGAGTGTGTTGACGGAACACGCCCAACGTCAGTCTCCCGTGCAGCTGGCAGGGGTGTTGGAGAAGGACCTTCAGGGACCCAATGCCCGCCCGTGGGCGGAAGCTCATCCGGAGTGGTTCCAGCGCTCTGCAGAGGAGCTTCTGGAGGACCCGGAGGTGGACGTGATCGTGGAGACCATTGGCGGCAGAGGGTTTGCCAAGGACTTGATCAGCGCTGCTCTGCGTGCAGGGAAGCACGTCGTCACGGCCAACAAGGACCTGATCGCCACCGACGGCAAGGACCTGATCGCCTGGGCACAAGCTCAAGGACGGCACCTGCTCTTTGAAGCCGCCGTCGCCGGAGCGATTCCGGTCCTTCGGTTGCTCCAGAACTATTTCCAGAATGAAGACGTCCAGGGACTGCGAGGCATCCTCAACGGGACCAGCAACTACATCCTCAGTCAGATGGAGACTGAGCGGCTGAGCTTTGAAAAAGCCCTGAGCCAGGCTCAGGAGCTGGGATTTGCCGAGCAGGATCCGACCAACGACATTGCCGGATACGACGCACGCTACAAACTGGTCATCCTGACCTACCTGCTGACAGGACAGTGGCTGGCTCCGGAGCAGATTCCTCTGGAAGGCATCGACCACCTGGACCTTGCCGACTTCGAGTATGCGGAGCGCATGGGACGGCGCATCAAGCTGATCGCCTCCTTCGAGCGTGACGCCTCCGGAATCTCCACGTACGTGATGCCGCTGATGCTTGACCGGGAGGAGCCCATGGCTGGAATTCACGGTTCCACCAACGTAGTGACCCTCAAGGGACGCTTCTCGGAGGACATCACCCTGGTGGGCAAGGGCGCAGGGAGCCTCCCCACTGCCTCGGCGATTGTTGCCGACCTGTATAAGATTCTGGGGGGATACGAGTCAGCCTCCGTCTCGGGGGCGCCGGTGCCGCTCCGGCCTTTTGAGGAGCGCTCGTTCCGTCACACTCTGCGGTTTGAGGTCTGGGATGCTCCGGGGATTGTCGGCAAGATCGGCAGCATGCTCGCAGAGGAGCACATCAACATCTACGCCCTTGAACAACTTCCTCAGTACCACCGCATGGATCGCCAGAATCGAGAAGCGGTCATCTTTACCATGTCGCTGGAGACCTGTCCGGAAGGGGTGCTGCAGAACGCGCTGAAGCGCATCAACCAGGAACCCTTTATGGTGCATCCCGCAGTCGTCCTCCGAGAACCTGTCTGAACCGCCTGAAGCGTGAACGCATGAAGGCGGGACGATGAACGAATTTCTCAAAAAGTATCGCTTCCCCATCATCATCGCGGCAACCCTGTTGCTGCTCTTGCTGGTCATTCTGCAGAACCGCAGCCAGCAGATCGACTCCCGCTTTCAATCCCTGATCCTGACCATTGCCTATCCTGCAGAGGTTGTTGGGCATACGGTGTCCACCACCCTGAAGGGTTGGTGGGAATCCTACGTTTGGCTTTTGGAGGTGCAGGAGGAAAATGTCCTGCTACGCGAGCAGGTGGGGCAGTTGCAGGAGGAGCTGAACCGAGTGCGTGAGAGCGCCATTCAGTTTGAGCGGCTGCGGAATCAACTCGAGTTTGCCAGCCAGAACCCCTCGGAGAAGCTGTTTGCCGAGATCATCAGTGAGTCTACAGACGGGCTGTATCAGATCCGCCTGATCAATCGGGGCTCACATCATGGCGTACAGCGAAATTTTGCCGTGATCCTGCAGGAGGGGTTGGTCGGAAGAATCCAGGCCGTTTCTCCGGCACAGTCCCAGGTGCAGTTGGTGATCGACCAGCGCAGCCGAGTTCCGGCGCTGATTCAGCGCACCCGGACCCGCGGGTTGGTGTTTGGAATGCACAGCGGCCTAGAGCTTCGGCAGGTCAGTCGACGTGCCGAGATCGAGATTGGAGACCGGGTGATCAGTAGTGGTCTGGGGCGCATGTTTCCCAAAGGCACCCTGATCGGGCGAGTCATTGCGGTTCGCCAGGAACCTCATGAGCTGTTCCAGTCGGCGATCCTGGAGCCTGCTGTGGACTTTGACCGCCTGGAGGAGGTGTTTGTGCTGCTCAAACAGACTGAAAGCGGCATGCGGCCTTTGTTTACCGAATGATCTGGCAACTCTTCCCCCTCGCCCTCTCCGGGATCCTGGCCATCTGGCTGCAGGTGGGCCTGAGCCCGCTGTTGGCCCAGGTGGGGCTTCCGGTCAACTGGCTGCTCCTGCTGGCCCTGGTAGTGACCTTTTCGGGGAAGCGAACGACGGTGTTCTTTGCGCTGGGGATGGGCCTGTGTCATGATGCCCTGACCCATGGAGTGGTGGGAATCTACGGGTTGAGCTACTTCCTGACCGCTCTATTCGCTCGCTCGCTCAACCGTTGGTTCTACACCAACCAGCTCCTGTTCCTGTGCATTACTGTGGCGCTGCTTTCTGCGGTGGAACGCTTGCTTGCGATGACTCTGTTTCTGTGGGGAGAACCCGAGCTGTTGCCGTTGCGTTGGGACCTGTTGCTCACAAAGACCCTGCTTGCTCAGGCTGTGGCCGGGAGCCTGGTCATCCCCATGTTCATGCGCTATGAGAAGCGCATCCTCTCCAAGGCTGCCACGTGAGATTCAAGACCATTGACCCTCAGGAGTTGGGACAGTTTCGAGTCCGGGTCTACATCATCAGCGCGGTAATCGTCATTGTCTTCTCTCTGCTGGCGACACGCCTCTGGTACCTGCAGATCCTGAACGGAGAGACCTATGCCGATTATGCCAAGGGGAACCGGATTCGCCTCATCCCAGAGCCCGGACTCCGGGGGGTGATCTACGACCGCAACAACCAGGTCCTCGCAGAGAACCGCCCGGCGTATCAGCTACAGCTCATTCGAGAAGACACCCCGGATCTGGAGAAGACGCTCCGAAACGTCGAGCGTGCCTTGGGCATTCCCTACACTGCCTTGAAGAAGAAGGTCCAAGACCATCGAAGCTGGGCCAAGTTTCGGCCGATTGTACTGGATGAGGACATGGACTACCTCAAGGCGATGCTGGTGGAGACCTACAGCGACGACTTCCCCGGGATCTCGGTGGTCGTACAGTCTCGGCGCTTCTATCCCAACCGCAGGGCCGCAGCTCACGTGCTAGGGTACGTGGGGCTCTCCGATGACGAGGTCAGCACCTTGGAGAGCGACCGCCGCATGTCGAGCATGACCGTTGGCAAGGCGGGTGTGGAGCTGATTCAGAACGAGTCGATGATTGGCCGCGACGGAGGGCGACAGATCGAGGTCGATCACCTCGGACGTGAGATGAAGATCCTCGGGAAGCCAGTCCCTTCACGTCCGGGACAGGACGTCTGGCTGACTGTGGACATCCGACTGCAGCGTGCTGTGGATGAGGCGATGGAAGGCAAGGAGGGGGCGGTCGTGGTGATGAACCCACGTACCGGAGAGATCCTGGCGATGGCGAGCTATCCGGCATTTGACCCGAACGCCTTTGCCGGAGGCATCGACGTGAGGAGTTGGAAGGCCCTTCTGGAGAATCCGGATCACCCGCTGGAGAACAAGTCCATCCAAGGCGTGTACCCTCCCGGCTCGATCTTCAAACTGGTGACCGCATACACCGGGCTGGCGCGGGGGGAGATCAACGCCAGCACTCGGCACTTCTGTGACGGAAACTACTTTGTCAAGGGGCGGACCACCCCGTTTCGCTGCTGGAAGAAAGGCGGACACGGCTCTGTTGATGTGGTGGAAGCCATCCAGCACTCGTGCAACGTGTTCTTCTACAACGTGGGAGCTGGGGTGGGGGTCGATCGAATTTATGAGACCTCCCGGCTCTTTGGTCTGGGACAGCTGACTCAGCTTGGGCTACCCAGTGAAAAGATGGGGCTGGTGCCCAGCAGTGATTGGAAGGAACGTCAGTTTGGAGAGCGTTGGTATGCCGGCGAGACCCCTTCTCTCTCCATTGGGCAGGGATATCTCTCGCTCACACCACTGCAGGTGCTCAACATGGTCAATGTGGTGGCCAACGGAGGCACCTGGCACCGTCCGCGCTTGCTGATCAAGGCTCCTGCGGAGTCCAAGGACCTCGGGCTCAATCCGGAATACCTCCGGCTGATCCGAGAGGGGATGGTGGCGGTGGTCAACGCCCCGGGAGGGACCGCGGGCAAAGTTCGCCTGGAAAATTTTACGGTTGCCGGAAAGACAGCAACGTCGCAGGTGATCAGTCGGGAAACCCTGGAGTCTCTAGAAGAAGAGGAGCAGGAGTCCAAGGATTACCAGAACCACGCCTGGTTCGCGGCGTTTGCACCTGCAGAAGATCCGGAGATTTCCATGATCGTGCTGGTGGAGCACGGCGGTGGGGGCTCACGGGCCGCGGCACCGGTAGCACGTGAAATCCTGGAATACTACCTCAACAACATCCGGGAAGCCCGTCAGAACGCCGGCACCCTCCGGAGCGATGCTCCCCTGGAGGTGGGCATCATGGACCTGGAGGACGACTTCACGCTTCCGGCACCTGAAGACCTGGAGCTTTACAGCATGCGCCTGCAGGCCGCCTTCTTAACGGCAGAATAACGATCCCATGCACGTCACCGTTCCTCTCTGCCTGGCCTCTTCCTCCCCGAGACGCCAGGAGTTTCTCCGCCGAATGAATTTTGAGTTCGAGTCCAACTCCCCGGATGTGGACGAGAGCCGCCTGCCCGGCGAGGAGATCAATGAGTTCCTCCTGCGGGTGAGCCTCTCGAAGGCGCATGCGGTCACTCCGGCACACCCGGATGCGCTGGTACTGGCTGGCGACACGGTCGTCGTCGTCGATGACGAGGTCCTCGGCAAACCCAGGAACCCGGAGCACGCCCGGGAGATGCTGTATCGCCTTGAAGGGCGCTGGCACGAGGTCCGCTCCGCCTATGTCCTGGAGCACCGCTCTCAACAGGAGGTGGTGTCCGGCCTGGAGGTCACTCGGGTCTGCCTCTTCCCGCTCTCCTCGCAACTGATCGATTGGTATGTCTCCACCGGAGAAGGCGTGGACAAGGCCGGTTCGTATGCGATTCAGGGGCTTGGAACCTGCTTGGTGGAGCGCATCGAAGGGTCCTATACCAACGTGATGGGGTTCCCGATAGAGCGTATCCTCCGGGACATGGAGGTCAAGGGCTGGCTGTCGTTCTCGCAGGAGTCCGCATGATCCGACACGCAGGAGCCCTCTTGGGAGTGCTGCTAGGCATGCTGTCTTCTGCAAATGCCTGGGAGGCCCTGGACCGGCTCCCGGAGTCTGCCTGGCGCTTTCAACTGGAGTTGCAGCACACGCCAACCTACTCCGAGGCCTTCAACCGTTATGGCGAGCGTGTGCCGCTTCAGGACCTGCTCTTGCTCGAAGAAGGTCTGGAGGGCATGCTCTCCGGGGAGATCCGCCGGACGGAAACCCGCCTCGAACTGCAGCTGGATCAGGGACTCGGTGATCGGTGGTCCTGGGGCCTGAGGGTGCCTGTGGTGAGCAGCCGTCAGAGCGCATCTCTTGAGGTGGAATCCGGAACCACGGCGCAGGTGGAGCAGGCCACACAGGTGGAGCAGGCGACCCGGAGCGAGACCCTCAGCGGGCTCGGTGACGTGACGGCATCCTTCGCGAAGGTCCTGAACCAGACCCTGAAGAGCAACGTCTTTGGCGGTTTTCAGCTGACCCTGCCTACGGGGAAAGCTGATTCAGCAAGGGGAATGTACGCACAGGCGCTCGGTGATGGACAGATGGATGTGGGCGCGTTCCTGCAGTCTGACTGGATGCCGTTTGTTCCGGGATGGCGCAACATCATCCGAGGAGAGATCACGAATCAACTGGCCGGACGTCGAAAGAACCTCGCGGGAGAGGAGGTGCTCTACGCTCCCGGAACCCGGGTGCAGGCTGCGTATGGGTGGACTTGGGAACGCCGCAACTGGATTGCCGGAGCCAACCTGCGACACACCTTGCAGCAGACCGCGACCCTCGGCGTCTCTCAAAACAACCCGATGGTCTTGCAGGAACTCTCCGTGCTGGTTGGATACGGAAACCTCAGCGACCTGGAGCAAAATCCCATCACGCATCCGGAACAGTTCAGGCTGGAGTGGACTACCCCAATCCGTGGGGAGAATGCTCCTGCTCGCCAACACCTCGCTCTAAGCTGGCTCGGGTTCTTCTAGAACTCCCCCCACTAACCGCGTGGGGTCGGATTACTCCAGCGAGGTCCAGACTCCGCCGGCCTGACTGGACCGGAGCACCGCATCCACAAAGCGCATCCCGGCGACTCCTTCCTCCAACCCTGGAAACATCACTGACGCTGAGGGCCCCGTCCCGTTTCGCTGAGCGACAAGGGCCTCGGCAACCTCTGTGTAAAGGTTGGCAAAGCCTTCGAGGTAGCCTTCCGGATGCCCCGGCGGGATGCGGGTCAGGCGTTCAGCCGCGTTGGTGAGTCCGGGACCCCCTCGAGTGAGCAGGCGCGGAGGTTCCCCGAGTGGAGACCATTTGAGGACGTTCGGATTCTCCTGCGACCACTCCAACCCCCCTTTTTCTCCATAGACCCGCAACCGGAGCGCATTCTCGTTTCCGGGAGCGACCTGGCTGGCCCAGAGCATGCCCTTGGCACCTTCGGCAAAGCGCAGGAGAACGTGCACGTTGTCGTCCAGTAGCCGACCTTCGACGAAAGAGGTAAGGTCAGCGAGCACAGACTGTGGGGTGAGTCCGCTGACAAAACAGGCGAGGTGGAACGCGTGAGTTCCGATATCGCCGAGGCACCCACCTCCTCCGGCACGCGCTGGATCGGTCCGCCACTCGGCCTGCTTCTGCCCGGTGTCCTCCAGCTTCTCGGAGAGCCAGTCCTGCGGATACTCGACCTGAATCACCCGGAGCGCACCCAACTCACCCTGAGAGACCATCTCCCGGGCGTGCCGGATCAGCGGGTAGCCGCTGTAGTTATAGGTTACAGCGAACAGGCAGCCTTTTGCAGAAGCCAACTCCTGCAGACCAACCGTCTCCTGCAGATTTGCGGCAAGGGGCTTGTCGCAGATCACGTGGATGCCCGCCTCCAGAAACACTTGGGCCACCGGGACGTGCAGGTGGTTGGGGGTGACAATCACCACGGCCTCAATCCCATCCGCACGAGAGGCCTCCTTCTGGGCCATCTCCTCAAAGCTGCCGTAGCAGCGCTCCGGTGCCAATCCAAGGGCCACTCCAGAGCGACGGGACCGCTCGGCCTCGGAAGAGAGGGCTCCGGCGACCAACACGTAGCGGTCGTCCAGGCGTGCCGCAATCCGATGCACTGCTCCGATGAAAGCGCCTTCTCCTCCACCGACCATCCCGTAGCGGATGCGTTGAGAGGCTGGAGCCTCGTTTGTTCCTTCAATGCTCATGATATCCTCGCTCCGTCAAGTCCTTCAGTCCAGGCCCAACATGCGCCGGTTGGCGGCCTCGTCGGTTCCGCTGTCTGCAAAGTCGTCAAAAGCCTTCTCGGTCACCTGGATGATGTGCTGCTCAATGAAGGGGGCTCCTTCGGCGGCACCCTGCTCCGGATGCTTGAGGCAGCACTCCCACTCGAGCACCGCCCAGCCCGGGAAGTCGTACTGGGCCATCTTGGAGAAAATTGCCGAGAAGTCGACCTGACCATCTCCCAGGGAACGGAAACGTCCGGCCCGGTTGACCCATGACTGATATCCTCCGTAAACCCCCTGCCGTCCGGTCGGGTTGAACTCTGCATCCTTGACATGGAAGATCTTGATCAGGTCGTGGTAGATGTCGAGGTGATCCAGATAGTCCAGCGCCTGGAGCACATAGTGGCTTGGGTCATAGAGCATCCGGCAGCGCGGATGGTTCCCGGTGCGCTCGAGGAACATCTCGAAGGTCACCCCATCGTGCAGGTCTTCTCCGGGATGAATCTCGTAGCATACGTCCACTCCAGCGTCTTCAAACGCATCAAGGATGGGGCGCCAGCGCTTGGCCAACTCATCAAACGCCGTCTCGACCAAACCGGCTGGACGCTGAGGCCATGGATAGAGATAAGGCCAGGCCAGGGCTCCTGAGAAGGTCGCGTGAGCGGTCAAACCCAGATTCCGGGATGCCTTGGCGGCAAGGAGCAGCTGCTGAGTCGCCCACTCCTGACGCGCCTTCGGGTTGCCCCGGACCTCCGGAGCAGCGAAGCCGTCAAAGGCCTCGTCGTATGCCGGATGTACGGCAACCAACTGGCCCTGCAGGTGGGTGGACAACTCGGTGATCTTCAGCCCGTGCGAGGCGGCGACCCCGGTGACCTCGTCACAGTACGCCTGAGACGTGGCGGCCTGCTCCAGATCAAACAGGCGAGCGTCCCAACTGGGAACCTGCACCCCCTGGTATCCCAGCCCGGCGACCCACTCGCAGATGCTGTCAAAGGAGTTGAACGGGGCGTCGTCCCCAGCAAATTGAGCGAGAAAGATCGCCGGACCTTGAATCGTTTTCATGAGGACCTCCACAGGGCAAGAGTCAGAAATCGTGAAGCATTCCGGAGAGTCGGGCTTCTCCGGAAAGGACGTTCGGGCTGAGTATGCCCGAAAATGCGAGGGGGCGCAACTGCCTGAAGCGTCTCAGCGCAGCAGCGCCTGAGCGACCTCGGCAGTCAGTGGTTCCGGACGGGTACAGGTGGTCTGCATTTCCACAGTCTCCCGGGTCTCTGCCGCCTTGAGGATGGCCGTCATCACCTCCACTCCGTGCAGAGGGCGCTCGATGGAGCAGCGCGCATCACGTCCGGTCTGGATCGCCTCCGCCAGGTCGGCCAGCCCGCTGGTGCGGTAGTTGGCCACCGGCCCACGGGGCGTGTCCTGATTCGGGACCCCGAAGGGGTGCGCGTCTGTGGTGACGGCTTCAAACTCGCCATCTCGTCGGCTTTGCAACAGGTCACCTCCAAAGAAGTTGGGATCCGGAACCACTAGAGAGCCCTCTGTCCCATAAAGCTCCATGTTGCGGTGTCCATGCTTCCAGACGTCCCAACTGGCTCCGAGGGTGATCAGGGCTCCGTTGGCAAACTCCAGGATCGCGTGGATCGTGGTTGGAGTGTTCACCCGAATCTTCTCTCCGGATCGCGGCTGGCTGGTGATCGTGCGCTCCCTTTGCGGAATGCTGGAGAGCGCGGTGACCCGCAGCACCGGACCGATCAGGTGAATCAGGTTGCCGATGTAGTACGGGCCGAGGTCGAGCACTGGCCCTCCTCCGGGCTGGAAGAAGAAGTCCGGGTTCGGATGCCAGTGCTCCATGCCGTGGCTGAGGACGTGACAGGTGCCCCCAACGATCGCTCCAAGACTTCCGGAGTCGATCAGGGCCCGGGCTTGCTGGTGTGTGCCCCCAAGGAAGGTGTCCGGGGCACAGGCGACCCGCAGTCCCTTTGCCTTCGCCAGATCCCGCAGGGCGACGGAGTCTCCCAGAGAGAGCGTGAGCGGCTTCTCCGAGTAGACGTGCTTTCCGGACTCCAGGATGGCCTTGGAGACGTCGAAGTGGGCGTTGGGGACGGTGAGATTGACGACGATGTCGAGGTTTGAGGCCAGCAGGTCCTCCACGCTCAAGGCCTCCACTCCAAACTCTTTGGCCTGGGCCTGAGCGGCCTCCGGATTGAGGTCGGCGCAGGCTTGAACCTCAATGGTCTTGAAGAGCTTGGAGAGGCGGAAGTAGGCAGAGGAGATGTTGCCGCATCCGATCACACCAACATTGAGAACACCAGACATGGCTCACTCCGCAAAAGATTGAACGGTTTCCAGGGAGCGGCGTGCGAAGCGGGCCACATCGCTGGGCTTGTCATGCTCCATCACATACCACTGGGCCGGAGTCTGCCGAAGCTGCGTGTAGAGCCCGGGCCAGTCGATCACTCCGTGGCCGACGTCGGCCCAGCCGTCTTCGTCCGGGTTCTCTCCGGCTGGAGCGATGTCCTTGACGTGCACGGCACAGAGCCGATTTCCATAGCGCCGGATCCACTCCTGCGGATCGGCTTTGCCTCGTACAACCCAGGCCAGGTCCATCTCCCAGCCCAACTCGGAGTTCTCCAAGAGGATCTCCATGGGGGTTTGGCCGTTTTCAAGGGGGACAAACTCGAAGTCGTGGTTGTGCCAGCCAAAGCCCAACCCGGCAGAAAGGTAGGGCTTCCCCACCGCATTGAGAGTCTCAGCCATCTGCTTCCAGCCCTCTGCATTGGCCGGGCGCTGCTCCACGGTGAGGTGAGGACAGATCACGGTCTCCACTCCCAGAGTCTCGATGATGCGCCTGGCATCGTCGACCTGGTCCTGGAGCAGAGCGAGCCCGAAGTGTCCGGTGGGCATGCTCAGACCGTTTCGGTCCAGATCCTGGCGCAGTTCGGTGGCTTGATCATAAAGCCCGCCGAAGCCTTCGACCTGGGTATAGCCCAGCTCGGCAAGCAGTTGGAGGGTCGTGCTCAGGGGCGGATGATTTCGTGCGCTGTAGAGTTGAAAGGACCATTCGGTCATGGGAGCTCCTGGAGAGTGAGTGATTGCGGGGGTGGATTGTGAGTTGCCTCAGTGAAAAAATGCCGACTCCGGAACTGCCTTGGAGCCCGCGGTGCACGTCAGCGTTTGGATAACGCGGCAAATTCCTTGGAGTAGCGGTCTCCTTGAATGGGGATCGCAGCAAGGGCCTGATCAATCTGTCCCAGGTCCTGCTCGGTCAGTTCGACCTGAACCGCCCCCAGGTTCTCCTCCAGCCGCTCCAGCTTCCGGCTTCCCGGGATGGGAGCGATCCAGGGCTTCTGGGCGAGAATCCAGGCCAGAGCGATCTGGGCCGGGGTTGCGTTCTTCTGTGCGCTGATCTGTGTCAGCAGCTCGACCAAGGCCCAGTTGGCCTTCCGAGCCTCCGGGGTGAAACGTGGGCTGGTGTTGCGGATGTCAGAACTGTCAAAGGTTGCGCTCTCATCAACCTTGCCGGTCAGGTAGCCTCGACCGAGTGGGCTGAAGGGCACAAAGCCGATTCCCAACTCTTCGCAGGTGGGGAGCACGTCTTCTTCCGGACTTCTCCACCAGAGGGAGTACTCGCTTTGAAGGGCGGCCACAGGCTGAACGGCGTGGGCTCTGCGGATGCTCTCCGCTCCAGCTTCCGAGAGTCCAAAATGCCGGACCTTTCCCTCCTGAATCAAGTCCTTGACGGCTCCAGCAACGTCTTCCATGGGCACCTCCGGATCGACGCGGTGCTGGTAGAAGAGGTCGATGGCCTCGACTCGGAGGCGTTTGAGCGACTCTTCGGCAACCTGCCGGATCCGCTTGGGGCGGCTGTTGAGTCCGGTGAATCCGGGCTTGCCGTCAGGATGGAGCTGAAATCCGAACTTGGTCGCAATCACCACCTCCTCCCGGAACGGCTCCAAGGCCTCTCCTACCAGGTCCTCGTTGGTGTAGGGACCATACACCTCCGCGGTGTCGAAGAAGGTCACGCCGCGCTCAACGGCGCTGCGCAAGAAGCTGATCATCTCCTGGCGGCTTCCAATCGGGCGGTCTCCAAAGCTCATCCGCATGCAACCCAGACCCAAGGCAGAGACCTTCAATCCGCCGGTTCCCAAAATTCTTTCTTCCATGAGATCCTCTGGAAATAACGGTTAGGACTGGTTGGCCAAGTTCACCAGTTCGTCGACCTGCGTTTCGGAAAGACCACCCTGGGTGAACTGCACCAGCTTGATGAGGGGCAGGTCCCGGAACATGGCCTCCATCATGGTCTCGGCATCCTCATCCCCACCCACATCCCCAATCTGCTTGCTCATCTCCGCAATGAGAGTCGCGACCAAGCCTCGAGCTTCCGGATGGTCCAGCCAGGCGCTCAGTGGGGTGCGTCGGGTGAACTGAAACGGAGCCCGATGCTGCGGAACTCCGGTCACTACGGCCTGGAGGCGCAGGTCCCGGCTGGAGGCGCCGATGCGGATCTCCGAAGGGCCAGGCTCCATCAGCCACTTCCGGAGCTGTGGGTCGTAGTACGAGAAGTCTCTGGACGAGAGCGTCCACTGGACGGTGCACGTCTCTCCCGCTGCCAGCTCGACCTTCTGGAACCCCTTGAGCTCCTGCTCTGGACGCTGCAATCGGGACTGCTGGGGGTGAACGTAAAGTTGGACCACCTCCTTCCCGGAGCGTGGTCCCGCATTTGAGACCTCGACGGAGACCTGCAGCTGTGAGGTCTCGTCAAGCTCCTCGGCGCTGAGCTGCAGGTTGGAGTACTCGAAGCGGGTATAGGAGAGCCCATGTCCAAAGGGAAAGAGCGGGGCAATGCGCTTGGCATCGTAGTGACGGTAGCCGATGAAGAGCCCTTCCCGGTAGTGCACCTCTCCTTGCTCACCAGGCCAGTTGAGGAAGGCCGGGCAGTCTTCCAGACGCTGGGGAAAGGTTTCGGAGAGTTTTCCGGAGGGGTTCACCTTTCCGGTCAGGACGTCCACAATCGCGCTCCCTCCAGCCTGTCCGGCCAGCCAGCCTTCGACAATTGCCGGAACCTGAGCCTCCCAAGGCATCGTCACGGCAGAGCCATTGGTCAGGACCACCACGGTCTGTGGCTGCGCTTTGGCGACCGCCTCGATCAGGCGGTTGTGGCCTTCAGGGAGGTCGATGTGTTCGCGGTCGAAGCTTTCAGATTCCAAGCGGTTGGGGAGTCCGGCAAAGACCAGGGCGATGTCTGCGCTGGCCGCCAGATCTGCGGCCTCCTGCAGCAAGCTCTCGTGAGTGGCTCCGTTGTGCTCGTAGCCCGGGGCGAACTGGACTTGCCAGCCCTGTTGGGAGAGGGCCTCCCAGGCGGAGTCGACCTTTGTGGCCACAACCTGTGAACTTCCGGCTCCCTGAAAGCGGGGTTGCCGAGCAAACGCTCCGATCACTGCCAGTGACTTTCCGGGCGGGAGGGGAAGCAGTGAGCCGTTGTTCTTTAGCAGGACCACCGATTCGGAGGCGACCTGGCGTGCCAACTGGTGATGCTCCTCCACAGAGAAAACGGCTCCGGGCTTGCGCTTCTGATCGGCCTCCAAGAGGACGGCGACCAGCTGCGCCACCACCTCGTCAAGACGGGAAACCTCCAGTGTTCCGGACTGAACCGCCTCCATGATCTTGCGCACGTTGACCTCTCCCGACCCCGGCATCTCCAGGTGCAGGCCGGCGCTCACTCCGGACGGACGGTCGTTCACCGCTCCCCAGTCGGAGACAACGAAGCCTTCGAAGCCCCACTCTTCCTGCAGGATCTGCTGCAGCAGGTACGGATTCTCTGCGGCATAGACGCCATTGACCGGATTGTAGGAGCACATCACGGTCCAGGGCCGAGCCTCCTTGACGGCAAGCTCAAAGGCCGGAAGGTAGATTTCCCGGAAGGTTCGCTCATCGACAACAGAGTCGAAGTACATCCGGGCAAACTCCTGGTTGTTTACCGCAAAGTGCTTGAGGCTGGTGCCCACGCCTTCGCTCTGCACCCCCTCGATGAAGGCTGCTGCCATTTTCCCGGAGAGGACGGGGTCCTCCGAGTAGTACTCAAAGTTGCGGCCACCACGCGGGTCGCGTTTCATGTTGATGCCCGGACCCAGGATGAACTGAACTCCCTGGGACTGAGCCTCCTTTCCCATCGCCACGCCAACGTCACGGACCAGCTCGAGGTTCCAGGAAGAGGCCTGGGCGGAGGCAGTAGGGAAGCAGGTTGCCGGCTCGCTGTTTCCCAGCCCTCCTGCATCTGAGGAGAGCGCCTTGCGCATACCGTGGGGGCCGTCGGACATCCAGACGGAAGGAATGCTCAACCGCTCTATGGGATGAGTGGTCCAGAAGTCCCGGCCGCCGCAGAGCCGGGCTTTTTCTTCGAGGGTCAACTGGGCAACCAGTTCTTGGGCCTGGGGAAGGTTCGGGTGCATGGTCAGGAGAGGTGGAAGGTCATCGTAATGTCTGAACAGTTGCCGAGTAGAGGTCTCTCAGCGTGAAAGCAGGAGCCGCCTCAAGGTCTTCCGGATCAAAGAAAACCTCTGCAGACTCTCCGGGCAGGAGCATGAAGGCGTTCCGGGAGAAGCGTCCCGGGACGTTGGCCTCGAGCGAGACAAACAGGGCCAGGCGTTCTGCCGTGACCTTCAGGCGATTGCCGGCGTGTTCCAAGGTGAGGTTGGATGGCTGCAGCGCGTAGGCCTTGTACGGGCGTGGAGCGAAGTGGTCCGACCCCTGTGCTCCGGTGGAGGTTTCCCACTGAAAGAGCACCAGCTCATCCGGATGCAGCTCGGACCGGGGGATGGAGAGCAGCACCTCAGCCTGCTCTCCAACCTGAACGGTGACGTGACCCAAACTCCGGATCTGTCCGTGTGGCGTTGCCGCCTTGGCTGTGACCGCGAAGGTGGTCGGTTCCGGGAGGTCGTTCACCCCCTTGAGGTGGATGCAGTCGTCCTGAGGAGCGGCGACAACGGTCTGGGGGGCAAAGAAGTTCCGGGCCAGGTAGTGGAGCATCTTCCAGCCTCCTCCGTAGTCCAGTGAAGACCACGAACAGACCGGCCAGGTGTCGTTCAGCTGCCAGTAAAGCGTGCCCATGCAGTGGGGTCTGAGGCCACGCCAGTGAGTGACGGCGGTCTTGATCGCCAGCGCCTGCTGGATCTGGGAGAGCCAGACAAAGTCCTCGAAGCGCGCGGGCCAACGGAAGTAGCGGAACATCGTCTCGGCAATCCGGGCGTTGCCTCCGGCATTCTTCTGGTGACTCTCAAACACCGGGGCCGCGATGTTCCAGTCTGCAGGATCGGCAAAGGTGCGGATCACGGACATCGATGGGTAGGACTGGAAGCCGAACTCCGAGCAGAAGCGTGGCGCGACGTCGCGGTAGTGGTCAAAGTCCCGCCCTTCATGCCAGACGGACCAGAAGTGCATGTCGCCCGAGCGGTCGTCGTGCCAGGCGTCGCCGAAGTTCAGGTAACCCGGAGACGGGCTGGAAGGCCACCAGGGAGCGTCCGGAGCCGTCTCGTGCAAGGCGGCCTCTATCGTCCGGTTGAGGCGGTCGTAGTTGACCAGGTAGCGGTCACGGTTTTGCTGCGATTCCGGATACCAGAGCAGCGCCCCGATCAGCTCGTTGTCTCCACACCAGAGGGCCAGGCTGGGGTGCCAGTTCAGGCGGCGCACCACGTCGCGAACCTCCAGATCGACCTCTTGCAGAAACTCCGGGGTTGAGGGGTAGAGCGAGCAGGAGAACATGAAGTCCTGCCAGATCAGGATCCCCAGCTCATCACACAACTCGTAGAACCAGTCCGGCTCATATCGCCCGCCGCCCCAGATGCGGAGCATGTTCATGTGGGCATCGACTGCGGATTGGAGCAAGGCCCGGGTCTTTTCCGGGGTAATGCGAGAAGGCAATGCATCTGCCGGAATCCAGTTGGCTCCCTTGCAGAACAGGTCCTGCCCGTTGATGCGAAACTTGAAGCCCATTCCGGACGCGTCTGGCTCGACCGCATGTTCCAGGCTTCGCAGACCGATCTGCTTCTCAAGCAGCGCCTCTTCAACCTGAATCCGGAGCGTGTAGAGGTTTTGCGGCCCGGAACCGTTGGGCCACCAGAGGCGCGGGTGCTTGACCACCAGCTCTGCCTCCAGAGCAGCAGGGCCTGCGGCGACCTCGACCGACTGCTCGACCGCCCCCTCTCCCAAATCGACCGCCCAGGTGAGCGTCTGAGCCTTCCGGGAGAAGACATGAGCGGTGACCGTCAGCTTTACCTGCGAGTCGGTGTGAACCTGTTGCAGCTCAAAGTCTTCAATCCGGACCGGTAGGTGCGGTTCCAGCGCAAGCGTTCCGTAGAGCCCGAAGGGCATCACGGCGAGGTTCCAGTCCCAGCCATAGTCGCAGTGAACCTTGCGCAGCATGTTGCCGTCCGGGATCGGACAGTTTTGGGTCTGAGGGATGTGAAACGGCTGGGCCTTCTGGGCGGCAATGCCGGCGCGGACGTTGGAGCGAAAGAGGATCTCGATCTCATTCTCGCCCTTCCGGAGCACCGGAGAGGCATCGACCCGATAGCGTCGGAAGCTGTTGGCTGTTGAGAGGACCAAGGTGTTGTTGATCCGAACCTCTGCGACGGTATCCAACTCGCTGAGGACCAGGTCCAGGTCCGTCTGGTCAAGGTGAAACGTACGGCGCGCGACCCAATCCAGCTCTGCGACCCAGCGGACCTGAAGCTCGTTCTCTCCCCAGTAGGGGTCCGGAATCAGCCCGGCCTCGTACAGGGCACTCAGGGCATCTCCAGGGAGGTTCCAGGGAAGCGGCTCAATGGCGATGGGGGCGTTTGCTCGATCGTGCTCGGCCAGCGAGAGCGACCAGGTTCCGGAGAGATCGAGCAGGGAGGGCGGCAAGGTCAGATCCGTTCCTCGGTGTTTTTGTCGAAGATCGAGGCCTTGGGGAGGCTGAACTCCAGGTGGTAGGTATTCCCCGCCTGAAAGTTCAGATCCGCCGAGACCCGGACCGAAAGCGACTGCTCCCCGAGCTTGAGCCAGAGCAGGCTGTCAGCTCCCATGGGTTCATCAATTTCGACCGTTGCCGGCGTGGTGGCTCCGGGGATGGGGTCGTTGTGGATCTGGATGTGCTCTGGACGAACCCCGAGGATGGCCTCTCCAGTAGTCTGCAACGAGGTGCTGGGGACGTAGTCCTGAACCGAGAGGGTTGTTCCGTTCGCCAGTTGGAAGGAAGCGCCTTCCGAGGTCACGTTGAGCCGGCCGGGGAGGAAGTTCATCGCAGGAGAGCCGATGAAACCAGCGACATACAGGTTGGAGGGCTGGTTGTAGATCTGCTGTGGTGGCGCAAGCTGCTGAATCACCCCACCCTTCATCACGGCAATCCGGTCGGCAAGGGTCAGGGCCTCGATCTGGTCATGGGTGACGTAGATCATGGTGTTCTTCAGGCGGGCGTGCAGACGCTTGATCTCCACCCGCAGCTCCGAGCGCAGCTGGGCGTCCAGGTTGGAGAGCGGTTCGTCAAAGAGGAAGACGTCCACATCACGGACCAGTGCCCGCCCGATGGCGACCCGCTGCCGCTGTCCTCCGGAGAGTTGAGAAGGCTTGCGTTTGAGGAGTGGCTCGATCTGCAGGATTTCGGCAGCCCGCCCGATGCGTCGGCGGATTTCGTCCTTGAGCATCCCGGCGTTCTTCAGCCCGAAGGAAAGGTTGCCCTCCACCGTCATCTGGGGGTAGAGCGCGTAGGACTGAAAGACCATCCCGATCCCCCGGTCTTTCGGCTCTTCCCAGGTGACGTTTTTCTCCTTGATGAAGATCTGTCCGTCAGAGACGTCCAGCAGTCCGGCGATGCAGTTCAGCAGGGTGGACTTGCCGCATCCGGAAGGCCCCAGCAGAACGAGGAATTCGCCCTCCTCGATCTCCAGGTTGAGGTTGCGAAGCACCCGGACGTCACCAAAGTTCAAGGAGAGGTCGCGAACAGAGACACTGGGCATGGCTTATCCTTTCACGGCGCCGGCGGCGATGCCTCGAACAAAGAGCTTGCCGGAGACAAAGTAGACGATTAGGGGAACCAGCCCCGTGAGGATCGTCGCAGCCATGTTGACATTGTACTCCTTCACCCCCTGAACCGAGTTGACGATGTTGTTGAGCTGCACGGTCATCGGATAGAGCTTGGGCTTTGTGTAGACCACACCAAAGAGGAAGTCGTTCCAGATTCCGGTCACCTGGAGGATGATCGCAACCACGAAGATCGGCAGGCTCATCGGGAGCATGATCCGGAAGTAGATCCTCCAGAAGCCTGCGCCATCGACCCGGGCGGCCTTGAACAACTCTTCAGGGATGGAGGAGAAGTAGTTGCGGAAGAGGAGCGTGAGGATCGGCATGCCGAAGATGGTGTGTACCAGCACCAGACCCCACAGGGTGCCGTAAATGCCGATCTCTCTCAGGATGATCACGATCGGGTAGAGCATCACCTGGTAGGGGATGAAGCTCCCGAAGATCAGGATCGTGAAGAAAATCTCCGAGCCCTTGAAGCGCCAGTTGATCAAGGCGTAGCCGTTGACCGAGGCGACCGCAATAGACAGGAGCACCGAAGGGACGAGGATCTGAACCGAGTTCCAGAACCCACGGGACAGACCATCGCAGTTCAGCCCGGTGCAGGCCTCGGCCCAGGCCTTGACCCATGGCTGAAAGGTGACCTCCAGCGGCGGCGCGAAGATGTTTCCCACCCGGATCTCCGGCATCCCCTTGAGCGAGGTCATCACCATCACCCAGAGCGGGAGGATGTAGTAAATCGAGACGAACAGCAGCGTGCCGTAGATCATGATGTTCCGGCCGGAGAACCTCCGCTGCGGCTTGGGGCCTCGAGGCTCAAGTGAGCCAGCTGCTGCTTCAGCCATGCTTTCGTCCTCCAAATTCCAGATAGGCCCACGGGATCAGGACGATCAGCACGCTCAGGAGCATCATCGACGAGGCTGCCAACCCTTGTCCCAGGTTTTGTGCTGTGAACATGTAGTCGTAGACGTACATCGCCGGAACCTGGCTGGCGTTTCCGGGGCCACCGGAGGTCTGCGCGACGACCAGATCGTAGAGCTTGATGATCCCGGAGGCCACGATCACGAGGGTCGTGATGAAGACTGGGCGCATCATCGGTACCACAATGAAGAGATACGTCTTCCAGCGAGAGATTCCATCGACCCGGGCGGCCTTCCAGATGTCCTCATCGATTCCGCGCAGCCCGGCCAGCATGATGCACATCACGAAACCCGTCCCCTGCCACAAGCCGGCAATGAGCAGCCCGAACATCACGATCTCCGGGTCATAGAGCGGGTTGAAGGTGAAATTCTCCCAACCCATCGCCCGGACCATCGACTGAACCCCAAACTCCGGGTTGAGGATCCACTGCCAGACCAACCCGGTCACAATGAAAGACAGGGCAAAAGGGTAGAGCATGACGGTGCGGAAGGTGTCTTCAAAGCGGATCTTCTGGTCCAGGAGCACAGCCAACAGGAAGCCGATCAGGATGGTGAAGACCAGGGCGAACACCCCATAGAGCATCAGGTTCTCGATCGAGACCAGCCAGCGACTGTTCGACCAGAGACGATCGTACTGCTTGAACCCCACAAACTTGAGCCGTGGCAGGAGCTTGGAGTTCGTGAAGGAGTAGACCACGGTCCAGGCCGTTCCTCCGACAAACACCACCAGCACGGTGAGGATCATCGGGATCGCAGCGATCTTCGCATGCAGATTGCGGAACAGACGGAAGCGTCGGTTCGGGCCTGACATGGCAAGTCTGTCTTGATGAGGTGAGGGCGTTTGAGTGCGGAACAGGGTCTCCGGATGAGGAGACCCTGAGAAGAAGCCGGCTTAGAGTCCGGTTTCCAGAATGGCAACCCAGCGCTTGTGCGCTTCCGCAGGAGCCATGTCAGACTTGAAGAACTCCACCATCAAGTCAGCGGCCTGGGTCTGAACGTCCGGAGACCAGACCATGTCCCCGCTGGGCATGATGTTGCCTGAAGCCAGCAGGTCGAGGCCTTTCTTCATGCAGTCGTTTGCTGCAGAAAGGTCGACGTCTCCACGAATCGGGAGCGAGCCCTTCTTCAGGTTGAAGGCCACCTGGACCTTCGGGGAGACGAGGAGGGCAGCGAGACGCTTCTGGGCGGCTTCCTGCTCCGGATCATCGAGCTTGGGGAAGTAGAAGGCGTCTCCACCGGTGGAGAGGTAGGTGTTCAGGCCGAGTCCAGGGAGGCAGGTGTAGTCCTTGCCGGCAACTTCCTTGGCAACCTGGAATTCCCCTTGAGCCCAGTCTCCCATGATCTGTCCGGCAGCCTGGTCGGTGATCACGAGGTTGGTCGCCTGGTTCCAGTCCTGAACGGTGGACTTGGCAGCGAGCTTGCGAGCGTCTGCGGCAGCCTGGAACACGGCAGCCATCTCCGGACCAGCGGCGGCCTTCATGTTTTTGTCCACGTTGACGGAACGCCACACGTCAAGACCGGCAACCGCGATGGTGATCGCCCCAAACGCGAGGTTCGACTGCCAGGGCTGGTTTCCGAGAGCCAACGGGATCTTGCCGGCCGCCTCGACTTTCGGGGCGCTGGCGACGAACTCGTTCCAGTTCTTCGGGACCGGAATTCCGATGTCGTTGTAGACCTTGTTGGAGATCCACAGCCACTCGGGCGAGTGAATGTTCACGGGAGCACAGTAGATGCGTCCGTCCACGGTGCAGGCATCCAGGAGGCTTGAGGGATAGATGATCTCTTTCCAGTTACCAGCTTCCGCGACGTCTGTCAGGTCGAGCATCAGGCCGGCCTCAACCAACTCCAAGGCTTGCTGTCCGTGGTTGAACTGAGTCGCTCCCATTGGATCTCCACCGGTGATCCGGCTGATCATGATCGGTCGCGCAGTTCCTCCGGAACCGGCAATCGCGCCGTCAATCCACTTGTCACCAGAGGCATTGAAGGCCTTGGCAAACTCAGCCACTGCCGCCGCCTCTCCTCCGGACGTCCACCAGTGGGTGACTTCCAACTCTGTAGCCTGCGCTGTGGTGGCGGCCATCAGTCCTGCGGCCAGCATGGCCAGCAACCCTTTTCGTTTCATCTTCTTCTCCTGATACGTTATGAATTCAACTGCCGTCAGCCAGCAGTGAGTGAAAACGTTTTCATTAATTCCTTGCGAACCGGTGCTTGTCAAGATATTA
>JAYPUA010000047.1:0-25771 GCA_038133845.1 Deltaproteobacteria bacterium
CTTGCCTTGATGCTGGGAATCGTTCCTCCACCCAGCCTACGCTTTTTTTGAAGGCGCTCCGAACCGGGAATCCTGCCAGGATGTTCCCACCCGACGGATCCGCTTGCCTTGATGCTGGGAATCGTTCCTCCACCCAGCCTACGCTTTTTTTGAAGGCGCTCCGAACCGGGAATCCTGCCAGGATGTTCCCACCCGACGGATCCGCTTGCCTTGATGCTGGGAATCGTTCCTCCACCCAGCCTACGCTTTTTTTGAAGGCGCTCCGAACCGGGAATCCTGCCAGGATGTTCCCACCCGACGGATCCGCTTGCCTTGATGCTGGGAATCGTTCCTCCACCCAGCCTACGCTTTTTTTGAAGGCGCTCCGAACCGGGAATCCTGCCAGGATGTTCCCACCCGACGGATCCGCTCGTTGACGGCCAGGTGTAACAAAATCCGGAAGAGGCTCTCGGTCTGCTCCTTGACTCCCAAGCGAGCAGCGAGCGACTCCACGTCAAGCTCCTGTCCTGGGTGCTGCTGCAACTCCTGCAGAAGCAGTCCTTGAAGCTTCACGATTGCCTCGGCGGCGACTTTTCCAGCCTCAACTCCTGGCTGGTGGTAGGCGTTGATGCCCACCAGCAAGGCATATAGCCCGACCGCTCGCTCAAAGAGCGCGATCAGCGCCCCGATGCTCCGGGCATCAACCTGCTCCAGCGTCAAGGTGATCGACTGCCGCCCAGCCTCCGCCAGCGCCTGACGCGTTCCCAGCAAAAACCCATGCAGAAAGTCTCCGGAGGTCACCTCGGGCTCGACATCGATCGTCGTTCCGTTCCGGTCGCGGAGGACCTCGAGAAACACGGCGAAGAAGTCGTTGGGGCCTTCGCGGAGTTGTTGGATGTAGGCGTGCTGGTCGGTGGACCCCTTGTTGCCATAGACGGTGAGGCCTTGATGGACGAGGTCTCCTTTCAGGTCCTGCGCTTTGCCCAACGATTCCATGACGAGCTGCTGCAGGTAGCGGCTGAACAACTCCAGTCGGTCCTTGTAGGGCAGCACGACCATCGCCTTCTCGGCCCTCCCGGAGGTCAGGGTGTGCCACGCCAGAGCGAGCAGGGCCGCCGGGTTGTGGTTGATCTCCGGAAGCCGTGTGTGCTCATCCATCAAGCGCGCGCCTTCCAGCAGGCTTTCCCAGCCCAACCCCTGCAGGGCCGCCGGGAGCAAGCCCACCACCGAGGTCTCCGACGTCCTTCCGCCCACCCAATCCCACATGGGAAAGCGCCCCAGCCAGCCTTCAGCATCGGCCAGCCGATCCAGCGCGCTTCCGGAGCCCGTGATGGCTACGGCCTGGCGAGAGAAGTCGACCCCGGCCTGCTGGAACACATGCTGAGCCTCCAGCATCCCGTTGCGCGTCTCCTTGGTCCCTCCGGACTTGGAGATGACGAGCACCAGCGTCTGGTCCAACTCAGGGGCCAGCGCGGCCAGCGCGCGGTCGATGCCGTCTGGGTCGGTGTTGTCCAGAAACCGGACGGACAGCCGATCTGCCGCAGAACCCAGTGCGTGATGCACGAACTGAGGTCCAAGGGCCGACCCGCCGATTCCGATCACCAGCAGATTCCGGAACGGTTGACCCTGGCTGCCGAGGAGTGATCCGGAGTGGACTCGCTGGACGAATTCACGGATTTGCCCATGGGAGGCCTCAATCGCCTGACGTGCCTCCGGAGGGGCCAGCGCCGGAGCACGGAGCCAGTAGTGCCCGACCTGTCGCTGCTCATCCGGGTTGGCCACGGCCCCCTGCTCCAGCGCCTGCATCTGCTCCAAGGCGTTCGCCATGGCTCCGGACATTTGCGAGAGGAAGCCTTCTGGCCACGCGACCTTTGAGGTGTCCAGCGCCATCTTCAGGTTCGGAAGCTCCAGGTAGGCTTCGGCAAAATTCTTCCAACTCGAGGTCACGGTACGGTTCGGGCTGAGGTTGCGGGTCACAAGATTGACTGTTTGGTTTATCGACTTATGCTGATGGTTGCAAGTATCATTTTGCATCCAAAACTCGAAACATGTCGGAAATGGACAAGGCCACAGAAAGCTCGTTGGAGTTGGAAAAGCTGCTTGAGCGAAAGAGCCACAACGACCAGCGCCTGCTGGAGCTGATCCAGAATCGCCCTCCGAGGCAACAGGAAGGAAACAAGATTGAGCCCCGGTGGGACGCGTTGCAGAGCGAATCGGAGTTGTTCCTGGCCATCAACCTCCCGGGAGTGCTGCTGCAGGACGTTCAGATCTCGCTGAACCAGCGGGTCTTGCAGGTCAGCGGACGCTTTCCGGAGAGCCTGCTCACCAACGCCACCTTTTTGCGCAAGGACCGTCCGGTTGGAGATTTTGCCTGCGAACTCCTGCTCCCGGAGAACGCCGGAGCCTCCTACGAGTCTGCACTGGAGAATGGAGTCCTGCAGGTCCGGATTCCTCTGAATCCTGCCGAAACGCCCCTGCTGGAGTCCTGATGCCCCGAATTCTTCGCAACTACCTGATCAGCTTTGTCCTCATCGGCGGGCTGCTCCTGCTGGTCGATTGGATTGACCAGCGCATGAAGGCAGGCGCCCCCACCGAAGAGGCTCCGGCCTCACTTGTTCCAGGAGATTGAGATGAAGTTGATGGTTGATGTGGATACCGGAATTGACGACGCGTTGGCTCTGGTCTACCTGGCGCACCTGCAGAGCCAGGGCAAGGTCCGAATTCTGGGCAGCAGCACGGTGGGTGGGAACGTGGATGTCGCCCAGACGACGCAGAACACTCTGCGCATGTGGGAGATGCTTGGGCTGGAGGTCCCCGTTGCTCCGGGGGCGACCAAACCGCTGATGGCCGAACTGAACCCGGCTCCTTACGTTCACGGAGACGACGGGCTGGGCAACACCCACCTGCCGCCTCCCAGGCGCGAGTCTGCTCCGGAGTCGGCGGATCAGATGCTCTTGAGGCTCAGCGAGGAGCATGCCGGAGAACTGACACTGCTCACCACGGCCCCGCTTACCAACATCGCGCTGGCCCTGCTGCGTGATCCGGGGCTGGCGAAGCGCCTGCAGCGGATCGTGGTCATGGGGGGCGCGGTCTTCACTGGAAACGTCACCCCTGTTGCCGAGGCCAACATCGCCAACGACCCGGAGGCCGCGCAGATTGTCTTTGAATGCGGTGCCCCGATCACCCTGGTGGGGCTGGACGTCACTCACCAAACCTACCTGGAGGAGCCAGACCTCGCCCCGCTGGAGGCTTTGGAGAATGAGCGCTCGAGGTTCCTGCTGCAGATCATCCGATTCATCTCCAATGCCTACGAGGAGCTTTCCGGGTGGAACCGGTGCGTCCTGCACGATCCGCTGGCCGCTGCGGTGGCGGTGCATCCGGAGTTGGTCCACACCGAGCGCCGTCACGTCTCGGTGGAGACGCGAGGAGAGTGGACCCGGGGAATGACGGTGGTTGATCGTCGAGGGCGCGCGCCTCTGGGCGAGGCCAACCTCGACGTGGCCCTCGAAGTCCAGGCGGCTCGCTTCAAGGCTGAATTGCTGGAGTCCCTCTTGGCCTGGGCGGTTCTGGAGTGAGATGCCTCACCGCAAACCTCACCTGCCGCAAAAGGTCTGCCTGACCTGCCAGCGCCCCTTTGCCTGGCGAAAGAAGTGGGCCCGTTGCTGGGAGGAGGTCAAGTATTGCAGCGAGCGCTGCCGCAACTGCCGTCCTGCTCCCTCCTGCCAAAGCTAAAGTTTTTTCCCCATCTGCCGATAACGGAGTCAGAGTTGGACTCACTCCGCTCGACCTCCTGTGGAGGCCTTACTCAATCCTGGACCTTTATTGAGCAAGATTGGTCATGAGATTCTTCTCCTTTCTCCTCGTAGTTGTCGGGCTCTCCGGATGCAGCATGGTCCCGGCTCTCAATGGAGATGCCCCCTCTTCCCGAGCGCCTTGTGCCGATGTGGTGATGGATCGAGCCTTTCTCCTGCATGGAGAAGCCAAGGCGGGGTTGGCTCTTTTCTATGACGAGCGTGACGACCATCGCTTGTTTCAGTCGTACTACGCAGGCGTAGACTCGGTCCAGATCGCCCGGTCGGTGGGGCGTTGCTGGGATCGACGGATTTCCCACTACAACGCCATGCGCAACCTGGAAGATGCCAACCGACAGCTGATCCGTGTCATCCGGCGCAATCTCCCGGATGGAGATACGGCCGGGTTGGTCTCGGTCTACCGAGAACAGTCTGCAGAGCTTTTCCAGGCGAACTGAGCCTGCTCCGAACGGCTTCCTTTCCGGATCCGCCTTCGCGGGTATGACGGGTTGAGCAACACCACACGTCATTCCCGTGAAAACGGGGATCCCGTCTTGCAAAAGGCTGTTTTTCTCGAAGCGAAACTCCTGCGTTTTGCCTCCACGGCCTCCTGAGGCCGCCTCCAAAACGGGTGCGCCCGTGCCAAGTCATCTCTCTGAAAAAATTTAAAAAAAACGCTAAAGTTTTTTCCCCATCTGCCGATCTTCTCACCAAGGGACTGTCTTCCTTCAGCGTTGGAGGGAGACAGCAAATGAGCCTCACGGAGTTTCTCTGGTGAGGCCTCAGTCCGCACAGGCTCTTCGGAACCTTGTGCCTGAGTGTTGATCTTTGTGGAAGTACGGAGGGGAGAGAGGCCTCTCCCGGAAGCGCTTCCGCCTACATCATGAGGAGTCATGGCACCGATCAACTACCTCAACACCTACATCGTAGCCGTGTTGGGAAGTCTGGGGGCCAGTCTCTTCGGTGCGTTCTACTGCTACAACGGGATGTCCCAGGTGAGCTTTATGACGTACCGAGGAACGCAGGTCGCCACCTATTACTTTGACAAGGGCAAGTACGATTTCTACCTGCATGGTCTGATCTACTGCGGGGTGTTTGCCGCTGCCTTGCTGCTGATCACGTTTGTGATCGTCATTCCCAGCCAGGACCAGGTCCAGCGCCGGATGGCGTCTTCGTCGTTTGGCGGCGGCATGGGAGGCCCGATGGGTGGGCCGATGGGAGCCCCGGGAGGTGGCATGTCCGCACCGCCGGTGCAACAGGGCGCAGAGCTTCCTGCGGAGCCTGCAGACCTGGGCTTTGAACTCACTCCGGAGATCGAGAGCTTCGATGATGGGGGATTCTCCATGGACATGGGCATGGGAATGGGGGACGATGATGATGACGTCATCAGCGGATCCGGACGCATCACGGACGAGTCGCATGAAAAATTTCTTCGACAGCATCCCGAAAGCGCAGTAAAATTCCTGCTCCGCAAAGACATGTCCGGACGTCCGGTCTCCGCGGAAGAGGAGGAGCTGTTTGAGGGCTGGCAGAAGCGTGGACTCTCGCGAGGCAAGCTCCGGCAGCAACTCTTCAACCTGATGGACTGGGAGGACATGCCCGATCTGGCTCCGAGTGAGCTGGTTTCCGAAATCCAGGATCACCTTTGACCCAACAGTCTTTTTCAGGAACCTCAACCTACCTGCTGGACCCTCAGCTGGAGGAGGCCTTCCACATCGCTCGGATGCTGGAGAAGCCTCTTCTGCTGGAGGGAGAGCCCGGAACCGGGAAGACCAAGCTCGCTCAGGAGTTTGCGGAGCACGAGAGCCGCCCGCTTCTGGAGGTCCCGATCACTTCGGAGAGCAAGGTCTCCCAGCTGGTCTCCCGGTTTGACGAAGTCCAGCGCCTGATGGATGCTCAGGCGGCCGTGGCCAACGCGCAGATGAAGCAGGCCGGGATCGACATGCACATCGACACCGGCGGACGCCGAGTCGACCAGTTGGAACAGTACGTTCACCTCGGACCGCTGGCCCGGGCGTTCTCCACTCCGGGATCGGTGCTCTTGCTTGACGAGATCGACAAGGCTCCCCGGGAGTTGCCCAACAACCTGCTGTTTCTGCTTTCAGAGCGGCGGATTGTGGTCCCGGAGACAGGGCAGGTGATTTCTTGTGCCCCGGGAGAGATGCCGGTGATTGTGATCACCTCCAATCACGAGCAGGACCTCCCTGCTCCGTTTGTGCGGCGTTGCATCTACGCCTACATCGAGTTCCCTCCTCCGGAGCGCATGCGCGAGATTGTCCGCATGCATCACCCCACGGCCAAACCCGCTCTGACCGAGGCGGCCATCCAGGTGTTTTACCAACTTCGTGATCTTGGGCTCTCCCGGAAACCTTCCACCAGCGAAATTCTGGACTGGATCGCCTATCTGGTTCAGCAGGAGGTGGAGGACTTTCGGGAGATTGAGCAACTGCGCGGGGCCCAGACGCTCATCAAGCACCGCGATGACCGCGAGCTGCTGGCCCTGATCCGGGAGAAGGGGCTTGAGGCAGCCCAATCCCGCAAGAAGCCCAACTGGTAGGTCATGTCTTGGATTTTGCTGGCGTTCGCGTTTTTTCTGGGTAGTATTCCCTTTGGCCTGATCATCAGCCGCTACTGGCTGGGGATCGACATCCGCCAGCAGGGCAGTGGCAACATCGGCATGACCAACGTCATGCGTGTGGGCGGGAAGCTCCCCGGGGCCCTCACGTTTGCCCTGGATTTCTTCAAGGGCACGGCCGCGGTGCTGCTGGCTCAGGCGTGGCTCCCCCCGGAGCTGGAGCCTGTAGACCGGGAGTTCTGGGTTGCCCTGATTGCCGTGACTGCGGTCTGCGGCCATGTCTTTTCCGTGTTTTTGAATTTCAAGGGGGGCAAGGGCGTCTCAACGCTCTTTGGCGTCTTGGCTGCGGTTCATTTGCCTACAGGGCTGGCGGCTGCCGCAGTCTGGGGCGGCATGTTCCTCTGGAAACGCATCTCCAGCCTCTCGGCCCTGACCATGCTGGCGACGCTTCCTTTCTGGTTGGCCGTTGCCCCCTTGCGCTTTGGAGATGAGGTCTTCGAGTCCCGGATGTGGCTCTTCTCCGGGCTAGCGGCTCTGTTGATCTACAAACATCGCTCCAACATTACCCGGCTGCTTTCCGGAGAAGAAGGACAATTGCGAGCCTCAGCCACTTCAAGCTCCAGCGACTCGCTCAACCCGCCCGCTCCTGGCAAGGAGTAGGGACCAACACGAAAAATCCTATGGCTCTATTCGCTCCCCTCCAGACATTCTTTGGCGAAGGAATGTACAAAAATGCTCTGGGCCTTTTCATCCTTGCGGTTGTTGCCGGGCTGGGCAACCTGATCGGCATTGCCGGAGCCGCGCACGTGCTCTGGCTGGCCCTGATCATCCTCTCTTCCCTGGTGATCTGGCGGGCAGGAGACTTCTTCGCCCCGGCAGCATCCTACATTCAGGAGCGCCACAATCTCCCGGAGTCGGTCAAGGCTGCGGTGATTGATGCGATCGCCAGCTCCTTCCCGGAGTTCTGCGTCGCCGTGATCGCCACGATTCAGCTGGGCCGGGCAGACGTCGGGGTCTCGACCATCATCGGCTCCGCGCTCTACAACGTCCTGGTGATCCCTGCAGCGGCCGGACTCGTCGCTTCGTCCTCGATGAAGATCGGAAAAGACGTCGTGTGGCGCGACAATGTCTACTACCTCGGGGTCGTGGTGCTGCTGTATCTGCTCCTCACGCAATTGGGGGTGCCGAACGATGCCGGGGAGCTCCAGACCTACTGGGGACTTGGGGTGGCGCTGGTGCTGTTGGGAGCCTATCTGGCCTATGTGGTCTGGCTGCAGTACGACTACCGCAAGTTTCAGGCATCCGGGGAGACGACCTCGACAGGAAGCAGTGATGAGGACGATGATGAGGGTCCGGTAGAGATCACTCAGGAAGGCCAGGCCTGGAAGTGGATTGTGGGCATGATGCTGCTGATGGGCCTGAGCACCGAGGTGCTGGTCACGTCCTCCATCAACCTCGGAGACCTGATCGGCATCAGCCCGGTGGTGATGGGCTTTGTGATCATTGCTGCAGGGACCTCGGTTCCGGACACGGTGCTCTCTGTGATCAGCGCTCAGCGGGGAAACTACGACGCAGCAATCTCCAACGTCTTCGGCAGCAACATCTTCGACATCTGCGTCTGCCTGAGTGTCCCGGTCTTGATCGCCCTGCCCATGACGGGCCCGACGCTGGTGGACCTGGGGAATGTGGAGCTGGTCTGGTCGTTGATTCTGGCCACGGGGCTCGCCTTCTACTTCTTCCACGGCAACAACTACACGTTGACCAAGGCCAAGGCGGGAGTCATGGGGCTGGTCTACCTGCTGATCGTCGTCTACGTCGTCGGCTCTGCGGCCTAACCTCTGAGCGTGAACGTCCTCATGCAAGCGCCCTCCGAAACCGCCTTCAGCCTGCTGCGCTTCATTGACGCTTCGCCCACGCCGTTTCATGCGGTGGAGACCATGGGGCAGCGCCTGGCCGATGCCGGGTTCCGACGTCTGGAAGAGCAGGACGTCTGGAACCTGAAGCCGAACGGGCGCTACTGGCTCGTCCGGGGAGGAACCTCTGTCATTGCCTGGATTCAGGGAGAGCACCCGGCGGCCGAGTCAGGGTTCCGCGTCTTTGGGGCCCACACGGACAGTCCCAACCTGCACGTGAAGCCGTGCGCCGATGTGTCTCAGTACGGCTATCGGCAGCTTGGAGTCGAGGTGTATGGTGGGGTATTGCTCTCTAGCTGGACGGATCGGGACCTCTCCTTGGCCGGAAGCGTCCACTTTCTGGATGCCTCCGGGAACCTGACTTCCCAGCTGCTCCGGATTGACCGTCCGCTGCTGCGCATTCCGCTGCTGGCGATTCACCTCAACCGGAACGTGAACGAGAAAGGCTTGGCGCTGAATGCCCAGGCGCACCTGCCTCCCATTCTGGGACTTCAGGGCGAGGCAACCGAGGAAGGGGCGCTCAAGGCCTTGATCAGCCAGGAGCTGGGGATCGCTCCCGCTCAACTCCTCAGCTACGATCTGAGCCTCTTTGATACTCAGCCCGGAGCGGTGCTGGGAGAGCAGGGCGAGTTTCTTGTGGCTCCTCGACTGGACAACCTCTGCTCGTGTTTCTGTGGACTGGAGGCCTTGCTGAGTCAGGACCAAGCCTCTCCGTCAACCCGGGTTCTGGCCTGCTTTGACCATGAGGAGATCGGCAGCGAGACGATGCAGGGGGCCGCATCCTCTCTGCTCAAGCACACCCTCCGGCGCATTTCTCAGGCCTCGGAGGCCGAGCAAGGCTACGAACGCGCCGTGGCTCGCTCCCTCTTCCTCTCTGCCGACATGGCGCACGCCGTTCATCCGAACTACCCGGACCGCCATGACCCCCAGCACTTCCCACAGATGAACTCCGGGCCGGTCATCAAGATCAATGCACAGGGGCGCTACGCGACGCACGGGGCGACCGAGGCGCTCTTTGAGAAGGTCTGCCGAGAGAACGACCTTCCGGTCCAGAAGTTCATCAACCGCACCGACCTGGCCTGCGGCAGCACCATCGGCCCCATGCTTTCCGCTGATCTGGGGATCCCCACCGTGGATGTCGGGATTGCCCAACTCTCCATGCACTCCATCCGGGAAATGTGCGGATCCGCAGATCCAGACCACATGGTCCGGGCCTCTACCGCGTTTTTGGGGCTGTCCTGACCTCCGGAGCTTGGGGGGAAAATCGGGAAGGCCTCAGTCCGGAGTGCCCAAATCCCGCCGTGCGATGCTCCTGACCTCCGCATGCACGGTTCCATCCGGGAGGTGAACCTCCAGCGGATCCCCGGCCTGCAGGTCCTGCGCAGAGCGCAGTGGCCGCCGCTCCGGAGTCCGGACCATCGCATATCCCCGCTGAAGCTGGGCCAAGGGGCTGAGGTGCTGCAAGGCCTCGGCCTGCAGGTTCAGGTGCTGGCGTGACTGCTCCAACCTCCGGAGCAGAGCCTGCTGAAGCCGTTCCTGAAGCTGTGTGACATGAGGACGCTGTTGCTGAACGCGCTGCACTGGATGCAGCAGCTGGAGAGAGTGGTCGGCCTGCTGCACCCGAAGTCCGGAGCGCTCCAGACCGTGGCTCAAGGAAGCCTGCAGCCGGGCATCGAGGTCATCAACACGTTGCTGATAGTAGGCAATCGCTCGCTCGGGAGAGGAGAGCCGGTGTTCCGTCTGCTCCAGGCGCTGCTTGGCTTGGTTCCGGATTCGCTCGACGCCTCGCAGCAGACGACCGTGAAACTCCCCAACCGTGTAGAGCAGGTCGGCGCGCTTCGGGACCGCAGCCTCCATTGCGGCAGAAGGCGTGGGAGCCCGGAGGTCGGCCACAAAATCGGCAATCGTGAAGTCGGTCTCATGACCTACTGCCGAGATGGTCGGGAGCGGCATGGCAAAGATCGCCCGGGCCAGACGCTCGTCATTGAAGGCCCACAGGTCCTCCAGCGAGCCGCCTCCTCGACCGATGATCACCACGTCCACCCCTAGCGCCGCATGATTTTGGGCAAAGTACTCAAGCCCGGCCAGCAACTCTGGAACTGCGCGATCGCCCTGTACTGCAGCGGGATGCAGCAGGAGCGGGAGTCCCGGAAATCTGCGGTGCAGCACGGTCTTCATGTCATGAATCACCGCTCCGGTCGGTGAAGTGACGACCCCGATCTTCCGGGGGAGAAACGGCAGCTTCTGCTTGTGATGCGCCTCGAAAAGTCCTTCCTGCTCCAGACGGTTGCGCAGCTGCTCAAATGCAAGCTGCAGAGCTCCCACGCCTTTGGGATCCAGCTGGGTCGCCTGCAACTGGTACTCTCCACGAGGTCCGTAGACCCCCAGGCTCCCCCGGACCACAACCTCCATGCCCTGCTCCGGACGGAAGGCCAGCCGGCTGGCGGCTGCGCGGAACATCACCGCTCGGATCTGTGCCTGCGAGTCCTTGAGCGTGAAGTAGAGGTGTCCGGAGCTGGCCTGCGTCAGGTTGGAGATCTCTCCTTCAACGAGCACCCCCCGGAAGCGTCCTTCCAGCAGAAAACGGATCTGCTCGGTCAACTCGCTCACGCTGAGTGGCTGCGGCACCTCCGGAGGCTCGGGAACAGAGGGCTTGGGGGGAGGGGCCTCCGGAGCCGTTGCCGCGGACTCCTCGGGCTCCACGACAAAGGGGATGGAGACCTGGATGGGTTTTTTAGAAGGAGGCATTGCGGATTTGAGCGAGGCGGTCCTCGTAGTAGGAGCGGCTGGAGTGCGGTCCCAGGTTGGTCGGAGCCTCTGCTCGGTGCAGGGCTTCCTGCGCAGCGGCTGTGGCCTTCTCCTGGTTGCCAAGCAATCGGTATCCTTCGGCAAGGGTGTCCCAGATGAAGGCCTCGGATCTGAGCTTCAGGGCGTTGGAAGCCAGCTCCACGGCTTCTCCCAGCATCACGGCATCCTGTGGATAGCGCTCGGTGAGGACCCAGGCCAAGTTGTTGAGGGCTCGGAAATCGCTCGAATCCAACTCCACGGCCCTGCGGTACTCGTGCTCGGCCTGCTGCAGGTCTCCCTGCCCATAGGCATAGTCTCCGAGGCGAGTGAACCACTCGGAGCCTTCCGGACGCAACTCCCCGGCATGCTGGGTGTAAAGGCGGACCCAACCCTGCACCCCTGCCTCGGATGTGGAGTAGGTGTTGACGGTCAGCAACAGCACAAGCAGCAGCCCGCTCCCCCACTGAATTCGACGCACGCGACGGTGATGCCGGGAAACCTCCTCCGGATGCTGTTCTCCCAGCCTGAGAAAGTTCAGCCGCTCCATGATGCCGTAGTGGTGCCAGTTCGGCTTTTCCGGATCGATCCCGTTCAGCCAGGCGACCTTGAGCAGGGCTTGGGAAATCGGCTCCAGGCCCAGGCGTTTCAGAGAGTGGCAGTCGGCTTGGCGCTCGAAATTTCGGCTGAGGAAACCGAGTCCAAAGCGAAAGAAGATCAGCAGCCCGAGCAAGGCTGCCGCACCGTAGAGAATCGTTGGCATCTCCCAGAGGCCCAGCCACTCGCTGAAGGTGAGGAGCATGGAGGCAAAGATCAACAGCTCAATGAAGGCGAGGAAGGAAAATGCATAGAACAGCAGGTGCCACCGTTTCAGGTGCCCGGACTCGTGAGCGACCACCGCACGCAGTTCCTCAGGGCTCAGGAACCTCAGCAAACGAGGACTGACCAGCAGGTAGCGAAATCGGGGAAACAGTCCGATCACTCCAGCCGTGGAGCCTGCAAACAGCGTCTCTGGCCACGTGACAATCTCACGGACGGGGCTCTTGTTGGCGTGCAACTCTGCTTCAATCTGAAGGCGTGACTCTCCGGCGGAAAGAGGCTTCAGCCCCCACCCCCAGACCATTGCTGGAGGAGCCAGAATCAGCATCCAGACAATGCTGGTCAAGGTGCTCAGGAGCAACTCGTAGTTGGGAGAAAGCTCCGGAAATGCCCAGTGGATGAAGTGCAGCCACAGCGCGTGAAAGCCTCCAAGGAGCAGGATCGGCAGCTGGAGCCTCAGGTGTCGAGACAGATCCTGAAGGTATTCACGGAGCGAGGATTGCCAAACCGTGTAGGAGAGCGCGTCCAGCAGCCAGAAGTGCAGCAGCAACAAGCCAACGCCCAGAGAAAGCTCTCTGGCTTCTGCTCCAAGAAAGGCCTCCAGCCGAAACGTCAGCGCCTCGACGTGGACCACCCCCAACCAGGCCCCGAAGATCAGAGCACGCTGCAGGCGTTTGCGTCGCGCCTTTGACCAGCCTTGTGGAAGGTTCGACTGCCCCATCCAGATGGCCAGGGCCGTCAACCCTGCCAGAGAAACCCCCAGCGGTCCTCCCCACCAGATCGAAATCGGTCCCCAGGCCTCCTCGTGAATCAGGGAGAGCGCCAGGGCCGCCAGGATGATCGGCAGAAAGGGGAGGAACATCGAAGAGTGCTCGTAATCCGAATCAGTTTCCGTTATGCTTTGCGCCTACTTTCACAACTCTGACCGGAAGTTTATGAATCAGTCCAGTTCCAGCAATGTACACGATCTCACCTTAAACGATAAGCGGATAATCCTGGTGGGAACGGCCCACATCTCCCAGGCCAGCGTGGAGGAGGTTCGAGCAGTCATTGAGCAGGAGCGACCCGATGCGGTCTGCGTGGAGTTGTGTGCTTCTCGGCTGGAGTCCATGCGCAATCCGGACGCCTGGAAGAAGATGGACATCTTTCAGGTCATCAAGGAGGGCAAGACCTTCCTGCTGCTGGCAAACCTGCTGATGTCCTCCTTTCAGAAGCGCATCGGGCAGCAACTGGGGGTTCAGCCTGGAGCGGAGATGATGGAGGGGGTGCGGCAGGCGGAAGCCTTGGGAGCAACCCTCGTGCTTGCAGATCGTGATGTCCGGACGACCCTGCAGCGGACCTGGAGATCGCTCACCTTCTGGACTCGGATCAAGCTTCTGGGACAGCTGCTGGGCAGCCTCTTTTCCACCGAGGAAATCTCAAAGGAGGAGATCGAGGCGATGAAGCAGGGGGACGCCTTGGCCGAGGCCATGGACTCGATGGCCCGTCAATCGCCTCAGGTCAAGCAGGTGATCATCGACGAGCGGGATCAATACCTCTCGGAGAAGATCCGGACCGCTCCGGGAAACACCGTGGTCGCCGTTGTGGGCGCGGGGCATGTTGCCGGGATTCTCCAGGAGCTGGAACGTGAGCACGACCTCCAGGAGCTGAATGCCATCCCGCATTCCTCGAACTGGATTGCCCGCACCCTGGGGTGGGGCATCCCGCTGCTCATCATCGGCCTGATCGGCTATGGCTTTTTCTCTTCCGGAGAGGAGGTGAGTCTGGAGATGATGCAGCAGTGGTTTCTCATCAATGGCTCTCTCTCGGCTCTGGGCGTGCTGCTGGCCTTCGGACATCCCGTGACGGTGCTGACGGCATTTGTTGCCGCTCCCTTCACCTCGCTCAATCCAATGGTCGCTGCGGGATGGGTCGCCGGGCTTGTGGAGGCTTTTCTGCACAAGCCTCAGGTGCGTGATTTTGAGAACCTCAATGAAGACATCCTCGAGGTCCGGGGCTTCTGGCGCAACAAGATCACCCGGATTCTGCTGGTGGTGATGCTTGCCAACGTGGGGAGCAGCATCGGGACGTTGCTGGGAGGATTTGCCGTGGCGTCCCTGCTGTAGTCAGGGAGTCAGAGCGGTTGGTTGCTTGACGGAGAGCAGGTTCTGTGAGCGCTGGTAGGTCAGGGATTCCCCGAGCAGCAGGCTCCCATCTTCTTCAATCCGGACAGGCTTGGGCAGGTTGAGGAATTCATTTGCCAGATCGTAGACCATCGCCTCCGTGAAGACACGAGGTCCGGACACCTGACGGACCACCACGTCGCCTAAAAGCGTGATCCGGTTGGAACGCCACTCGACCAGCCCTTCGCGAGCCTCAATGGTCAACTCCACGACCGGGGGCGTCTCTGCGGACTGACGTTCCTGGAAGACCTCGATCATCACGCTCTCGAGGCGCATGCGCTGAGAGTCCTCAAGAACAATCGCTCGATTTCCCCGCAGCTTCCATCGTGGGATGGCCCGCTGAAAGTCATGGATGGTCACGCCGGTGAGGACCAGGGTCCCCTGCTCTTCAATGACAGTGGTCTGGATCGACTCCGTCTTGAAGAAGTAGGCAGTTCCTGCGGCAAGCAGTCCCCCCAAAATCAGGAGAACCAGCAGCTCCTTGAAGTTTTGACGAAGCAGCCCGGGAAGGGGTTCCCGCAGCGGGGCGGCCATGGTTTAGAACCGCAGATCAAACAGCAGGGTGGACCAGCCGTCCTTTGCCGGAGCGGACCTGCGGGTGTAGAGCGCATCGGGGAGCATAGCGGGGCTGGAGGTCGAGGCCTGGGGAGGCGGGCCAAACTTGGGTGTGGGGAACTTGATGAGAAAACGCTGATCGAAGCTGATGCCATTCAGGACGAGGTAGATACCCAACCCATAGCCAAGCATGCCTCCTACGGTGGCCCCGGTGACGACAGACTCTCGGATGTTGATCCCAGAGACAAGGTGGTAGGATGTCCCCATCACGGCTCCCCAACCTGATCCCCAGAGGGTGTTCCAGAAAATGGACTGCATCACCGGAGGACGGTTGGCCCCAGTGGCTTCCGGAGTTTGGGCCTGCAGGCTTCCGGCAGTGCACAGTGCCAGGATGGCCAAGAGGATCAAAGTCTTGCGCAAGAACGGGCGCATGGGCACATTCGATTCAGGTTAAAAGCGGAACTGCCAAAGCGGCACACGGATCTGAAATGCGCTCTGCTGTGCAGGGCTCGAGCGGGAAGGCCACGGGTCTTGAGGCTCCAACCCCAAGAGGTCTTCAACATTGGTGGGGGTGGCTTGCTGGGGGATGACTGCCGCGTTCTGCAGGAGGTAGAAGCCGAACAGGGCTCCCAGCGTGCTGCCGAGCACAAACCCATCCTTGATGCTCCCCCGGAGCGTGACTCCCGGGTTGAGCGGGTCGGTAAACCAGGCGACGATGCCAATTCCGGCTCCAGCTACCCCTCCAGCGAAGGTGTAGCCCAACTCCTGCTTCATCAGCATGGGGCCCGTCTCCTGGGCATGGACTGGGCCCTGAGGGATTCCCCAAAGCAACGCTCCGAAGGCTGCTCCTACAATCCAGCGCTGCAGAGCCGACCAGAAACTTCCTGAAACCAAATTTTTCGCTCTCATGTTCCGCAAAAATTCAGACCGAATGCCGGTTTTGTCCCGGTGGTGAATGAGAATTGCATTGAGTGTCCATGCAAACATGAATCCTTAAACCAGTGATGCACGTGATTCATCCTTCCAAATCCATTCTGAAACGAATTTTTCTCACGGCACTGCCTGGGCTGCTGCTCTTGTTGAGCCTCCTCAGCGTTCCCATCGGCGCTTTTGCCCAGGATCTCTACTCGGATCCGTTTGCCTCCCCGGATGAATTTGCCGAAGAGGATCCGTTTGCCACGGACTTCATGGACCCTTACCAGAATGATTTTCGTGACTCGACATTCCCGACTCAGCCCGGAGCCGGCTTTGAGGATCCGTTTCAGCCACCTCAGGATCCGTTTTCTCCGGCTCCACAGCAGGATGATCAGTACATCGACGAGTCTCAGTTTTCCGACACCACGGAAGATCGCATCCGCTTCGACTTTGAGAACCAGCAAAAGCTCTTGGTCCAGGAGCGGCAGAACGCCATCTCCAACGTGGGCTATGGCGGAGGGACCGGGTTGATGATCGGGACCTGGTTTGCGTTTGTGCAGCAGGAGACCAACACGCGCAATCAGTTCCGGATCATTGGAACCTCCACGGTGCTTGGCGCGATCATTGGGGCCAGCTTGGGCACACGCGCCGTCTGGGATCCGGCAGGCCCCCGTCCGACCCCTGCCACTGGATTGCGGATTGCCCCGGGCTCCGATGGGGTGAAATTTGCCTACCAGTGGTCGTTCTGAGGCTCAGCGCTCCGACTTGCGCAAGGCCTGCTGCAACAGTCGGTTGGTTTCCCGGAACCGATGATTGACGGTATGCAGCACCGCTCCCACGCCCACACTTCCAAACGACAGCAGCATCAGCCCCGAGGCCAAAATGGCTGTGGGGACCTTGTCGACGTAAGCATCCTCCAGATAGTCCACCACCACCCATCCTCCGGTGAAGGCTCCCAATAACATGAAGATCAGGCCCAGGCCTCCGAAGAAGGTGAAGGGTTTGTAGGCCTTGGCAATGTTCGCAATCGTCGAGAGCACGCGATAGCCGTCTCGAAACGTGTGCAGCTTGGAGAAGCTGCCCTCCGGACGTTCACGGTACGGCACCGGGACTTCGGCAATCGAGAAGCCGTAATCCAGCACCCGGATCGTCATCTCCGTCTCGACCTCAAACCCGGAAGAGAGCACCGGAACCGTCTTCACCAGATCCCGGTTGAAGGCGCGATAGCCGGACATGATGTCTCGCAGGTTGCTCTGAAAGATCCAGTTCACCAATGTCTTCACCAGGTTGTTGCCGAAGACGTGCAGAGGCCGGAAGGAGTCGCTCCGGTACTCTTCAAGCCGGGTGGCAACGCTCATGTCCGCATTCCCACAGAGGACGGGCTCCAGCAGGTCGCGCACGTGCTCTGCGGAGTAGGTGTCGTCTCCATCGACCATCACGTAGTAGTCCGCATCGATCTTGCGGAACATGGAGGCGACGACGAAGCCTTTGCCCGGGCGAGGTTCGGGGATCACGCGCGCGCCCTGATGCTGGGCGATCTGGGCCGTCTGATCCGTGCTGTTGTTGTCAAACACGACGACCTCCGCATCCGGGAGAACCCGCCGGAAGTCCTGCACCACCTTGCCGATGGTGACCGCTTCATTCAGGCAGGGGATCATGACCACGATCCGGGGCGAAGGCGAGGAGTTTGAAGGGGAATCTGTCAACGTTGATGCTCGCGTTTGAGGCGTTCCAGTTCGGCGTCCACCTCGGAGCGTGCACTCCGGGGACGCGGGGGACGTTGCTGCTGTTGGCGCTTGAGGCGTTCCAGCTCCTGTTCCACATCCTCCTGAAAGGAGTGAAAAGCGTTCCGGGGACGTGGGCGGGAGGGCTCCTGCTCCAGCGAAGTCAGCCAGTCATTGACCTCCTGAAAGACCTGCTTGGCGCTCTCCACCAGCAAGGAGAGCGGATCTTGCACCTTCCGGACCTCCTTGAAGAAGCTTCCCAGCTCCTCAAACAGCTCATCCAGGGCCTGCTCCGGAGAGGGGATGTCGTCTCTTCTCGGAGGACGGTACTCCCGAAACGGTTCGGAGGTCCGAGGACGGGCAGTGCGATCGGAAGAGCTTGAACGTGCCCGGGTTTTCTGGTGAGTTTGTTGACCTTGTGCAGTACGCCTCTTCTGATCGTATGCGGCCCGCTTTTGCGGATTGCTCAGCGTCTCGTAGGCTTGCGTGATCCGGACGAAGCGCAGCTGTCGTTGCCTACGCTCCTCCTCGGAGTCGTTTGGGTGCAGGTCCGGATGCTCCGCCTTGGCGGCCTGACGATACGCCTTGCGCAGCTCCTCGGCAGAGGCCTCCGGACGCACCTTCAGGAGCTGATAATAGTCCTCCATCACTCACTTATTGGAAAGATTCATGGAACGGATCGCTTACTTCGACCTGGAAACCAAATACTCTGCCGATGAGGTTGGCGGCTGGAGCAACATTGAAGACATGGGCATGTCGGTAGGGGTCATCTGGGATTCAGTGGATCAGGACTATGCGGTGTACCTGGACCATCAGGTTCCGGCGTTGATTGAGCACTGTCGTCGGGCAGACCTTGTGGTAGGCTTCAACCACATCGGCTTCGACTACCGGGTCCTTGCCGGAGCACGACATCCGGACCACCAGCAGCGTCAGCAACTCTACACGGAGCTGCTGGGACTGAGCAATCTGGACATGCTGGTGGAGCTCAAAAAGGAGCTGGGACACCGGCTCAAGCTGGAGTCCGTGGCCCGTCCGACCCTTGGCGTAGGGAAATCTGCCGACGGATTGCAGTCCCTGGAATGGTACAAGGAAGGCAAAATCGACAAGATCATTGAGTACTGCAAGATGGATGTCCAGGTCACTCGAGACGTCTACCTGTATGCTCAGGAGCATGGGCACCTGCACTATGACTCCCGAAGCGGCATCAAGATGGTCCAGGTTCGCTGGCAAGCTGAGGCCAAGCGCCCGGAAGCCCAGCAGATGTCCCTGTTCTGAGCTATCTTAATGCCTCATCGCGGCAACACCAATCTTTTTTGTGAGGACTGGTGAGCTTCATCCGCTTGCTGCAGGCTCGAGTTGAGGTCTCCGGATCCAGGCTCTGTGTTGGGCTGGACCCTGTGTTGGAGCGTCTCCCGGAGCACCTGCCGAAAAGCCTGGAGGGCGTCCGTTCCTTCCTGGAACAGATCATCCGTGCGACGGCTCCCCACGCGGCAGCGTTCAAGCCGAACTTTGCCTACTTCGAGGCCTTGGGACCGGCAGGCCTGGAGCTGCTTCAGGAGGTGATCCGCAAGATCCCCGAGGCGATCCCGGTCATTGGAGACGCCAAGCGAGGGGATATCGGCAGCTCCTCCGAGCAGTACGCCCGGGCGATCTTTGAGCAGTGGGGCTGCCACGCGGTGACGGTCTCGCCATACATGGGCACCGACTCGCTGGAGCCGTTCATGGCGCGGGCGGACCGCGGAGTCTTTGTGCTCTGCCTGACCTCGAATCCGGGAGCCGAGGACTTTCAGCTTCCGGGGCTGTACCTGCAGGTGGCCCGGAAGGTTCGAGCGTGGAACACCTCCGGAAACCTGGGACTTGTGGTCGGAGCGACACGCCCGGAGACAATTGGCGACATCCGCACGGTCAGCGGTCCGATGCCCTTCCTGATTCCAGGGGTGGGCGCGCAGGGAGGTGAGCTGGAAGCGACCCTCCATCAGGCACAGGACGAAACCTCGATTTCCTGCCTGATCAACGCCTCGCGGAGCCTCCTCTACGCCTCTTCCGGGGAGGACTTCGCTCAGGCTGCCGGTGTCTCGGCACAGGCGCTGGCCGAGGAGATCGCTGCCGTTTCCGGCAAGGCCCCCTCTTCCGGCCAGTCCTGAGCGTCCAGGCCGTATCCGGAGCGCTCCTCGCAGACGGCTTGCTCCGGCTCCGAACATCAACGCTGTGCTTCATCCCAACCTGAGGTTTCCCATGTCACTGGAACTTCCCCTGCTGCAGGAAATCCCTTCCGACTCGAAGACCCTGATCCTCACCCGGACGTCTCTGCAGGCGAGGTTTCTTCAGGAGGTCTTTCCGAAGATGCCGCTTGGAAACTACGCCCACCCGCTGGACGCGTGGTGGTTCAGCCACACGGAGCGCTGGCTGGAGCGGCGGAACACCGACCTCGCTCCGGAGGAGGCGTGGAGGGTGCTTGATCGTCTGGAAGAGCGCATGCTCTGGGAGGCCTCGATGCCTGAAGACGCCCCGGTCCTGCAGCCGAGCCTGCTCGCTCCGCAGGCTCAGGACGCGCACTGGCTGGAGGTGCACTGGCGTCTGGAACCCACTGCCGAGGCGCCGTTGGAGAGCGCGCTGTACCAGAACTGGAAGGCCACCTTTCTGGAACGCTGTCAGCGGCTCCGGGGGATCTCGCGGCCGGAGTTCCTGCGGCAGTTTCTGGAAGCTCCGGAGTGGGACGCGGCTCCTGCGCAGGTGCTGCTTTACGGATTCTCCGAGCTTTCGCCTCTGGAACACGAGCTGCTGGCCGAGTTGCGTCGCCGAGGAGCTGCGCTGTTCGAACTGCAGGCCCCGGAGTCTCCGACCCTTCCTCAGTTCGAGGTCTTCAGCGATCCGCAGGCTGAGCTGCAGGCTGCAGCCCAATGGACCGCACGCAAGCTGCAAGAGCAGCCGAACGCTCGAATCGGCTGGGTCTTGCCCAACCTGGAGAATGTGGAGTCGATCCTCGAACGCCTCCTCCGAGAAGCCCTGCATCCGGCGGAGTATGCTCAGGGGCAACTGCCCGCTCATCCACGCTATCGGATCGGCTTTCGTCCGGAGTTGCGTCTGGATGAGGCGCTTGAGGCTGCCCGGAACCTGCTGGAGCTGACCTTGCGTCTCTGGCGCAAGCGGCTGCTCCCCTGGGAGCTGGTGAGCTTTTTGTTGCGCTCTCCGTACTGGGATGGGCTCTCTGGCGAGCTGGGCCTGCGTGCCGAGCTGGATGTGCTCCTGCGCTCTTCCCGGCAACCGGAGTTTTCCTGGGAGCGTTGGATGCGCTGGATCTCCGGAGGCTCCGAGGAGCACGTGTCCGGTGGAGGGACAGGATTTCCCGGCTGTCCCTCGCTGCAGCGGGTGATGCGTCAGGTCGAGAAGCTCTCCCGGGAGCTGGGCTCTCGCCGTCGGAACGACCCGGTGTTCTGGATTCAGCACTTCTTGCAGACCTGCGGCTGGGACGCTTCGCTGCATGAGCGAGAGCGAGAGTACTTCTCCGAGGCGATCCTGCAGACCCAGATGCGCTTTCAGTCGTGGCGCAGGATCAACCCGGGGCTCTCTCGAGAGCGGGAGCTGCAGACCTTCCTGCGCATGCTCAAGGAGCACTCCGAGGCGCAGCAGGACCTCCAGCCTTCAGTCTGGGTCCTCTCCCCCCGGGAGGCGGCGGACGTGCGTTTTGATGCCGTGCGTCTGCTGGGGATGACCGATGAGGTCTGGCCCGGGAGCTTTCGTCCGAACCCCTTGCTCTCCCTCGCTCGACAGCAGGCCTCCAACGTTCCGGGAAGCCGCGCCGACCTGCACCTGCAGCAGCTTCGGACGCTCTCGCAGGGTCTGCTCTGCACCAGCGCGGAGGTTCTGATCTCCTGGGCACAGTGGGATGGGGAGAAGGAGCAGGGGCCGACCCGTCTGTTTGGCGAGGTGCTGAGTCCACGTCGAGGAGAGCCGGGGCCTTCTCCAAGGAGGCAGCTCTTTGAACAGGAGCGGTTTGAGCTGGAGGAGGTGGTGGACGATCAGGGAGCAGAGGTTCCGGAGGGAGGACACGTCTCCGGAGGAACCGGGCTGCTGCAGGCGCAGGCGGCCTGTCCGCTCAAGGCCTATGCCGAGTACCGGCTGGGAATCCGACCGCTGGAGGAACCGCTGGACGCCTACGATGCCGCACAGCGGGGTCAGGTCGTGCACCTGGCGCTGGAGCGCTTCTGGAGCCCGGAGGTGCCGGCCTTGCGTCACAGCGACTCGCTGAGTGCCGGGGACCTGAACGTGCGTATCCGGCAGTCGGTGGAGGCGGCCTTCAACGAGTTCGAGCAAAACCGCACCCCGCTGCCTCCGCGCTTTCGGCAGCTGGAGATTCACCGAGTCGTCCGCTTGCTGGAGCGCTGGATGAAGATGGAGCGAAACCGCCCGTCCTTTCGAGTGCTGGCCTGCGAGGAGGAGCGCGAGTTTGTGCTTGAGGGGCTGCAGCTGCGGGTGGTGCTTGATCGACGCGATGAGGACCTGCGCACCGGGAAACAGCTGGTGATCGACTACAAGACCGGTGGCACCGCGGACTTCAAGGACTGGACGAAGGAGCGCCTGCTTTCCCCGCAGCTGCCTCTCTACAGCATGGTTCAGAAGGCCCCTCCGGTGAGCGCTTTGGCCTTCGCGAAGCTGAACCCTTCGAGCCTGGGCTACTCGGGAGTGGCCGAGGTCGGGGAGTTGGCCCCCGGGGTCAAGCTCTGGTCGGAGGCCACGGGGCTGCAGGAGTTTTCGTCATGGGCAGAGCTGCAGCAGAGCTGGGAGGAGAAGCTCACCGAGCTGGCCCGGGAGATCCGGCGAGGACATGCGGTGATGCGCTTTGAGGACGAGAAGGTCTTCCGCTACTCGGCCGCTCGCGCGTTCTGCCGCGTTGCCGAGGCCTTGGCCCGTCAGCGGGAGCCGGAGGCCGGCTCTCGGGAAGGGGGCGCATGAGGGTTCACGATCAGGCTGAGCGTGAGGCGGCGCTGAATGCGCAGAGGAGCTTCATCGTTCAGGCTCCGGCCGGCTCCGGCAAGACGGAGCTGCTGACCCAGCGCGTGCTGGAGCTGCTGGAGACCGTGGAGCATCCGGAGGAGATCCTGGCGATCACCTTCACCCGCAAGGCCGCGGCAGAGATGCGCCGCCGGGTGCTGGACGAGCTGGAGGCCTGCATGCAGCCGCTGCCGGAGGGTGCCGGAGCCTATGAACAGGAGAAGCGCGCCCGCGCCCGGCGTGTGCTGCAGCGCGACACGGAGCGGAGCTGGAGCCTGCAGGAGAACCCGGCACGGCTGCAGGTGCAAACCATTGACGGCTTCTGCAGCGAGGTCGTGCGCCGTCTGCCCTTGAGCTCCGGGCTGGGCGGGACGCTGCCGATCGCGCCGACCCCCGGACTGCTCTACCGTCAGGCGGCCCGCAGGACGCTGGAGGGGCTGGAGAGCGGAGAGCCTTACGCTGCCGCGATTGAGCTGGCGCTGGGACACCTGAACAACGACTCCCGGGTGGTCATTGAGCTGCTGGAGACGATGCTGGCCAAGCGGGATCAGTGGATTCGCAGGCTTGGAGCCTTTCAGGGAGCCGGGCCGGGACTGCGTCAGAGGCTTGAGGAGGGGCTGGAGCGTCTGGTGAGCCAGACGCTGTGGCAGCTCTGCGCGGCGTTTCCTCCGGAGCAGCGGCGGCAGCTGCAGGAGTTTGCCCTCCATGCTGCGGCACACCTGCGAGGCAGCAAGCCGGACTCTCCGATTGTCCTCTGGGCCGACTCTGCAGCGCTGCTGGAGGAGACGCCTGAGGCGCTGAGTGCCTGGCGCGGAGCAGCCGAGATGCTGCTGACTCAGCAGGGCGGCTGGCGCAAGCTGGTCAACAAGAACAACGGCTTCCCTGCCGATCCCGGAGAGCCCAGGCGCATCCGGGAGGCTTGCATGGAGCTGCTGGCGTCCCTGCAGGAGCACCCGGAGCAGGCGGCGTTGCTCGATCGGGCCCGCTTCCTCCCGGAGCCTCACTATTCGGAGCCGCAGTGGCAGGTGCTGCAGGCGCTGTTCACATTGTTGGAGGTCGCTGCGGTTCAGCTTCAGGGAGAGTTTGCTGCCGAGGGCCAGGTGGACTTCATCGAGATCGCCCAGGGTGCGCTGCGAGCGCTGGAGCAGCCTGGATGGGAGCAGGCCTTTGCCGTGCCCTTGCGGCATGTGCTGGTGGATGAGTTCCAGGACACCAGCTTGATCCAGTTCGACCTGATCCGGCACCTGGTTGCCGGCTGGAAGGAGGGGGACGGGCGCACGCTGTTTCTGGTGGGAGACCCGATGCAGAGCATCTATCGTTTCCGGGAGGCTGAGGTCTCGCTGTTCCTGCGTGTGCAGAAAGAGGGCCTCGCCGAGCTTCGTCCGGAGCCGCTGCAACTCACCGTCAATTTCCGTTCTCGTCAGGGAGTGCTCGACTGGGTCAACACGCACTTTGCCCGGATCCTGCCGTCTGCTGACGACCGGGCGACCGGGGCGATCCGCTTCGCGCCTTCGAAGAGCTTCCATCCTGCAGCAGACGAGCCGGTCACGGTGCATCCTCTGCTTGGAGCAGCTCCTGAAGAGGAGGCCCGGCAGGTGGTGGAGGTGGTCCGGCAGACGCTCCAGCGCACCCGGGAGAGCGCCTCCTCAAGGAAGCCGCACACGATCGGCATCCTGGTCCGCAATCGCTCCCACCTGGTAGAGATCCTCGCCGAGCTCAAGCGGCAGCAGGTGCTCTTCCGGGCGGTGGAGATCGAGGAGTTGGCCGCGCGACCGATTGTCTCCGACCTCGGGGCGCTCACCAAGGCGCTCTTGCACTGGGGCGATCGCGGCTCCTGGCTGGCGATCCTGCGCGCCCCGTGGTGTGGACTGGACCTCCTGGATCTGCACCGCCTGGCCGGAGACGACCACCGGACCCACGTCTGGGCCCTGCTGAATCAGCAGCGGCGCCTGAGGTCGCTCAGCCCGGAAGGCCGGAAACGCGTCCGCTGGGTGAAGGAGGCGCTGGGGCCGCTGCTGGAGCGGGTGGGGCGCTTTCCGCTGAGGAGCCTGGTGGAGGTCGCCTGGACTCGGCTGGGAGGTCCGCAGTGTCTGCAGGAGGAGCAGGCGCTTGAGGATGCCGAGACCTTTCTGGCCCTGCTGGAGACGCTGGAAGGGCGTGGAGATCTGGCCTCTTCGTTTCTGGATTCGGAGCTGCAGAAGCTCTATGCCCGCCCCGATTCCAGCGCAGGCATCCGGGTGGAGCTGATGACCATGCACAAGTCCAAGGGACTGCAGTTCGGGACCGTGCTGCTCCCCGGGCTCTCCCGGCAGCCGCCGACCCTGGACCAGCCGCTGCTGCGCTGGCAGGAGCTGCAGCAAGAGGACGCCCGGGGCACAAACCACATCGACCTGCTGGTCGCCCCGATCAGCGAGCGTGGCGGCGAGAACAAGGATCCGCTCTATGCCTACCTGAACCTGCTGGAGCGCGACAAGGCCCGCTTTGAGACCGGACGCCTGCTCTATGTCGCGGTGACCCGGACTGAGCAGCACCTGCACCTCTTCGCCAGCGCCAAGCCCAGAGCCACTCCTCCGGAAGCCTTTGACGGCGTCAGCAAACCGCACTCCTGGAGCCTCGCGTCCGAGCTGTGGAATGCGCTGGAGCCCCACTTCACCGCAGACGCTCCCCAGGGACAGCCCGCTCCCGAACACACCGGCTCCGTCCTCCCGGCCCTCACACGCAGGAAGCTCAGAGAATAGAGGCTGCTGGAGTTGAGGGCTGAAGGCCAGGCTCAGGGCGGGAGCACGAACGCATACTCGCTGCCGGCCAGAAAGAGCACAAAGGTGCGAGCCTCTCCCGAAGGCCCAGCCTGTGGAGGACGAACCAGCGGAGCGTACGGCCCCGGGAGCCCGGAGGCGGCATTCAGCGTGAGCGAGAGGTGGTGGGTCACGCCATCGCTGCTGACCCAAAAGACCCGCCCGGTTCCCGGAGAGACCGGCTGTGGGGTCCCATCTCGAGGCACCTCGGCGGCTCCACCCAGCTCGGAGAGGTCCACCGCTGTCACCTCCGAGGTCCCGTAGACGGCCAGAAAGACCTCCCCGGTTGCGCCCCGTTCACCCTCCAGACACAGACTCCCGGCCACCTCGCTGGCCTTGCGACACGACTCTCTCCCCCAACCTCCATCGCTGCAGGCCACAACCCCAGCCCCGACCCAGATCAACACCCCGCTGCAGAAGCCTCGCACTCCCCTCCAAACAAAAAACCCCCGCAACCTCATGCGAGGCGCGGGGGCTGTGCTTCAGCAAAAAATCTAGTACACCTTATTCGTAATAGACGTCTACCTTTGCATCTGTACCGTTATCAACTGCTATCCCTATGTTTGCGGAACCGCTTGCACCTCCGTCATGTGCAATTCCACCAAGATCTGCAGCACTTATCGTGTGAACAAGTGCTAATCCTCCACTCGTGCCATTGTCAGAATGATATAAATCAACATTTGTACCGTCATCTAAAGCCACCCAAACGTCAGCAGTTCCATTTGGTGCAGCTGCGCTTATTTTTACACTACTAGATTGACCAGTAG
>JAYPUA010000048.1:0-14683 GCA_038133845.1 Deltaproteobacteria bacterium
CTGGCGCGTCCGGAGTGATTCGAACACCCGACACCAGGGATCGAAACCCTGTGCTCTATCCAGCTGAGCTACGGACGCGAGTGTGGAAGGAACCCGCATTCTCCCGAATCCGAGGCCTCAACTCAAGTCATTTTGTGGCAAGGTGCCATCGGGGGCTGCTCCTGCAGGCGATGTGGCTCCAACTCCGAGGGAAAGGAGGAGCCAGAGCGTCTGAGGAGGAGGGTTGGCTCTGGCCTTTAGAAGGAGACCTCCAAGCGTTTTCCGGCTTCAAGGCGGAGCGCCCGATCGACTGCAGCGCCAATCTGGAGCGAGTAGTTTCCCGCAGGCAGTTCCAGGAGAATTCGATTGTCCTGATCGGTCGTGTAGGACCGCCAAGGCCCATCGGCCCCCCGGAGCTTGAACGGGACGTTGCCCCCGTTCTTCCAGAAAGTGACCCGCTCCAGGTTGAGGAGCAGTTGGGCCTTGGGCACCTCCGGAGCCGGCTGAGAGAGGGGCCGCGACCGTCGGCTCACCGGCAGAGGAGAATCATCCTTGAGAATCCGGGCGATGGCTTGGTGGTAGCGGTTGCGGAACTCGTTCAAGGGCATGTCCCGGAAGTCTCGATAGTCCAGGATCCGGGGGATGTGAGTGAGCCTCGCGAGAAACTCGGTAGGAGGACGCAGAATCATCAGGGCTGGGTCGACCTCCAGGGTTACCCGCTGCTGCTGACAGTCCCGGATCTCGAGGACGTAGGGGGTTCCCTGACGGTGGACCGTTTGGTCAAAGACCTCATACTTCCAGTACCGCAGGGAGTTCCGGACCACCAGTTCAGTGGCATAGTTGTAGACCTTGGGCCGAAACTTGGCGCTCAGCCCGGCATAGACGCTCAGGTGAACCATCGGCAGGTCGCCCCGCAGCAGCGCCGCCTTGAGTAGCGCGTGATATGCGGCCATCTCGTCCGGCACGTGCTGCAGCAGCTCCAGCGCGACCTCCTCCAGACGCTTCAGGTCGCGGCAGACGCGGTTGCTTGCCAGGAGTTGGTTCATCTCCTTCTGCAGCTCAACATCCCGAGTGGAGCGGACGACGATGGGCGGCACCGCGTAGACTTGCAGTTCTTCCGGGCTCATCCGCGAAACCAGGTTGGTCAGGTCTTCAAAGTTGCTCGGGTCGTCCGGAACGGAGATGGGATCTCCGATGTAGCCGGCCTGACTCACCTCTGCAGGCCCGGCAGATCCCTCCTCCGAAGAAGCCTCGGCCACGGGTGCTTCCAACTCGGGGATCTGTGAGGGATAGCTGAGCAGACTGACGGTGCTGGCCAGGTTGGTCACCGCGATCAGTTGATGGTCCGGACTCAGGGCCCCGTTGGTCAACGCCGTGCTCTCCCCGTTGAGGATGCGGATCATCTGTCCGGTCGCCACATTCCAAAGGCGCACGGTCTTATCCCGGGAGATCGAGATCAACGCGCGGCCGTCCGGAGAGAAGAAGATCCGGGTCACGATGAACCCGTGCCCCTCGAAAATCATGCGCTCCACAGGCTTGTCCGGCTCGGTGATGTCCCACAGCTTGATCGTGTTGTCTCGGGAGGCCGTCGCCAGCAAAGGAGCCACCGGGCTGTAGGCCAGGTCCGTGAGCCCCTTGCGGTGTCCGGAGATCACGCCCAATTGCTCGCCTTTGGGATAGTTCCAGATCAGGACGTTGCGGTCGTTGCTCCCAGTGACAAACTGGTCTCCCTTCGGAGCAAAGGCCACGGTGGTGACCTGGTCCTGGTGGCTCTTCTGAATCCGGTACGGCTCCCGCGCACCCACCTTCCAGAGCATCCACTGCTGATCCGAACCTCCGGTGAGAAACTCCTCCCCGTCAGGATGAAACGCCAGCGCGTTGACCTTGCCCTTGTGGGCCTGAAGCCGCTCTTTCTGCGCACCGGTTTGAGGGTCCCAGACGCGGATGGAGGAGTCTGCACCTCCGCTGTAGATGAGTTTGCTGTCCGGGCTGAACTTGAGGACCTGCACGCGGTGGCTCTCGGTCTCATACTGACGTACCTCCTGCTTGGAGGCGACATCCCAGATCCGCAGGGTCTTGTCCGAGGAGGCCGTGGCCAGATACTTGGCGTTGTGAGAGAAGTCGAGCGCATCGACCGGACGCTCATGTCCCTGCAACGCCGCCAGAAACGAGGATTTCCCCAGCTCCCAGGTCTGGGCCTGTCCATCCTCCAGCGCTGCGATCAGGTGCTTCCCGCTAGAGTCAAAGTGCACCTTGGAGACCGGCCCGGCAACCGAGTTCAGGGCAAACTGCAGCTTCCCTTCCGGATAGCTCCAGATGGCGATACCGCCCTCTTTGCCGGCGCTGACGAGGCGGCCTGTGTCGGTGTGCAGGTCAAACCCTACCACACTCTTTGTGTGATGCTGGAGCGTCTGCTCGGCAACTCCGGTGTTCCAGTCCCAGAACATCAGGCTCTGGTCGGCAGAACTGGAGATCAGCCGCTCTCCCAAGGCGCTGAAGCGGAGCTCGGTAATTGCGCCAAGGTGCCCTTCAAGCAGCTTGATCGGTCTCAGATCCGGAAGCTGCCAGAGCTTGATCAACTGGTCTTCTCCCCCCGTCGCCAGCATCTTGCCATCCGGATGGAAGGCGAACGCGAGAATCGCTCCACGGTGGGCCTGGGTGGCCTGCTTGATGAGCTTCTTGGCCTCCAGGTCCCAGTAGATGAGTGTTCCGTCCTCTGCTCCGGAAATCAGATGGGTTGCGGTGGGGTTGAGGTGCAACCCGGAGATCGGTGTCAGATGTCCTCGCAACACGCCGGATTCCAGCCCGCGATTGTAGTCCCAGACCCGGATCGTCTCGTCTCGTCCTCCGGTGAGGATGCGGTTGCCGTCCGGGTGCTGAATGAAATGCAAGGCCTCGTGGGTGTCAGTGGGAATGACCTTGAACCGCTTGGCGCTGTGAGGAATCCAGAACTCGAGCCGGTGGTTCCCGGAGAGCGTGATCAGGTACTGCCCGTCGTGCGAGTAGGTGGCCTCGCGGGTTTCAGGGCGCGCGACCTTGAAGGTCTGTGAGAGCAGGTAGATCTCTTCCGAGTCTTCCTGTGCCGCCAAGGGTCCGACCAGGAGCAGAGTCAGCAGCCCCAACAGGAACGCCTTCCCAAGCCCGGGGAGGGGATAACGTTTATCGTGTAGTTTCTTGAAAAGCATGTTAAAACGCTCGCTTTGTGTTCAAATCTCCTCAGACGATACAATGAGTCATCCTTCTCCCGGGATCAATCCGGAATCCGACCCGCTCAACAATCCTGAAGACGTTCCCATGCCGCTCACCAGTCATCTGAGTGAGTTGCGTACCCGCCTGGTTCACTCCATGATCGCCATCCTGATCATCTTTGTGGCCGCGGTCTATGTGGAAATGAACCTCAACCAGCCCATTCTGGGGCTCTTCCGTCGTCCCTTGGAAGCCCGGAACATTCCGCTGCACTTTCTTGAGCTGACGGAGCCGTTCTTCACGTATCTGAGGATCGGGCTCTACGCCTCGCTTTTTCTGACCTTCCCCTTTGTCCTTGGGCAGATCTGGCTCTTTGTCCGGCCTGCTCTCTACTCCAAAGAGCGCAAGGCGGTGTGGCCCTTCGTGATCCTCTCCTATCCTCTCTTCGTCGGTGGAGGGCTCTTTGGCTACTTCGTGGTCCTGCCCTTCGGCTACGACTTCTTCCTCGGATTTTCCAACGAGATCACGCTCCCGACGTTGAGCATGGGCTCGTACCTCTCGCTGACCGTCCACCTGCTCTTCGCCTTCGGGTTGGTCTTTGAACTCCCCACGATCTCCTTCATCCTCACCCGGCTTGGAGTGATCAACGACCACTTCCTCCGAGAGTACCGCAAGTATGCGCTGGTCGTCATCTTCATCGCCGCGGCAATTCTGACACCCCCAGATGTCTTCACGCAGTTGCTGATGGCCGGACCGCTGCTGATTCTTTACGAAATCAGTATCTGGGTCTCGCGCATCGCCCGCGACTGAGCCGCGGCTTCCAAGCTCCCGAGGAGCGCTCCTCAGAGAGAAGGGAGGCGGTCCGTTGGGTTTTGCTCCAGGAGCTGACGGTCATGAAAGTACCGGATGGTCGTGTCTGCGGAAGCGTGCCGGGCGTAGGCCTGCACCTTCTGCAGCGGCTCTCCGAGTTCCAGCGCCGTAGTGATGGCCGTGTGCCTCAGATAGTGCGCGGAGATCTTCAACCCCACCTCGCGCCCCAGACGAATCACCACATCGTTCACTCCCTTGCCGCTCATCTTCTGTCCGAAGGTCCGGGCACTGAGGGAGGGGAAGACCCAGGGAGCACTCAACCCCTGCTCCTCCTGTAGCGCTCTCCAGCGCACCAACTCCAGGTGCAGCTCCGTCCGGATCTTGATCTTCTGCTCCACGCCGCTCTTGGTCTGCCGCAAGCGCGCCACCTGATGAACTCCATCCTGTCCCAGATCGTCCCAACGCAGATCGGCCACCTCGCTGCGTCGAGTTGCAGTGAAGTAGAGGAACTTCAGCAGCACGCCATTCCTCCGTCGCAGGAGTAATGCAAAACGAGGGTCATACTCCAGCATTTCGTTGGCATGAAGCATGGCGTGGATGTCCGAGACCTGCAGGGCGCCCTTGTTGCTGGTGGCAGAAACCTTTTCGCTGCGCAGGATCGAGGTGGCAAACGGGTTGCGTGCGAGGAATCCGAACTCGGCCAGGAGCTTGCCGATCTTGCGGAGAGCGCTCAGGGTTTGGTTGATGCTGGCCGGTTTGTGTCCTTGCTCTCGGAGGTGTGTCTTGAACGCCACCACCTGTAGTGGATCCAGCGTTGCCAACTCCTTGAACTCGCGGAACCCTGCCCAGGCCTGAAACTCCCGGAAGGCCCGGGCGTAAGCGCGCCGCGTGTTCGGGGCGTAGTCGCTGAACATCACCTCCAGGGCCTCTGCAGCGTTCATCCGCTGAGGCGGAATGGCGTGCTCCGGGGCTGAGTGGGCAGGTACAGGAAGAGTCACGGGCTGGGCTCAGGGGTTGATCTGAATCACGACGATATAAGGTGGGCGCTCCACCAGGATCGCCTGAGGTCGCGGCAACGCCATCTGAGCCACCGAATCCAGCACCGCCTGATCAAAACCCTCCGATCCGGAGCGCTCCAGCAACTCGCGCTTCAGGATGCGCCCATCTGACCAGATGCTGAGCTGCAGCTTGACCGCTCCTCCGGGAATCACCCCGTCTCTCTGCCGGAAGAACATCATCTGGCTCTTGAGGCGCTTCCAGATCTCTTGATTGTACTGTCGTTCTGCGAGCGTGAACTTCAGGTTCCGCAAGGTCTGTTGAGATGCCGGAGGCGTAGGGCGAATAGCCGCCATTGCTGGCGATGCCGGTGCTTGAGACCTCCTGGGCTCCACGACTGGAGAGGGTTCTTCAAGAGGCTCAGGGGAAAGCTCTGCCGGAGGTGGAATCGGCCTGGCTCGAGCCAGAGGCACCTCCGGGACAAACTCCTCCAGCGTCCTCAGGTAGCTCGCAAAGCCTTCCACGCCTTCGGCAGGGTTCTCCGGATTCAGGGCACGGATGCGTACTCCCTGCGTGGGCAGATAAGCGATCAGGTGCGACGTCCCCGGTGTGGCCTCCAGCAGGAACAGGTAGGCTTCCGGAAGCTTGGTGCGTATTCGGTTCAGGGCCGCCACCGGCGGGGCGGTCGCATGCATTTGCTCGGCTTGGAGCTGTTCATCAAAGGCAAAGTAGCGGGCCAGCGGGTTCCGGACTTGTTCCAGCATCTCCTGATGAGGCACACTGGGAGGCACCGGCCGATCAAGCAGCAAAATCGCCTGCGGCAACGAGGACGCCTGCAGGCCGAGGACGCCGAGGAGCAGGAAGGAGAGGAAGGTCGAAAGGAAACGCATGGTGCAGAAGAAGGAGCGCCGGGTCGGCGCTCGGAGGCCATTGTTTTCTGATGAATTAATATCAGCATTTCCCCAAACATGTCAGCAAAAAATGGAAAGACCTCCGAGACCTCGCCGAGGAGACTGCTGAGAGTTCTGCAGGCGTTCCGTGCGGAAGAATCGCGACAGGTCAACCGGGACATCCTGCGGTTGGCCTTGCCCAATATTGTGGCTAACGTCTCGGTGCCTCTGCTTGGCATGGCGGACACGGTGATTGTGGGACATCTTGAGGCCCCGCACTACATCGGGGCGCTGGCGCTGGGGACGGCGATCTTCAACTTTCTTTACTGGGGGTTCGGCTTTTTGGCCATGGGGACCACCGGGGTGACGGCTCAGGCTTGGGGGGCCGGAGATCGGTCAGAGGTGCGGCGATTGCTGCAGCGCGGGCTGCTGGTTGCGGGGCTGCTGGGGGCCGTGATGATCTTGCTACAAGGAGCGATTGGTGCCGTCGCGTTCCACGTGATGGACTCCACTCCGGAGGTGCTCGAACATGCTCGATCCTACTTTGCAATCCGGATCTGGGCTGCTCCGGCGACGCTGAGCCTGATGGTGGTACAGGGGTGGTTTCTCGGAGTGCAGAACGCCCGGACTCCGATGCTGCTGACCGTCGCGGTGAACCTGCTCAACATCCTCGCCAGCCTGGGCTTCGTGATGTTTGCAGGGATGGACTCCGACGGGGTCGCGTGGGGAACCCTGGCTGCTCAATACTGCGGAGTGCTCCTGGGGCTCCTGATGCTGCGGTCCTTCTTCTCCGAAGGCTCAGGCGGCCGGTTCTCTCTGGAGTCTGGACTTTTGGAAACTCAGGGGCTGAAACGGTTCTTCCAGGTCAACCGGGACATCCTCATCCGCACGCTGGCGCTGATCACGGTGTTCACCTTCTTCACCATGGCCTCGGCTCAAATGGGCGAGGACATCCTCGCCGCAAACTCGCTGTTGCTGCAACTCTGGATGCTTGTTTCATTTGCCATCGACGGCTTTGCCAACGCCGGGCAGGGACTGGTGGGACGCTACACGGGGGGGCGCGACACCTCGGCCCTGAGGCGTTGTGTGGGGCTGTTGATCCTCTGGGCGGCAGGGATCGGAGTGGTCTTTGCCCTCGTCTACGGCTGGTCCGGGGAGTGGCTGCTCCACCAGTTCACCCGCCATGAAGAGATTGTCGCCCTGGCTTCGGTCTACCTCCCCTGGCTCACCTTGGGCGCTCTGCTCAACCTGTTCGCTTTCATCTGGGACGGCATCTTCCTCGGAGCAACCGCCACCCGGGTGATGCGGAACGCGATGCTGCTCTGCACCGCAGGATTTTTCGGGATGTACCTGCTCTTTCAGCCGCTGTGGTTCAACCACGGGCTCTGGCTGGCCCTGACGACCTTCATGATCCTGCGTGGCGCCTCTTTGACCTGGCTGGCTCCCGGACACATCCTCGGCTCCCGTCCACGCTCCCGGTAACTCATCGGGACTCCGGAACCCGCGAGCGACGCTTGAACCCCTCGTCCTCCCAGGTCAAGAAGCGTGTCCCAATTACCTCCGCGGTATCGTTGACCACCACAAAGGCGTTCGGATCGGTCTCAAACAGGTGCTGCTTGAGACGCCCCAACTCCAGCAGGTTGATCACGGTGTAGACCACCCGCTTGGGGGCGTGCGACTGCGATCCTTCGGCCATGAAGAACGTCGCCCCGCGGTCGATCTTGCGGATCGCCTGATGCAGCACCTCCTCCGGATGATCGGTAATGATGAACACCGACTTGCGTTGAGAAAACCCGGTCAGGACTCGCTGCATGGACCAGGAGAACACGTACATGTAGATCCCGGTGTAGAGCGCGATGTCGAGGTTGTAGAGCACCGCGTTGGTGGTGATGATCACAATGTTGACGACGTTGAAGGTTGTCCCGATCGGGATCGCAAAGCGCTTCTTCAGCACCGTCCCCAGAATGTCCATGCCCCCCACAGAGCCCCCGAGCCTCAGGTAGATCCCGGAACCGATCCCGCTCAAAACCCCGGCCAGGATCGCCGCCAGCATCGGGTCTTCCATCTTGATCGGGACCTGCACCCACTCCAGAGCCACCGAGTAGATCACCATCCCGACCAGGCTGACGACAATGTAGCGCAGGGAGAACTCCCGGTAGCCCACGATGAAGATTGGGATGTTGATCAGCGTGTAGAGCATGCCCAGCGAGAACTGATCCGTGATCGCGTAAATCAGCAGAGCCAGCCCGGTCGCTCCTCCGGCAAAGTAGTTCTGCGGCACCAGAATCGCGTTGACCACCGCTCCGAAGATGGCACACCCGAGAGCCATCATCAGCAGCGTGTGCCAGAAGTGCCAGGTCTTGAGGTCGTCGAGCAACTCTTGAAGCTCTTCCTTCATCGTCTTGTATCAGGTCAGGATGCCGTCCCGGAAGGCGGAAACCGGAACAGGAAATCAGGGGAACTCGGGAGGAGGCTTCGGGAACGCAGAGAGGACCTCCTGCAACGCCTGGAGGCCCTGCTGATTCTCAGCGTCTGTTCGCGATGCCCAACGCAGGCACTCGGCCTGCTCCAGCCCGGGTTTGTCAGAACAGTTTCGTACATAAACGCCGTATTCGCAAAGCAACTTCAGCATCACCGCTTCTGCCTGGCCGGGGTGGGGAAACTGGATCAGGGAAAAGTTGGCCCAAGACGGAAAGGCCCGGACTCCGGAAATTTCCTGAAACTGCCGATTGAGCCTCCGCGCATCCCGGATGGCCTGTTGCCGCAGCGGCTCATAGCGCTCCTGAAACGTCGGCTGGGCCTGCAGGCGCAGGAACCATTCGGCCAGGCCATTCAGGTTCCAGAGGAATCCATCCTGACGAAGCTCCCGGACGCGCTCCTCGGAAAGCGCCGCGTAGCCCACGCGCAGGCCGGCCACTCCGTAATCCTTGGCGAGGCTCTTGATCACTCCAAGTTGCGGGAACTCCTTCAGCCACCCCTGCACCGAAGGCCACGCGTCAGGGGCCTCATCGGTGTAGTGGATGAAGCTCTCGTCCACCAGCACCAGCAGCCCCGGGGGAATCTGCTCCAGCAGCGTGCGCAGGGTCTCCTGGGCGATGACTCCGCCATCCGGATTGTTCGGGTTGATCAGCACCAGCGTATCCGGCCGGAAGCTCCGGATACGCGCGAGCAGCGCTTCGGGGTCAAGCCGGAAGGAGTTCTCCGGGCTCAGCCGGAAGGCCTCGACAACTCCAAACCGAGCGGCAAGCTCGTGGTACTCCGTGAAATTCGGATGCACGACCAGCGTCCTGCATGAGAAGCGGCGCAGGAGCGCCTGAATCGCCTCGGCCGCCCCGTTGGTCAGGAACAGATTCTTCGGTGCAACGCCCAGCGACTCGGCAAGCTCCTCGGACAGACTTTCCGACTGTGCCGGGTATTCCGAGAGGACGCGCAACAGTCGCGCCTCCTCTGCAAAATCCTCCCGGAAGCGCTCCAGCACCAAGGCGCTCGCTGCAGGGTTTGAGAGGAAGCACGCGTCCAGTTGTACCTGAAGCTCCGGAAAGCGTGCACGTAGCGTAGAGAGGCTGGGTGGGTGACTCCCGGACGAGGCCTTCAACCGGAAGTAGCCGGAGGCAAGCGCATCGAAATCCATGAAAAGTGCCTTGGGGAGGGAGGGCTCCTTCAGCTACGCGCGGTCGATCGAGTCCAGCGGATACACCGGACGGCGTACGTTCTGAAACGGCAACGTTGAGCGCCGGGGACGCGCCAGAGCGCCGGAGTCGCAGATCACGACCTTTGCTGCCAGAGGCTCGTATGCGGCACGAAAGTGCTGCATGGACTTGAGGGCCACTACGCGCTTGCGCTCCGGGTCGATTCCGAAGGTGGCAAACTGCATCCGGTCCAGGATCTGGAGGTTGTGGGTGCTCACCAGCACCTCAACCCCCTGCACCTGCAGAACTGCAGTTGGACCGAAGCTTTTGACCAGCCCGGCAAACATTGGCCCCTCGGAGCGGTAGTCTCCGTCAAAAGTCCCCCGAACCTCCCCTTCCAGCAGCAACGGGCCACCTCCGAGGCTGGGGTCGTTCTTGCCCCCAACCTTCACGGAGACCCGGGCTCCAGCCCCGGCCTCCACCAGCGCACGGGCGGCCGCTGGATCGCACACCGCACCAAAGCAGGCGTCCTCCACTCCGGCCTCAAGCAGGGCCTTCAGGAGGTTGGTCGCGTCACCATAGCTGCCGGCTCCCGGATTGTCGGAGTAGTCGGCAATCACCAGCGGCCTGCCCTGTCCATCGAAGCCTTTGGCCAGCTCTGCAGCCGCTTCCGGAGTCAGGTACTGATTGGTGACCGTGTCTCGAGACTGCCAGATCGCCTCCTCCAGTTCAGCAGCAATTTCCGCTGCTCTTGCCGCCGCAGACGAGGCATGCGTCACCGTGACGGACGGTCCGACAAAGGGCACATCGGCGAGCCCAAAACCGGCATTCAGGCTGACGGCGAGAATGCCTTCCTCGTCCTCAAAGGCCTTCATGCGTGGGATCAGGGTCGTCATCGGTCCGGCATCGGTGCGGCCTCCGTCCAAGCCCTCGATCTGCGGAGGTTGCCGGACGATCGTGCGGAGAGGAGTTCCGGAGTTCATCGCCTGCTCCAGCAGCCTCCCGGCATGCTGCGCCGCTGCTCGCATGTCCACGTGGGGGTAGGTCTTGTAGGAGACGATGATGTTCGCGTGCTCACACATCTTCTGAGTGACGTTTGCGTGCAGGTCCAGGGTAATCGCGATCGGAACGGCCTCTCCAACCAGACCCCGCAGTTCCTGCAGAAGCTCGCCCTCTGCGTCGTGAACTCCCTCCACCACCATCGCTCCATGCAGAGACAGGGCGATGCCTGCCCACGAACGGCTTCGGGCTCCTTCCAGAATGGCGCCAGCGTAGCGGTTGAAGGCTTCCCGGGTGACGGTGCCTCCCGGATTTGCCGTGGCCACCACGGTGGGCACCAGCTCCCAGCCGTACTGCTCGGCGCAGTCGATGAAGCCCGCCTGCTCGTGGTTGACGTCGCGAAACCGGGAGAGGATCGGCTCACCAAAGATTGCGTAGTAGGCCTCAAACTCTGCGAGCCCGGTGGGCCGTTTGTTGAAGGTATTGGTTTCGTGGTTGAAGTCTCCTGTAAGGACCAATCGACTCATGGGGGCAATCTGGAAGAGGGTGAAGGGTGAGGCAGTGTCCGAGGCTCTGGGAAGCCCGGTCCGGCCGGCTCAGCGTTTGGCCCAGGGTTCGTACCAGCCAAACGTTGGCATCGGCTGAGCCTCGGGGAACGGTCCCGGGTCGTTTTGCAACAGGCGCTCGATCACCTCTACAGCGAGCTGGAAGTTCTCGATTCCGCCTTCGCGAAAGTAGGCAAACATCTGCTGGACCAAGGGCTCGGCGTAGTCGCAGTAGGGCATCAACTCCGGATCCCACTGGTCGGTTCCAGGCAGCACCAGCGTGCGTACCGAGGCGCCGTGCGACTTGATGTGCTGGATCTCCTCCAGCAGGTGCGGGAAATAGCCCTTGCCTCCGTGCAGACGGAAGAGCGCGATCCGGGCAAACGTCAGCACGTGATCGGCATAATGCTCCACCGCATCCGGATGCTGCAGGGGTCCGGCATTCATCAGACGCAGGCGGCCTCCCAGACGCGGACCCCAGATCCGGGCCAGCGCGGCCAGTTCGGTATCTGCCGAGCTGACCACAATGACCTCGGCCGGACTCTGCCGGACGGACTCTACGCGGCGTTCACGGTCCAGGTTCCCAGGCTCGGTGACAACACGGTGCATGATCGGTCCGGGTCAGGAGGTCGATTCCGGAGCTTGCTCGGCCACCGTGGAGAGCGTCACCAACTGTGCCTCTGCCGGGACGAGCATGCCCTCGGTGTAGTGGATGGATTCGACCACGCTGTCCTCTGGGGCCACCAGCGTGTGCTCCATCTTCATGGCCTCCATGGTCACCAGCGGCTCTCCGCGTTTGACCGCATCTCCAACGCCCACCCAAACCCTGGTGATGCTTCCCGGCATCGGCGCGGTCAGGCGCATGCCTTCCTCCTCTGCAACATCGGCCTCTCCCCACGGAGAGAGCCACTCCAGCCGGAAACGCCCCCCGTAGCCGGCTCCGGACCGAGGAATGACCCACAGCGTGTCTCCCTCCCTGAAGGCTTTTCCAGACCAACTCCCCGCGTTCCAGGAAAGCTCCCAGGGATTCTGGCTCAGTGCCCGGACTTCCTGCGCTTGCGAAGGATCTCCAAACCAGAGCCGGGAAAGGCGAGCCTCTCCGGAGGCGCTCTCTTTTTCAGAGAGGCTTACCTGCAGCGAGCGCTCTCCGTGTGCGGTGCGAAAACGCAGCCGGTGCGGCAACGAGCCGCTGAGTCGCCAGTTGTCCAGGCGCTCCCAAGGCGAAGCTGATGGCTCCGGAGACCACGAACGCAGCACCTGCGCGGCCGCAGCCCAGAAGACCGGCTCCGGAGGTTCGGTGGGAGACAACAGTTCCTCCAGACGCTGGTCGACAAAGAGCGTGTCGGCCTCGGCCGAGACCACGGCCGGGTGTCGGGTCAGCGATTGCAGAAAGCCCAGGTTGGTGTGCAGTCCGGAGGCCACACTCCGGGACAGCGCCTGCTGCAGACGCTCCAGCGCCTCTGGACGGTCAGCCCCCTGCACGATCAGCTTGGCGATCATCGGGTCGTAGTACACCGAGATCACGTCTCCTGCAACCACACCGGAATCCACACGGACTCCGGGCAGGTTCACCGGAAACTCCAGATGCTCCAAGGTTCCGGTGCTGGGCAGAAAGCCGGATTCCGGCTGCTCCGCATAGACCCGGACCTCAATGGCGTGTCCGCAACGCTGCACCTGCTCCTGCGTCACGGGGAGGGGGGCTCCGGAGGCGACACGCAGCTGCCACTCAACCAGGTCCTGCCCAAGAATCGCCTCGGTGACCGGATGCTCCACCTGCAGCCGGGTGTTCATCTCCATGAAGAAGAACTGTTCGCTGGCGTCCATGATGAACTCCACGGTCCCGGCGTTCACGTAGCCCACTGCCCGAGCGGCCTGCACAGCGGCGGTGGTGATCGCCTCCCGGGTGGCGTCACCAATCGAAGGAGAGGGCGCCTCCTCCAGAATCTTCTGGTGCCGGCGCTGCAACGAACACTCGCGCTCAAAGCAGTGGACCACGTTTCCGTGGGAGTCGCCAAAAACCTGCACCTCGATGTGCCGGGGATTTTGAACAAAGCGCTCCAGCAGCACCCGGTCATCGCCAAACGCGTTGCGCGACTCCTGCTGTGCCCCCCGGAGAGCGTGAGCGAACTCCTCCGGCCGATGCACCACGCGCATGCCCTTTCCGCCGCCACCAGAGACCGCCTTGATCAGTACCGGGAAGCCGATCCGCTGGGCTTCGGCCTGCAAGAACTCCAGCGCCTGCTCCGGTCCGTGATAGCCCGGGACCACCGGCACCCCTGCCGCTTCCATCAGACGCTTGGCCTGATCCTTCGTCCCCATCTGCTCAATCGCCTCCGGGGTTGGCCCCACGAAGATCAGCCCGGCCTGCTGGCACTGGCGCGCAAACACGGTGTTTTCAGAGAGAAACCCGTATCCCGGGTGCACGGCCTCTGCGCCCTGCCGAAGCGCCGCCTCGATCAAGCGATCTCCCCGGAGGTAGGACTCTCCGGCCGGAGCAGCACCGATCCAGCAGGACTCATCGGCCATCAGGACGTGCTGGGCATCTCGGTCGGCATCGGAGTACACCGCCACGGTCTGCACCCCCAGCCGCCGGCAGGTGCGGATGATCCGGCAAGCGATTTCCCCGCGGTTGGCGATCAGCAGCTTGCGGATCACTCCGTCTCCTGATTCACCAGCTTTTGAAGCTCCTCCATCAGCGGACCTCGAATGTCCGGACGCTGCAGGCCAATCTGAATCGAGGAGATCAGGTAGCCCAAGGGCTCCCCGATATCGTAGCGGATGCCTTCAAACTGCAGCGCGGAGACGCGTCCCTGGGCCGCAAGGATGTTGATCGCCTCCGTCTGCGTGAACTCTCCTTGGTGTTCATGGCTGTGGTCACTGATGCGCAGGGCTTTGAACAGCTCGGGAGTGTAGAGGTAGCGTCCGTAGGTGGCAAAGCGGCTGGGAGCAGACCCTGGAGCCGGCTTTTCGATCATGCTCCGAACCTTCATGCACCGCCCGGGGGCCACAGGGTCGATCACACCGTAGCGGCTCAACTCGTCCTCCGGAAGCTCCTTGACGGTCAGGACCGTGTCCCCGGTCTCTTCCCAGGCCTCAATCAACTGCCGTGTCAGAGGAGGTTCGCCAAAGACGATGTCATCCGGATACGCCACGACGAAGGGCTCGTCCTTCACGAACGGCTCCACCAGAAGCAGCGCGTTCCCGGTTCCCATCATGAACTGCTGCCGGAGCGTGAAGATGTTCGCCGAGGTCGGCTTGATCAGCTCCAGCTTCTCGATCTGGTTGTTCTGCACAAATGCGGACGAAAGCTCGACCTCCCGGTCGAAGTAGTCCTCCATGACCTTCTTGCGCCTTGAGGAGACCAGGAGGATGTCCTTGATCCCCGCGTCCACCATTTCCTGGACAATGAAGTCAATGGCCGGGCGATCGATCAGCGGGAACATCTCCTTGGGGATGGTCTTGGAGGCCGGGAGGAAGCGAGTGGCATAGCCTGCTGCGAGAATGACTCCTTTCATGGGGGCAACTTTCTGAGAAACGAAGAGCTTTTCCGATCCTTGAAGAATCACGGAAACAAAAACGTTGAGCGGGTGCGGTGCAGGTAGTTATGATCCGCAAATCCGCAGACAATGGCAAGCACGTGGCTTTGGGG
>JAYPUA010000048.1:14783-24879 GCA_038133845.1 Deltaproteobacteria bacterium
AACGGCTGAGCCGGATCGCTTCGCACGACCTGGCACGGATTGGCGTCGACGCCACCACTCAGGCGAGGGCTTCCTCGTGGGCCAGCCCCAGTCGAAACAGCAACGGCTCGGAAAAAGGGCGCCCCACCAGTTGCATGCCACACGGCAGGCCGTTTGAAGTCTGACCGGCCGGGATGCTGAGCGCAGGGACGCCCAGAAAGTCGAACGGTCGGGTGCAGTGTCCAAGCAGGCTGAGGTACTCGATGAAGCCCGGATTTGCCTGAATGTCCGACTCTGCCAAGGTGGGGACCGGGATGGGGACCACCGGGACGTGCAGCGCGTCCACTCTGGCCATCCCTTGCTCCAGGAAGTCCTGCAAAACCACCTGTCTCAGGTTCAGGCCTTCCAGATAGTCCACCGCTGAGACCTGCAGTCCGGACTGCAGACGCCGCAAGGTTTGAGCGCCATAATCCTGGGGACGCTCCCGGAGCCAGCGCGCGTGGTGCGCCGAGCTTTCTGCGGCCCCAACCAGGTTGACCATCGCGTTGCTCACAAAAAAGCTCTCCGGGAGCACAAGCTCGACCAGCTCGCATCCCAGAGCCTGGAAGCGCTTCAGGTCTTGGTTCCAGCACTCCTGAACCTCCGGATCCAGCACCTCGGCGAAGTAGTTGGTCGGGACACCAATCTTCATCCCGGCAACCTCGTGATGCTCCGGAACCATCGATGGAACAGGGAGGTGTGAGGAGGTGGGATCCTGTGCATCCTGTCCGGAGATCACCTCCGTGATCAGCGCGCAGTCCCGCACCGTCCGGGTCAGTGGGCCGATGTGGTCCAGAGTGTGCGAGAGGGGCATGGCTCCAAAGCGGCTCACACGTCCGTAGGTCGGCTTCATTCCAACCAGCCCACAGCAAGAGGCCGGGAAGCGGATGGAGCCTCCGGTATCCGACCCCAGAGCCCCTGCGAGGCACTTGGCGGCAACCGCTGCGGCCGGGCCGCTCGAAGAGCCTCCGGTGATGTGATCCGGGTTCCACGGGTTCCGGACATCGCCCGTGATTTCGTTATGCCCGGTCAGGCCGTACGCGAACTCCACCATGTTCAGGCGGGCGACGTCCAGGGCTCCGGCAGCATCCAGTCGACGGAGGACCGTGGCCGTAACCGTGGCCGGGTGCTCTCCAAGGATCCGGGAACCTCCTCCGCTGACCCGGCCCTTGCGGTAGAACATGTCCTTGTGTGCCAAGGGCACCCCGTGCAGCAGGCCCAGCGCGTCTCCGGATGCTCGGCGGGCGTCTGCCGCATCGGCCTGACGCAAGGCCTCCTCCGGGTCGACTCCGGCGATCAGGTTGAGCTTGGAGTCCTGGTGCTCCAGCGCGCTCAGGGTCGCTTCGGTGATCTCTCTTGAAGAGACCTTCCCGTCCCGGAGCATCACGGTCAGTTCGTTGAGGCTGCAGGCGGCCAGTTCGAAATCAGTCATCACGGCCTCCGGAGCGGTGCAGAATCAGCGCGAACCCGGCCGGCTCGGCCTCAAAGCTCAGGCGGTGCAGGAGCGGGCGTTTCTGGTCAAGCTGTGCAGAGACGGACCTCCGGGCGTCTTCAAAACTTGTCGACTCCGGCTCCAGCGCACGAAATTGCCACTCGCGCAACAAAAGCTGATAGGATTCTGACTGACTCATGAGCGGTCCTCGGGGGTTGAGGTTCCTGACAGTTGGGGACTCCCGGGACACAACCTACTTCACCCGCAAGGGAAACGCAATCGGGCGATGCCGTCCCCGCGTTCCCCGTGCAAAACCGGATCACCTGGAGCCAGACGTGCCTCCCCTGCTTGAAGCCATTCACCTCTTCCCCGTGAAGTCCTGCGCCGGTCTCTTGGTCTCGGAGGCTGCGGTGACTCCGCGGGGGCTGCGTCACGACCGCCGCTGGATGATCGTGGACGCGCAGGGGGAGTTCCGGACACAGCGCGAGTTCCCCCAACTGGCCCGGGTCACTCCCGCTCTTGCCGGCAAGGAGCTGCGCCTGAACATCCCGGAGCAAGGCGAATTCGCTCTGCCGCTGGAACCTCAGAAAGGGGAGGCGCAGTCCGTGGTGGTCTGGGAAGACACCGTCCGGGCCTTGGCTCCTGCCCTGTCGGAAAATCACAGGAACCTGGACCGCGAACTGGAGGTAGACGAGGCTCTGAGCCGATTTTTGGGGAGCCCCAGTCGCCTTGTCTATCAGCCGGACTCCAGCGTGCGTGAGGTTGATCCAGACTACGGACGCCCCGGAGACCACGTCTCCTGGGCCGATGGCTTTCCGCTCCTGCTGGCCACCTCGGCGTCACTGGAAGAGCTCAACCGCCGCCTGGAAACCCCGGTCGCCATGAACCGCTTCCGTCCGAACCTGGTGATCTCCGGGACGTCTCCCCACGCCGAAGACCACTGGAGCCGCTTTCGGATCGGCGCTGTCCGCTTCCGCGCGGTCAAGCCCTGCGCGCGCTGTGTGATGACGACGGTTGATCCAGAGCGGGGGATCTCCTCCGGGAAAGAGCCGCTAAAGACCCTGGCCACCTACCGCACCTTCGGCAATCGGGTGCTGTTTGGGCAGAACGTGATCCCGGACCTCCCGAGTCCTGCAGAGGACGCCGTTCTGCAGGTGGGAAGCGTGCTGGAGGTTGTCCCGTGACGGGCGTGGTGATGTTTCAGGGCACAGGCTCCGGAGTGGGCAAGAGCCTGCTTGCCGCCGGAGCGTGCCGCTGGTTGTCCAACCAGGGCTTCCGGGTCCGTCCGTTCAAGGCGCAGAACATGGCGCTCAACTCGGGGGTGACTCCGGACGGGCGAGAGATTGGCCGAGCGCAGGTGCTGCAGGCCGAGGCGTGCCGGGTGCCTCCGGAGGTGCGCATGAACCCGATCCTCCTCAAGCCGCAAGGGCCCGGGGTTTCACAGCTGATCCGGCTGGGCGAGGCGGTGGGGGTCTGTTCGGCCCGCGACTACTATCGACTCTCACAGGAGAATTTCCAGGTCGTGCAGCAGGCCTTCCGGTCACTGAGCCGTGAGGCCGACTGGGTGGTCCTCGAAGGCGCCGGCAGCCCTGCGGAGATCAACCTGCAGGCCACGGACATCGTCAACATGCGCATGGCCGAAGATGCCCAGGCGCGGGTGATCATCGTGGGCGACATCGACCGAGGCGGCGTGTTTGCCTGGATGAAGGGAACCTACGACCTGGTCCAGCCTCGGCATCGTGCGCTGATTGCCGGATTCCTGATCAACAAGTTCCGGGGCGACCTGACCTTGCTGCAGCCTGGGATCCAGATGTTTGAAGAGTTGGTGCCGGTGCCGGTTCTGGGGGTGCTGCCGTGGCGCGAGTTTGCGCTGGAAGATGAGGACTCGCAGAACCTGCGCTCCCGGATCATCCCGCAGGCTCGGCGGCAGGTGGTCGTGATTCGGACGCCGTACCTCTCCAACTTCACGGACTTTGACGCCCTCAAGCAGGTACCCGAACTCTCGGTGCGCTTCTCCCGGAACCCGGACGACCTGGCCGAGGCCGACCTGATTGTGCTTCCGGGAAGCAAGAACACGGCGCTGGATCTGAAGTTCCTGCATGCCTCCGGAATGGCTGCCGAGCTGCTCAGGCTGCAGGGGACACGCTGGATCTGTGGCATCTGCGGGGGCTTCCAGATGCTCGGAGAGGCTCTGGACGATCCGGAAGGGCTGGAGAGCGAGGGAACCCATTCGGGGCTCGGACTGCTCCCGGTCCGCACCCGGCTGGTTCCTCACAAGACCCTGATCCGGCAGCACTACCACGGGCTCGGCTGGCTGGGAGGTCATGACTGGGAGGCCTACGAAATTCACCACGGACGCACCGAATGGATCACAGGCGAGACGACCGCAGAGGCCTTTGTTCAAGAGTCTGCAGACTTGGGGCTGATCGATCGGTCTCGGCAGGTCTTGGGCACATACCTCCACGGATTTTTCGACACCCCCGCGGTGCTGGAGCGCGTCCTGGCCCTGATTGATCCGGAGCCCTTTGACCTCCCGCCCGCGTTGACGACCCTCCGGGATCAGGAGTTGGATGAGCTGGCCGGTTTCCTCGAGCAGCACCTCGACCTGCCTCGACTCCTCGGGATGCGCTCCGGAGTTGTTCAGACGCGCGACCAGTCTTCCGAGCGGAACATCCAGTAGCTTCCGCTGCGGCAGCGTCCAATCTTCTGCGAGGCGAGCGGGATCTCCGGAGGCAGAACCTGAATCTGCCCGCCGTGTTCCAGAAATTCCTGAATCCGTGCCTGCACCTGCGAGGCGCTGGGAGAGTCCTGAATCTTGCCAAATCGAAGGGGCATGTGCTGTCTTCCGAAAAACGTGTTGAAGGTTTTCTGCACACCAAGCATCAATGTCCTCTGCTTCAATTCGTCACGGATGAGCGCCCGGTGAAGATCCCGTTAGTGCAGCACACGCTGCAGGCTCCGGGCTCTGCCTCCGGACATTCCACAACCCTCATTGCCTGCCCCGAAGGCCCCAGACCATTTTGAGCATGAACGAGACGGAGAAGAAGATTCTGCAAGGAGCGCGGGAGTGCCTGCTGCAGGAAGGGCACATGCGAGCCACGGTCAAGCGCATCGCCGAACATGCCGGAGTCAACCACGGGCTGATTCACCACTACTTCGGCTCCAAGGAAGGCCTGATCGTCGCGCTGATCGAGCAGACCCAGCAGAGCGTCATGTCCGGCTTCCCTCTCGAGAGTGCTCAGGGGCAAACACCGCTCAGGCGAGAAGAACGCCTGGGCCGCTTTCTGGAGTTGGTCCGTTCTCACATCATGGGAAACGAGCTCATGCTGGAGTTCATCGCGATGTCCTCCACTTCACCCGAGATTGCCAGCAAGCTCCGTGAAGTTCTCCTCTCGCGCAGGGCGTTTCTGCAACAACTGCTGGGCCTCTCCCAGACCGAGGCTGCACTGCTCATCTCCATTGTCCTCGGGACCTTTGTGCAGGCGCAGATCGATCCCGAGATCTCCGTCAACTCCTTGCTCGAACAGGCCCGAATGTTCTACCGAAACCCCACGTCCAAGTGAGCTTGCCAGGGGCGTAGAATTACGGCTTGACTCAAATTAGTCGGACAACTAAACTGCATTTTAGTCGTTTGACTAAAATCTTGGGAGAGAGTCATGAAACAGTGGTTGAAGCGGGCAGAGCGTGGATTTGAGGCTTGGGGGCGTCTGGTGCTCCGGAGCGCCTGGGGGGTGCTGGGGATTTCGGTCATCCTCTTTGTGGGGCTGCTGACCCAGTTGCCGGGTCTGCAGATGGACACTTCCACCGAGGGGTTCTTCCGTCCGGACGATCCGGCTCTGGTGGAGTACAAGCGGTTCAAGGATCGCTTCGGCAGTGACAAGGCCGTTGTCCTGATGGTCCGGCCTGATGAGGTGTTCACGGAGAAGACCCTGAAGACCCTCGCCTCGCTGCATCGGGATCTGGAAAACGAGCTGCCCTATCTGGATGAAGTCATCAGCCTGGTGAACATCTCCTCAGTTCGAGGAGAGGCGGATCGGTTGATTGTCGAGGAGTTGCTGGAAGCCTGGCCAGACACTCCGGAGGCCCTGCAGCGCCTAAGGGAGCGGACCCTCGCCAACCCCTCGTATCGCGACCTGATCATCTCCGCAGATGGGCATTTGACCGCAATGGTGATTCGTCCAAACGTGCTGGTTCAGGACACCGCTCCTGAAGCGCCCTCTGACGATCTGCTGGGGTTTGAAGAGAGTCCGGAGTCCACTGCGGATGTGGACCTTGGCTTTGGCGAAGAGGTTTCGGCCGCCAACGTTCACGAGCTGACCCTGGAGGAGGAGCATCAGTTCATGGACGTGATTCAAGAGGTCACCCGGAGATACCGCTCGGAAGACTTTCAGGTCTACCTTGGGGGGATGGTGGTGATGGAGTCCTCCATCATGAACAGCATGCTGGAGAACATGCCCCGCTTTACCCTGACGGCCTTGGGCCTCATCGCGTTTCTGCTTGCGGTCGTCTTTCGGCGCCTCTCCGGAATCGTGCTTCCCCTCTTGACGGTCGTTACCTCGCTGCTCTCCACAGTCGGGCTGATGGCGCTGACCGGCTCGCCATTCACCATCATCTCCCAGATCCTTCCCTCCTTCCTGCTGGCCGTGGGGGTTGGGTATTCGGTTCACCTGCTGACCATCTTCTATCAGAACCTCCGCTCCGGACAGAGCCAGGGGGAGGCGATCGTTGAAGCTCTCGGACACTCCGGTCTGGCGATCCTGATCACCAGCCTGACGACTGCCGGAGGGCTGCTTTCCTTCTCCGGAGCAGGGCTTGCGCCAGTGGCAGATCTGGGAATCTTTGGCGCAATCGGGGTCCTGATCGCGGTTGTCTTTACCCTGGCCCCGCTGCCGGCCCTGCTCTCGCTTTTGCCCCTGAAGGCCTCCGGAGTAGAAGCTCCGGGTTCCGTTGCTCCTCAGCGAGACTCGCTGATGGTGCGTGCCGGGATCTTCTCCATCCGGCATCCTCTCCAGGTGCTGTCGCTGGCTTCGCTGGTGCTCGCCGTTGCGCTCTTCTCGGCGCTGCAGTTGCGCTTTGATCACAACCCGATCGCCTGGATGCCGGAAGGCCACGACCTCCGGGTCTCCAACGATGCCATCAACGAGGAGATGAAGGGGGCCTCGGTAGCGGAGGTGGTGGTCCGGGCCTCCGCAGAGAACGCTCTCAAGAGCCATGAGTGGATGAGCGCGCTGGAGCGCTTCAATCGAGCCGCCGAGGCGACCTCGGTGGGACCGCTCGCGGTGGGCAAGTCAACCTCCATGTCCGATACCCTCAAGCAGATCCATCAGGCGCTGAATGAGAACCAAGAGGAATTCTATGCAGTTCCCACCGACCCAGAGTTGATCGCTCAGGAGCTGCTGCTGTTCGAGAACTCCGGAGGCGATGACCTGGAGCGTCAGGTCGACCCGCTGTACACCACGGCCCGGATTACGGTAAAGATGCCGTGGCTGAATGCCAATGCCTACGCTCCGGTGCTCCAGGAGCTTCGCGACGTCGCGCAGGCCTCCTTCGGAGAGCTGGGCGAGTTCCACATCACCGGGATGGTCGTGCTGCTGGCCGAGACCGTGGTGCTGATGATCGACAGCATGCTGCAGAGCTACCTGATTGCCGGGCTGGTGATCACAGTGCTGATGATGGTGGTTCTGGGAGACCTCCGCCTGGGGCTGGTCAGCATGATCCCGAATTTCCTGCCCATCGTGCTGGGGCTGGGGCTGATGCACTGGGCCGGGCTGAAGCTGGACCTGATGTCCATCCTGGTCGGCAGCATTGCCCTGGGGCTGGCCGTGGATGACACGATCCACTTCTTCCACAACTTCAAGCGCTACTACCACAAGACCGGAGATCCGGAAGAGGCCGTCCGTCGCACGCTCAACACAACCGGCCGGGCGATGCTCTTCACCACCGTCGTGCTCTCAGTCGGCTTCTTCACTTACATCATCTCCGAGATGAACAACCTCTACTCGTTTGGGCTGATCACCGGATGGACCATCATCTTCGCCCTGTTGGCTGACCTGCTGGTCGCTCCAGCGCTGATGAGCCTGCTGTACCCCAGGCGTCCCGCCACGCCTCAACCTCTCGCATGAAAGGAACCTCATGTTCCAGAAGCCATTGAATGCCGTCGCGATGCTCCTGCTGTTTCTTTTCCTGGCCCCCAGCGTCCAGGCCCAGAGCGGGCGGGAGATCATGCAGTTCGTTGAGGATCGAGACACCGGAGAGGACGCGGTGATGACCATGCGCATGACCCTCGTCAGCAAGGACGGGCAGCAGCGCCTCCGGGAGATGGAGTCCTTCCGCAAGAGCAAGGGGGAGGACACCTGGAGCCTGATCTTCTTCAAGGAACCGGCGGATGTGCGCAACACCGGGTTTCTGACCTACGACTACGATGCCGAGGGGGCGGATGACGACCAGTTCATGTACCTGCCAGCCCTGCGGAAGATCAAGCGCATTGCCGGAAGCGACAAGGCCGGAAGCTTCATGGGATCGGACTTCAACTACTCCGACATGAGCGCTCCGGACCTGGCGGATTTCGAGTTCAAGTACCTGCAGGACGCCGAGGTGGACGGCTCGAAGACGTGGGTGGTGCTGAGCACGCCAAAGAGTACCGACGTGATGGAGGAGATCGGCTACAGCAAGAAGGCTGTCTGGGTCCGCCAAGACAACCACATGGTGGTGCGGGTCAAGGCCTGGGTGCACCGGAGCAAGGAGGTGAAGTTCTTCGAGTTCAAGGGCTTGGAGGAGATCGAAGGCGTCTGGTTTGCACGCCGGGCTCAGGCCTCGCGCAAGCTGGGCAACCTGACCTTGCACCAGACGCTGATCGAGTACAACGACATCCAACTCAACCAGGGCCTGGAGGATGACCTGTTCACCCAGCGTCGGCTGGAGAAGGGGCTCTGATGCATCGGTGGAAACTGGGGCTCGTGGTGCTCGGAGGACTCGGGGCGCTCTGGCTTCCGCAGGCTCATGCTCAAGAAGCCGAATCCAACGAAGACCTGCTCGGAGGGTTTGAAGGAGCCGTCAGCACAGAGGACCTGCTGGGAGGATTTGGGGAGCCTGAAGATCAAGCAGGAGAGGACCTGCTCGGAGGGTTTGACGCAGAGGCTCCGGAAGCCCAAAGGCGATCGGCCGGTTCGTGGAAGCCTCCGGCGCTCTCCGGCTCGTTCGGACTGGACGTCTCATGGGCCTACGCTCACGAAGCACCAACCTCCAGGACGTCTCCCGACTGGCGCGGACTCCGCAAGGCCCGGAGCTTTTTTCAACTGCGCTGGGATGAAAAACATGGTGGCGTCCGGGTGGTCCTCGAAGGCAAGGCCTCACGAGATGACGCCTCGGCCCCCCTGGAGGCCGACGTGCTCCCGGAAACCCCCTTCGACTGGCGTGCAGAGTACGTGCAGGCCCGCCGGCAGGAAGAGCAGGAGGTGGAGCTCCGAGAAGCCTTCCTCGAGTTTTCCCCCCTCGAGACGCTGGACCTCCGGCTGGGACGTCAGATCAACGTCTGGGGCATGCTGGACTCCTTGACCCTTGTCGATGTCCTCAATCCGAGGGACAATCGAGAGCCTGGGCTGGTGGACCTGGATGACGCGCGCCTGCCGGTCTGGGCCACGAGGCTCGACGGATACCTGGAGCAGGTGCGGATTCAGGTGGTGGCCAACCATGAGGTCCGCTTCAACAAGGAACCGGGCTTCGGGAACGAGTATTTCTACTATCCGGATCCGGACAATCTGACCTCGTTGAAGAACCGGGTGCCTCTGACCGAGGAGGAGATTCCGGACCATGGCGGCTCAAGCACGGAGTACGGACTCTCCGTGAAGCGCAGCTTTTCAGGCTGGGATGTGGCCGGATACTATGCTGAAGTGTTTGACGACTCGCCTCACCTGGTGGGAACCTTCTCCGGAATGCAGCCCCTGATCACAGCCCGGAAGCACGCGCGCCTGACCCTCCGGGGCGCCGGAGCCAGCGCGGTGGTTGAGTCGTGGCTCCTCAAGGGAGAGGTCGCCCAGACCCGGGGCTTTCGTTTCTTCGGGTCCGAGCAGGACTTCGTCCGAAGTGCAGGCGCACTGGGAGTGGAGTACTCCGGAATCTCCAACGTACAGCTTGGGCTGGAGGCCTCGCTGCAACGGCTGGAGGCCTTCAACGACATCCCCTACCGCTCCACCGGACAGCCCAATGCCAGCCTGCTCTCGGAGGTCCTTCAGTCGGCCTGGACCTGGCGGCAGGACCTCCTGCAGCAGACTCTGCACCTGAACGTCATGGCCCTGCAGGTGGGAGCCTCCGGAGAGTATGGCGGATCTCGCCGGGTGGGGCTGGAGTACGACTGGGCCGACGGTCTGAACGTCGAAGGCGGCCTGCTGCTCTACCAGCCCGGAGAGAGCGCCTACGCGCAGCAGCTCGACGACAACGACCGCCTCTTCGCGGGGCTAAGCTACGCGTTTTGAGAAAGAGGGCCGCTTCAGAAGACTTTTCGGGAGGTGAGTGACGGATGGGAGCACAGAGGTGTCAGGGCTTCCAGACCCGGACATAATCCACCCTCATGGTCATGTTGGAGATGTCGGAAACGCTGACACTCCCGCCCAGGTTGCCTCCCACCGCAACATTCAGGATCAGGTAGGC
>JAYPUA010000049.1:0-24785 GCA_038133845.1 Deltaproteobacteria bacterium
CATGCCGGGGTCACGCGCCAATCGCTGCGTTGGCGGATTTCTTCAGCCAGTTGGGCTCGGCACTGCTCAAAGCCCAGCGTCTGCTTCTCTCGACTTCCATAGCGCTGCCAAGTGACCGCGCTCTGGCTTTGCTCGTCAGCCCCAACGATCAGCAGGTTCGGGATCTTGGAGGTCGCACCGTTGCGAATCTTCTTGCCGAAAGAGTCGGAAGAGCCGTCGGCTTCTGCTCGAATGAAGTGCTGGTGAAGTTCCTCAACCAAGCGCTGCGCATACTCGTTGAAGGCGGGAGCCACTGGAATCACCCGGGCCTGAACCGGAGCCAGCCAGGTCGGGAAGGCGCCGCCGTAGTGCTCAATCAAAAATGCACAGAAGCGCTCGTGAGTCCCCAGAGGCGCTCGGTGGATGATCATCGGGGTGTGTTCCTTGCCGTCAGCTCCCTTGTAGCTTAACCCAAAGCGCTCTGCCATGACCAGATCCAGCTGATTGGTGGAGGCCGTTTCTTCACGTCCCACTACGTTGGACACCTGAAAATCAATTTTCGGGCCATAAAACGCAGCCTCTCCGCGCACGGCTTCGTAAGGCACTCCGGCTTCGTCCATGGCCTCAATCACCACCTGCTCGGCTTTTGCCCAGATTTCCGGTCGGTTGACGTACTTGGTGGCGTCAGTCTCTGCCAAGGAGAGCCGCATCCAGAAATCGCTCAGCCCGAAGTGTCGGTAGTAATGAATATGGAGCTGAATGACGTTGATGAACTCCTGCCGCGCCTGCTCTGGAGTGCAGTAGATGTGGGCGTCGTTCATGGTCATCCCGCGCACCCGAAGGAGCCCGGCCAACTCTCCGGACTGTTCGTAGCGGTAGCAGGTCCCGTATTCGGCGAAGCGCACCGGGAGGTCGCGGTAGCTGCGTGGCTGAGCCTTGAAGATCATGTGATGGTGCGGACAGTTCATCGGCTTGAGATACAGCTTTTCGCCGTCCACCTCCATTGGCGGAAACATGCTGTCCGCATAGTAGGGCAGGTGCCCGGAGGTCTGGTAAAGGTCCTCCTTGGTGATGTGAGGGGTGGAAACGCGCTGGTACCCGGCGAGAAACTCCTGCTCCTTGGCGAATTTTTCCAGCTCTTCCCGGATGGCCGTCCCGTTGGGCATCCAGAGCGGGAGGCCCTTGCCAACCTCTTCTTCAATGACAAAGTAGTGCTGGCTGGAGTTGAGCTTGCGGTGGTCGCGCTCCATGGCAAGGCGCCGCTTCTCCTTGAACTCCTGCAACTCCGCTTTTGTCTCAAAGGCCAGCCCGTAAACGCGCTGCAGCATCTTGTTCGCCTCGGAACCTTTCCAGTAGGCTCCTGCCAGCGAATCCAGGGCAAAGCAGTTGGCCGGGATGTCCTTGGTGGTCTCGACATGAGGCCCTTCACACAGATCCCAGAACGGGCCATTGCGGTACAGGGTCAACTCCTCACCCAAGGCCTCAAGGTCTCGGACCTGTTCAATCTTGTAGTCCTGCCCGTCCTCGGCCAGGCGCTGGCTCATCTCCTCGGCTGAGAGGACCTCGCGCTCGAACGCCTGGCTGGAGTTGATGATCTTCCGCATCCGCTTTTCCAGGGTGGAAAAGTCTTCCTGAGTGAGGGGCTCGCTCAGGTCGAAGTCGTAGTAGAAACCGTTCTCCGTTGGTGGCCCAAAACCCAGTTTGGCATCAGGGCGGATCTCCAGCACGGCTTGGGCCAGGACGTGTGCCAAGCTGTGGCGGAGCTTATACAGGTGGGACTGCGGGTCAAGTTGATGACGAGGCATGTTGCTCAGTTCAGGGGTTTTCGTGTTGGAGAGGCTCAAGGGGCCGGAGTGGCATCCGCCGGCTCGACCAGGTTTCCTCGGGAAGTGTTGGCCTCCGGCTTCTGCTCGCGCAAGAGCGCTGGGTGAGTCTCCAGGGCCAACTCCAGAACCTCCGTGATGTTGCGGACCGGGCGCAGCTCCAGCCCGTTGGTGATCTCCTCCGGGATCTCGGTGAGGTCTTTTTCATTTTCCAGAGGGATCAGCACCAGGGACAACCCCCCGCGCTTGGCCGCCAGGAGCTTCTCCTTCAGCCCTCCAATTTCGGTGATGTGTCCACGCAGGGTGATCTCCCCGGTCATGGCGACATCATGACGTACGTTGATCCGGGTGAAGGCGCTGATGATCGCAATGGTCAGCGGCATTCCGGCAGAAGGCCCGTCCTTGGGGGTTGCGCCTTCCGGAAGGTGCAGGTGCAGGTCGGTTTTTGAGAACGATCCCGGGTCGATTCCCAGATAGTCGGCGTTGCTCCGGACGTACGAATAGGCCGCCTGTGCGGACTCCTGCATCACATCTCCGAGCTTCCCGGTGAGTTGAATTTTTCCAACCCCTGGCATCAGGGCGACCTCAATGAGCATCAACTCGCCCCCAAGCGAGGTCACGCCGAGGCCCATGGCCACCCCGACTTCGTTTTGCTCCTCCTTGACGTCATGCTGAAACGGAGGGACTCCCAAGAGTTCGCCAACCAGTTTGGGAGTAACGATTGCGGCCTTTTCCGACTCGTTCCGGGCGAGCCGCGTGACGACCTTCCGGCAGGTCTTCCCAATTTCGCGCTCCAAGTTGCGAACTCCAGCCTCCCGGGTGTAGCGCTGAATGATCTCCAGAATGGCGGACTTGCGGAACCGGATCCGTTCTGGGGTCAGGCCGTGCTGCTCGCATTGTCGGGCAATCAGGAAGTTCTCCGCAATCTTCTGCTTCTCCAACTCGGTGTATCCCGAGAGTTGGATCACCTCCATGCGGTCCAGCAGGGGTCCGGGGATACTCTGGATCGAGTTCGCCGTGCAAAGAAACAGCACATCCGAGAGGTTGTATTCCACCTCAAGATAGTGGTCCATGAAGGTCGCGTTCTGCTCCGGATCGAGCACCTCCAGCATCGCGGCTGAGGGGTCGCTCAGCGCGCTTTGGTAGAGCTTGTCGATCTCATCGATGAGCATCACCGGGTTGTTGCTCTTGGCCTTGCGGAGCGACTGAATGATCTTTCCGGGCATGGCGCCGATGTAGGTCCGTCGGTGTCCCCGGATCTCGGCCTCATCCCGGACTCCGCCCAGGCTGATTCGCACAAACTTGCGTCCCAGAGTCCGAGCCACCGACTTGGCGAGCGAGGTCTTGCCGACTCCCGGGGGGCCAACGAGGCAGAGGATCGGGCCCTTGATACTGCCTTTGAGGCGTGCCACGGCAATGTACTCGACGATGCGCTCCTTGACCTTCTCCAGCCCATAGTGGTCTTCATCCAAAACCTGCTGGGCGTGGTCCAGGTCAAAGAGGTCCTCAGTCTTGAACGCCCACGGCATGGAGACCAGCCAATCAAGGTAATTGCGGACCACGTTTGCTTCAGAAGACATCGGCGACATGAGCTTGAGCTTGCGCAACTCCTTCTCGGCCTCTTCCTGAACCTCCGGAGGCATCTTGGCCTCCTTGATCTTCTGGGTCAGCTCCTCGTGCTCAGTGCGGTTTTCATCGATCTGCCCAAGCTCCTTCTGGATGGAGCGTAACTGCTCTTGGAGGTAGTCCTCCTTCTGGGTCTGGCTGATCTGCTTCTGAACCTGCTGGCGGACCTGCTCTTCGAGGTTTTGGATCTCCTGCTCTTCCTGCAGAAACATGGAAATCAGTTCCAGCCGTGCTCCGGGGTCGGGCATCGCCAGGAGTTCCTGCTTGCGTTCTCGACTGATCTCCAACGCCGGAGTGATCAAATCAGCGAGCGATTCCGGAGTCACTTTGTTGATGTTCTTGACCAACTCCGCTCGGATCTTCTTCTTGGTCTGCTTGAGGTGCAACTCGAACAACTCCCGAGTCCGGGCAGCCTGTTGCTCCAGCCTCTCCGGATCGGCGATGGTCTCCTCAAGGGGCGTCACCTGCGCGAGGTACTCGTCGTTCAACTGGGCATCGAGCATCCTTCCGCGCCGCTCGCCCTCAAACAGCGCCTTGACGGTTCCGTTGGGGAGACGCATGACCTGCAGGATCTTGCCAATCACCCCGACCTCATGGAGGTCTTCCTGGGTCGGCTCTTCCACGGAGGCGTTGCGCTGCGTGACCACAAAGATGAGCCGGTCCCCGTTGAGCGCTCGTTCCAGCGCGTCCATGGAGGCCTTGCGCCCAACAAAAAACGGCGTGGTGCTGTGGGGAAAAACCACTTCCTCACGCATGGGAAGCAAGGGGAGAACAGAGGGTTTGGATTCAGCCATGATCTGAAAGTTGATGGAGTTGAGCCGCTTCAGCCGGTCAATGGCTCGGGCTGGGCCTTGAATGCATGCCGCTGAGGATTGGGGAACACGAAGGTCCCGTAGAGAAAGAGCAACTCAAGAGCTGCCAGGCTGATCAGAAGCCAGGCGAAATGGGACTGGTAGAGGGCTCCGGCCAAAGCCGCCCCCACAAAATGTCCCATGAATTGGGACAGATTGTAGACTCCGCTGGCTGTCCCCTTGGTCTCCGGGCTGGTCATTTTGGTGACCAGCGAGGGAAACAGCGGCTCGAAGACGTTGAAGCCCATGAAGAACAGCAACATCGCTGCGATGACTCCCGGGCTCTGAGGATCCTCCCAGAACCAGCCAAGGGCAGCCAGAGAACCCAGAAGAAGCAGGTTTCCTGCCAGCATCACCTCGCGAAAGCGGTTCCGGGTTTCAGCCACGATGGCTGCCGGAATCATCGTCAGGGCACCAGCGACGAGCATGGGCAGGTAGATCTGCCACAGTTCACCGCGCTCCCAGCCCAACTGGACCAGCTTGAGGGGAATGAGGAAAAACATCGAGGACAATCCAACGCTACAGACAAATGCGCCCCAGTCGATCGTGCGCAATGCCGAAATTCCCCAGACCTGCACGAGGCCCTCACGCAGTGTCAGCGGACTTGGCGCCACTGCCGAGTCCGGGTTGGGAAGCGCCGAGAACAGGATGATCAGGCTGGCAACGCCCATCATGGCCATCAGCCAGAAGATCCCGGAGAGCCCGAGCCACTCTGCCAGCGGGGGGGCGACCACGAAGGCGATTCCAAAAGCAAGCCCGATGCTGGCCCCGAGTCCGGCGTTGGCTCGGGTCCGAACCTCGCTTCGGGTGAGATCGGCGATCAGCGCGAAAATGGCGGAGCTGATGGCTCCGGAGCCTTGAAGCAGGCGGGCAATGATCATCAGGTACACGTCTTCGGCCACAGCCCCCAGCAAACTGCCTGCGATGAACAGCAACAGCCCCAGGGCGATCACGGGCTTGCGCCCAATCCGATCGCTCCACGCTCCCATCGGAATTTGCAACAGCGCCTGAGCGAGACCGTAGGCTCCAAAGGCCAGCCCGATCAGAGCTGGAGTCGCAGAGTCCAACTCCTGAGCCAGGACGCTGAAGATGGGCAGTAGCAGAAACAGCCCGCACATGCGGAAGAAGAGGATCCCGCTCAGGCCGTAAATGCTTTGCTTTTCCTGCTGAGTAAAGACGGGGCTTTTGCCGGATTTTCGCATCAGACGAGGTACCAAGAACGCCGTACAATCGGTGCTTTAGGCGGACTCAATCGGCCAGTGGTAGAGAATCAGGTAGACCAACACGCCTGTCACCGACACATAAAGCCAGGTCGGGTAGGTCCAGCGAGCAATCTTCCGGTGGGAGGGGAAGCGCTCGGTGCCGGCAAAGAACAGGGTCATCAGGATCAGCGGCAGCACCACCGCAGAGAGGACGACGTGGCTGATGAGGATGAAGAAGTACAGGCTGCGGATGAGCCCCTCTCCCTGGAAGAGCGTGTCTCCGTGGAGCGCGTGGTAGGTCAGGTATCCAATCAGGAACAGTGCGGAAAAGCCCAGGGCCGAAAGCATCATTCGGATGTGCAATGCCCGGTTGCCCTGTTTGATGGCCCACACTCCGGCTGCAATGAAGAAGGTGCTCATCGCGTTGAGGAACGCGTTCACCGCAGGCATGAAGGTGAGATCAATGGTGGTTTCTTCCGTAGAGACCGGCTCCCGGAGGTAGAGGAGCCAGAGCAGAAAGACAAAGATCAGCGCGCTGATGATCAAGACGCTGGACGCTGCCGTTCGGTTGCTGAGTGCAGAAGTCTGCATGATGTTCCTTTGCGGGTTCAAGGGAGGCGGACTGCCGGGGACCATTCCACCTGAGAAGTCACTTCCGGGTGTGGCTTTGCAGATCGCAACAAGAGAATGACAAGGCTCTCTGCGCAGATGAGGACGGCGCTGGAGCCTGTGTGGAGCAGCTGAAGAATCCAGGGCATTCCCCCGTACACCAATCCGATGCCGAGGGCGATCTGGAACACGATCAGGGCGGCGGTCACATAAACGACTTGGCGGAGCTTGCTGGCGCCGGGTTCCTTGCGGATCTGTAGCGTCAGGTAGAGTCCGCAGAACAGGATCAACCAGGAGAAGCTTCGGTGGATGTGGTCGATCCAGCCCGCCTCCTCAATCCATTCGGTGCGGGGCATCTCCGGGAAGGCTCGGTGGATTTCCCCCAGAGTCTCGCGCACCTGCGAGCCAAAGACGACCTGAACCATGGAGGCCAGATAGAGCAAGATTGCCACCTTCATCAGGCGTTGCTGCAGCTTGGGAGACACCTCCTCCTGCCAGCGGTCTTCGTGAGCGAGAAAGGTGATGTAAAGGAGCAGGCTGACGAGGACCACGGCGACGAACATGTGAGCCGTGATCATCCCTTGATGCAGTCCGGAACGCACCACCAAGGCCCCCAGCCAGCCTTCAAACATCACCAAAAGCAGCGAGGCCAAGGCGCCCCAGAAGATCACCGGTCGTGACTTGCGATACCGGAAGGAGGCCAGGAAGGTCGCCGTGATGAAGAGTCCGATGGTCACTCCGATGAGGCGGTTGACATACTCGGTCCACATCTTGACCGGGTTGAAGAGAGACACATCGTATCGCGTCGCGTCGATTTCTGCGACACCTCCCGGAGGCCACCAGGTTCCCCAGCATCGTGGCCAGTCGGGACACCCCAGACCCGCACCGGAGGCTCGCACCAACCCACCAATGAAGATCAGGAACAGCGTCGCCAGGACGGTGGCGATCGCAAGCTGCTGAAACAGGTTGAGGCGTGATTCGGAGTGCATTGGTGAATTCCCGGAACTGTGAAAATTTTGACTCTCAAAAGCATCCCAAAAATGAGCTGAATCACAAGCTTTATGAGGCCGAAGACCCCAAGACAGGCTTCAGGCGAGGCCCTGTTCGGTAGATTTACCAATGGTTTAAAAAGCCTAAAATCGCTAGCTTTCTCAACTTGTAACTCAACCTTCCTCATTTTGGAGAAGCGTCATGCCGACAACGCAATCCTTCACTGAATACGACTACTCCGTGGCCAAGGGGTTTGTGCTTTCTGCACTCCTCTGGGGCGTAGTGGGTATGAGTGTAGGGCTCACCCTCGCTTTCGAACTGATCTTTCCGGAACTCAACGCCAACTTGCCCTGGTTGACCTTCAACCGTCTGCGGCCCCTGCACACCAACGCGGTGATTTTTGGGTTCACTCTCGCTGGGATCTTTGCCAGTTGGTACTACGTGTCTCAGAGGGTGCTGAAGGTCCGGATGGTCTTGCCGGTGCTGGCCAAGGCGCACCTGGTGCTCTTCAACCTGATCATCGTGCTGGCGGCCTACACGCTGCTGGCCGGACACTCGACCTCCAAGGAGTATCATGAACTGCCCTGGTGGCTGGACGTGGTGATCGTGGTGATGTGGCTGATGTGGGGAGGGCACATGTTCGCCATGCTTGGAGCCCGCAAGGAAAAAACGCTCTATGTCTCGCTCTGGTATTTCATGGCCTGCTTTCTCGGAGTGGGGATGCTCTTCCTGTTCAACGGCCTGGCCATTCCAACGTGGTTTGTGACCCAGACCGGAAACTGGTGGCACTCGGTCTCCATGTATGCCGGGACCAATGATGCTCAGGTACAGTGGTGGTTTGGGCACAATGCCGTGGCATTTGTGCTGACGGTCCCGATCATCGCCATCTCCTACTATTTCATCCCCAAACAGGCCAACCAGCCGGTGTACTCCTACCGCCTGTCTCTCTGGTCTTTCTGGGGCTTGATCTTTGTTTACCTCTGGGCCGGACCGCACCATCTGATCTACTCCACGGTTCCGGACTGGGTCCAGACGCTGGGAGTGGTCTTCTCGCTGATCCTCATCATTCCCTCCTGGGGGTCGATGGTCAACTTGCTGCTGACGATGTCCGGGAAGTGGGAGCAGTTGAAGACCGACCCGATCGCCAAGTTGCTGGTCATCGGGAGTACCTTCTACGGATTTGCCACGCTGGAAGGTCCGGTGCAGGCGATCAAATCGGTCAACGCCATCGCTCATTTCACGGACTGGATTGTCGGCCACGTCCATAACGGCGCACTCGGATGGGTGGGGTTCACGATCATGGGAGCGATCTATCACATGGTGCCCCGGATGTACAATACCCGCCTCTACTCGGTCAAGCTTGCAGAGAACCAGTTCTGGGTCCAGACGCTGGGAATCGTCTTTTACTTCACGAGCATGTGGGTTGCAGGCATCACGCAAGGCTCGATGTGGCGGACCACCGACCAGTTTGGCAACCTCGCCTACAGCTTCCTCGACACCGTTCGGGCGATGGTGCCCTACTGGAGCCTGAGAGCCGTTGGAGGAACCCTCTACCTCGCAGGCTTCATCATGTTCATCTACAACATCCGCATGACCATCCGGAACGCCGCTGACTTTCAGGTGGACGGAGAGCAGAGTACGTCCTCCGGTTCCGTCCAGGCTGCCTGAACCCAAACACACACAGGAGCTATGCTAGAAAAAGAAACCGGTTCGATCTTTGAGTTCATCGAGAAGAACTCTCTACTCATGGGAGTGAGCATCTTTGTGATCATCACCATCGGAGGGATCGTTGAGGTGATTCCATCCTTTACGCAGAGCGCTCGACCGATCGCGGGGCTCAAACCCTACTCGGCACTGGAGTTGGCCGGACGTCAGATCTACATCCGGGAGAGCTGCAACGCCTGCCACTCCCAGTTGATCCGGCCGTTCAAGGCAGAGACTGATCGCTACGGAGCCTACTCGCTCTCCGGAGAGTATGCCTACGACCGGCCGTTCCTCTGGGGGTCGCGTCGAACAGGTCCGGACCTGCACCGCGTTGGCAACTACCGCACCACTGACTGGCACGAGGCGCACTTCAAGAACGCTCGTGCGGTCAGTCCAGGATCGAACATGCCCAACTTCCCGTGGCTTTTTGAGGACAGTGTGGACGTTGGGACGGTGCATGCCGAAATGGTGACCGTCCGGGATGTCTTCGGAGTGCCCTATGATCAGGGAGACAATCCCCAGTCCGGAAAGACCCTGGAGGCGACACGCCAACTGGTCATCGAAGAAGCCGGCCCGGTGATTGAGGCCATGAAAGACCAGTCGGTCAAGGACGCCTATGCCCAAGGAGATGTCAAGGACGTGGTGGCCCTGATCGCCTACCTGAACCGCATGAAATGATGCAATGACACGGAGTGAACAATGAGTTGGCAACAGTGGCTTTATGTCATCTTCACCACCTTCATGGGCTTGAGCCTCTACGGATTTCTTTGGTACCTGTACGGATCCCGGGAGGTTGGACGTCGGATTGAACGGAGGGGCGAACTGATCTTTCACGAAGAACCTCTTGAACCGCGCGAACACACGGGCTCCGCAGCCTGAACCACATCTCAACGGAGTTTAGCTATGTGGGCATTGCTCAACGACGCAGCGACTCAGATCACGGTGGTCATCTCTCTGGTGATCCTCGTATCGCTCGCTGTCTTGATCTACTTCATTCACGGGAGGATGCGCTCCAAAGGCCTCAGCATGGAAGGGGGCCATGCGTTTGACGGGATTTTGGAGGGGCTCAATCCGACGCCCTTTGGCCTGCACCTCATCATGGCCGGACTTGTCGGGTTCGCTTTTTGGTACGTGATGCTCGGTTATCCCATCTGGAACTGGACTCAGGAAGGACAGTACGCCGAGGAGGTGAGCGTTTACAAAGAGAAGTTCGACGCCAACTGGTCTGATGCCGACGAGACCACCCTGGTGGCCATGGGAGAGTCGCTCTTCAACGCCAAGTGTGTGGCCTGCCACGGTTACACCGGAGAGGGACAGAACGGAGTGGCGGCAAATCTGGTGGAGTTCGGAACGGAGAAGCACGTGGAGTACGTGATCCACAACGGCTCGAAAGGCCTGGGCTACACCACGCCGATGATGCCCCCGCAAGCGCCCACCATTGCGGCCATGTTTGGTGCCGATGAGAGCACCTTGCAGCAGAACATTGCCAACGTCTCGGCGTATGTGATGACGCTCTCCGGGAAAACCCCACACTCTGGGGACCCAGCTGCTGGGCAGTCGGTCTACATGGCAGTGTGCATGGCTTGTCACGGCACCGATGGCAAGGGCATGGGGCCGGCAGGAAACATCCCGAACTTTGCCAAGGACCTCACCACCTACGGGACTTCGGAAGACATCATCCGAATCCTCAAGCACGGAAAGAATGGCCTCATCGGCAACATGCCCAACTTCGCTGAAGAGGGCACGCTGAGCGAAATCCAGTACCAGGCACTCGCGGCCTATGTCTCCACAGAACTTAACTGAGTTGTTGCATGTTTGGCATTCAAGGAATTCTCGGATATCTGATCCTGGTCGTTGTGCTGGTCTCTGTCCTCGTAGGGCTGGGGACCGAGGCCTGGAAGGTTCAGCGCGAACAGGCCGCCAACTACTACACCGTCGAGAGTGAGGCGACCGCACGCTGACCCCTCTTCCGCAAACTCCGTAGATTTACGGATAGGTCTCAAAATCTCAATAGATTAAATTATTTGTATATTTAATTTTTCAAATATTTAAAAGGAGACCTCATGAGCACAAAGAAACTGTCCGTTGAGCAACTGTTCGACTACGAGACCTGGACGTACACCTACCTGCTTTGGGATCCGGAGACCCGGGAGGCGGCTTTGGTCGACCCGGTGAAGGAACAAGTGGAGCGGGACCTGCAACTGTTGAAGGAAAAGGGCCTGCAGCTCAAGTACATTCTGGACACACATGTTCATGCCGACCATGTGACCGGAGCCGGTGACCTCCGGGGGAGGACTGGGGCCCAGACGGTAGTGGGCCGCCCCGCCGGAATCGGGTGCGCCGACGTCTTGGTCGAAGATGAAGAGACCTTGGAGTTGGGGACCTTCCAGATTCAGGCTCTGGCGACTCCCGGACATACGGACGCCTGCACCAGCTTCCTGGTGGATGGTCAGGTGTTTACCGGTGATTCGCTCTTCATCCGTAGCTGTGGACGGACGGACTTCCAGCAAGGAGACCCCCGCAAACTCTACCGAAGCATCACGGAAAAGCTCTTCACCTTGCCCGAAGAGACCCTCGTCTATCCCGGACATGACTACCGGGGCTTTACGGTCTCAACGATTGGCTCAGAGAAACAATTCAACCCCCGCATCGGAAGTGGAAAGACCGAAGAGGAGTTTGTAAGCATCATGAACTCTCTCAACCTCCCTCGCCCCAAGCGCATCGATGTGGCCGTCCCAGTGAACCAGCAATGTGGCTCCCTGACTGTAGAAGCTGCTGCCTGAACGTTGTAACGCCATGAACCATCCGCTCCCCCCGCCAGAGCGGACGTCGCGTTTTGACGTCACGGCCTTGGCCTCGCTCACTCGCCTGCCCTTTCACCGAATCCGGCACTGGGCTTTTGTCGCAATCGCCTTGTTCACCCTGGCGGTCCCCTTCATTCAGATCAACGGGAATCAACTCCTGATGATGTCTTTCCTGCACATGGAGTTCCATCTGCTGGGAATCGTCTACGACATGCAGGAGCTCTATCTGATTCCCTTGGTCCTCATCCTGTTCTTTGTCGGGATCTTTCTGCTGACCGCTCTGGGGGGACGGGTCTGGTGTGGCTGGGGCTGCCCTCAGACGATGTTCCGTGCGCTCTACCGCGACCTGATCCAGGGGAAGCTGCTGGGCTTGAGAAAATGGCACATCAAGAACCGGCCGCTGAAGCTCACCAAGCCTCAGGACAAGGTGAAGTTTGTGCTGGGGGTTCTGCTGCTGACGCCGCTGATGCTGCTGGCCTCGGCGAACCTGCTGTGGTTCTTCGTCAGCCCCTACGAGTTCATTGACCTGTTGCTTCACGAACCTGGCGAGCACTCGATCCTGCTGGGGTTCTGGCTTGGGTTTGCCGGGTTCTTCCTGATCGACATCACTTGGATTGCCGAGCGTTTTTGTCGCTACGCCTGTCCTTATGCGCGCATTCAGACGGTCCTTTTTGATGCCGACACGCCTGTGGCGATCTATGACCGGCAGCGCGGAGACAACGCCGATGGCTCCCGGGGGGCCAAGAACTTCAACAAAGAGCGCGACTCCTCGGGCGATTGCACCGGGTGCGAGGCGTGTGTCCGGGTGTGCCCTGCGGGCATCGACATTCGTCAGGGGTTGCAGTTGGCCTGTGTCTCTTGTCTTGAGTGTGTGGATGCGTGTGAGCCGGTCATGGCCCGAGTCAACAAGCCAAACCTGGTGCACTGGGCCAGCGAGAAAACACTCTCCGGGAAGAGGATTCAGTGGTTTCGACCTCGGGTGCTCATCTACCTGGCTGTGATGCTGGCGATTGCCGTGTTCCTGGTGTATCGCGGACAAAACCGGGAGACGCTGCTCCTGAACGTCAACCGGACGACAGAACTTTACAGCATCAAGGACGACGGACAGCGTGTGGAAAACCATTACGTGATCCTGATCACCAACATCGACTCCGAGCCGCACGAGTTCGCCTTGGAGGTCACGGACCTCCCGGGCGTGGCGATCACGCGTCCAAAGGAGCCCTTCCGGATTCTGCCGGATTCGCGGGTGCGCAAAGTGGTGATTGTCAGCACCGACCAGATGTTGGTCAACGATCCTGACCGAAACACGTCTCTGCCCATGCACATCCGAGCGTATGCCCTGGACGGCCCGGAGCAGATTCAGACGCTCAAACCGACCGTCTTCATGTTCCCTCCATCCGGGGAAGTCCGGATGCCGCAGCCGCAATGAAGCTTTGGGGCCCAGGAGTCTTGCTCGCGGCCTCTATGGCTTCATCGGCGCAGGCGCATCATGTCGGAGGGATCCCGGACGACGTCTGGAATCCCCAGTTCTGGAGCGGCCTGGGTCTGGCGCTCTCCAGCGCCTGGCTCCTCCTCAGACACTGGGTCAAAGCCCTCTACCTCCGGGTGCTGCAGCACGCATCCGGGAACACCCCTGCAACCCCAGCGGAAAGTCTTGTCATGCCTGATTCCTCTCGTCCTGAAGTTGGTAGCATTCCGGATACCCCCTCCCCGGGATTCCGTCAGAATATCTGGGGATGGGGCATCTTGGGAGTCTTCATCGCCTTCACCAGCCTGGTGGTCCTGACGGTCAAGATCGCCGTGGTGGACTACCCGGTGGAGTTGGACAACCGGTGGGATGCTCGCTATCAGTGGGTCGATGAAAACATCAACGAGCTGCTCCGGATGTCGGAAGCCTTTGGCCAACGCGGATATGCGATGGAGATCACCGGAGATCCGGTGCTGGGAGAGAACGTGTGGAGCTTTGTGCTGACTCAAGATGGGCAACCGGTGCCGGATGCGGGCGTCTCGCTCCTGGTGACCCGCGAGGCCACGAACGAGGAGGATCTTCACGTCGGAACCCTCCTGTTTCAGCAAGGGGCCTACCGGGCAACGGTTCCTCTGGATCGTCCAGGAGTATGGCTCTTTCGCCTCAACATCGATGTCGACGACTTGCAGGTGGTCCGTACCCACGTGCTGGAGGTCCCGGACGAGTTCGGGGTCGTTCCTGGAAGCCGCTACAATTCGCGCACCCGGATCCTGAGGGTGCAGAACAACCAATCCTGATTGGCCAACCTTTATGTCCGCTCTTGCCTGTCCTGCCTCCGGAACCGGCGTCCTCGCTCCGGATGCCGCATCGGTGCCGCTTCCGGATTCTCGGGGCGAGAACTTTCGCAAGCACTACCTGAACCAGACCCCGGAGGGCTTCTCCAGCATCACGCTTTTGCTGGAGGGGCTGCGTTGTGCCGGATGTGCCCACACGGTCGAACAGGTGCTGCTGCAGCAAAAAGGAGTCGTGGAGGCAGACCTGAACTACAGCACCCACCGCACCCGGCTGATCTGGAACGAGCGGGAGATCTCCTTGGAAGAGATCATCCAGGAGATCCGGCGTGCCGGATACAATGCGCTTCCGCAGCCCCTGGTGCTGCCAGGGCTGCAACGTGAGGAGCAGCGAACACGAGAGCGCTTTCCCCGCCTGATGGTCGCGCTGTTCGGGGCGATGAACCTGATGTGGATTGCGATCGCCCAGTACGCAGGATACTTCTCCGGCATGGAGCAGCGTCACGAGGACTTGCTGAACCTGGCCAGCTTCATCTTGGCGACTCCGGTGCTCTTCTATTCCGGGTGGCTCTTCTTCAAGGGCGCCTGGCGCGACCTGAAGCTGGGCACGCTGGGGATGGACTTCCAGGTCGCCCTCAGCACCTCGCTGATCTATGCCTACAGCTGTTATGCGGCCGTCAGTCGGAGCGGAAGCACCTACTTCGAGGCGGTGGCCATGTTCATCGCCTTCCTCTCGATCGGCAAGTACCTGGAGCAGTTGGGAACCCGAAAGATTCTGGACCAAGGCCAGTTCTTCCAAAAGCTGATGCCGTTCTCTGTAACCCGGGTGAGCGAGGAGGCACGTGAGGAGACGCTCTTGGAGGACATCGTCCCCGGATGGATCCTTGAGGTGAAGCCCGGGGAGCGGGTTGCGGTGGACGGAGAGGTGACCTCCGGAGAGGCGCTGGTTGATGAGTCTCACCTGACGGGAGAGCCGATGTCGGTCCCCAAGCATCCGGGGAGCCTGCTGTCCAGCGGGAGCATTTGCCAGGATGGCGTACTGCAGTTCCGGGCAACTCGCTCTGCAGGAGAGTCGACGCTGTCCCGGATTATCCAGCGTGTGGAGGATGCGCTCTCGAGCAAACCTCGGGTTCGCGTCATTGCCGACCGTCTGGCCCGGTACTTCGTGCTTGGGATCACCTTGATTGCCACGCTGACCTTTCTGTGGATCTGGCAGCAGGCCCAAAGTCTCGAGCAGGCGTTGATGCACGCGATGGCGGTGCTGATCATTGCCTGCCCCTGCGCCCTGTCGTTGGCCACTCCGATTGCGGTCCTCACCGGGCTGGCCTCGGCAACGCAGCAGCGTATCCTCTTCCGGGACGGCGCGCAGTTCGAGACGCTGCGTCAGGTCACGGAGGTGGTTCTGGACAAGACCGGAACGATCACGGAGGGGCGTCCGGAGGTGACCCGGATCGCATGGCGGGGACCGGCAGAAGAGGAGCTGCTCCATGCGCTGACGGCCTCTTCTCTTCATCCGGTCTCCCAGACCATTCGCCGCTACTACGAAGCGCAGGGGGGGGCGTTGCAACAGTCCTCCCTGGCACACCTGAAGGAGGTCGCCGGCAGGGGGCTGCAGGCAGAGTGGAAGGGCAAGCCGGTGCTGGGCGGAAACCTTGGCTGGCTGCAGACCTGCGGCGTGGAGTTCAGCTCGGAAGAGCAAGACGAGTTGAAAGCCTTCACCGAGTCATCCGGGTCACTGTTTTTCCTGGCCGTTGATGGGCGCTGGAGTGCCACAGTGGAGATTCAGGATCAGATCCGGGAAGGAAGCCGGGAGGCGGTTCAGAGGCTCAAGGCGATCGGGTTGAAGGTTCATCTGCTGACTGGGGACCATGCCCGGGCCGCCTACGCTGTTGCCGAGTCATGCGAAATCGACTCCAAGCGGGTCAACGCTTCGGCCAGTCCGGAGGACAAGCTGGCCTATGTGCAGCACCTGCAGGAGCAGGGACACAAGGTGCTGATGGTTGGGGACGGGCTCAATGACGCCCCGGCGCTTGCTCTTGCCGACATCGGTATTGCCATGGGCGCCTCCACGGACAAGGCTTTGGAGATCTCGGACCTGGTGCTGCTGGGAAACAACCTGAAGGCACTGGTCGAGGCGCTCTCGATCTCCCACCATACGTTTGGCCTGATTCGTCAGAACATGGTGATCTCGCTGATCTACAACCTGGTGGCGTTGCCGCTGGCTATCTGGGGGTGGGTGATCCCGCTTGTGGCGGCCCTGTCGATGTCCTTGTCGTCACTGCTGGTGGTGATGAACTCCTTGCGGGTGCGCTGGATGCTCCGCAGCTCCGGAGGAGCCTGATGGATATTCTGCCGATGATGCTTGGCGTATCGCTCTTCCTGGGGGCTCTGGGGCTTGCGGGGTTTCTCTGGGGGTGGAGACAGGGGCTGTTCGACGATCCGGAGCGGGTGCGCTACAAGATCCTGCTTGATGATGAAGAGGAGGCCCGCTACCAGCAGATGCTCAAGGACCAGAAACCGTAAGCACGTTCATTCACCACTGCCTGAGGAGGTACCATGTCATCATCCGATTCTTCTCCCTCCGGGAATACCGCCAAGATCCTGGTTCCTCTGGACAACACCAAGATCAGTGAAGAAGTTTTGCGCTTTGCCGACAGCTGGGCCCAGGAAACCGGCTCCCAACTGCTGGTGATGCACTCGCGGACGGCCGCGGTCCAGGAGCTGGTCGATCAGGGTGAGCTGATCGACCCTCAAGAAGCTTTTGACGAACGGGTTCGGAATTTTCCGCTCCACAGCGAGTGTGAGATCCACCACCGCTTCGGCAGGCCTTCGGAGGTGATTCTGCGCGAACTGGAGGAACATCAGCCACGTCTGGTCATCATGGCCGCGCACTCGCACACGCTGCTGGGGCGCCTGTTTCTCGGAAGCACCACCGATACGGTGCTGCACAAGGGGCACACCTCGGTCTATGTCTACAAGCGGGCGTCGCTGGATCCCAAGGAGATCCTGGTGCCGGTGGATCTGAGCGCGGTCTCGGTGGATTTGTTGAAGGAGGTGGACGAGATCGCGATGCGTCGAAACGGGAGGCTGCACCTGCTGCACGTCATGGACCTCCCGGAGGTGCATTTGGTCAGCAGCGGAGGGGCGTTCTACGGCGCGATCACAGACTCCCGACTGATCCGCCGGCAACGTGAGGAGTACCAGACCTTCGGGATGCAGCGGCTGAAGGGGCTGCTGGGACAGGTCGAACTCCGTGCTCCGGTCGAGCTGCATGTGGATTTTGGGACGCCGTACCTGAGAATCCTGGGGATTGCGCAGCAGATCAACGCCGGGCTGATTGCGGTTGGGGCACATGATCACTCCACCTTGGGGCGGGTGCTGATGGGGAGCAACACCGACTACATCGTGCACCACTTCGAAGGCTCCGTGTACGTCCACAAGGAACCTGCCGCCCCTGAAGCCGAGCCGATGCGCCTAGGGAGCGTAGAATAGCGTGGATCTCACGAACCTCGCTCTTCCCAGTACTCCCGGAGGCGCTGCCGCCCTTCATTGAGCTGCTCCTGGTAGATCTCCCGGAGCAGCTTCTTCTCCAGACGGTCTCCACGTTTGCGATAGTTCAGCCAGATACAGAACGTCTTGCCCAAAGCATAGGTTGATGCCGCCCCGGAGAGCGCTCCGACGGCAGAGCCAAAGGCAGGAACCAACTTGGAAAGCTCTCCTCCTCCGGCGCTCAAGGCCAACCCGGCTCCCAGTGCACCCAGCACCTCCAGCACCTCCTGACGCCTCAACTCCTGACCATACAGTTGGGCAATCGATCGGACCATCTTGAACTGAATGGCAAAGACCAGCGGAAGAGCGGCCAACGGCAGAGGCAAGGCACCTGCTCCTCCGGCCAGGAGGGCGTGGGCCCAAATATGCGGAGCCGCACGTCTGCTGTAAAAGTCGGAGAGCGCCTGGCGAGTCTCATTCTCGCTCCGGAGCATCCCAAAAACTCCCTCGGGTACCAAAGTTTCCAGCGCCTCCCACAGGCGCTCCTCTCCCAGGCTCTCCGGCGTGAAACCATCTTCCGGCAAGGTCAGGTCTACCCAGACAAAGTGTTGAGTGAACCGAGAAAAAAGCTGCTGCTGCTGACGCAGGGAGCGTACTAGTTCGGGCGCCTCCTTCCAGTCCTCAAGGTCCGTGGAGTAGGGAGGGTGGTCCATCTCCGGATGAGGGTAGCCTTCGTGAAGGGTGGTCTGGACGACTAAAATGGGCCACTCCGGATGCACCTTGTGGATGCGTTCCAGCGGCTCCAGGACCGGGTTGAGCGCCAGGTCCATGGCCTTGACGGTCACCAGAATCAGGTGAGCTTCAGACTCATATTGTTCCAAATCCTCCCGGGGGTCGTATCCGGATTCTCCCAAACCGCGTGTGTCCAAAAACTGAAGCAGGCAGGCCTCCTCTTCTGGGAATCGATAGATCCGCGAGGTCCGGGTACAAGGGCGGAATCCATCGCCGATCTCGGCGTCGGTTCTTCCGGTGAGGGTCCGGATGATCGAGGTTTTGCCGGATTGAGTTTTTCCGAAGACCCAGATGACTGGTTGAGGAAGCCGGCGTTGCAGCCGAACGAGGTGTTGCTTGAGTTCCTCTTCGCTCAGGCGAGGAGTCCGAATCTGTTGACGGAGCCAGTCGGGCCAGGATTTGATGAAGCGCATTGGGGGGTGACCGAGGGAGGCTTGAGGGCTTTCAAGAGTATGCCGCGACCTCCCGGTCGGTCACAAGCGGAGAGCGTTACTTTTCCAGAGGATAGCGCGCCATCTCCCAGTCAAGCATGCCGGAGCTGTTGATGCAGACGAGGTTGTCCAGCCCCTTGTTGGACAAGGTCGCATAAACGCTTTGGGCGCGACGCCCGCTTCGGCAGTAGATGTAGGCCTTGCGAGCCTGCCGGATGCTGTTGGAGTGATTCAACTCTTCACCCATAGGGATGTTGACGGCTCCGGGGACGTGCCCACTCAGGTACTCTTCCGGGGTTCGGCAGTCGATGATCATTTCATCTTCCGGGAGCCGATCGTGAATGCGCTCCAGGTTGTGGACGGAGAACAGCTCCTCCGTGTGGTGTCCGACATCTCGGGATACGCCACAACCGAGGTTTGCGGGGACGGCCTCATCGATGAACTTGGGCTTGGGCAAGCGCAGGGCGTTCATGATCTCGGTAAAGCCCGCCTCGGTCTGCAACGCCGGAATCCGGGGGTTGAACTGCTTTTCCTCTCCGACTGAGGAGACACACTCCCCCTTGTAGTCGTGCCCGGGGTAGATGAGGGTGTCGTCGGGAAAGCTGTAGAGCTTTTGAATGCTCTCAAAGAGCTTCTTGGGCGAGCCTTGCTGGAAGTCCGTTCGTCCGCATCCCCGGATGAACAGCGTGTCTCCGGTGAACAGCATGTTCTCGCAGTGAAAGCTTGTGCAGGCGTCGGTGTGTCCCGGAGTGGGGAGCGCTTGGATGGTGTGCTTCCCGAAGGTCAGCTTGTCGCTGTCCTTGAGGAGGATGTCGGCACAGGGCACTCCGGAGGGCTCGCCTACGGCGGTCTGGACGCCCATGGCTTCCCGAAAGAGGCCCAGCGAGGTCACGTGGTCCGCGTGGACGTGCGTGTCCAGGGCATACTTCAGGTGCACCCCCAGTTCACTGATGACGCGGTGGTCACGCTCGAACTGCTCGCGGACCGGATCGATCAGCACCCCTTCTCGGGTGTCAAGATCCCACAACAGGTACGTGTAGGTCCAGGTGTTGTAGTCAAAGAGCTGTCGAAATCCGACAGGCTGATAGGTTGGGTTCATGGATCCTCTTTGGTTGAACATGAAAGAGATTTGAGGACAGAAAAAAGTTGCAGAACCTTGCGATTCGCAACGCGATAAAAAACGAAATTGCGCTCCTTGCGTCCCCGAACCAAGCGGTGGCTGCGCAGCTGCGCAAGATGTTGGGAGACTGAAGACTGGTTCAGGCCGGTCTCGCTCTCGATCTCTCCAACGCTCATTTCGCGGCTGGCCAACAAGCACATGACCCGTAACCGATCCGGGTGACTCAAGGCCTTGAGGATGTCGGAGATGCAAGCGGCACGATCCCGGCTGGATTCAAGCAGGCGGTGCAGCGACTCTGCTTCTGCCTGCAATGTCAAAGCATCTTTGGTACTCATGAGACCCCCCATACTGGTTGAGTCCGGCCTCCTGCCTGTGCTCGCGTCAACTCCGAGAGAGGCAGAGAAGCCGGGCAGTTTCAGGCATCAGCCCTTCCCGGTGAGCATGATGTTCCAGTAGAGCCAGGGCAACACCCAGCGTTTGACCATCCACATGCTGGACAACTCACGTCCCTGGTCCACCACGGCTCCGAAGGTCTCTTGCGGAATCCCGTCATAATCGAACTCCGCCATGAGCACTTTCCCGTAGTCTGTGACCAGTGGGCACGAGGCGTATCCGTTGTAATGCTCCATCACCATGCGCTTCTTCAGAACTGCCGCAACGTTGCTGGCCACCACAGGGTACTGCTTGCGAATTGCCGCACCGGTCTTGGAGGTCGGCGCGCTGGAGGCATCTCCCAGCGCAAAGACGTTGCCGAACTTGCGGTGCCGGAGGGTGAACGGGTCCACGTCAACCCAGCCGAATGGGCTGCTGTCTGCCAGCGGGCTTTTCTTGATGAAGTCCGGAGCACTCATGGGCGGCACCGCGTGCAGCAGGTCGTACTTCATGACCACCTCTTCCCCGGTCTTCAGGTTCTTGAAGACGGCCTCGTCCTGTGCACCTCGCACCTCGACCAGCTCGTGCTCGTAGGCACACTCGATGTTTTTGCGCTGGGCGACCCGCTCCAGCCCGAGGCGGTATTTCTCAATCCCGAACAGGTTGGGCTTCGCGGTTGCGAAAATCACCCGGCTTCCCTCTCGAGTCCCGTTCTTGCGGAGGTAGTCCTCGGACAGGTACAGGGCCTTTTGCGGTGCTCCCGGACACTTGACCGGCGCAGTGGGCATGGTGAAGATCGCGGTCCCTCCTTTGGGGAACTGTCGGACAGCATCCCAGGTCGAATCCACCGTGTTGTAGTCGTAGTTGCTACAGACCTTCCCGTTGCCGATGGCCTCTCTCAGCCCCGGAATCTTGTCCCAGTCGATCTGAATTCCGGGGCAGACGATCAGCACATCGTAGCTCAGGGTATTTCCTTGAGCGGTCGTGAGTTGGTTCTGCTCCGGGTCAAAGGTCTCTACAGCATCGCGTATCCATTTCACGCCATTGGGCATGATGCTGGACATCGAGCGGCGTGTGCTCTCCTTGGGCACAACGCCGCCACCGGACAGGGTCCACATCGGTTGATAGTAGTGCCATTCCGCAGGCTCGATGAGCGCAATATCGGGTTGATCCAGCAGCATGAGCAGTCGCGACGCGACACTGATTCCTGCGGTGCCTCCTCCAACAATGAGGACTTGGTGCTTGTGGGTGGATTGAGTCATAGACCTCCGTTACTTGAGGACAGTTTCTTTGGCGAGAATAAAAAGCCCCATGATCAGGACAAACCAGCCGAATGCCGGTTTGAGCTTGCTTCCGGGGATGTAGCGGCTCAGGAAGGTTCCTGTCAGAATGCCCCCTGTGGCCAACGCAGAAAAGATTAGCAAAAACTCCCAGTCAATTTCCTGGTTTCCCAGGTCTCCAAGAAAACCGAACAGCGACTTCAGCGCGATGATGAGCAAGGAGGTGCCAACGGCTTGCTTCATGGGAAGCTTGGCCAGCACGACCAGCGCTGGAATGATCAGGAACCCTCCCCCTGCTCCGACAAAGCCGGTTACTCCGCCGACAAGCAGACCTTCCACCGCGATGAGTGGGTAGTTGTAGCTCAACTCACCAGATTGCTCAGCCTGAGGCTGCTCCCGGATCATGGAGACCGAAGCCAGGATCATCACGATGGCGAACACTCCCATCACCAACAGGTTCTTGCCGACCTCAAACTCTTCATAAGTGAAGATGACCTCTGGCAAGGCCGGGACTCCATAGCGCCGCATCAGGAAGACCCCGATGAAGGAGGGCACCGCAAAGACCGCCCCGGTCCGAAAGTCAACCAGCCTCTGCTTCATGTAGGCTGCTGAGCCAATCAAGGCGGTCAACCCAACCACGAAGAGCGAGTAGGCCGTTGCCTGAATCGGAGACACGCTCAGCATGTAAACCAGAATCGGCACCGTGAGGATGGATCCTCCGCCGCCAATCAGCCCCAGGGTGATCCCCATCACGACTGCACCTGCCCAGCCCAGCATCACCAGCATTTCCATCACTTCCACACGATAAGCAAACAAACGGGCATTCGCGCTCCTGTCTTCTTGAAGAGGAACTCCGAATCCAAACTTTAAACCAGTATATTTGAATATCTAAATTTTTCAATATAATTTTTTCGACCCAAAAAACTCTTCCTGGATCACTCGGCTTGCAAGTTGGGGGCGGCTTTCGGAGAGTATAGCGTTGGTGTTCCGGAAGCTCTGGTGGTGCTCCGGATCAAAAAATGAGGGAAGAGGATGTCTTGGACCGAGGAAGAGCACGCACCGTCAGAGGGGACGCCCTTGTGTCTCTTGGAGGAGATCCCGGAGCAGCAGGGAAAGGAGTTTCGCTTTGGGACGGGGCTGTTTCCGTTCCGCATGTTCGTTGTGCGCCGCGAAGGCCAGGTGTGGGGGTATGTGAACTCTTGCCCGCATCTTTATGCTCCGCTGAATTTTCGCCCGGATGCCTTCCTCACCTATGATCAGGCATACATCCTCTGCGCGGTCCACCACGCCCTGTTTGAGGTGGAAAGCGGGTTGTGCCTTGATGGTCCGTGTATCGGGAAGTCCCTGACCCCTGTTGAGTTGGAAATTCGGGACGGTCAGGTATTGATTGCGAAACCTTCCCCATAGTTGTACGTTTTTTGCTTTGGCCTGCACTGGACCCTAACCCTTTGTTGAACCTTGCGTTTCTTCGGCCCATCATGCCCCGTTTTCTGATCGCTCTGCTCCTGTTTGCCGGAGGCTTGTTCTCTGCGTCACCTGCCTCGGCCCAATCTCCTGGAGGAGACTTCGAGATCAACTCGATCATTCTGTCTCGCAACTGTCCGCTTCCGGATGGCCCGGACCTGACCCTCAAGTCGCCTGAGGCGATTCTTCAAGCGAACGAAGACCCGGAGTGTCCCAAGTTCGATGACATGCAACTCATTCAGGTCACGCTGACGAACCTGGGAGCCCGGACACGCAGTGTCGGGCTGGAGATTCGGGTGACTCTGGATGATCAGGACTTGAAGGCAAAGTCCTTCCGGAAGGTTTTCACGATCCCCTCCTTCGACCTGGCGCGCCTGCTCCACGACATCAAGCTGGATCAGCCGGGGCTCTACAAGATCTCGGCAAGGGTCTGGGATACGGAGTTCAAGCGCCTCTACGACCAGACTCGTGAGGGGGAGGAACGCAAGTTCTATGTCGCCTCCGCCCAGGATGTGGAAGAGGCCATGGAAACGTTGGCCAGCGGAGGACGCAAGGGAAAGCGGCGCCCGATTCCGCTGCAATTTGACCCTCCGGACCTCCGTTGGGAGTCGGTCCAGGTGATCCCCAAGCATGTGCTGCGAGGGGAGGTGCTGCGCATCCGATTGAATCTGGTGAATGTGGGGGGAGACATCGTCCGAGGCATCAAGTCCAAGGTCGAGTACTTCAACTCGCGCCAGCCTCGGCGCCGCAGCGCGATCGCTTTTCCAGAGACCGCCGTAGCTGCGCCAGGCGAGGTAGTGACCTACGAGCTGGACTTCATGCTTCCGGAAGACCAGCTGCTTGGCGAATATAAAATCGTCGCCGAAGCAGACCCGGACAACATGATTGAGGAACTCAAGGAGGGCAACAACGTCATTGAATCCGGGCTCATCCGCTTGAGCGACATCAAATTGCTGCTTCCGGCCGATGAATATGTTTTTGAGGAAGCGGGCTTGTTTCTGTTGCAGTGGGACAGCCTGGCGTACGGTGAGTTCAAGGTGCAGGTGGGCGTGGACGAAAAGTTTGAAGACTCCGGCATGTTCTTTGATCTCCCACAGGGAGACCGGTGGATTGCAGACAAGGAACTGGTGCCGCTTTCCGGGGAACTTCCCGGCATGGGCTTGGGGTTGATGCAGGCTACCGGTAAAAATCGCCTCTACTGGCGGGTCATTGGTCGACAGGCCAGTGGACGCCAATCCTTCTCTGCAGTACGCAGTTTCACCATCAAGCCCTCTCGCTGATCAGGCGGCAAGAGCACCGTCCTGGTGCTCTTGGATAAACGTAAACAACTTGACAGATTGTTGCTCTGGAAATAGATTAAGCCCTGTTTTCAGAAAAGAAACGCAACCAACTACACGAATTCAGCCTCCTTGTTGTGACCTCAGCAGGCCTTGAAAGAGAGCTCTCATGAACCAGTTCTCCCACAAGATGCTCTTCCTCTTGCTCTGTGTGGCACTGTTTTTTTCTGCCTGCTCGTCCCGCAAAAATGTTGCAACAGTAAAGAATATCCGCTACTTGGGGTGTGCTGAGGATGCCCTGAACACACCTCAGTGCCTCCCCGAAACACCGGCTTCTGAACCAGCCGAGGTCGTGGAGACCCCTGCTGAGCCGGCTTCGGCGAAGGAGCCTGTCACCGAGTCAATAGCCTCTGAGCCCACTCCGGTAGCCGAGATCCTGCCCGAGCCTACCCCGGCTGTTGAAAAAAAACCGGAACCCGAGCCTACCCCGGAACCCGTGGTCGAGGCAACCCCGGAGCCAACGCCTCTTCCTGAGCCCGTAGTGGAAGTGGCTCCGGAGCCTGTGGCTGAGGAACCGGTAGTGGAAGTTGTTCCTGAACCCGCACCGGCTCCTGAACCCGTGGTCGAGGCGGCTCCGGAACCCGTGGTTGAGGAACCGGCAGAAACTCTGGAAGTCGTTGAAGCGCCTGTTGAGCCAGAGGCTCCCGAGGTGG
>JAYPUA010000050.1:0-14981 GCA_038133845.1 Deltaproteobacteria bacterium
TACAGTCGGAGCTTCGGCGCTCCCGACAGTAGGTGTCTTCCTCGTTGGCGATGCTGACGTCTCGGATGTCAATCGCTCCCAGCAGGCGAACAGGTCCCCAATCGGGCTGCATGGAGAGGCCGATGTCGTACTCTGCGGCCACGTCCGCAGGGTTCGTCTCGTTGTCAGCCCGATCAAACTTCATTCCTCCGATGTTGTGAGCTACGGCCCCCCAGGTCAGCTTGGCACCGGAGAACGAGGCGAGGCGACGCTGAAAGCCAAAATCGTAGGCCGTTTTGGAGGCAGTAAGTTCAGAACAGAATCCCACAGAATCGGAAAGATTGGATCCGCTCAAAGCATCTCCCAGCGCAAGTGTGAGGCGTGGAACATCGCAACGCTGGACCTGCTTGACGTTTGCCCCAACGAGCCACTGACCCTTGTTGATCGTGGTCCCAAAGCCAAGGACACCAATCGCGTCGGCTCGCATACCAAAAGACAACTCAAGGGAAACAGGATTTCGAGCTGAGAGTTCAAGACGAATTTCTGAGGCAAGCGCGGCACCCAAGGTGAACACCTCGCCGAAGGGAACAACCAAGTTGATGTCCAGAGGCGCCGTCCGGAAGAAGATGTCTTTCCCCATCACGGTGGAGACTGTTTCCGAGGTAGAACTGTCTCCAGAAAGTTTGCTGATGTCCGAGGCTAGGTCGATGGTGTCCTGAGATACCTCATAGACCATGGGAAACCCGACCAGGATCGCATCGACTGCAGCCAGCCCGGCAGGATTGTAGAACAGGGCGTTTTCGTCGTAGCTCAGGGCCACCCCGACGTTGCCCATCCCAAGGTTGCGGACCCCCTGCATCGGTCGCTTGAGTTCGTTTGCCTCAACCGGCGCAGAGCCCCAGGAGAGCAAGACAGCAGTCAGGAGCAGGCAAAGAGGTCTGAGTGAAGGCAAGGTGAAAGTCTGGGTCAGGTATGATCGCATGTCTGAAATCCCTCTTCAGAAGGGAGTAAATCGCACTCCGGAGAAATGCAGACTTCGTGCAATGTGCGGGAAAGGAACGTGTTTCAGTTGGTTGGAGAGGCAGAGCCCACAGATAGACTTTCCGGAGAAACCATAGCTTCGGAGTCTGCGGACTCCAGTTTTTCGTTGTGAAACACCAAGGTTTCCAGCTTCCCCTGAGGCGACAGGCGCAGGACCCTCCGGGATCCCAACCAGTCGGGGACCACTCTTAAAAACCCATCAAGACCGTCCACCTGGATCAGGTCGTCTCGATGAAAATGTCCGAGGAAGTAGGCATCAAATTCCCGAAGAACCCGGGCGGCAAAGAGTCGAACCTCCGCTTCAGGGAAGCTGATCTTGAACTCTTGGTTGGTAGCGTTGAGGCTGTCTTCGACTCGATGGGCGATCTTCATGGCCAGCGGTCCGGGCAGCGCTCGGAAGAATCCACGGAAGAGCGAACTGCGGCAGATCCACCGCCAGCGCAAGTACTGCCGATCCCGGGAGTTGACCGTGTCTCCGTGGAGAAACCCGAGTTTCCATTCGCCCCACTTGACCTCAAGCTCATCGTGAGCAATGTGCTCAAAAGGCAGCTCTTGGCGTTCCGGACGGTGATCGTGCGGGACAAGCACTTCCCGGTTTCCCACGACAAACACGTTGGTCGCCCCACACTCCTTCAGGCGCCAAAACCCGTGCATCACCTCCCGGTTGAGCCTGGACCAGAATCGCGGATGAGCCAGCCAGACCTTGAACAGGTCTCCAAGGCAGAGCACCACCTGCGCATCCGGGAGCGCATCGAGCATATTTACAAACTCTGCTGCCGGCGCGCTCTGTTGATCCAGATGCGAATCGGAGACGATGTACAGGCTCCCCGTGGGCTGGGGAAAGTGCAGGCGCAGGGTGCTCAGTTTCACGGTTTATCTGGACTCTTTTAGGGCAGATCGGTAATTTGCGAAAGTTTGCTTGGGCTCACCACCAAAGACAATCCTTTTTTCCAAACCCTCATGCGCATTGCCTACATCGGAGGAGGAAACATGGGCGGGGCCTTGCTCCGTGCCCAGCAGCGGTTTCTTCCGGACTCCTCTGCCCTGCTGATTGAGCCAGACTCCGCAAAGCGGGAGCGCCTGGCCCACGAGACGGGCTGTGAGGCTCTGGCCCAGCCGAGTGCCGCATTGCGCCATGCCGATTGGCTGGTGCTGGCGGTCAAGCCTCAGGTGGCTGTAGAGGTCATGCGAGGGTTGCAGGAGTGGGTGCATTCGGAGCAGCTGGTGCTCTCCGTGATGGCCGGAATCTCTCTGGATACGCTCTCCCGGGAACTGCCTCACAGAAGGCTGGTCCGGGTAATGCCCAACACCCCGGCGCTCGTTGAGCAGGGGATGACCGTGTTTCATGTGGCCCCGGAGGTGAGTGCCGCAGAACGTGACCAGGTGAAGAACTTCCTGGGGGCGCTTGGGCAATGCCTTGAAGTGTCCGGTGAAGAGACGATCGACGCCGCAACGGCCGTCTCCGGAAGCGGACCGGCCTACGTCTTCTACTTTGCAGAGCATCTGATGGCTGCTGCCCAAGGCCTGGGATTTACTCCGGGAGACTCCCGCCTGCTGGTCGAGCAAACGCTTCAAGGGGCACTGCAACTCTGGAAGCAGTCAGGACTCGAAGCCGGGGAGTTGCGGCGACAGGTGACCTCTCCCGGAGGAACCACGGAGGCCGCGCTGAAGCATTTTGAAAGCTCCGAAGTTGGCCCGCAGCTTCAGGAGGGAGTCCAGCAGGCATACCGGCGCGCCAGAGAGTTGGCCGGTTAGCCTCTGATTTCTTGGCTCCAGCAGGGAGCGAACCATCTTACATCACGTTAAAACTCATGACTTGTGTCGTTGTAGTCGGCTCCCAGTGGGGCGACGAGGGAAAGGGGAAAATTGTTGATCTGCTCACCGAGAAGGCGGATGCCGTGGTGCGCTATCAAGGTGGAAACAACGCCGGACACACGGTGATGTTTGGCGACCAGACGTTCGTCCTGCACCTGATTCCCTCCGGAATCCTCCGGGAAACCCTCTCCGTCCTCGGCAACGGAGTGGTGATCGACCTCCCGGGCCTGATTCAGGAGATTGAGGAGTTGCGGCGGCTGGACATCAACGTGGACACCCCTCTGAAAATCAGCGACCGTGCCCACCTGGTGATGCCTTGGCATCGAACCTTCGACCAACTCCGAGAAGCCCGCAAGGGAAAGGCGAAGATCGGAACAACGGGCCGAGGCATTGGGCCAACTTATGAGGACAAGGTCGGGCGCTCCGGAATCCGTGTGGGAGATCTGCGAGATCCACAGTTTTTCCGAGGACGCCTCGAAGAGATCATCCCGGAAAAAAATCACCTGCTGGAACACTACTTCCAGTCTGAACTCCCCCCGTTTCACTTGGAGCAGGTGCTGGAGGAGTATCTGACTCATTTTGCCAAGATCGAGCCGTTTGTGGTCAACTCGGCGTTGCTGGTCAACGACCTGGCTGACGCGGGAAAGAACCTGCTCTTCGAGGGAGCACAGGGAACGTTTCTTGACGTTGATCACGGGACCTACCCCTTCGTGACCTCCTCAAACACGGTCGCAGGCGGGGTGTGTGCCGGAAGTGGCATCGGCCCCACGAAGGTCTCCGAGGTGCTCGGGATCGTCAAGGCCTACACTACGCGCGTGGGAAGCGGACCGTTCCCCACCGAGTTGCTCGATGACACTGGAGAGTTTCTGCGACAGGAAGGCCACGAGTTTGGGGCCACCACCGGACGTCCGCGACGCTGTGGCTGGTTTGATGCCGTGCTGGTCCGTCAGGCCGTGCGGCTCAACGGAATCACCAGCCTGGCCATGATGAAACTTGATGTCCTGGACAAGTTGGAGACGCTGCGGATTGCTACCGGATACCGCCTGCCTGACGGCTCCGTGGTGAGTGATTTCCCGTCAACCTCCCTGGAGTTCGTTGAGCCTGTGTACGAAGAGGTACCTGGATGGAAGTGTCCGACCGTCGGGATCACCAAGGTGGAGCAGATGCCTGCTGCAATGCGTGCCTACCTGGAGCGCATCTCCGAATTGGTCCGAGCACCGGTGTCGATTGTTTCCACGGGACCAAGACGCGAGGAAACCCTGGTTCTCCAACCTGAGTACATCTGGCCATGAGATGAGACGCCTGATTTTCTGGGCGCTGCTGCTCGGAGGCGCCTACTGGGCAGGAGCCCAGGGCTTGACTCATGTGGACGTCCTCGAGTGGTTGGAGCGGCATGGCCTGATGGATGTGATCCGATCGCTTTTTGGGGAGTCTGCAGAGTGGACCGAGCAGCAGAACCTGGAGCAACTTCCGGAAAAGCTCACCGAAACGGTCGAAGGCCTCAAGGGGCTCGAGCAGCTTCCGGAAAAGCTCACCGAAACGGTCGAAGGCCTCAAAGACAAGATTTCTCCTTAAGCCTCCCCGGGGCTTCATCAGTCTTCGTTGATGCATTCCAACGCCTCTCCCAACCCTCACTACTATCAGCAGCCTCTCCGGGAGGTCCTGCGCTCCGAGGTGCCGGAGTGTGCTCCGGAGACGCCGGTGCTGGAAGCTGCCCGCCTGATGCAGCAATCGCAAAGCAGCGCCATCCTCATCCGAGGAGGAGCTTCCGGATTTCAGGGGATCTTTACGGACAAGGACCTCCGGAATCGGGTGGTTGCCGGGGGACGGCCTTTGGAGACGCCGGTCAGCGACGTGATGTCCACACCGCTCTCGGCGATTTCCGAGAGCAAGACCGTGTTTGACGCGCTGCTGACGATGAACCTGAACAACGTGATGCACCTGGGAGTCACCGATGCGCAGGGACAGGTCCGGGGGCTGGTGCGGCACCACGCCTTGATCGCACAAGGCTACTCCCAGTTCTATCTGCTCCGGGCTCTGGAAAGCGCCCAGAGCGTGGAGGAGATGGCCGCGCTGCAACAACAGATCCCGGAGGTGGTGAGCACTCTCTTGGAGGCCGGCATGCCCGTACTCAGCATCACCCAACTGATCAGCCTCTTCGCAGATACCGTCCTGGAAACCCTGCTCAAGCAGGCCTTGAAGGAGATGGGAGAGCCTCCGGCCAATTTTGTCTTCCTTACGCTGGGGAGCGAGGGACGGCAGGAGCAGACGCTGAAGACCGACCAGGACAACGCGATCCTGTTCGAGGACGTCCCCAAGGAGCGCTTGGGAGAGGTGCAAAGCTGGTTTCTGGAGTTTGGAGAGAAGGTCTGTACGCGTCTGGACCGTGTGGGCTACGCGCTATGTGAGGGCAATGTGATGGCGCGCAATCCTCAGTGGTGCCAGCCGCTTTCCATCTGGAAAGGCTACTTTCAGCAGTGGATTGAGACGCCGGAACCGGTTGCGGTCATCCGGGCGACCATCTTCTTCGATTTCCGGGCCTCCCACGGCAAAACCGCGTTGGCGGAAGAACTCCGGGAGCACCTGTGGACCCTGCTTCACGAACGCAACCAACTCTTCCTCTTTCACCTCTCCCGCGCTGCCCAGCAGATGCAGCCACCGCTGAGTTGGTGGGGAGGGTTGGCTCTGGAGAAAGGAGGGGCTCATGACCACACCTTTGACGTGAAGAAGGCGATGACTCCGGTGGTGGATGGAGCACGCTTCTTCAGCCTGAAGAATCACCTGGCCTCGACGAATACCAGCGAACGCCTGGATCGCTTGCTGGAGTCGGGAGAATTGCATCCGGAAGACCACCGGATGCTTCAGGAAGGGTACGAGTTCTTGATGCGGTTGCGGTTGCGTCACCAAGTGGAAAAGATCCGGGAAGGGCTCCCGGCGGACAACCATCTGGATCCCCGGGAGTGCTCCCCGGTGGAGCAGAAGCTGTTGACCAATATCCTCGGAGCCTCTAAGAAGGCGCTGTCGATGATGCGTCGCCAGTTCCCGGAGCTTCCCTGAGCGTCAAAAACCGCGAACGCTCCGAAAGTCGTGGTGCCACGGGCGGGACTTGAACCCGCATGTCATGTCATGACGATGGATTTTAAGTCCATTGCGTATACCAATTTCGCCACCGTGGCTGCGCGGTGTGAGGAACGGGTTCAGTCTGTCACAATGCCCATCACACGCAAGTCCAACTCCAATCGCCGCTTCAGGCTCCGGAGTCAGGTCGCAGAGACCCCACGGGCCATGATCAGCTTGCCGGTCCGGACCATTTCCCGCAGCCCCATCGTCGCCAGCAGACGCTCCAGCGCGTCGATCTTGGAGGAGCTTCCGGTGGTCTCCACAATCAGGGAGTTCTCCCCTACGTCCACAGTCTTGGCGCGGAAGACGTCAATGATCTGGAAGACCTCGGCGCGGCGTTCTGGAGAGACCTCCAGCTTGAAAAGAGCCATCTCCCGCTCGACCGCGTTATCCGCCTGGTGGTGCACGGCGTTGATCACGTCCACCAGCTTGTTGAGCTGTCGGAGGATCTGATCGAAGGTCTCGGGGTCGCCTTGAACCACAACGGTCATCCGGGACATTCGAGGATCATGCGCCGGAGAGACAACGAGTGACTCGACGTTGAAACCACGACGGGCAAAGGTCTGACCCAGGCGAACCATGACCCCGGGCTTGTTGTTGACAAGGATGCTGATGGTGTATTGCTGTTCCATGAAGACGATCTCAGATATCAGGTGCTTCCGACGGGTTTGGCGAGCTTGACCTTTGGGGACGGCTCTTCGATGAGCATCTCGGAAACGGCGGCTCCCGCAGGGATCATCGGGAAGACGTTGTCCGCCTTGACCACCTCTGCGTGAATGATGCATGGACCGTCCTGATAGGCCAACGCCTGCTTGAGAACGCGGGTGACGTCTCCGGAGCGCCGAATCCGGAACCCCTTGATGCCGTAAGCCTCTCCGAGCTTGACGAAGTCCGGATTCCCCATCATGTCCACGCCGCTCTCCCGGTTGTCAAAAAACAGCTGCTGCCACTGGCGGACCATCCCGAGGTAGCGGTTGTCGATGATCAGGATCTTCAGCGGGAGCTTGTGGATCGCCGCCGTCGCCAGCTCCATCTGGGTCATCTGAAACCCCCCATCCCCGACCACGGCAACGACCAGGTCATCCGGGCAGCCAAACTGTGCACCGATGGCCGCCGGAAGCCCATAGCCCATGGTCCCGGCCCCTCCGCTGGAGAGCCACTGCCGCTCTCGAGAGGACAGGCAGAACTGTGCAGCCCACATCTGGTGCTGGCCCACATCGGTAGAGATGATGGCCTGGGATTCGGTCAGGCGGTCCAACTCGTCCAGAACCTGTTGCGCCCGGAGCCCTCCGCGCTTGGGGTAGCGGAGCGGGTACTTGCGCTTCCAACGGCTGATCTGATCCAGCCATTCTGCAGAGTCCAACGGCTCAACCATCGGAATCAGGTCTTCCAGCACCAGAGCGGCATCACCGTTGATGGAGAGGTCGGGCTGAATGATCTTCCCGAACTCGGCGGGGTCGATGTCGATGTGAATCTTGGTGGCCTCCGGGCAGAAGGCGCTCACCTTTCCCGTGATGCGATCATCCCAGCGTGCCCCGATGGCCATGATCAGGTCACAGTCGATGACCGCCTTGTTGGCATAGGCGGTTCCGTGCATCCCGAGCATCCCTACGGAAAGCTCATGCGTCTCCGGAAAGGCCCCCTTGCCCAGCAAGGTGGTCGTCACCGGAGCTCGAAGCTTCTCTGCCAACTCCAGCACCTTGCGGCCGGCGTTGGACAGGACCGCTCCGGCTCCGACATAAAGCAGAGGCTTGCGTGAAGCCTTGAGCAACTCCGCGGCATTGCGCAAGGCCTCCGAACTGGCTCGTGCAGGTACCTGGTAACCCGAAAGCTCCAGCGTCTCCGGGAAGGAGGTCTCGCACTCTGCGGTGACCACGTCCTTGGGAAGGTCGATCAGCACTGGACCTGGACGTCCGGAAGAGGCCAGATAAAACGCCTCCTTCATGATCCGAGGCAGGTCGTTGACTTCCTTGACCAGGTAGCTGTGCTTGACGACAGGCATGGTGATGCCGAAGATGTCTGCCTCCTGAAAAGCGTCCTTGCCCAAGTTGGAGGTGATCGTCTGGCCTGTGAGGACCACCATCGGGACCGAGTCCATCTGGGCGGTCAGCAGTCCGGTGACCGTGTTGGTTGCTCCGGGACCGGAGGTGACCAGCACGACCCCGGGTTTGCCGGTGGTTCGGGCATAGCCATCGGCCATGTGCGTGGCCCCTTGCTCGTGCCGAACCAGGACCATCTTCAGCTCTGGAGCATCGACCAGAGCGTCAAAAATCGGCATGCAGGCTCCTCCCGGATACCCGAAGATGCACTCGACTCCTTCGCGCTTGAGAGCCTCAACTACAACTTGTGCGCCATTCATGTCAGTTTGTGTCAAGAGGTTTGGCGTGGATTTCAAAATGAAATCTAATGATGCGAAATGGAGGCGCGACTCTCAAGACAATTGTGAATACGAAGATAGATTTTGTGAGAAAAAAGGAGTGTTGATCCTTAATGGCGCAAAATGGTCAGGAAATCTCTGATTTACAAAAATGACAATAGGGGCCAGGTGAGGATTTGACGGTTTTCGTCCCAGGAAAGCACGCTGAGGGTGGAAACGCTTTACGGCCGCGCAGAGTTGGGCCTCTGCGCAACCAACAAGGGAGAGGAATTGGGGAAGGAGTTCAGAAACGGAGGGTCATGGAGGCCCAGTAGCTTTTCCAAACGGCTCCGTTGCTGCCGTCCAATTCCACCAAATGGACCGCGTTGAGCAGCAGCACTCCCTTTGCGGGCAACTGAATCTGCGCTCGCCCTTCGCTCGAGGTCCGTACGACCTCCTCGTTCTCAGGTTCCGGGGTCTCTTCCCGGAAAATCCGGACCTGCGTATCTGCCAGAGGCTTGCCCTGCCAGAACAGACGAATGGGCAGCTGCTTTTCAGAAGAGGTGAAGGGGTTGCGCTCGGCCAGCAGCTCCAAAGGCATGCCGACCAGGCGGTCTTCTCCAACTCCGGAGCCGACCGGAACCAGCGCCTTGGCGCAGCGGACGTAATCTTCCTCAAAGCCGAACTCCGGGAGTCCGCGAGCCTGATGACGCTGGGGCAGGTCGGTGAGTCCTTCATAGCCGATGAACTTTTGAAACTGTTCCCGAGAGAGGTACTTCAGGCGGTCTGGGGTGGACCGGTACTGGAGCACATGCAGCCCTTCGGTTCGGGCCGGGACAGAGAGCGCGGGCGTGTCGCCCATCATGCCCGCCACAGGACGCACACCCTGCGGATCGAAGATTTGAAACTCTTCAAACCATGAGGCAATATAGGGTTGCTGATTGCCTTTGAGATGCTGTCCCACCTTGATGCGCGCAACCACAGGTTGTCCTGGAGAAAACCGGGGCTGAACCGGCTCGATCCAAAATTCATGGGCATGCAAACCACCAATTCCAAGCCATAGGACACAGAGCGTGATCCATCTTTTTCCGAGAACATTCATGGGGCTGACGTTGTTTTCTGAACGCAGGTTGAGCACCTCTTTCAGGCGCGTGAGCCGAGCAGTGTTGCTGGGGCTGCTTCTGCTGGGACTCCCGGGGTGGGGGAAGGCCCACGAGGTGCGGCCGGCGATTGCGACGATGAGTGTCACTCCGGATGGTCAATACTCCATCACGATCAGCCTCAATCTGGAAGCTCTTCTTGCTGGAATCGGCCCGGCCCACGAGGACACGAACGACTCTCCGAACGCTTCACGCTACAACACGCTGCGCCTGCTCCCGCCTGAAGAACTGCGCCAGAGGTTTTCCGGGTTCAAAGAGACCTTCCTCAACGGCTTGGAGCTTCGCTTTGGCGAAGCACGAGGCACCCCTCAGGTCAGCACGCTAGTGATCCCGGAGGTTGGAGACTCCGAGTTGGCACGCATCTCCGAAATCAAGTTGGACGGAACGGTTCCTCACGGTGCCAGCTCGGTGATCTGGCGCTGGAGCGAGGAGTTTGGCTCCAGCGTGATCCGGATGCTGCCCAAAGAAGGCACCTCCGGGTTCTCTGCGTGGCTGCAGAACGGAGCCCCGAGTGACCCGATCCCTCTTGAAGGGATTGACCAGCGAAGTGGTTGGGAACGTTTTCTCGACTTTGTGATCATTGGGTTCACTCACATTGTGCCGTTGGGCATGGACCACATCCTGTTTGTCTTGGGCATCTTCTTGCTCAGTGCCCAGTGGGGGCCTCTGCTGAGGCAGGTGACGGCCTTCACCATAGCGCACTCCATCACGCTGGCTTTGAGCATTTATGACGTGGTGTCCTTGCCGCCACAGATTGTTGAGCCGCTGATTGCGGCATCCATCATCTATGTGGGCGTGGAAAATCTGTTCACCCGCCATCTGCAGAAGTGGCGCCCCGTCGTGGTCTTCGGGTTCGGGTTGTTGCATGGGCTGGGATTTGCGGGCGTGCTGGCCGAGATTGGACTGCCTCCGGAGGCCTTCATGTCCGGGCTCCTGGCCTTCAATATCGGGGTCGAGTTGGGACAGGTCACCGTGCTCGCAATCGCCTTTCTTGCCGTGGGCATGTGGGGACGCAATCGCGATTGGTACCGGCCCTGGGTGGTGGTCCCGGGTTCGCTGGGGGTTTCGGTGATGGGGGGGTGGTGGCTGATTGAGCGGACCTTGCTCAACTGAGACTTGCGGAAGAGGTGGGAAGGTTCGTATTTCGAGGAGCAGGTTCACGTGAGGCCCCTCAAGCAAATACACAACACGTTTTCAAGGTGAGAGAGACCGTATGAGTTATGATGTGATTGTTGCGGGGCTGGGAGGCATGGGCAGCGTGGCGGCTTGGCAGTTGGCCCGGCGAGGTCACTCCGTCTTGGGCTTGGAACGCTTCACGGCCGGGCACGACCAAGGCTCCAGCCATGGAGATAGCCGGGTCATTCGGCTGGCCTACTTCGAGGACCCTGCCTACGTGCCTCTGCTCCAGCGCGCGTTTGAACTCTGGCGGGAGATCGAAGCCGAGTCCGGAGAGGACCTGATGACCCTCACCGGGGGCATGATGATCGGGGCCGAGGACTCCCAGACGGTTGCCGGGGCTCTGCGCTCGGCCCAGGAGTGGGGTCTGCCTCACGAGATGCTCTCTGCCGAAGAGGCCCGGAGGCGCTATCCGCACTTTCAGCTGCAAGAGGGGGAGATCGCCTTTTACGAAGAGAACGCCGGGTTCGTTCGTCCGGAACGCAGCAGCCTCGCCCACCTTGACCGAGCTCGGACGCATGGAGCTGAGCTGCACTTTGAGGAGAGCATCTCCTCCTGGAGACCTGAAGGCGACGGGGTGGTGGTGACCACCAACCGGGGGACGTACCGGGCAAATCGGCTGGTGATTGCGGGAGGAGCCTGGAGTCCGGAACTGCTTGCCGACCTGCAGCTTCCGCTGGAGGTGCAGCGCCTGACGCTGTTCTGGTTCCAGCCCACGGGAAGCCTGGACCTGTGGCTGCCTGAGCGGATGCCGGTCTACATCTGGGAAAGTCGGGAGTTCGAACAAATCTACGGATTTCCTGCGATTGACGGGCCCTCCGGAGGTGCGAAGGTGGCCTACTTCCGGGTTGGCCCCACCGTCACGCGCCCGGAAGATGTAGACCGCGATGTCGCTCCGCAGGAGGTGGAGCGGATGCGCCTGCCGCTGGCCTCTCGGATGCCACAACTGAACGGCTCTTTTTTGCGAGCCAAAACGTGCCTGTATACCAATAGCCCGGACGAGCACTTCTTTCTTGGGCTGCACCCGGAGTTTCCCCAAGTTTCGCTGGCGGCAGGATTTTCCGGACACGGGTTCAAGTTTGCCAGCGTGATCGGGGAAGTCCTGGCTGACCTGGCCACCGAGCAGAAGACCGCACACCCCATCGCCCTCTTTGCCCCCCAGCGCTTTGCCTAGAGGGAGACTCCCCAACCTTCTTCAATGTGACCTGATGACTGCTCCCGATATCGCCTCTGCCGCCCGACACTTCCAGGAAAACCTGGACACCGGCGACCGTATTCCTGAACTTCCGGAAGCCTGGCGTCCGCGAACTGTTGCCGAAGGGTGGGCCATTCAGCAGGCGTTTGCCCAGGCATTCCGAGCCCCCGTAGCCGGCTGGAAGATCGCGGCGACCAGCAAGGCCGGGCAGGCACACATCAACGTCGATGGCCCGCTGCCCGGGAGAATCCTGGGAGAACGCCTGATTCCGGACCATGTGACCATAGAACTCGCGCCCAACCTGATGCGGGTGATTGAGGCCGAGTTCGCGTTTGTCCTTGGAGAAGACCTGGCTCCCCGGGAGACGCCCTACACGGTCGACGAGGTGATGGAATGCGTCACCGATCTGTGCCTGACCATGGAGGTCCCGGACTCTCGCTTCACTGATTTCACCAAGGTGGGCAAGGCCCAGCTGCTCGCCGACAACGCCTGCGCCTGGTGGTTGGTGGAGAGCCCTCCGGTGGAAGCCGACTGGCGCAAGGTCGACCTGAGTCAGCAGGTCGTCAAGGTCTACCGCAACGGAGAGCTTGCGGCGACCGGCTCGGGTGCGAATGTTCTGGGGGATCCTCGAGTCGCCTTGGCCTGGCTAGTCAACGAACTGGGCGCTCTTGAGACAACAGTTTGCTCCGGAGAGTTGGTCACCACGGGAACCTGTGTGGTCCCGGTTCCCGTCGCTCCGGAAGATGAAATGATCGCCGATTTTGGGGCGCTCGGCTCACTTCGCGTCCACTTCGGATGAGCCCCGAGGCGTCGCAAACGGCACCACGACTCCTGGGGCTGACCGGAGGGATCGGCTCCGGAAAGTCAACGGCAGCCCGATGGTTCTCCGAGTTGGGACTCCCGACTCTCAGTGCAGATGAGTTGGGGCACCGGCTCCTGCAGCCCGGACACCCTGCGGTAGGGGAGATCGTCTCGACATTCGGTCCTGATGTGGTGGAGGCTTCAGGAGCAGTGAACCGGGTCCGCCTGGGAAGTCTCGTGTTTTCCGACGCACAGGCCCTGCAGCGGCTGAACGAGATCACGCATCCCCGGATTGCCCAATTGGTTGAGGAGGAGTCCGCTCGGTTGGCCTTGGAACGTCCGGACCGCTGGGTGGTGCTGGAGGCGGCGTTGCTGCTGGAGGCGAGGTGGTCGACATTCTGCGAGCAGATCTGGGTTGTGGAAAGCCCGCCGGAGGTAGTGATCGAGAGGCTCCGGGCCCGCAACGGCTTCACTGCGGAGCAGGCGCAGGCCCGCCTGGATGCTCAACTCTCCAACGAGGCCCGCCGAGTACAGGCCTTGGTGGTCTTGCAGAACGATTCGACTCTGGAACGTTTTCACGCCCAGTGGTACGCTGCTGTCCGGAAGCACCTGAAGCCCCTGGATTCGCACAGGTCCCAATCTGATCCTGGACTGAAGAGGTCATGATGAAACAGCCGATGCACCTGATCGTTGATACTCACCTGAGGCCTAGCATCTCGCTCTTCTGGCAGCGCCACGGCCTGCGGATCATGGAGCAGCTGGTGCCCAACGAGTTCTCCTGCACCTCTCGGGGAAACGGACTCTCCAGTGTCTTCGCCAAGGCGATCTGGGGCGGGCACAAGAAGATCGTGTTGATTGCTCCGCCGGAAGGCATCCGGGAGGCCTTCAACGAGTTGATGAAGGCTGGGCCCGAGTGCCGGGCTTCGCTGATGGTGGGATTCTGGCCGCTGACCTGGCTCGAAGTTGCCACTTGGCTGATGCAGTTCTCCCGGAGCCTCACGCCGTTCCTGCAGGTCTTCCGAGCCGGACACGCAATGCCGGTGGACGTGGTGAAGGTGCAGTACCTCACGGACGAACTGCACACTACCTACTTTTGGGATGAATTCCTGCTCAGCAGTACCCACCCCTCTGCACACTCGGTGTGCTTCGTCGATGATGCGGACTACACACACTCCGGCGCGGCGCGCTACCGGATCCTGTTTCACGAACAACAGTTGAGTTCTCTCTCAGCAAGCCCGGGAGAGTTCTCTCGGAACCCGATGCTGCGCCTGTTTGCCAGCGCGAAGGATCCAAGACGCCTCCGATTGCAGAGCCGGCCGTTGCCGGATCAACTGGTGCGCACGGCTCAGCAGTTGGAAATTCAGGGCAACTGGGCCAACTTGATCCTGCATTCGCTGGAAGTCCGCGACCCGGTCCAGTCGGTCCACTTTGAGGTGGTTCGGCGTGCCTTCTCCCTGATGGTTCCGATGATTCCAATCCGCTCTCCGGAGCCGATCCGAGAGCGCCTGTTGCCTCTGCCGGTCCGCAACGTGGCCACGGCCCGCGAACTGCCCCGGAACTCCATGCGCTCCGGAAAGAAGAACGACTCGGGCTGAGCCGGAGGCTCACCACTGAGGCAACTGGGTCCCCCGGAGCAGGTTGACCATGAATCCGACTGCCGGATCGGGGCCGAGGCTGATCAGATGATGCTGAGCGTCCGTCTGATAGCGAAGGGTCTCTCCGGCGACCACAGTCTCTCGGGAGTCTTCGATGATGACCTGAACGGCTCCGCTACTCAGCGTGATGCTCTCCAGGCTTCCCGGACCGTGTGAGTCTGAGATCAACTCGGCCTGAGGCTCGGCCTCGAAGTGGTACCACTGAAAGGTCGCCACGCTCCCCAGCGTTCCCAGAATTCGGAGCCGAAACGTGCCCTGCGGGTTGCTTACCTCCGGGGTCGAGTGCACGGGGAGCTTTTCAAAGAGGCTTCCTGGATCGCTGGACGCGAGCAGGTCCTCCAACGGCATCTCCAGCGCTTGGGTGATGCGCCAGATCGTGGAGAGCGTGGGGTTGCTCAGGTCCCGTTCGATCTGCGAGAGAATCGCCTTGGAGACTCCGGACTGCGTCGCCAGGTCGTCCAGGGTCAATTGCTTGGAGTGCCGCAGCTTCTGAATCGCTTGCCCTACCTTGGGCGGTGGAGCGAAATCCCGGGTCGGCGTCTTCATGTGGCTGGATTTGATTTAGTGAACAACAATTTGACAAACTTAAGGTAAGTCAGTATATTCCCCACTCCTCAACGCTCAAGTGAGGAATGCTCCGGGAGCCAGAGGTCGTGTGGAACGCTTCCGGACGTTTGGGGGCA
>JAYPUA010000050.1:15081-20703 GCA_038133845.1 Deltaproteobacteria bacterium
GCAAGCCCTTCGTAGGCTGGGTTGAGGAACGATACCCAGCAACGCTTCTGAGAACGCATGAGCCGTTTGCTCTCTTCTGAAGAAATTCAACGCTACAGCCGGCACCTGACGCTTTCCGAAGTTGGAATGGCCGGGCAGGAGCGTCTCAAGCAGTCTCGCGTGCTGCTCGTTGGTTCCGGAGGGCTGGGCTCTCCGATGGCGCTTTACCTTGCCGCCGCGGGTGTGGGGTACCTGACCGTCATTGATGGTGACACCGTCGACCACAGCAACCTGCAGCGTCAGGTGCTGTACGCGACGGAGGACGTGGGGCGCCTCAAGGTCGAGGCCGCCCTTCAGGCGCTGCACCGGGTCAACCCGAACGTGCAGGTCGAGGCTGTTGCGGAACGCCTGAACCCGGAGAACGTGGAGGCGCTCTTTGCCGAGCAGGATGTGATCGCTGACGGCTCGGACAACTTTCGGACGCGCTACCTGGTGAATGATGCGGCGTACTTCGCCCGGAAGCCGCTGGTCTCGGCGTCGCTGTTTCAGTTCCAGGGGCAACTCTCGGTGTTCCATCCAAACTCCGGAGGACCGTGCTACCGCTGCCTCTACTCGGCGCCCCCGCCAGCCTCGCTCGTGCCTACCTGAGCGGAGGGCGGAGTCCTGGGCGTGCTCCCGGGCGTGATGGGAACCTTGCAGGCGACAGAGGTGATCAAGCTGTTGCTGGGAGTGGGCGAGCCCCTGGTGGGACGCCTGCTGCTCTATGATGCGCTGGATCTGAAATTCCGGGAGGTCCGGATTCGTCCAGACCCTGAATGCGAACTGTGTGGAGAGTCCCCCACAATTTCCCGAATTGAGGGACGCGCCACTGCCGAGGTCCTTCCGGAGGAGTCGCAGGGAGATCGAGAGATCTCTCCGCAGGAGCTGTGGCAACGTCTGCAGTCCGGGCCCCCTCCGGTGCTGTTGGATGTCCGGGAGCGTCAGGAGTGGGAGATCTGCCGACTGGCCGGGGCGCGTTGGGCCCCGCTGAGCAGCTTTGATCCGAGAGCCTTGGACCTCGCGCCTGAAACCGAAATCGTGCTTTACTGCTACAAGGGGAAGCGCTCCTTGATGGCGCTTGACGAGCTGCAGCGTCACGGTTTCCAAAATCTCAAGAGCCTGTCCGGAGGCATCGACCGCTGGTCGCTGGAGGTCGATTCGGAGATTCCACGTTATTGACTGAACTCTGCACTCATTCCACCTGAGCCCGTCCATGTCTCAACCCAACCCCGATCCCCGTCTTGCCGAGTCGCTGCTGGAAGGCAACGAACTGATCGATGGCGAATTCGGGATCACGGCCGAAATCCCCAGCTTCCAACTGATTCAGGAGTGGCAGGAGAAGCGGCTGTCTCTGTGCTACGGCTACTATCGCATGGTCGACCCTCCGGCCGTCCGCAAGCTTCAGGAGGAGTTGTGTGAAGCGACAGGCATGTCGCACGCGCTCTGCTACACGTCCTCCGAGGCTGCGCTGGACGAGTGGCTCCGGACGCACTTCATCATCCCGCCGCAACACCCGATCCTCCTGCTTGCCGAGGCGGAAGAGCCAGAGCTGGAGCGCATCACTGGCCTGTTCAAGGCCCATCAGCTTCCGTGGATGCAGCTCCCGTCGCAGGTACCTGCGCGAGTGCCCCCGTGCTCTGCGATCGTGGTCTTGCGTCAGAGCCCCGAGGTGGACCGAATGCTGACGATTCTCTGGCATTCGCTCTCGGTGAGCCTCCCCCTGCTGGTTTGGAGCACAGAGGTTCCGGGAAAGCTGGCCCGCAAGCTCCGTGAGGCCACCTGGATCTGTGATCTGAAGGGCGAGTCTGGCGGAGGGGTGCTGATGCCGGAATCCAGCACGTTCTTCGAGGAGTTTCTGGAGCGCCGGAAGCGGCGAGGTCCGCTCCTCTCGCCCCGGGTGGTCCGAAGAGCTCCGGGAGTGCCAGACGAGTCGAAAGAGCAGACGAGCGCCTTCAATGAGGTAGAGAAGTGGTTTGTCAAGCAGGAGCAGGCAGGGGTGGCGCTGCTCTACCCTTCAGGCATGAGCGCCTGTGCGGCGGTGTTTGACGCCCTGCTTCAGTTGCGGCCTCGGCATGCCGTGGTCATTGGGGGGCTCTACACCGACACCCATACCCTGCTCACGACGCCTCGGTTCCGTCCGGAAGGCACCAGGGTGGACTTCCTTGATGTCTCGGAGCAGGACCAGATCGCGGAAGTCCTCACTGAAGAAACGGCCTTCGTCTTTTTGGAAAGCATCACCAACCCGCTGGGAGAGGTCCCGGACCTGCCCTTCATCGCGGCAAATGCGAGCCTGCGTCAGGTTCCTCTGGTGGTGGACAATACTCTGGCCACGCCGTTCAATTTGGCCCCCTTGCAGTTTGGCGCGGATGTGGTGATCGAGAGCACCGCGAAGTACCTCTCCGGGCAGAACGACCACCGAGGAGGCGCTGTGGTGCTCAACGACCCGACGCTGGCCGTGGCGCTCTACCAGGATCAGCAGGCCCGCAACCTGCGCATGTCCGACGAGGAAGCGACCGTCCTCCAAGAGCGGCTCCGGGACTTCCCGGATCGCATGCGGCGCTTCAACCGAAACGGGCGAATCCTGAGGGACTTCCTGCAGCGGCATCCCAAGGTGGCCGAGGTGTTCAGCCCTCATGAGCAGCGCGGCACTGATCCGGAGAGTGGATTCCTCGCAGGCGTTGCGGGGGTGGTCAGCTTCCGGCTGGTGAGCGACTCTGCGGAAGGCGTGCAGCGTCTCTACGATTCGGACCTCCGACCGATTGGCAAAGGTCCGACCTTGGGGTCGAACCGCACGATCCTTTGTCCCTATCCGCTGCTGGCCCACTACCACGCTCCGGAGGAGTTGGTGGAACAACTGTGCGCCACGCGCTATCTCATCCGTGTTGCCGCAGGATGCGAGGAAGATTTCACGGTCGTCCTCCGAGCTCTGGGGCACGGACTGGACGCGGTCTGAGTGGCCTCTTCAACTCAACAACCCAAGCCTGCTTTCACTCATGCCTGAACTGGAACCCGCCTGCATCGTTGATGAGGCCATCACCAGCCGACGCTCGGTCCGAGCTTTCCTCCCAACTCCGGTTCCACAGGAGGTGTTGGAGGATCTCCTGCGCGTCGCGGCCCGTGCGCCTTCTGGAACCAACATGCAACCGTGGCGAGTGTACGTGCTCACCGGAGGCAGTCGGGAGCGCCTGGCGCAGGAAATTGTGGAGACGTATCTGGATCCGGAGCAGGCTGCAGAGCACAAGGAGGAGTACAGCTACTATCCGAACACTTGGAGCGAACCCTACCTCTCACGTCGTCGAAAGGTCGGGTACGATCTCTATCAGCTGCTGGAGATTGAGAAGGGAGACAAGGAGCGCATGCGGGAGCAACATGCCCGCAACTTCAAATTCTTTGACGCTCCGGTGGGAATGATCTTCACGATCGAACGGAGCCTGGAGCAGGGGAGCTGGCTGGATTACGGGATGTTCCTGCAGAACCTGATGGTTGCCGCGCGAGGCCGTGGGCTGCACACATGCCCGCAAGCTGCGTTTACCCAGTTCCACCGGATCATCGCTCGACACCTGAAGCTCCCTCCGGAAGAGCAGGTGGTCTGTGGCATGTCACTGGGTTACGAGGACCCCTCCCAGGTGGAGAACTCGCTGGTGACCGAGCGGGCAGAGGTCTCTGCATTCACCGTGTTCCTGGACTGAAACACGGCTCAGAAGCGGGCGTTCCCGGGCGTGCGTGGGAAGGGGATGACGTCCCGGATGTTCTTCATCCCGGTCATGAACTGCACCAGCCGTTCAAAGCCCAGCCCAAAACCCGAGTGAGGTGCCGAGCCAAAGCGCCTCAAGTCCAAATACCAGTCGTAGTCCGACTCCGGAAGATCCAACTCCTGCATGCGTGCCTGAAGGCGCTCCAAGGAGTCCTCCCTCTGCGATCCTCCTACAATCTCTCCCAGCCTGGGAAAGAGCACGTCCATCGCCGCAACCGTCTTGCCGTCCTCGTTCTGTTTCATGTAGAAGGCCTTGATCTCTTTCGGATAGTCCGTCAGGGTCACGGGCTTCTGAAAGTGGACATCGGTGAGGTAGCGCTCATGCTCGGACTGCAGGTCCAGCCCCCACTCCACAGGGAACTCGAAGGTTTTTCCGGAATCCAGGAGGATGCGGACGGCCTCCGTGTAGCTGAGCACCTTGAACTCGGAGTCCCGGATGTGTTCCAGGCTGGGGATGAGCTCCGGATCATACATCTTCTGCAGGAACTCGAGGTCGTCCTGGTTGCGCTCCAGGCAGGCACGCACGAGGAACTTGAGAAAGCTCTCGGTGAAGCGAACCATCTCCGGAAGCTCCATGAAAGCCATCTCCGGCTCAATCATCCAGAACTCCGCGAGATGCCGGGAGGTGTTGGAGTTCTCTGCCCGGAAAGTTGGGCCGAAGGTGTAGACGCTGGTAAAGGAGAGGGCCATCACCTCAGCACCCAGTTGACCCGAGACCGTCAGGTTGACCGGGGTGCCGAAGAAGTCTTCTGCATAGTCGACCTGTCCGGACTGGGTCCGGGGCGGTTGCTCCAGGTCCAGCGTGGTGACCCGGAACAGGTCGCCCGCACCTTCGGTGTCGCTGGCGGTGATGATCGGGGTGTGCGCGTAGAGAAAACCGTGCTCCTGAAAGAACTGATGAACGGCCCAGGCCAGGGTGTTCCGGACCCGAAAAACGGCTCCAAGCGTGTTGGTTCTGGGGCGCAGGTGGGCGATCTCCCGGAGAAACTCCAGCGTGTGGCCCTTCTTCTGGAGCGGGTAGCTCTCTCCGGGAGCGAGGCCGAAGACGCGCACCTGCCGAGCCTGAACTTCGAACTCCTGCCCCTTTCCAGGAGAGGGCACCAAGGTCCCCAGCACTTCCAGGGACGCTCCTGTCCCGACGGCACGGAGGTCTTCAAAGTTGGAGAGGCTCTCTTCAACAACAACCTGAATTCCGGAGCGGTTCGAGCCATCGTTGAGATTGATGAACGCCAGCCCCTTGGAGTCCCGGCGCGTGCGGACCCAGCCCCGGAGCAGGACGTCCTGCTGAAGCTGAGTGGCCTGCAAGGTGGAGATGCGCTGCCACTCGGTCATATGGCACGCAGTTGCTTGGCGACTTCGATCTCCGCGTTTTCTACCAATTCCGAAAGCTCATCAACGGTGATCACCATGTTCTTGCGATCAGGCATGATGGCGTAGAGGTACTTGAGGAAGTCAGGGACCAGGGTGAGGAAGTTCTGGTTGCGCTCCATCATGATCTGGCGGGCGACAAAGTGCTCCATCTGGTCCTGCGACATGTGACGCATGACGTTGATGAACTGCGTGGCGTTTTGTTCCAGTTCCTTGCTCACATCGACCGGGTAGAAGGGCGCAAACCGGGTCCGGGAGCCGGCCATGCGCGTGAACAGGATCATGGTCATACAGACCACCACGCCGTCGTACCACTCGATCTCCCAGAGGCTCATGTAGCCTGCGAGGAAGTAGACCGCTCCGATGATTGAGCCAATCACCTGGAGAGTCAGTCGGACCTTCTCTACAGCCAGGAACTTGTAATTGTACTTCTTCTCCTTGACAAAGTAGAGCAGCCCTTCGGCAAACGGATTGGTCGCGAT
>JAYPUA010000051.1:0-20086 GCA_038133845.1 Deltaproteobacteria bacterium
TGGTCCACTCCCGGGTCTGTCGTCAAATGTTTCTTTTTGTACCAGAAGGGAGGGTCAGGATGCGCTCCCGGGGTCCGAGTGCACGGGGAAGGGTCGGGTGAGGATTTCTTGGGAGATCAAGGTTGCTTGAGGAGTCAACGGAACTTGATCCGGAGCAGGCTGTCCAGAGGCGTCGAGCTAGAATTTTTCCACCAGGCCTCTCTGGAGGTCTGCCCTCTCCTCTCAGTTCCGTCGTTGCTTTTCTCCTGCCTGAACCTGTTCATGAAGTGAGCTGACCACAGTCTGGGCCAACTCGTTGATGGCCAAGTCAAAATTTTCGTTATTGATCAGGTCCAGATCCTCTCCATTCCCGAACTCGACATAGTGGTCGTGAATCTTCCGGATGCTCCTGAAGTGCTCCAGGTAGTGCTCGGGCGAGCGGCTCTGGGCGAGTTTGCCTCGGTCAATGAATCGCTCTCGGTGGGCCTTTTCATTGATCAAGGTGGCAATCACCGGGACGATGTAGGCGCCCGAGGGAGGGTTTTCCAGGACCTGTTGAATGGCGGGGAGCAAGTGGATGCCCTCCAGGACCACGCTGAGGCGCTCTTCAATGGAGCGTGCAATCACCGCCTGGACTCCGACATTCACCTGCTGAGACTGTAGCAGGAACCCGGCAATCACCCGCTCTCCCTGCTTTGTTCCCGGGAGTTCCAGTGTTTCCCCCACATCAACCGTAGAGCAGTGAAGCGTCGGGAGAATCTCTTTTGAGAATGCCATGCGCATGATCTCTCGAATGGAATCTGAGCCGATGACCTGGTTGATTCCCAGACGAGTCGCAAGCGCGGTGGCCAGCGTCGACTTTCCAGTCCCGGAAGCTCCTGCCAGCAGGAGAATGACTGGTCGGTCCAGCTGATCAAGGCGGCTGGTTAGTTCATAGAGGCTCGCCGTTCGCTTTCCGTGGTAGTCCCTGATTGTTTCAGTAACCAGCTTGAACAGGTCATGGTTGGTGATCAGCGTCCGGTGCCTCCGAAAGAGGTTTTGTTCGATCTCAGATGCGATGCGGTGAGCCTCTTCGGGGTTCAATCCAGATGCGGTGATCGACTGAGCCAGCAAGCCCTTGGAGAACGGCGCGGAGGAGTTTGGATGTTGGACAAGGACCTTCGCTGAGTAAGGCAACACCGGTTGCAGTTGCTGAAGGACTTTCTCTCCGTAGCGTTCCTTGACCAGTTTGTCTGCCAACTGAGTCAGCTGCTCGGAGCGGACCTCTTTTTTTCCACTGAGCCGCAGCTTCGCGTCTTTGGCAACCTGGTAGGCCTGCTCGAAAGGCAGCCCCCTCTGGATCAGTTTGTGGGCAAAGATGCCGCGGACAAACGGTTCACGCTTTTGATCGGGTTTGATGACCAACATGTTTGAGGAAGTCGTGCGGGATGACTTTGGATCGCTCAAATCAACCTAACATGCGAGGGAGGAATATCGAAGAAAATTTGTGATCTCACCAAGATCACAAATTTTCAGGCGGGTGAGAGCTTCGAGTACTTAAACGTTAAGCAGAAGGTACTCGCGCTCCCAGGTGCTGATGACCTTGTAGAAGGCCTCGAACTCCTTGCGCTTGATGCTGCAGTAGACACGAACAAACTTCTCACCGAACAGGTCGTGGAGCTTCTCGGCATCTTCCATTTCTCTCAGTGCCTCCTCCAGGCCACGAGGCAACTCATAGTCCATCTCATAGGCATTTCCTTTGATGGGCGAGGTCGGGGTCAGGTTCTCCAGGAGCCCAAGCAGCCCGCACCCAAGCGACGTGGCAATGGCCAGGTAAGGGTTCGCGTCAGCACCAGCGAGCCGGTTCTCCACGCGCCGGTTTGCGGGTTCACTGACCGGGACCCGGAGCCCAACTGTGCGGTTGTCCACTCCCCACTGCACATTGATCGGTGCCGAGTTGTCCGGATAGATGCGACGATAGGAGTTGACGTTCGGCCCGAGCATGGGCATGGCCATCGGGAGATACTTTTGCAATCCGGCGATGTAACTCAGGAACTGCTTGGTGTTGTTCCCGTTCTCTTTGGCAAACAGGTTCTTCCCGGTCTTCTTGTCTACAATCGACTGGTGGAGGTGCAGGGAGCTTCCGGGCTGGTCCGACATGGGCTTGGCCATAAAGGTCGCATAGACCTTGTGCCGGAACGCCGTCTCACGCATGGTCCGCTTGAAGAGATACACGTGATCCGCCAGGCGCATCGGATCCCCATGAAGAAAGTTGATCTCCATCTGCGCGCTTCCAGCCTCGTGAGTGAGAGCATCGATGTCGAGCTCCTGGGCCTCACAGTACTCGTACATGTCCTCAAAGATCGGGTCGAACTCATTGAGCGCGTCAATGCCATAGAACTGCCCGGTCGCCTCCGGGCGTCCGGACCGGCCCACGGGTGGAGTCAGCGGATAGTCCGGATCCTTGTTGATCTTGGTCAGGTAGAACTCCAACTCCGGAGCCACGATCGGCTGCAAGTCGTGCTCTTCATACATCTGCAGGATGCGTCGGAGCAGGTTCCGGGGGGAAAGTTCCACCGGGACACCATCATGATGGAAGCAGTCGTGAATCACCTGAGCGGTCGGTTCATCAACCCAGGGGACCACGCAGACGGTGCTGGGGTCTGGCTGCAGTTGCATGTCGATCTCCGCAGGATCCACCCGATACAGCGTGTTGTAGTTCACCCACTCGCCCGTGACCGTCTGCAGGAAGACCGCCTCCGGAAGCCGAAGCCCCTCATCCTTGAGAAACTTGCGCGCTGGCATGATCTTGCCTCGGGCAATGCCGGTAAGGTCCGGGATGAGGCACTCCACCTCACTGATCCGGTGTTCTGAAATCCATTGTTCAATTGCGGTCATACATTTTGACTCAGAAGGAGAATCTGGCGACGGATTTCCTTCAAGATAGTGGGGCGCCCGGGATGGTCAAGCCGAGAAACAGGGCTGAAAGTGCCTTCCCATGCAGCCGAAAGGTGCAGCAGGTGCGGCAAAAGTGGAACAGTTCTAAAGAGGAGAGGAGGCCCGGAGGTTCGGGCCCAAGGTCACTGAATGAGTTGAAGAACAGTCTGTGGGCGCTGATTCGCTTGGGCCAGCATCGCCTGGCTGGCAGAGAATTGCAGCTGTTCGCGAGCCAGATGCGACATCTGCTCGGCAACATCCGCATCCCGGATGTTCGACTCTGCCCGGAGGGTGTTTTCCTGGGTCAGACGCATCAGGTTGGCCGTGCGGTCCAACCGGTTTCTCTGGAATGCACCAATGTTGGCCCGAATGCCGACAACGTCTTCAATCGCCTTCTCAATGAGCAGGTTGGCGTCAGCGGCACCTTGAATGGTCGTGACGTCGATGTCTGCCAGGCTCCGGAACTCGCTCTTGTTCGGAACCCCCAGGGCCATCCGGCTTGTGCGGACGTCCGGGAGCGAGTATTCGGTCATGCGATCCACCTGCGACCCCAGCATGAACTTGGGAGACTTCTGGGAGACGTGCAGGTAGCCGTCGATGTCTCCGGCCTTGATGCCTTCGGGCTCCTTGGTCACGAGCTTGACCTGAGTGATCGCCCCGTTTTCGTCGTAGGTGAACTCCTCCTCGAAGCCCACCTCCATGTCGAACATCACCACCGCGTCTTCTGCCTCGGTCCCCTCCGCTCCTGTGAGCAGCTGTCCTCGACCGTTGGCCTGCTGCCCTTGGATCGTCCCTTGGATGTCTTTTCCAAGGATCGACTCCTCGGCAATGTTGGGCTCGGACGTAATGATTCCGGGCAGCGTACAGGCAACGCTGAAACGAGGCTCGCCTCCATACTCGTGATGTTGCATGACCAGCAGGCCGCTGTCGCTGAACCAGGCCTCAACCGGAATTCGGGACTCCTCCAAGGTCTCTTGGAACTTCAGGATGAAGGTGGAGCGGATCTGCTCGGAGACCTTCTCCGGCTGGTAGTTCTCCGGGTTGTCCCGGTAGTTCTCCAAGATCATTGCGATCTCTTTGCCCAAGGCCCCCTTGCGCGTATCCAGCGAAGCAACCTTGCCTTCTTCGCGGACCGTGATCTGAAACCCGTCCTGAATGGTCTCCAGCGTCAACGGAGCATTGCCCACCTTGTAGGATTTGGCGGCAACTTGAGTGACATCGACCTCAAACCCCTTCACCGGCGAGACACCGGTCTTCTCCGAGGCACTGATAAACGTCAGGTGGTCCCCGACCGTGACTCCATTGACTCCGCGGCTGCCGTCCAGTAGCTTGTTGTGTCCGAAACTGGTCGTTTGGGCGATTCTGTTAATGGTGTTCAGAAAAAACTCGATCTCTGTCTGGTCGGAGTCGAGTTCGTCGGGATTGTTGGCGGCCTCGTTGGCGGCGTGGGTGGCCACCTGCTTCATGCGCGTCAGGATCTCGCTGACTTCCGAGAGGGCACCTTCTGCCGTTTGCAGCATGGAGACGGAGGTTTCGTTGTTTCGGCTGGCTTGATCGAGTGAGGAGATCCGTCCTCTCAGGCGCTCCGAAGAGATCAGCGTGGCTGGCCCTTCCATCGCCTTGGAAACCTGTTCTCCGGAACTCAGCTTTCCGATCGTGCCTTGCACGGCCTTGTGCTGTCCGCCCAGGTTTCTCTGCACATTCAGAGATAACGGATTGTTTTTGATCACCATGACGTACTCCTTGGACTTCCATTCCTGAGGAAAGCACCCACTGGGGGCCTTCCTTCGCTTTCCTTCTTATCGGCACTCTGCGGGAAACCTTTAGCCTCAACGTGCTTTTTCTTCGTCAAGGACACCATGCCCAAGCTTCTTCCGGAGATACGGCCGGTCACGGCACGCGATCATGACCAGATCATCCTGCTCTGGCAGGCCTGCGGGTTGACGCGTCCGTGGAACCATCCGGAGCGAGACCTGGCGCGCAAGCAGACCGTTCAGCCCGAGCTGTTCCTCGGGGCCTTTGATCAAATGCAGGCGGTGGGGTCGGTCATGGCCGGATACGATGGGCATCGTGGCTGGATGAACTACCTCGCCGTGCATCCGGAGGTTCAGCGACAGGGCCTCGGCCGGAGGCTCGTTCAGGCAGCCGAGCTGGGGCTGCAGCAGCTGGGTTGCCCCAAGGTGAACCTTCAGCTCCGGACCTCGAACCTCCCGGCCCAGGCGTTCTACCGTCGGCTGGGTTACACCGAAGACGCGGCCCTGAGCTTCGGCAAGCGGCTGGAGTTCGACTCGGAGGAGTCCCAAAGGTCTGGAGGAGCAGGAACCGGAGGCGGGTCGATCCGCAACCACTGGGTTCCCGGAGACCTGGGGGCGCTGATTCAGCTCAGCGGCCTGATCTATGCCCAGGAGTTTCGCTTCCAGATCCCGCTCGAGGCCCGGATCGCTGAAGGGATGAGTCAGTTTATGCTGCGAAATGATCCGCGGGAGCGCATCTGGATTGTAGAGAAGGAAGGGCAGGTTCGGGGCTCACTCGCGGTGGAGTGGGAAGCCGAGCATCAGGCGAAGCTGCGTTGGCTGATCCTGCATCCGGACGAACGCGGTAAGGGCTTGGGACGTCGGCTGGTGGAGAACGCCTTGAGCTTCATCCGCAGCTCCGGAGGCACTCGGGTCTCTCTGGTCACCGCCCGTTCGCTTCACGCAGCGATAGGCCTCTACGAATCCCTGGGATTCCGCCAGCTGGAGACGCTCCCCGGGCACACAGGCGTTCCGGAGGACCCGGAGTTGCTGTTCGTGCTGGAGTGGTTTTCATGAAGGCCCTGGAGGTCCGGGCCGGGATCACCGCCGCTCGTCACTTGAGACGCGAGGGTTTGCGCCCGGAAGACATCTCTCTCATTCCAGCAGCTGCCGGAGGTCCAAAGGGGCTCACGCTCATTCCGCTGGATCAGCTTCTTTTTGGAGAGTGGCTCCCACAAAGCACCCAGCCGATCGACCTGGTCGGTGGCTCCATCGGCGCCTTTCGTCTGGCCACCGCCGCCCGCACCCACCCCCGGGCGATGCTCGGCGAATTGGCGGAGCGCTACATCCACCAGGACTTCGAGACAGAGCGCGGACGCAAGCTCCCCTCAGCCAAGGCGGTCAGCGCCGGGGTTCGACGCTGGACTTCCGACTTCTTCTCTGGAGCCGCCGAAGAGATCCTCAGGCATCCGCGATATCGACTGCACGTGGTCACTTCACGCGGAAGAGGCCTGCTGCGGAAAGAGGTTCCGGGGCTCACTCACCTTGGATTTCTGGGAGCCTACCTGAGCAACGCGATCTCTCGCCGCAGCCTCGGGCAGTGGCTGGAGCGCGTGATCTTCTCCTCAACTCCCGAAGGTCCGAGGCTGGATCTTTCCGACCTCCCCACCCGAATCCAGCCGCTGTGTAACGAAAATTTTGAACCCGCGATGCTCGCCTCCGGATCCATTCCGTTTGTTCTCCAGGCGGTTCAGGGAATTCCGCATGCGCCCGGAGGAGCCTACTGGGATGGCGGCGTGACCGACTATCAGCTTCACTGGAACTACGCCTCGCTCAACCGCACAAGCGCAGGCTCCCCCAGGCTGGTTCTCTATCCACACTTTCAGGCACAGGTGGTCCCGGGGTGGATGGACAAACCCTGGAAGGCTCGTCACCAGGCCACGCCTTCTCTGGACAACGTAGTGCTGCTCTCGCCCCGCCCCGAGTGGGTGGCAACGCTGCCCAACCGGAAGCTCCCGGACCGCCGGGACTTTACGCAATACGCCACCGATATCCCCGGGCGGATCCGGGTCTGGAAGCAGGCGCTGGCAGAGAGCGAGCGGCTGGCAGAGGAGTTCTCGGATTTTCTGGAGGATCGAGGAGAGGTGCGGCTACTGCCGCTCTGATGGGGTGCCGGCATCGGCAGAGCGCACCCCGGCCATCAGGAGGCCCAGTTGCTGCCGTGTCGCCTGCTCCCGGGAGACTTCGCCAATGATCGCTCCGCGGTACATGACCACGATCCGATCTGCGAGCGAGAGGATCTCGTCCAACTCCGCGCTGACCAAGAGCACCCCGACGCCTTCATCGCGCTTGGCGACAATCTGCTGGTGGATGAATTCGATCGATCCCACGTCCACTCCGCGGGTGGGCTGCGCGGCGATCAGAAGCTTGAGCGGGCGGCTGAACTCTCGGGCGATGACCATCTTCTGCTGGTTTCCTCCGGAGAGGCTCCCTCCGGAGACCCGCACCGATGGCGTGCGCACATCGTACTGGTCCACCAACTCAGTGGCATGCGACTCGATGGCCGCCTGCTGCACGCTGACGCCTTTCGCAAAAGGCGGCTTGGCGTAGGCCGTGAGGACCAGGTTTTCTGCCACCGAGTAGCTGGAGACCATCCCGTAGGTGTGCCGATCTTCCGGGACGTGGCCGCACTGCCCCTCCTCGCTGACCTCCCGGGGGGAGGCGTTGGTCAGGTCCAGTCCGTTCATTCGCACCTGACCGCGTGCCGCAGGCCGGAGTCCGGTGAGGACCTCCACCAACTCCGTCTGTCCGTTCCCCTGCACCCCAGCGACACCGACGATCTCTCCGGCCCGGACCTGCAGGTTGACGCCTTCCAGGCACACCTCGCCCAGGTCATTGGCAGCCTGCAGTTCCCGGGTTTCCAGGACCACGTCTCCCGGGTGGGCCTCGCTCTTCTCAACCTGCAGCAACACCTCGCGTCCGACCATCAGGTTCGCCAAATGCGCCTCTGTGGCCGCATGAGGGTCCGCCTCACCGACGACGGCACCACGCCGAAGCACCGCGATCCGATCGGCAATCCGCAGCACCTCCTTGAGCTTGTGTGTGATGAAGATGATGGATTTTCCCTGCCCACGGAGCAGGTCCATCACCGCAAACAGGCCATCCACCTCTTGGGGAGTCAGCACGGCAGTTGGCTCGTCCAGAATCAGGATGTCCGCCTGACGGTACAGCGCCTTGATGATCTCGACACGCTGCCGGATTCCAACCGGAAGATCTTCCACCAGGGCGGAGGGATCAACCTCAAGGTGATACTCCTGAGAGAGCCGGAGGATCTGCTCTGCGACCCGCTCGCGGTCCAGCAACCCTTGCGAGGTGACTTCGCTGCCCAGCATCACGTTTTCCACCACCGTCATCACCGGGACGAGCTGAAAGTGCTGGTGAACCATCCCGATCCCCAGGCGAATCGCATCTCTTGGCGAGCGGATTCGCACCTCCCGCCCCCGGACCTGCAGGCTTCCGGAGGTCGGCTGATAGAGTCCATAGACGATATTCATCAGCGTCGACTTGCCCGCGCCGTTTTCTCCAAGGAGCGCCAAGATCTCTCCGGGCTTCAGGCTCAGGCTGACGTTGTCATTGGCCACCACACCCTTGAAGCGTTTGCAGACGTTCCTGACCTCCAGGACGGAAGAAGCCTCGCTCACTCCTTGCCTCCCTCCGTGTCATACGTCTTGCCGATCGCTGCCGGGGGGCGCACCCGTCCGACAAACCCGGTCACAGCGATGATGGTGATCGCGTACGGCAGCATGGAGATGAACTGCCGGGGGACGTTCGTAACTCCGGCAAGAAGCAACTCATTCTGCAGCGCCTGCGTGTAGCCGAACAGCGTGGCCGCCCCCAGCGCCCCGAAAGGCGTCCAGTTCCCAAAGATCATTGCCGCCAGAGAGATGAACCCCCGGCCTGCGGTCATCCCCTCTTGAAACTGCCCCACCGCCTCCAGCACGAGGTAGGCCCCGGCCAGTCCGGCCAGCATGCCGCCCAAGGTCGTGTTGATGTAGCGCAGGCGGTTGACGTTGATGCCCTCGGTGTCAGCGGCACGCGGGTGTTCTCCCACCGCTCGGGTACGAAGTCCCCAGCGCGTGTGGAAGAGCGCGATGTGCAGCACCACAACCAGCAGCAAAGCCAGGTAGGTCAGCAGCGGCTTGTCAAAGAGCACCGACCCCAACACCGGGATCTCCGAGAGGAAGGGCAGAGCAAGCGGAGAGAACTTTCCCTCTGCGATCGCGTCCCGATCGTACAGGTAGGCCGAGAGCCCTGCGGCGAGGATGATGATCACGGTCCCGGAGATGATCTGATCCATCCGGAAGCGGATGGAGAGCGAGGCATGCAGGAACCCCATGGCTCCTCCAATCAGCAAAGCCATCAGGACGCTGAAGAGCAGGCTGGCCATCAGCGGCCAGTCGTTGGTCGCCGTCTTGGCCACAAACCCGGCAAAGGCGCCGGCGAGCATCATGCCTTCGATGCCGATGTTGATGATTCCGGACCGTTCGCAGAGGATTCCGCTCAAGGCGCCCAAAATCAGAGGAATGGCCGACCGGAGGGTGAAGTTCAGGGCGCTGACCCCAAACAGGATGCGCAGCCAGGGTTCTTCCCCCAGCGAAGTCAGCTCCACCAACACCGCCATGAAGAGCATGAACAGCACCAGCCCAACAGCAACGGAGGCCGAGCGTTTCCAAAAGCGAGCGCTCACGAGTTCCCCCAGCGTGTGTTCATCGAGAGCCCTCCGTCCTCTCCCTCCCGGCTTTTGAGGCGCAGCAGGGTCCGGATGATCATTGGGGCGGCGACAAAGGCCAGCACCAGCGCCTGGATGACCTGGATAATGTCTGCGGCCACTCCGGATTCAAACTGCATCTTCGCAGCTCCGGCATCCAGCGCACCAAACAGGAACGAGGCCAGCACGACCCCAAACGGGTGGGTCTGCCCCAAAAGAGCGACCGTGATTCCATCGAATCCGACCTGTCCTCCGAACTCTGGGGCAAATTTGTGATTGAGTCCCAGCGTCTCGATCGCTCCAGCCAGACCGGCCAGGCCTCCAGCCAGCGCCATTGTCAGCACCACGGTACGCTCTACCCGAATTCCTGCGTAGCGTGCAGCCTTCGGGTTTTGTCCGGCAGTCCGGATCTCAAACCCCAGGGTCGTCTTGCTCATCAGCCACCAGATGACCACGACCACCGCCAGCGCGATGAAGACGCCGTAGTGGATGCGATACGGAGGACCAAACAGCCAGGGCAGTTGGGCCGATTCCAGCACATCCGGGGTCTCGGAGATGGCCCGTGCCGTCGGATCCCAGAGCGGCCCGGGGGTCTGTCCTTGAGTTCCCCCGGCATAAACGGTCCAGCCGGCAAAGAGCGCCGCAACGTAGTTGAGCATGATGGTCACGATGACCTCATGGGCTCCGGTCGTCACCTTCAGGATCCCCGGGATTGCCCCCCAGAGGATGCCCCCGAGCATTCCGGCCAACAGGGCCAGAGGGAGGTGCAGCAGCATCGGAAGCCCTTCAAAGTGAATCCCCACGGCGACGGAGAACACCGACCCCATCACAAACTGTCCGGAGGCGCCAATGTTGAAGAGGCCAGCCTTGAAGGCCAGGGCCACCGACAGTCCCGTCAGAATGAAGGGGATCATCTTGCGGACCGTGGTGCTCCACGCCCGGCCGCTGCCGAATGCTCCCTGAAACAGGCCCTGATAGGCCAGCCAGGGGTCATCCCCAGAGAGCCACATCACCACGGCTCCTGCGAGTAGCGCGATGAGGAGGGCCAGGAAGGGGATCAACAGGGTGCGCAGAAAAGACAAGGGAGGGGGGTCGGGTGTGGTCGTCTTTGAAAGGCAGGAGGCTCCCCAGGCTTGCAGCGCTGGGGAGCACGTCTCCTAGAGGAGGAGCGGGAAGCTCAGTTCCCGTAACCGGTCTTGATCGCGCCGCTGTCAAGCCCGGCTTTGGTCTTGACCAGCAGGTCCTTGACCTGGGCAGGGATGACGCTGTCAAAGTCGTGGAACGGAGCCAGGCCCGCTGCGCCGAAGACGTTGCCGCCCTTGAAGGTTCCGGCCTTGGCGCTGGAGACCAGGTCCACAACGGCCGGAGTGATCAGCTTCATGGCGCTGGAGATCAGGCAGGGCCGTGCGGCCGGGACGGTGTTCCACTGGTCGGTGTCGACCCCGATGCAGTAAATGCCCTTGTGGGTTGCGATCTCCTGCAGCGCGCCGTTTCCGGTCAAGCCACCGGCACCGAAGATCACATCGGCACCTTGGTCAATCGCCTGCTTGGAGGTCGCGGCTCCCCACTCCGGGTCCACAAACGCCTGGCTGATCTCCCCGGGGTGGTAGGTGGAAATGATCCGGATGTTCGGGTTGACAGACTTCGCTCCGGCGATGTAGCCCTCGTTGAACGCTACCACCGGCGGCACCAGGTCGGTTCCCAGCACGGCTCCGATGGTTCCGGTCTTGGTCATGCTTCCCGCCAGCACTCCGGCCAGGTAGCCAGACTGGTCCTCATGAAAGATCAACCCGGCCAGGTTCGGCAAGGCCTCTCCCTGAAACTGGTCCACGCCGATGAACAGGGTGTCCGGATTTTCCTTGGCGGCGGTGATCGTGGCATCTCCAAGCGCAAAGCCCACGGTGAGAATCACATCGTACTCGGCCTCAACAAACTGGGCGAGGTTGTCCGCATAGTCCTTGGCATCCTGGGTCTCGATGTACTTGACATCACGGTCTCCGAGACCCAGTTTTTTCTGTGCTTGCAGGACCCCTTCCCAGGCAGACTGGTTAAAACTCCGGTCGTTGACCCGGCCGACGTCCGTCACGAGCCCGACCTTGAAGGGGCCGGCAAAGAGAGGGGTTGTGGCGAGCAACAGGCTGATCAATCCCAAGAGTGAAAAACGAAACAGAGAGGACATGCGCATGCGTGGTCTCAGGTGAAGGTTGTCAGAAAATGAGCGGACAGCACCTCGGCAGGATTGTCGGCCCAGCGCCCTGAAAAACGAGAACCTCTCATTTTTCAGCGACTTCTGGTTATGCGGGAAAGCGAGGGAGAGGTCAAGATGTTTCCCGAAGAGGGAACTCCGCTCGACCCTTTCAGGCGTTCCACCCTTCTCGATAGGCGCGTTGGTCCGCCGTGAGCGAGTCGATGCGGACTCCCGAGCCAATCAGTTTGAGTTCCGCCACCCGCTGGTCGATCTCCTCCGGGACCAGGTGAGCCTCGCGGGGCAGGGTGCTTCCATGCAGCGCCAGGTGCCGGACGCTGAGCGCCTGCAGGGCAAAGCTGGTGTCCATGATCTCTGCCGGATGGCCGTCGGCGCAGGAGATGTTGACGATGTTTCCTCCGCCCAGCAGGTGCAGCCAGCGCCCGTCCGGCATCCGGAACCCCTCTACGGTGGTACGCAGGCTTCGGGTCTCGGTGGCGGCAGAACGCAGCGCCTCCACATCGATCTCGTCCCAGAAGTGTCCGGCGTTTGCGAGGAGAACGTTGTCCTTCAAGACCGCAAAGTGTTCAGGACGAAGCGTGTGCCGGATGCCGGTCACCGTCACCACCAGGTCTGCGTGGGCGCAGGCTTCCAGCAGCGGCATCACCTGGCATCCGTTCATGAGCGCATCTGCGGCCTTGACCGGATCAACCTCGCAGGCAATCACTCGTGCGCCCAACCCCTGAGCCCGGGTGGCCACGCCCTTTCCGCACCACCCGTAGCCCACCACGACCACGGTCTTTCCGGCAAGGACCAGATTGGTCGCCCGCATCACGCCATCCCAGACGGACTGTCCGGTTCCGTGGACGTTGTCAAACAGGTACTTGCAGCGGGCGTCATTGATCAGCATCACTGGAAAGGCCAACTGTCCCGCCCGGGCCCGGGCGCGGGCCCGCATCACCCCGGAGGTCGTCTCCTCGCAGGCACCAATGACCTCCGGGAGCAACTCCTTTCGCTCATCATGCAGCAGTTCCACAATGTCTCCTCCGTCATCGATCACCAGGTTGGGGCGAAGGTCCAGCGCCATGCTCATGTAGCCGCGCATTTCCTCCGGAGTGGCCCCGTGTCGGGCATAGAGGTGCAGGCCCTCCTCTGCCAGCGCCGCGACCACGTCGTCCTTGGTCGATTCCGGATTGCTTCCCGTCACCGCCACCTCCGCTCCGCCAGCACGCAACACCAGCGCGAGGTAGGCGGTCTTGGCCTCCAGGTGCACACTCACCACTACCCGCTTCCCGGCCAGAGGCTGCTCACGCTGAAACTCCGCCTCCAACTCCCGCAGGATCGGCATGTGCCGTCGAACCCAGTCAATGCGCTGCTGGCCCTCGCGAGCCTGCTCCGGATGTGCGACGATGTTTGGCTGCATGGTGTTCCTCTCTGAAATGATGATTGAATTTCGGATGCCGTCCGGGGATGCGTCCCCGCAGGAAACCCTTGCACAGATCCTGGAGAAAGTCAGGATTTTGTCGAGTGATGTCCCGGAATCAGAAAGTCAGCAGGAACGGCTTGAGGCACAAGGCCCCGCCAAGGAGGAGCAGGAAGGACAGAAACACTGTGCGAAATTCGGGCTCCGGGATGTATCGACGCAGGCGCTGACCCAACGCCATCCCGAGCAAGGCGCTCAACAGACAGATGCTGGAATGCCCGGCGTCCTCAAGCGTGAAGAGCCCCAGGCTTCCAAGCGCGAGGCTTAGCGACAGGCTGGAGAGCGAGAAGATCATTCCCAGCCCCTGCACGAGTTGATCGCGGGACAGCCCAACGCCTTGCAGGTACATCACGGAGGGTACAGAGAAGGTTCCGGTGATTCCGGTGAGCAATCCGTTGAGAGCGCCTGCCGCAAGTCCCCAGCGGCGCTCCTGCTCTGCGGAGATGTGGAGGCGGTATCCGGTCAGCGTGGCCAGCGAATACAGCACAATCAGCAATCCCAGCACGGCAGCTGCCCAGTGCGGGGCGACTCGCTGCAGCAGGTGAGCTCCCAGCCAGATTGCCCCGGGAATCAGCAGCAGCAGACGCCAGAGCCGCTGAACCAGCGCGCGGAACTCTCCTCCGGAGGAAGCCTGCCAGAGGTTGGTCCCCAGAGCCGGGATCAGCGTCAGGGCCATGGCGCTCGGGATGTCCAGAAACTGCCCGAGCAGCGCGAGGCTGATCATCGGAAGCCCCATGCCGATCAGGCCCTTGATCCCTCCGGCAAACAGGAAAATGGCCACCCACTCCGGGCGCAGGAACTGCTCCACTCCAATCTCGGATGCTCCGGGATGCGCTCAGGGCTGCGGGCCGTCGTAGCCCTCGATGATGATCAGGTCCGCCTCACCTGCAGGAAGGCGTAACGCCAGCGCTTCCTGGTACTCTGGAGAGCGATAGCACTCCAGCGCCTGTTGATAGCTGGGGAACTCCAACACCACATTTCGTGCACGCTGCCCGCCTTCCGGATTTTCAAACGCCCCGCCCCGTACCACAAAACGGGCCTGGTACTTTCGGAATGCCACCGCATTGGCGGCCACGTACTGCTGGTAAGTCTCCGGGTCGTGAACGTCCACTCGCGCGATCCAGTATCCTTTTGCCATTCGATCTCCTTGGGAAGGGGGGCTTGAGTTCTCCTCGAGACTACACCACACAATGAGATCGACTCTCAAGCACTTTCCCACACGCCCCAATTCTTGACTCAAAAGACGTTGAAGGATCTCCCGGACTCTGTTTCAATAGCGTGAGAGATGAGCTTGGACGCCCGTTCACGGTCCTGACACTCTCCCTTGCCCGACCTTGCCTGATGAGCGAACCCTTTCCTGAACGAAGCCACCACGACCTTGGAGGGCTGCCGGCCGGCCCGATTCCTCAAGGCGAACACGACTATGCTCTCTGGGAAAAGCGGGTGGATGCCCTGATGGTTCTGCTGACGAAACCGGACCAGGAGTTGATGACAGTGGATCAGCTGCGCAAGGGCATCGAGTCGCTCCCTCCGGATGCCTACGACCGCATGAGCTACTACGAGCGCTGGATCTACTCGATCACACAGGCCTTGCAGCACAACGGAGTGATCACCACGACCGAGTTGGGGCAAAAGCTGGAGGAGCTGCAGCGCAGGCCGGCCTCTTCAGGAGAGTCAACATGAGCCCCCGCTTTGAGGTCGGAGCCTCAGTCCGTGTCAGAAACGTCTCTCCTCCCGGACACCTCCGGACGCCCTTCTACATCCGTGGCTGCCAGGGCGTGGTCGAGCGCATCTGTGGTCCGTACCGCAACCCGGAGGAGTTGGCTTACGGAAACCGGCAGGCTGACCGGGTTCCGCTGTACCGGGTACGCTTTGCCCAGCACCACATCTGGCCGGACTACTGCGGTCCGGAGCAGGACACCGTGGATGTCGAGCTGTACGAATTCTGGCTCGAGCCCACTTCGGAGAACGCCCATGCCGCATGAACCGGCTCACCCGACCCGTCCGGATCAGGACGCACCACTCACGTACTACCAACTGCTCGAGCAGGCAGTTCGAGAGCTGCTGATTGAGAAGAGGCTCCTCACCGCAGAAGAGATCCGGGCTGCCGTGGAGCGGATGGATGCTCGCTCTCCGGAGCAAGGCGCGCGTGTTGTGGCCAGAGCCTGGGCCGATCCCGACTTTCGGAAGCGTCTGTTGCAGAACGCTCCAGCAGCCGTGGCAGAGTTGGGAATTGAGATCGGGCCTTTGCAGCTGACGGTGGTCGAGAATACCGAGACGGTGCACAACCTGGTGGTCTGCACGCTCTGCTCCTGCTATCCCCGAAACCTGCTGGGGCTGCCTCCAGACTGGTACAAGAGCCGCGAATACCGCTCGCGAGCCGTCCGAGAGCCCCGCAAGGTGCTCGAAGAGTTCGGCACCGTTCTTCCGGAGGAGGTCACCGTCCGAGTTCACGACAGCACTGCGGATCTGCGGTACCTGGTCTTGCCCCGTCGTCCGGAAGGGACCGCGCATCTGGATGAGGCCGCGCTCGCTCAACGAGTCGGACGTGACGCAATGATCGGGATCACGGTTCCTGATTGAAGGGACGCTCCGACCTCCCCAACCTCCCTCATTTTCAAGCTGACATGCTAACTGAAACTCCCAACCCGCAAACCGCCCGGCTGGACCGGCTGAGTGCTCTGGAGATTGTGACGTTGATGAACGCCGAAGACGCCTCGGTGGCGGTGACGGTTCGCCAGGCGTTGCCTCACGTTGCCGAGGCGGTGGAGCAGATCGTCACGCGCTTCACCTCCGGAGGCCGCCTGTTCTACGTTGGCGCCGGAACCAGCGGACGCCTGGGGGTGCTGGATGCGGCGGAATGCGTCCCGACGTTTGGGACACCTCCGGAGTGGGTCCAGGCCCTGATTGCCGGAGGAGATGATGCGATGCTCCGCTCCATTGAGGGGGCCGAGGACGATCCGGATCAAGCGGCCCAGGAGCTTCAGGATCTGGGGTTTGGGGCTGGCGATGTGCTGGTCGGCATCGCAGCCAGCGGCAGTACGCCCTACGTTCTGGGCGCGGTGCGTCATGCCCGGGACCTGGGGGCCTACACCGTGGGCATCTCCTGCAACGCTCCGGCACCGCTGCTGGAGCAGACTGACTGTCCAATCGCGCTCCCGGTCGGTCCAGAAGCCCTCACCGGCTCCACACGCCTCAAGGCCGGCACCGCCCAGAAGATGGTCCTCAACATGCTCAGCACGGCGCTTATGGTCCGGCTCGGGAAGACCTACGGGAACCTGATGGTTGACGTCCAGGTGACCAACACCAAACTTCAAAAGCGTGCCCGTGGAATCGTCATGCAGGTCGGCCAGGTCTCTGAAGCCGAAGCCGAGGCACTGCTCCTGCAGGCTGGAGGACAGGCAAAACGGGCCATCGTCATGGCGCGCCGAGACGTGGACACCGCCGAGGCCGATCGGCTGCTGGACTCTGCACAGGGGCGGCTTTACCGGATTCTGGAAGCGGCAGAACTCCCCTGAACAGGCGGGGTTTCCCAGACGCCTGCCCCACGGCTTCCGCTCAGTTGAGCCAACCCGACAAGCTCCGCGCTGTGCTCTGACATCCGGAAGGCTTCAAGGAGCGCTTTTCCAGCAACTGAACCCGGCTGCAAGTGCCTCTGGATGGATTCGACGGAATTTGCATCTCAGGTTGACAAATCTCTGGAAATAAGAGACAACTTCGGAGTTGTACTTTGGTATTTTTGTAGTCTTGATGCACATTGACCGACACCTCACCTCTCCGTACCCAAAGGGATTGTTCATGTTTTTGTCCCCCGTACACCGAATTCTACTGAGCTTCGCGCTGCTCCTGTCCTTTCCGGCTTTGGCCAAGAACCGCCTGGAGTTGTCCCAAACCGGAAGCGCCGAACCGGTCGCGCTGCAGGCCTCCATTCAACTCGCTCCACAGCCGACACATGTGCACCGGCCCTACGTCGATGGCAAGGGGGACGTGTACTGGCCCCAGGACCAGCCCGTCTGGATCTGGCTGGGAACCTCCGCGGAATCGAACGACGGCAGCGTGCTGCTTCAGGGAATGCCCGGAAGCTCTGCAGAGGAGAGCGAGCGGTACCGCAGTCAAGGGATCGGCCTGGAAATCACGGGCAATCAGTACATCCGGTGGCTGCACTACTTTACCAAGGAAGAGACCCTGTACCGCTTCTTCGCCGACGGGATTCACCCGGTCTCTCAGATCGAGATCAGTGGTAGCAACCGCTACGAGCGCGGGCGGCAGGTGTTCTTCTCCGGAAGCATCGAGACTCGCCTAAGCGCCGAGGATGAAGGCTCATCCGTGGAGGCGATCTATCAGTCCGTCAACGGCAACGTCTTTCAGAAGGCGAACAACCTGATTCTCAACCGTGAAGGGCGCTACCATGTCCGGCACTACGCTGTGGACCGGGTCGGCTGGACCTCCGAGCCGCAGGAGGTTGACCTGGTACTTGACCTGACCCCGCCTCAGAGCGTCTCCAAGCTCCCGAACTCGCCTCTGCAGGGATTTGCGGGTCCAGACAGCAGCCTGCGTATCGAAAGCCAGGATGCTCTGTCTGGAGTGCGTCGCATCTGGTACCAGTGGGATCAGCAAGAGCGGCAGGAGGTTGGACAGGATGGCGTGGTTGAGATGAAAAACCTCTCCCGCGGCGTGCACCGCCTTCGGTTCCAGGCCGAAGACAACGTGGGGAATCTCGAGCCGATGCAGGAAGCCGAGTACTTCTTTGACAATGAAGGCCCCGAAGTGTCTCACACGATTGAGGGAGACTTCTACGAAGAGGGGCGGCGCTCCTACGTCTCTCCGCGCAGCAAGGTACGCATCAACGCACAGGACAGCTACGTCGAAGTGGCTCAGGTGGAGTACCGGATCAACGGCGTGTCCTACGGGAACTACTCTGCGCCCTTCCTGATTCCGGTCACGGAAGGGACCTTCCGTCTGGAGTACCAGGGGACGGACGTGCTCAACAACCGCTCCTCGCTGTCCCGCGCCGAGTTCGTGATGGACAGTCAGGCTCCGGAGACGGAACTGCTCACTCAAGGGGCGAGCTACCGGCGAGGAATCAACGCCCTCTGGGTCCGCTCCGACACCGCCTTGACACTCAAGGCTCGGGATGAACTTGCCGGAGTCCGGGACATCGGCTTCGGTTTCTCCGAGAGCGAGCTGCAACCCTACGAGACCCCGATCTACATTGAGAAGGAGGGACGCTATCTCTTCCAGTACCGCGCGGTCGATCAGGTGGGCAACGAAGAGGTCCCGACTCCGGTCCTGCTCGTTGTCGACAACACCGCACCCACGATCATGGAAAGCTACAGCATCGCTCCCACCAAGAGCTATCAGGTGTCCGGAGAGGTGGTGCAGGCCTATCCGCCCTACACGGTCCTCTTCCTCGCGGCCTCCGACAACTCTGCGAACCTCAAGGAGGTCCGCTATCGCAACGGAGACCAGATGGTTCCCTATCAGCAGGCGCTGGTGCTGCAAAAGCCCGGAGCCTACGAGTTGGAGGTCGAGGCAGAAGACAACGTCGGCAACATCGCCCAGAAGACCCTGCGATTCATCATCGAGGCTGGAGACAGTTGAGCCGGCTCCTCCACTCCCGCCCTGCCATGCCCCTGGAGTTTCGAGAGGCCCAGCCGGATGACTTGGGCCGACTGGTCGAGCTATTGGCCAACGATCCGCTGGGGCGCCTGCGTGAAGACCCCTCGCAGCCGCTCAACCCAAGCTACCACGACGCCTTCGAAAGCATCCGGAGCGACCCCAACAACGAGCTGGTGGTCGCTGAGTCTTCAGGCCAGCTAGTGGGAATGCTCCAACTCACCTTCATCCCCTACATCACCCACACCGGCAGTTGGCGCTGCCTGATTGAAGGAGTCCGAGTTGACGAGGACCACCGAGGGAAGGGCTGGGGAGCGTCCCTGATCCGCTGGGCCATCTCCCGGGCGCAGGAGCGTGGCTGCCACCTCGTTCAGTTGACCTCCGACAAACAGCGCCCCGAGGCCTTGAAATTCTACGAATCCCTCGGCTTTCAGGCCACCCACGAAGGCTTCAAGCTCAAGCTCTGAACTCCCCCTCATGTTGCTCCCGCTTTCGCGGGAGGGCCTTGTGACAAGCAAGTTGGTCAACCCCTGAAATTATGGACCTTCCTTGTCTTCTGAGTGCACCCATAACAGACTTTGCCGATCAAGTGAGTCGACAGTGACTTGAACAGGTGAGTCATCCTTGAACAGTCCCACGTATTTTGTGCCATCGGGGAAGGTCAGCGCTCCTTGACCGTTAAATGCGTTCTCTTCGAACTCTCCAACGTACTGCTCTCCGCCAGGGAGAGTCAGGATTCCTTGCCCGTGAAACATATCGTTTTTAAACTCCCCAACGTACCGTTCTCCATTGGGAAGAGTTAGAGTGCCTCGCCCGTGCCCTTTCCCCTCCACAAACTGTCCCACATACCTGGTGCCGTCAGCAAAGGTCAGCGTACCTTGCCCGCCATAGGTGTTCTCCTTGAACTCCCCAGCGTAACTTTTCCCTTCTGGAAACGTCAGAGTTCCCTGCCCGTGCGCCATGCCATCCACGAACTGCCCCACGTATTTCGTACCATCAGAGAAAGTGAGCGTACCTTGCCCGTTGAATGTGTTCCCTTCGAACTCTCCAACGTACTGCTCTCCATCGGGGAGAGTCAGGGTACCTTGCCCACTCGGTGCTCCATCTGAAATCTCTCCCTCATACTTGAGGTAGCCAGAGGTATCACCGCTCTGTTCCCAGAGGTAGAGGCCTTGCTCCCAATTTTGCTTGAGCAAGTACAGGACTCCAGTACTTCTTGCCATCTTCTCCCTCAGACCAAACACATCTAGGTGAAACCAAGGATGTTTCACAGGATACGAGTTACAGATTCTAACATGCCTGGGATGGATAATGCTTGTAGGCCGCATCGCTTCGGCTACGTGCGACAACGATCCTGGCACATAGTGTCGATACGGGACTTTTTTAAAGCGGTGACTAGAGGCATG
>JAYPUA010000052.1:0-20056 GCA_038133845.1 Deltaproteobacteria bacterium
AAGCCTCCCACCAGCAGGTGTGGAGAGCGGAAGACGGACCTCATCGGTTTCCCGGACTCTGAATTCCCGCATTCGCGGGAGTGACGAGCTGCCGGAGCTGGCTCAGCTGAGTCACTGGCATCAGGCCGCGCCAGCCAAGGTAAGGACCTACGGGTTCTGCTCGAGAAATGGCGATCCGCCGCAGTTCTCCGCCATGCCGGGCCTGCCAGTCGAGGAGCGTCCGTTCGCTCTCCAGCGTCACCGCGTTGGCCACCAGCCTTCCGTGAACAGGCAGAACGCGCCAGGCGTGCGAGAGCACCTCGGTGGAGATTCCTCCTCCAACAAACACCGCGTGCGGTGCCGGAAGCTCCGGGAGCACCTGGGGCAGATGACCTTCAACGATCTCCAGTCGAGGTCGCACTCCCAGAGCCACCGCGTTGCGTTCCAGAAGCTGGAGCCGCTCCGGATGGCGTTCCACCGCCACAGCGGTGTTTCGCGGGTCACTGCGGAGCCACTCCACCGCTACCGAGCCGCACCCGGCTCCGAGGTCCCAAAGGCGCTGTCCGGGAATCGGCATGAGCTGCGCCAAGGTCATCGCCCGGACTTCGCGTTTGCTGATTTGCCCGTCATGCTCAAAGGCCTCGTCGGGCAGCCCCGGAACTCGGGGGAGCAGTTGGGCCTCCGGGCCCGGAAAACACTCCACGGCCACCACGTTCAGCGCCGCGCCGGCAGGTTCGGACCACCCCCTGGCTTCTCTGGAGAACAGCCGCTCTCGCTCCCCTCCCAGGTGCTCCAGGACCGTGATCCGGCTTGGTCCAAATCCGCGGTCCTCCAGCAAGCGTGCGACCTGTCCCGGGCTGTGCTCATTCCAGCTGAGGATCAGCATCCGCACTCCGGGCTGTACAAACGGATGCAGGGTCTCGTGGGGGCGCCCATGAACGGTCAGAGTTTCAACTTCTGGCAAGGACCACCCGAGACGGCCGCAGGCCAGCGAATAGGCGGAAGGACTGGGCAGGAAGCGGATCTCCTCGATCCGGAAGCCCTCGCGCAGCAGTTTGGCTCCCACTCCGTAGCACAGCGGGTCTCCGGTCGCCAGGACCACGGTCCCCGGCCCCTGCTCACGCAGGCGAGGAAAGTCCTCCTCCATGCGTCGCGACCAGGTGAAGCGCCGATCTTCAGACGCCTCGAATTCAGAAGCCGAACCCGGGAGCATGCCCAGATGTCTAGGGCTGCCAAAAATGGCAGGCGCCTGCCGAATCCGGGAGCGAGACTCCGCTCCAAGTCCGGACCAGCCCTCCTCACCAATGCCAATGACGCTCAGCCACTTTTCCGGAAACGGTGTCGAGGAGAGATTTTGCACGGTGTTCACAGAACAGCTCCAGCCTCTTTTTGTCCCAGCACGGCAATCGCATTGAGCGCCGCCGCCGCGATCGCGCTTCCGCCACGGCGTCCGTGGAGCGTCATGAACGGAATCTCCAGCGCTGTGGCCTTCTCGGCAAGGGCGATCTTGGACTCTGCGGCGCCAACGAAACCGACGGGGAAACCGAGGATCAAGGCCGGATGCGGCCAGCCCTCCTCTTCGACACCTTCGAGCAGGCGAAACAGGGCCGTGGGCGCATTCCCGATCACCACCACGGAACCCAGCAGGTAGGGGAGCCAGTGCTCCGTCGCCACGGCGGAACGTGTGACACCACGCTTGCGAGCCTCCTGCGCGACGTCCATTTCGTCAATGCAGCACCACGTCTTGTTCTCCGCCGGCAGGAATCGCTGAATGATCCCATACTCGACCATCCGGACGTCACAGAGCACCGGGCAACCGGAGCTCAAAGCCCGGATTCCTGCACGGACCGCATCCGGACTGAATCCCAAAGCCGGGGGAATGTCCGTCATCCCACAGGCATGAATCAGACGGACAGCCACTTCCGACACATCTTCGGGGAGGTTGTCAAACGCTGTTTCGCTCCGGATGGTAGCAAACGATTCGCGATAGATCGCCTCCGGATCCTTGAGGTACTTCATGACTCGGATGCGGCTTTCTTCAGGCGTTTCAGAGAGACTGGCCCCAAGGGGTGCTGTGCGTGTGGATGCACCGGATGGTGGTGATGGTGCGAGTGGTCGTGCGAGTGGTCGTGCGAGTGGTCGGGTCCGTGGTGGTGATCGTGAGCATCCGCTCCGTACTCCACCGCCTGGTCGAGGTTCCCGGTGCCAATTCCCTCCACATGGTGATGGTGGCTCTCTTGGGGCAGCCCGACCTCGGCTTCAAACCCCAGGACCTGCTCGCGGTACTTGCAGAGCTGGCAGTTCATCAGATTGGTGCCCTCAAGAATCTCCTGCACCCGGTCGGCGAAGGTATCCAGCACCAGCGGGTGGTCGTTGAGGTAGGGGGCCTTGACGAACTCCACCTCCGGGTGCCTTGCGGCTACGAGGTCGGTGTGATCATAGATTCTACGCACCAGAATGCCGGTGAAGAGGAAGTAAGGGAAGACCACGATCCGCCGGAACCCCAGCCGGGTCGCATGCTCCAGCGCCGGTTCCACGAGCGGGAAGGTCACTCCGGAATAGGCGACTTCGGCCCACCCAAACCCCAACCCTTCCCAGAGCATTCGGGCGACCTTGCTGATGTTCGAGTTGGCATCCGGATCCGAGGAACCGCGTCCCACCACCACTAGCAGGGTCTCGTGTCGCGGGACCTCTTCGGCGCGTCCGTTCGTGTCTGCACGACCGGGCTCCAGTGCCGATTCGATCCGCTCTGCGGCGGCGCGGAGCAGTTTCAGGTCGAGCCCCAACTCCCGGCCATAGCGGATGTTCACCTCCGGATGCTGTGCCTGATAGGTGTTGAGGACAGAGGGGATGTCGTTTTTGGCATGCCCTGCGGCAAACAGCATCCCGGGCACCGCCAACACCTCGCGTACGCCCCTGGACCGAAGAGCATCGAGCCCTTCACGAATGATCGGGTGGGCAAACTCCAAAAACCCCCAATCGGTTTCATACTGCGGAAGGCGCTCCCGCAGGCCTCGTGCCACCGATTGGAACTCCAGCACGGCTTGTTCGTCGCGGCTTCCATGACCGCAGACCATGATTCCCAGTTGATTCAAGAAGGCTCCGTCTTTCAGGAAGTGGTTCTCCTAGCCGAGCTCCCCTGCACGAGGGGCGGCGGGTGGAGAATGAATGGATTTGATGGAAACCGGGTGTCCGGCGACACACCACCAGACCTCGTCACAGGCAGCACCCAGCTGCTGGCCGATTCGTCCAGAGAGGTCGATGAAGCGCCGGGCCAGCTCGTTCTCCGGCATCACGCCCAGCCCCACCTCATTCAGCACAAAAACCGTCGGATTCGGCAAAACCAGCACGCGGTCCAGTTCCCGGAAGATCTCTTCCTCCGAGCGCCGGTGATGCATTCCGTTGTTCAGCCACATCGTCAGACACTCCACCAGCACCGGAGCCGCGTGGGGTTTCAGCACGCCTGCCAGGCTCCACGGCTCTTCAACGGTGAAGAACTTCCCTGCACGGCGCTGCTGGTGGGCCTGGATTCGAGCCTCCAGCTCCGGATCCCGGAACTCCGTGGTAGCCAGATAGACCGGCACTTCACCATCCTTGACAAGCTGGAGGGTGCGCTCTTCAGCAAAGCGAGACTTGCCGCTTTTCACACCTCCGGTGACCAGGACCTTCATCACAGCATCCCGATCAGGACCAGACCGATCAGTCCGGCCACGCTCCAGACCACCCGGTTTGCGCGCACCAGGTCTGTCGGTCCAACGTTCTCCCGGGCGTCCGGGGCTCCCATCCAGTCGCTGCTGGAGAGCCGACCGTTGCGCCAGATCGGTCCTCGGAGCTTCAGCCTCAAGGCGCCGGCCATCGCCGCCTGGCTCCATCCTGCGTTGGGGCTTGCGACCTGTCCGTGTGCTCTCCAGCCCACACGCCAGGCGTCTCTCGCCGAACATCCCGGCACGGCCCAAGCGACCAGGGCGAGCAGCACAAACGTGAGGCGTGCCGGAGCCCAGCAGAGCAGGTCGTCCAGACGGGCGCTAGCCCAGCCGAACTTGCGATAAGTTTCAGTGCGATACCCGACCATCGAGTCCAAAGTGCTGACGGCCTTGAAGCAGGCCATTCCGGGAAGCCCCAGCAGCGCGAACCAAAAGAGCGGGGCGACCACGCCATCACAGAGACTCTCTGCAACGCTCTCGACCGCAGCCCGCCCACACGCCGCAGCATCGAGTTGCTCCGTATCACGCCCGACCATCCATGAAACCGCCTTCCGGGCTCCCGGGAGGTCGTCCTCTGCCAAAAACTGTCCCACACGAGCTGCGTGCTGAACCAGGTCACGCAGCGCCAGAAAGCTCCAGATCAGGAACACCTGCCAAGCCCAGGCCCACGGGGTCCCCAGCTGCTGCCAGGCCCAGGTGCTCGCATCAATCGTGACGACCACCAGCGCCACAGTGGCGAGAACCAGCGCGATGCCTCCCCAATAGCCTTCCGCCCCCCAGGAGCGCAGGCGGGCTTCCCAGAAACGGATCGTTTGCGCGATCAGGCGCACGGGGTGCCAGCGATACACCGGATCGCCCCAGAGCCCATCCAGCGCCAGCGCCAGCAACAGAAGCCACGCTCCCGAATCGCTCATGCCGCCTTTCTGTCACAAAGGCGTCCCCATCGCCAGGAATCGTGCAACTCCGTCTCGTTTCTCTTCAGCAAGTGCGTTATGCTTCGTGGATGCCTCTCCCCCGCATTTTCCTGCAGGCAGGAAGGGCCATCCATTTCAGCAGGAGCGACCGCGTTCTTCAAGACTCGCCCAACCCCCACTTTCTGGAACCTGATGATTCAACAGGGAATGTACGTGCTCGCCGTGCAGGATCTGGAGGCTTCAGCCCGGTACTATCAGGACATTCTCGGCTTCTCGGTGCACGAAATCGGAGACCCGGGGTGGCGCATGCTGCGCAAGGATGGGTGCCGGATCATGATTGGACACTGCCCCGAGACTCCAGCGGCACGTGAGTTGGGAGACCACTCCTACTTTGCCTACTGGATCGTGGACGACATCGAGGCGTACTTCGAACGTGTCCAGCAGCACGGAGCCGAGTTGATCAAGCACCTGCGCAGTGAACCTTGGGGCATGCGCGAATTCGGCCTGCGCACTCCCGACGGACATCGGATCATGATTGGCCAGAGCGAAGAGGCATCACCGTGAACTCAACCGACCCGAAGACCATGCAGGCTGTCATCGACTTCATCCTGGAGCTCGATCAACTCAAGGCCGTGACCCGCAAGACCAGACCTCTAGGGCTGGAGCGCTACGAGAATTCTGCAGAGCACAGCTGGCAGATCGCGCTGTTTGCCTTTTCACTTGAGCCTTATGCCACGGAACCTGTCGACCTGAACCGGGTCATCCGGATGCTCTTGGTGCATGACATCGGAGAGATCGACACCGGCGACACCATCGTCTTTGCGGAGCATGGGTGGGAGGAGCGCAAGGCGGCCGAGCGTGCTGCGGTAGAGCGGATCTTTGGCCACCTGCCCAAGCCACAGAGCCAGGAGTTGCTCGACTGCTGGCTGGAGTTTGAGGAGGAGCAAACTCCGGAGGCACGCTTCGCCAACGCGGTAGACCGAGCCATGCCAGCCTTGCTCAACCTCAACAACCACGGTCAAAGCTGGCGCGAAAACGGGATCTCGTACGAGCGTGTCGTGCAGCGCATTGGGCCACAGATCGAGCGCGGTTGTCCGGCATTGTGGCACTACATGCAGGCCCGACTGGAGGATGCGCGTGACCAAGGATGGTTCTCCGCCTGAAGCTTGCCCCCTTTTGACCTTGCCTCATTTTCCGCTCACGGAGTCTGCTTGAGAATTCGCCCCCTTGCACCAGAAGACCTCCCCTCGGTTCAGGAGATTTATGCACACCACGTCTTGCAGGGAACCGGGACTTGGGAGTGGGAACCTCCAAGCCTGGAAGAGATGCAGGCCCGGGCACACAACCTCGTGAATGCCGGGCTCCCGTATCTGATCGCGGACGTCGAGGGGCAGATCGCCGGTTATGCCTACGCCGGACCGTTCCGTCCTCGCACCGGCTACCGCCACACGCTTGAAGACTCCGTCTACCTGCACCCGGGTTTCACCGGACAAGGGCTTGGGCCCGCGTTGCTCCGGGAGTTGGTCCGACGTTGCGCCGCGTTGGGATACCGGGAAATGATCGCTGTGATTGGAGACTCGGCCAACCAGCGTTCCATCCGGATGCATGAGAAGGTCGGGTTTGTGGAGGTCGGCGTGCTGAAGAATGTGGGGTTCAAGTTCGAGCGATTTCTCGACTCGGTCTACATGCAGGTCCACCTGAATCCTCCAGGAAGGGTATGATGCCCCCGGAGTCTCGGAAGCGCTGGGGACGCACCCTTCAGCGTTGGATCATGAGACGTCTCCGCCCGGCCCTCACAGTGAACCTTGGGGTTCTGGAGGAGCTGGCTGAGTCCGGGCACTCGCTGGTGCTCATCTGTCATCCGGAGCATCTGCCTGCGCTCTGGCCACACCTGCGCCTCGGTCAGGCGCTGGATCGTATCTGGTGGCCATCTCCCAAGACCCCGGAGTGGGCGGTGGAGTTTTCTGATTGGGACTCGTTGCGCATGGTCTCTACAGGCGATGTACGGTCTCATGCAGGGGTGTGGATCTGGTTCCCGTGGAACCCGGAGGCTCCGGAAGTCGAGGTCTTGCACGCGTGGTGCCTTGACGCCCCGATTCCCATCTTCCCGGTGTGGACGCAGTCCGGCACTCAGACGGAGCAGGGGAGGCCGATTTGGTGGAGAAGAAGAGTGATTGCTGTGGAGGACAGAGCCGCAACCGGTCCCGGATCCCAGGAGGAGATCCGGAGGACTGTTGAGGAGCGCTTGCTGAAGCTGCGGCGCGGTGTGGAGCGTCTTTAGGCGATGGCCTGCTGACGAGTGCTTTCGGAGCCCTTTCCTTGAGCAGGTTCGGCTTCCGGAGGCATGCTCAGGCGGTCACCAAAGAGCGGTTGACGGGTGCTGTAGCGCCCATCCGGAATGACCAACTGCATTCCCAGACGCTTCTTCAGGTTGAACAGGATCGGCCCCTGCAGGTTCACGGTGGTGTCCTTGAATTCACGGGCAATCGTGATCAGGACTCGGACCGAGATGTCCTCTTCGACTTGGGCGTCGATCTTCTTCATCTGCTCGTCGCTGACTTCAAACTCGTAGTCAGAGGCTACAAAGTTCGGGTCGATCATTACGAACGCCAACCCCGGAGTCTCGATGGACTGGAACCACTCAAAAGGCCCGCCCGCTTCTTCTTCGAGAATCACGAAGTGGTGTTCTGCAGAAAATCCCAGGATGCCGCTTGGCATGCTGATGATCTGATTATCTGAAATTTCGACCTCACCGAAGCGAGTCGTCTGAATTTTCATGGCTCCTCAATGAGACGCTGGGTTGAACGATTACGGAGGCTCAGTCTTTACCGAAGAGCCCGCGTAGTCCTTTGATCGAAAGAGGCGACTTCTCCGCGGCGAGGCGGTTTTCCTCCTGGATGCGAATGTACACCTCTTCGCGGTGTATCACATAGTTTCGGGGCGCATCGATGCCGACTCGGACCTGCTTGCCCTTGACTTCGATCACCGTCACCTTCACGTCGTCACCGATCGTGATGCTCTCGCCCGACTTCCTTGTCAGTATCAGCATTTCGCCTTGCTGGAGTCCCCTGCAGAGCAGGAGATGTTGCCACCTAACGAAACGGCCTACCTCAGGAAGTCAGAGAGCGTCGGTTGAATCAACCTTCCCGCAGAATCGAGGGCCAGACGGTTGTTGACTTCAGCAGAGTTGACGTCAACGGCAGCCTTGGCCAGATCCAGGTCCCGGACTTCCGAGAGCCGTTTTTCCTTTTCAAACGCTTGGTCCTCAAGCTTTGCCTGGGCCATCTCGATTTCCCTCATCAGGTTGCCGAGATCGGCTTGGCGCTTGAGCACCTGATCTTGAGCTTTTTGGAGCTCTGATAGACGTTCTGCAAGGGTGGTGCCATCGTCTTCGATCAACGCTTTTTCGATGGAACTCAGCAGGGAAAACACGTCGATTTTTTCATCTCCGGACTCCAGCAGAACCTCGGATGCCGTGACTCCCATCGGCACGCTCACGCCGTTGGCAATCAGCACTTCCTTCTTGTCTTCAGAGCCGTGGTAGCCCACTTCCGGGTTCGGCTGAAAGACAAACTCCAGCCCCTCCGGGAAGATGATCTCTCCGTTGACGGTGAAGTCGAAGGTGCTGTTGAGGTCAACATCGAAGTAGTCCGAGATCATCTTGCTCAGACGCCCTTCCTGGTCGGAGATCTTCAGGTACACCTGGTCGTCCGGCTTGCTGTCCGGATTGTACATGGCGATGGAGGGACGCATGACCTGAGGCTCTCCCCAGGTGCGCCCGCCGTCGTCTGAAACCTGATACTGCGCCTGTCCAAAGGGCCCGGACCGGACGACCCGCAGATGGTAGGGGTTGTTAGAGTGTCCTTCGAAGTTTGCCCGGAACTGAGAGACATCGAGCACCTCTCGGATGTCCTCTTGGACAATGTTCTTGGTCTCGATCTTGGCCGGCTGAATGGGAGAGTTTTTCTCCAGCGGCTGGGTGAGGGTCTTGACTCCGGAGAACAGGTACAGCTTCCCCTCACGGGAGTTCGCGGCATCGAAGAGGCTCTCACGGATGGCAGCGATCTCCCGGGCTGTCATCTGGCGCGACTCTTCGTTGGCATCGCTTCCGGATTGGGACATCGCCAGGGTCCGCGCCTGCGTCATCATCTCCTGGATGTGGTTCAGTTCCAGCTCGCTGCGCTCCAGCCAGGTCCGGTGGTCCTGCAGGTTCAGGATCAGTTGCTCGTTGCTGGAGATCTTGGTGACGATGTCCTGCATCATCGCCGCTCCAACCGGGTCATCCGAAGGTCTGTTCAGACGCTGCCCTGTGGCCATCTGCATCTGCGCCTCCTGCAACCGAGACGAGGTCTTCTGGATGTTGTTGAGCACTTGCTCGCGTCGACTGTTTTCCGTTACTCGCATGGTCACATGTTGATGACGGTGTCCATCATTTCGTCCACCGTTTTGACGAACCGGGCGGAGGCTTCATAGGCCTTTTGGTACTGAACCATGTGGGTCAGTTCCTCATCCATGTTCACACCGCTGATGGAGTTTCGGATTTCCTTGAATTGACGCACCATGCCGTCTTGCTGCTCCTGCTCGACCTTGTTCCTCCGGATGCGGAGTCCCAACTCTCCAAGGATGCCGTTGTAGAACTCGTCAAACGTCATCGACTCGTTCTTCATCGTTGGCTGTGTCTGGAGCTTGGCAATCGCCAAGGCAACCTGGTTGTCTCCGGGAATCAGGTCACGTCCGGTCGAGATGGCATTGGGGTTTTGCAGGATGCGATCGCTCACCCGCAAATCGGCGGCGCCCTTGAGCGACTCGAAAAAGCTGTTGAAGCCCATGATCAAGGTCAGGTCGGTCTGATCTTCACCGAAGATGAAGCGATATTCCGGACCGGTCTGAATCAACATCGAGCCATCGGCCTCAATGTTTGCCTGGAGCAGGGAGGGGTCCTGAACCGTCTGGTTGATGCGATTGACAACGTCCTGCAGCGTGTCCATTCCGGCCTGAACCTCGAACTCGTAGGTCTCCAGGAACTCATCGTCCTGCCCGACCAGGTGCAGTTGGAACACGCCATCCTTGAGAAACGGCATCGGCTGATTCAGCGCTTCCGGGTTGAGCCCGTAGGTGCTCTTCATCAAGGAGGCGGCCGAGCGGATTCCGGTTCCGGTCGCGTGCAACTCGTTGATCCGGTTGGCCAGTCCAAAGGCCAGCTCATCCAGATCCTGCATGAACTCGACGATGGTGACATCTCGCTGCTGGAGCATTTCGGAGAGCGCTCCGGAGCGGAAGATCCGGGTGATGTCACGGCGGTTGTTGTTGGTTGCCACGCCTTCCAGGCCGACCATGCCAATCTCTCCGCCCTTGAGCGTGGCTTCGGTCTTGAAAAACTTCTCTCCCTCCACCAGCGTCCAGTCTCGACCAATGATCACCGAGACCCGTCCGTTCGGGTTTTCAATCAGATTGACATCGACCAGCTTGGCCAGCTCCTCCACCGCCAGCTCCCGGGCATCCCGAGCATCGTTCGCCTGGCGTCCGCTGACCTCGTAGGAGAAGATCTGTCGGTTCAGTTCGGCGATCTGCTCTCCGAGGCTGTTGATCTGAGCCGCCGTGTCTTGAATCCGGGCATCCGCTTCGCGTCGCAGCGAGACCAACTGTGCGTGCATCTCGCGCACCTTGACGGCAACCAGGTCGCCCTGTTCCTGCACCCGTTGACGGGCCACCTCCGATTCCGGTTGGCTGGAAAGCTGGCTCCACGAGTTCCAGAACTCGTTCAGGATGCCTCGGAGTCCGGTCTCTCCCAGATCGCCAAAGATCACCTCAAGCTTGTTGAGGAAGTCTCCACGCGATTGAAAGACCTCGGACTTGGGGTTCTCCTGCACGATCTTGCGCTGCACGAAGCGGTCGAAGACGCGCCCTGTCGGCAGCGCATCAGTTCCGCCTCCCACCCCAGTGGGGTCCGGAGCCGCAGCTTTGGTCGAGACCTGCTGCCGAGAGAAGCCTTCCGTGTTTTGATTGGAGATGTTGTGCCCGGACGTCTGCATCGCCCGCTGCTGGGTGCTCAAGGCACGGGCACCGATGTTGAGGGCTTGATTGAGGCTAGGCATGGGAAGAGGTCAAAACTCCAGTACCGGAAAAAACGAAATCGCTTCGATCAAATCGAAGAGCGGCTGAACTTGCTCTTGCTCCCCTGAAGCTTTCCAGCTTCAGAGTAGGTCTGCTGCGTTCCCTGAGCTTCTGCCATGAAACGGATGGCAGTGTTCACCGACTTCAAGCGAGACTCGGCCATCCGGGCGTTGTGTTCGGCTTGCTGTCGGATCTGCTCCAGCACCTCGGTGAGCTGCTGGTGGCACGCAAAGAGCGCTGGTCCCTGAGGACCAGAGGCACGCTCGGCAATCTGTTTGAGACGAAGCTCCTCGGGGGGCACTTTCCAGCGTTGAGCCATGTCGGAGACCAGGTCCATGCGTTCCTGTTCCAGTTGCTCAATGCGCCGGACGAGCTGCGACTTGCTGGTCTGCAGTTGCAACAGTTCCGCTCCCGTGGCTTTTCCAAAGCCGGCGGCCTCTTCCTTGAGGCAGGAGAGCAGTTGTTCATGCAGTTCTGCTTCGTGTTCCAGCAGGTGCAACAAGGCTTGCAGCAGGTCGTCCACGGAACCCCTCATCCGGAGTTGGAGTGCAGGGTCAGGAAGTGCTTTCCTGCAACCCTTCCTTGAGGAGATTCCGGGCGAGTGCCTGAGTATCTACCTGATATTCCCCGCTCTTGATCCGTGCCTTGATCTCGGCCACCTTATCGGCTCTGACCTCGGGCTCGGCTTCGATGCGGAGCTTCATCTTGTCCACGGCGAAGGAACCATTCTTCACCACGTCGTTTTGCAGAGTACCGCCCTTGCTCAGCTGAGCCGCATCTGCACCGTCTTTGCGCTGTCCTCCTTTGATGTCCAGGAGGCTCGATGGGGTCTGTCCTGTTACTTTCATAGATCCACCTTAAATTCTACAACCTTCTCACCTCGCGGGTGGAAGATCCAAACGTGGAGGCCACCGGAAGAGTGCTGTTTATCGTGACAGTTCTCCAGAACCGGGGCAAGGGTCTGCTCTCCACAGGGAGAGTACCACTTGCCTTTACATCGGCATTCTTTTGGAAAACTTGAGGGATTTTTTTGAGTTTCCCTATTTTCCCATCTGCTCGCGCAGTTGCTCGTAGATCATGCGCCCCAGACCCAGGGAGCCGGTGCTCGCCATCTGTTGAGCGCGCTGCTCGTCCAGCATCGACTCAAAGACCTTCTCGCCGCTGGACTTGGGAACCAACTCTGACTCAAAGGAGGCCTGACGCATCGCAGAGAGCATCTGCTGCGTGAAGACGGCCTCAAACTCGTTGCAGGCGGTCAGCAGTTGGTCGTCCTGCTGAGGAGAGGCTGGGAGCTTTTCAATGCGGTTCTGCTGACGGGCAAAGAGTGCGGCGTCAAGCGAGAGCTTACCGTTGACAGAGGTCATGTTCATGCTCTAGCGAATGATCAGTTCTGCATGCAGGGCGCCGGCGGCCTTGATGGCCTTGAGCACCTCGATCAGGTCCTTGCTGGAGGCTCCAATCTTGTTAAATCCATCGACCACCTCCTTCAGGTCCGCGCCTCCCTTGAGCAGGAACACGTTGGATTGGACCGTCTCCTCGTTGGCGTTGCCGTTCGCGTTGGCCGCATCGGCAGGAGCGGCCTGAGGCAGTTTGACCTGGATGTTGAGTCCGTTCTGGGAAATGGCAACCGGAGAAATCCGGACACTGCCTCCCATGACCACCGTCCCCGAGCGCTCGTCCAGCACCACCTGTGCCGGGCTGTCCGGAGTGATCTCGAGGTTTTCGATGTAGGAAACCAGCTCCACCGTGTTCCCGAGGTAGCTGTCCGGAACCAGGACCTCCACCGTACCGGCATCTTTGGCACGCGCGGTGCGCAGCCCCAGGTTCTGATTGATCAGCTTGGCCAGCCGGAAGGCGGTGGTGAAGTCGGGGTCTTTCAGGTTCATGAAGATCCGAGCCCGGCTGTTGAGGTTGAGGTTGATCTCTCGCTCAACCAGCGCCCCTCCGGGAACCGTTCCGACCGAGGCCACCATGCGGGCGCCAATCGGCAAATTCTGCAGTTCTTCCGGAGGTAGCGCCTCGGCCCGGCTGACGCCTCGGGGGATGCCGGCGATCGGCCCTTGGGCCAGTGCATAGACCAGCCGGTCCGGACCCCGGAGTGGAGCCATCAACAGCACCCCTCCCCGCAGAGAGATCGAATCGCCCAGCGTGGCCACCGTGACGTCCAGACGCTGTCCGGACTTGGCAAACGGAGGCAGGGTCGACGTCAGCCAGACAGCGGCAATGCTTCGACCCTGAATGTCCTGACTTCCCAGACTGATGCCCATCCGCTCCAAAGAGTTGACGATCGGCTTGCGGGAGAGCAGGCTTTCCGGAGAGTCTCCAGTCCCGTCCAGACCCACGACCAGCCCAAACCCGATGAGCTGGTTGTCCCGGGCCCCCCTCAGGGTGGCAACATCCTTGACGCGCACGGCCCAGACGGCAGTGCTCAGAGTCAACAAAATCAGACTTAGGACCAGAGTACGCATGTAAAGCATGGAGTGTGGTTCGTTCCGCGTTGATTACGGCTTCAGAATGAAATACAAGTTCGGTGCCAGAGCCCGGAACCTCCAGTCCCGGGTTCACTGCGGCCCATCCCCCTTCCAGACTGAGAATTTGCGCGCTGCCGGGACCATCTCCAGGGGGATCTGCCGCTCCAGGCTTCGGGCATTGTTCAGCACCTCCTTCTGCGACGGCGGGGGCAGGCTGTTGCCACCGAACAGGATGACGTTGCCTGCGGTTCGGGTGCGCGCCTGCAGGCCACGTCCAAAAGAGAGGAACCAGCGTTTGCGAAACTCGGGAAAGACGTGCGTGGTGCTCCACGTGTTGGCCACCACCCAGCCTTCAGTGGTCAGGCGTTTGCGCAGCAACGCCAGAAACGACGGATCCATCAGCGCTGGCGGTGTCCCGTGGGCATCAAAGGCGTCCAGGAAGATCAGGTCGTAGGGTCCGGGGAGTTCGGAGATCTGCTCGGCGGCGTCGCCTTCGTAAACCTGCAGGTGTGGATCATCCGGGAAGTCAAAATGCTCTCGAGCCGCACGGATGACATCCGGGTTGATCTCTACAATGTCCTGTTGAACTTCTGGGAAGTGGCGGAAGATGTAGGAGGGCAGGGTTCCTGCGCCCATGCCGATGTGCAGCACGCGCGCCGGGCGAGGCAGCAGCACGAATCCGAGCATCATGAACCGGGTGTAGCGCAACACCAGGTGGTCGGGATTGATCAGCGAGAGCGCGCTCTGCACTACCCGGTTTCCAAACCTCAACTCCCGGCGTCCCGGAGTTTCCCAGACCTGCAGCAGCGTGTCCCTCCAGCGGCTTTCCCAAATCAGCGTCTCCGGAGGGGGACGGAGCGTTTCAGCCAATCCAGCCACCAGACGCTCCCAGATGCGTTTGAGCAAACGCCCCGTCAGCCATGCCGCAAGGAGTCGGCCTTGAGCCTCATCACGGCCACCTGAGCGGTGTTTTGAGGGGCTTCAGAGCGCTCCATGCCCGGAGGTAGAGACAGTTCAGAGACATCCATTGTGCGGCGCAGGGCCTTTTTGAATCGAGCAATGAGTTGCATGAGGGCTTGCCGAAAAAGTGAACAGTCACCCCTCGAAAGGAATGTGGGTTTAAGGCTTTTTCAGCAAGAGGCATACCAGCCTCAACTTCTCCAGAAGCTGGGGAAGAAGAAGATCAGGACCGTGTACAGGTCCAAACGCCCGGCCAGCATGGCAAAGGACAGCAGCCAGGTGGCTGGATCGGAGAAGTGCGAGAAGTTGTCGGTGGGCCCTACCGTGGAAAAGGCCGGGCCGTTGTTCCAGAGGGTTGCCATCACCGCGTTGAGCGACGACCAGAAGTCCCGGGGGTCCAAGAAGGTCAGCAGCACGCTTCCCAGCAAAAGACAGAGGATGTGCAGCGTGAAGAAGGCTACCACTCCATTGATGATCACCGGAGGCAGCGGGCGGCGGTTGATCTGGATCGGGTTGACCGCCATCGGCTGAAGCAGGGTCCGGGCCGTGTGGCTGATCGAGCGCCAGATGATCACCAGGTGGATGATCCGGATGCCGCTGGTTGTGGAGCTGGAAGAGGCACCAATGAACAGGCAGAGGAAGATCAGGATCTGCGAGGTGTGTGGCCAAAGTTCGTAATCCGCCGTGGCAAACCCGGTGGTCGTGATGATGGAGACCACCTGAAAGAAGCCGTAGCGGCAGGCCTCGGCGATTGAGGCATAGGTCCCGCTCTCCCACAAAAACCAGGAGACGCCCACGCACAGGACCATCACAACCCCCAGATAGGCCTTGATCTCGGTGTTGTTCCAGACCTCTTCCCAGTTGCGGGAGATGAGCTGGAAGTGCAGGACAAAATCCATTCCCCCAATGAACATGAACAAGATGACCATCCAGTCCAGGTAGGCGCTGTTGAAGTGTCCGAAGCTGGCGTTTCGGCTGGAAAATCCGCCGGTGGCAACCGCGCTGGAGGCGTGAATGAGCGCATCGTAGAGCGACATCCCTCCGGCCCAGAAGATCAGGGTGGCGACCACGTTCAGCCCCACATAGATCACCCAGAGCCAGCGCAGCGTCTCCTGGAGGCGCGGGAGCATCTTCACTCCGGTCAGGCCCTGTCCAGGGGCCGCCTCTGCTCGAAACAGCCGCGTGGAACCGGCTCCGGAGAACAGCGTCAGGTAAAGGACGATCATCCCCATGCCGCCGATGAAGTGCGTCATGTTGCGCCAGAACAGCAGCCCCTTCGGCAACGCCTCGATGTCGGTCAGCAGCGTGGAGCCCGTGGTCGTGTAGCCGGACATCACCTCGAAGAAGGCGTCTGTGAAGGAGGGGATCGCTCCGTGGAGGACAAACGGGATGGAGGAGACGGCAGTGATGAGCAGCCACCCGATCACAACCAGGACGAACTCCTCCTTGACGCTCATCCGCTGCTTGCTTCGGAGCAGGAAAAAGGTCGGGCCTCCGAGGAGCACGGAGCCCAGGATGGTCCAGGCGAAGGCGGCAAAGTCCCCTTCGTCATAGATCCAGGCACAGGTCGCCGGAATGGTCATCAGCCCGGCACCGACCACCAACAGCGCGCTGGTGGTCTTCAGGAAGGCCTTGTAGTGCATGCGGTCCCGGAAGGGGGCGTGGGGAGCGGTCCCTAGAAGTTCAGGAGGCCGCGAATTTGGTAGGAGACCCGTTCGGCATCCTCGAAGGAGTCGAGAAACACCGGCATCAACTCCACCTCTCCGGTCTCCAGGGTCCGGACTCCAGCCAGATGCCAGAGGATGGTCTCCTCGGCAGCCCCCATTTGCTCCCGGAACTCTGGAGGAGCATGGAACACGACAGGAACGTGAGCCCGCTTCGAGCGGTTGCGGTTGCGCAGGAACTGAGTCACCAGCTCCAGAGAGTAGTGAGGCAGGTCGATGATCAGCAGAGCAAAGCGCATCTCCTCAAAATCTCTCCGGGACGGCAGGGAGTCCATCTTGTGGACCCGTCCGGAGCCCTTGGGCAGAGGCGGAAAGGCGAGGTGCACTCCCTCCAGCGGGAAGTCCGCGTTGAGGGTCACCAGCGCGACCTGGGCGGCTTCCAGAATGCGGTCCGGGATCTCCTGCAGAGCGTGGCTCTCCTCTTCAAGATAACGCTGGGCGCGAGTGTTTTCCAGGTGGCTGGTCCAGCGCATCGCACACCCCAGAGCCATGGCCTCCAGCGTCTGCATGCGATGCCGCCGCAGTGGCTGGAACCACTCGGTCAAAGTTTTGATCTCCGGCTCGGCCACTTCCTCATCCTCCTCAACCTCCGGCTCCACCGGCTCAGCGGATTCCGGAAGTGGCGCAGCCTCTTCTCCACTGAACTGGCTCTCTGCATCCTTGAAGCGATCCAGCATCTTGTTCAGATCCAGATCCAGTTGGAACATGCGGTACAGCTTCCCTTTCTTCACCCCCATGATCTTGGAGAGCGTGTTGAGGCTGTCCTTGGTCATCATCTTCTTGATCACCTGCTCCACACCTTCACGCTGTTCCGCCAGGGACTTGTCCTTCAGCGCAGCAGCCCCAAGCACCCCGCTCAGCAGCTCCGTGGGGTTGGTGCCCAGCAAGTCATGGAGGTTGCGGCTACTCAGGGTCACTTCGTCCGGACTCACCTCGGTTTCGCCCTCTGCAGGGACCGGGGCCAGGCGCAGCTTCACGTTCAAGGTGCCGTCGGTCTCCACGTTCCAGGAGTTGACGACGACGACCTCAAACTGTGTGAAGAAATGCTCGCGGCGCATGAACTGCTGATAGGCCTGTGCCGGAGGAAGGTTCGGGTTCTCCTGCTTGAACTTGTTGAACAGGTTGAACAGTTCCAGCGAGGACATCAGCTTGACCCGGGTCCGTGGGAACTTGTGTTCCACCAGGTAGTCCACCACATCCTTGCGGAAGTCATCCACGATCAGGTAGCGCGTCAGGTTACGCATGATCCCGCCAAAGCGGGTTCCGCTATGGACGTGTCGGGTGCCTTCCATGAGGACCATGTGCAGCAGCGCGTAATAGCCATCGGCAAAAGACATCAGTCGCTCGTCCAGCGAGTCGACCTGCAGTTGGTTGGTCGACAGCTCCTGAGCCTCCTTCCAGTATTCGTCATACTGGCCGATCCGGCGTTGCAGCCAAGGCTGCTCCATCTCGGTTCGCAGCTCCTCCTGAAGCGCCACATAGGAGCGCTCCAGCCCGTTCTGGACAGAGAAGGGTCGCAGTTGAACCGGGGGCATCTTGGAAGGCAGGGAGCCGGTGAAGCGGAAGGTCCGGCGGGTGATGCTCTGGACCATCGCGTCAGGAGCATTTCGGAAGTCTTCCGGGAAACCGCAGTTCACCAGGATGAAGAAGTCGAACTCCTTGACCTGATCGAACTTGAGGTCCGTCTGGCGCACCACCTCGACGTTTGTGAATTTCCACGGCTTGAGGTGGTTGACCACCTCCTTGGCGTACTCGTCGTGCAGCCCCGGGTGGGTGATGACCAGCAGGCGAAAGTCCACTTGAAACCGCTGCAAGGCCTCATAGTGGGTCTGCAGTTGGCCACGACGCATGTCGTCAGCCAACTTCTGGGTCGTGTGCCGCTTCTCCAGATAGGCTTTGAGGACGGCCTTGGAGCTAAGTTGCTGGGCCACCAGACGGGTGATTGCCCCTTTCTTGCCAATCCCGGTGGTCTCCGTGTTGAGGTCGTTCCACTGCAGAAACAGCGGGTCCTTCTTCAGGCGAAAGGTCGGGTGCTTGGTGATCGCGATGATGCACGACTCCGGATTGGCACGCCGATAGAGTCGCAGAATGTTGACTTGCTGCTCAATGAACGGGTTGCGCTTGACCGGGCTGACCCAGCTCGGGCAGGTGAAGCTGAGAAACAGAAGATCGGCAAACCGAGCCACCTCCTGCACCTCCCGAGCGTTGTAGAGCTTGGGACGGATGCCAAACTGATTCCAGACCAGCAGGTCACTCTGGAGCATCGCCTCAATGTCTTCTTGCTCACGTCGCCATGCGCGCTCGAGCTGTTCCACCTCGTAGCCTTGGTAGTCCAGTCTCCACACGTTTGGAGAGTCGCGGTCGAACTTGATTTCAGCCAGCAGGTAGACAAACTTCATCTCCAACCCCGGCTGCCCTTCTTTCCAGGCGCTCTCTCGCATTTCGGAGATCAGCGCTTGAAGTTCTTCCGGAGAGGTTTCTTCGTTGACGGGTTCTGCAGTTGAGACGTCAGGAGACATGAGAGGCCTGATCCTAAGAGAGGGTGTACCGGACTCATAGCCACGGTAAAGACTGAAATGCTAACAAATGCCAGAAAAAGATTCTACAGCAAATCCAAAGCCTGCTCGAAGAGATTCGTTGAGTCAAGCTTGGTGGGGGTCTTCGGGCAGAGAGGCAACCTCCAGGGTGCGTTTGAAGGTCTTCTCAAAGAGCTTCTTCTTGCGCTTGAGCGCCCACTCCGCCAGCATCAGATCCTCAGTGCCCTTCAGCAAGAGCTGAACTTGGCGGGGAGACACCTCGGGGTAGAGAGAAGGCACCAGGTCCTCATGCTGACGGTCAAGCGCATCCGCGACGCGCAACAGCGCCGTCAAGCCAGTCACCGAGTGTCGCTGCTCCAAGGAGAGCCTTCCGAACTGACGCTCCTTGGTGGAGGGGGTTCCGGAGGTGTGATAGCGCGCCACCAGGGCCACCATTTGGCGCTCCGTGTTGGTGAGTCCAACCAACTCGGCATTCTGGATCAAGTACATGGAATGCTGCGGGTGATCAGAAGGTCGGATGAAGCGTCCGATGTCATGAAGCACCGCCGCGACCTCCAGCAAGGTCCGGTCTCGTGTTCCCAGGTGATGCAGCGTCCAGGTGCCGTCAAAGAGTTGCAGGCTGAGCTTGCGGACCGTTTCCGAGTGCTGCAGGTTTGTGCCGTACCGGCGTGCGTAGTGCCAGGCCGAGTGCATGATCTGCTCGTGAGCGCTGGGAGTTTCATCGCCCCAGGCACGCTCCAACATCTCGTCAAGAATGCCGTCACGCAGCCCCACAGCCGGAATGTGCAACACCTTCGCTCCGGAGAGTTGCATCAGCTGATCAAAGATCAGCACTGCCGGCAAGATGACGTCCGAGCGATCGGTTGACAGCCCCAGCGCCTCCTCCCGCCCCCTGAGGTCGTGCTGCAGAAGGAGTTTCTTCACCCGGAGAAACGTCGGGCGGTCCATCGTGCACAATCCCTCCTCAAAAGGAGTTCCGTCCACATGCTGTGCTGCGAATTTCCCCAGAGCCGTGGCGTTTCCTCCGGTGACAATCACCTGGTCCAAACGCTTCCAGCCCGCACGGGTCTTGATGTAGGACATGAAATCCTTCACGTAAGACTTGGCCCAGCGCAAAAACACCTTCTCCTGTGCAGGAGTGTAAGGGAACATCTTCAGCAAGCGAACCGTCCCCAGACGAAAGGACTCGGCAAATTCGATCTCTCCGTTCACCAGCAAGGAGACCTCTAGGCTCCCTCCTCCAAGATCCGCCATCAACACTTCACCAGAATGGATGTCCACCACTCGGCCAACCGCACGCTGCAACAAGGAGGCTTCCTGCCCCCCGGAGATCGTCTCCAATCGAATCCCGGTCTCCTGCTCCAGGCGCTCAATCACTTCCTCCTGATTCGCCGTCTCCCGGATCGCGCTCGTGCTGTACGCACACACTTCCGTGGCACCATTTTGCTGGAGGGTCCGGTGGTAGACCCGCAACGCTTCCGAAAGGCGCGTGATCGTCTCTTCCGAAAGATACCCTTGCCCAAAGACGTCCTCTCCCAGTCGTACGGAAGTCCGGTATTTCTCAATCAGCTCAATGCGTCGGTCGTCTGTCAACCGCGCACAGACCATCCGGATCGCGTTGGAGCCAATGTCAATTGCTCCTACAATCTTCAT
>JAYPUA010000053.1:0-3381 GCA_038133845.1 Deltaproteobacteria bacterium
AGCTGGTAGACCTTGAGGGGACCGCTGGGGTCCAGGAGGATGCGGTGGAGGGGCTGCCCCCTCTTCTTCCGGGTCTCGGCCGTTGATGGGGGGCTCTGTCGGAGGCACGTTGCAAGATTTCTGGCAAACCCGTATCCTCGAAGGTGCCCTCGGCCTCATGGGGCCTTGGGGGAGGTTCAAGAGCACACCTCACGCTTCCAAACCTGGGAATCAAGATGACCTCTGTCACTGTGGCCGCGCTCCAGTTCGCCTGTGTCGCGGAAAAAAGCACGAACATTCGGACGGCATCCCGGCTGGTCCGCGAGGCGGCAGGTCGGGGGGCACAGGTGATCCTGTTGCCGGAGCTGTTTGAAGGGGAATACTTCTGCAAGGATCAGGATCCGCGATACTTTGAGTGGGCCCATCCACGCTTGGAGCATCCTCTGCTGAAGCACTTCTCCGCGCTGGCAGCAGAGTTGGAGGTGGTCTTGCCGATCAGCTTCTTCGAGCGTGCCGGAAACGCCTTCTTCAACTCGTTGGTGGTGCTGGATGCCGATGGCCGGGACCTGGGGCTCTATCGCAAGTCGCACATCCCGGATGGTCCCGGATATCAGGAGAAGTTCTATTTCTCTCCGGGAGACACCGGGTTTCGGGTCTGGGAGACCCGCCATGCCCGGGTTGGGGTGGCGATTTGCTGGGACCAGTGGTTCCCGGAGGCCGCCCGAGCGATGGCCTTGCAGGGGGCGGAGCTGCTGCTGTACCCGACGGCGATTGGCTCCGAACCTCAGGCTCCGGAGTGGGACTCCCGGGATCACTGGCAGCGTGTGATGCAGGGGCACGCGGCAGCGAACCTGGTTCCGGTGGTGGCCTCGAATCGCATCGGCGTCGAATCCGGCGCGTCGTGTTCGCTCACCTTCTACGGCTCCTCGTTCATTGCCGGACCCCTGGGAGACTTGCGACAGGCGGCCTCACGCGACCAGGAGGAGGTGCTGCTGGAGCGGCTGGATCTGGAGGAGATTCGGAGTCTGCGACAGGCCTGGGGCCTGTTTCGCGACCGACGCCCGGAGCTGTACCGCAGCCTGGGGACCCTGGACGGGAACAGTTCTGGCATTCCCTGACCTCCATTTCTGGGCCCCGGCTCCGGTGGTACAGGTTCCAATGCCGGAAGGCCCTTCTTTGTCAGGCCCCGCTGGGGTGGATTCAAGCGAAAGAGTACGATGGGAAAGATCATCAAGAATCATGTCGCCCCGGGAATCTTCTGGCTGGAGATTCCGGAAGCAGACCTGCGGGTTCTCTGTGGTTGCCCGGCAGATTGCGTCAAGCACCTGATGCGGGAAAAGCTCATCCGGACCCACCAGATCAATGGGGTGACCTGTGAGACGGGTCCCAACGCCATCCTCCTCTCCGATCTCCCCATACAGAAGGGAAACTTCGCCAATCTGGCGGAATTTCCTGTGCTTCAGATGCTCTATCGGCAGGGCATGCTGCTCCCTGGACACCCCAACAACAACGGGACCAAGCCGATGCTGATTGGGCGGGAAGACATTGTCCGGGCACAGATGGACTACATCTACCGGGGCAATTACGGCTTGACGACCGTGGAGGAGATCATGGAAACCGGGATCTCGCGAGCGTTGGCGGAGGAGATGATGCGGATGAAGCTCCGCTTCGCCTTCGGCGCGATCCATCCGAGCGAGCAGCTCCTGGAGGGCAAGGTCGTGGGTTCCGGAAAAACCGAGGTGAAGAACGGCGTGTTTGTCTCCCGCCAAGACACCAACCGCTACAAGTTCTCCTACCAGGGCGAGACCACGATGGTCGACCTGACGCTGGAGCCGGGACAGCACTTTGCCACACCTTACGAGCTGGGTTCGCACCGCTTCGACCGGCAGTACTTCTCGGTGCTGCACACCGGTGAAGGCGACGGGTGGGACATCTACCGCCCCTGCATGGGGAGCATCCTCTGCTTTCAGGGACGCATCTACCTCATTGACGCCGGACCGAACATCGACCACAGCCTCAACGCCATGGGCATCAGCTCGAATGAAATTGACGGCATCTTCCACACACACGCGCATGATGACCACTTCTCCGGGCTGACGACCCTGATTCGCTCGGACCATCGGATCAAGTACTACGCGACCCGGCTGGTTCGGGAGTCGGTGAACAAGAAGCTCTCGGCGCTGATGTCCCTCAACGAGGGAGAGTTCGAGGAGTTCTTCGATGTCCACGACCTGGAGTTTGACCAGTGGAACAACATCGAAGGCCTTGAGGTGCTCCCCATCTTCTCGCCTCATCCGGTGGAGACCAACGTCTTCCTCTTCCGGACGCTGTGGACGGACGGATACGTGCAGTATGCCCACCTGGCCGACATTGCGGCCAAGTCGGTGCTGCAGAACATGATCACGGAAGACGCGACCCAACCCGGGATCTCCCAGGCGTTCTACGACAGCATTGTGGAGCACTACCACACGCCGACCCACCTGAAGAAGATCGACATCGGTGGAGGGCTGATCCACGGCATGGCAGAGGACTTCCGGGAGGATCCTTCCGAGAAGATCATCCTGGCACACACCTCCGAGCGTCTGAGCGCCTCCCAGAAGGAGATTGGCTCCGAGGCTGCCTTCGGAGGCCACGACGTCCTCATCGCCAGCAAGAACGACTACATCCGGGAGCAGGCAGGTGAGTACCTCAAGGCGTTCTATCCCACGGTGGACAAGAGCGAGCTGCGGATGCTCCTGAACTGCGAGCAGGTGTCCTTCAACGCCGGAGAGATCATCATCAAGAACAACGAGCCTCCACGCTTCGTCTACTTGCTCCTGACAGGCAGCGCGGAGTACATCCGGCCTGGCGATCACTCGGTCCGCATGCTGTCCAGTGGTGCGTTGGTGGGCGATCTCTGGGCGCTGTTCCAGGGGAAGAGCCTGGGAACCTACCGCGCCTTCAGCAATATCAAGGCTCTCGCGCTCCCGGCGACACTCTACCGAGAATTTGTCGATCGAAACCAGGTGTATGGACAGATCCAGAATGTCCAGAACGTGATCGACTTCCTGATCGAGACCTGGCTTTTTGGAGAGGGCATTTCCTATCCGCTCCAGCTGCAGTTGGCCAACCAGGCTCAGTGGGTGGAGGGCGATGCCCTCAACGAGGTGGCCGGGCTGAAGCTGCTGCAAAAAGGAGAGGCGAAGCTCCACAAGGACGGAGAGTTCTTCCACAAGCTCAAGCCCGGAGCGTTCTGGGGCGAAGACTCGATCCTGCAGCGCCCCTCAAAGTTCCAGGTCACGGTCTCCAGGAAGGCCAAGCTGCTTCACTTCCCGGATGTGGAGATGTTGCGGGGAATTCCGCTGCTTCGCTGGAAGCTGCTGGAGCACCTTGAAGAGCTTCGTCACCTCAACTGATTTCAGC
>JAYPUA010000053.1:3481-19690 GCA_038133845.1 Deltaproteobacteria bacterium
CGCTGGAAGCTGCTGGAGCACCTTGAAGAGCTTCGTCACCTCAACTGATTTCAGCAGCGGACTCCATCGAAGTGCGAACCCCGCGATGGAGCCTCTCCGCCCCTTGCGCCTCCTCTACAGAACCTCCCTGAAGCAGGTCGCCCGCTGAGGTGCCTGGTGTTTGCGTGCTGATCTGCATCTTTCTCAAGCTACGAGTGCTGGGTATCGTTCCTCAACCCAGCCTACCTACTTTTAAAATCATGGCTTCAAGCCTGTGTTGGGCCATTGTTCTGGCCAGCCGTTCGACTTCGCTCAGGCACCGAGCCTCTCAGCACATCCTCCGGCTCTCCTTCGACTTCGCTCAGGCACCGATCGTCTGGCTGGGTGATCCGATCAATCGAGGCTCTTGAGAATCAGTCCCATTTTGATCAAAATTGAAGCCTGAACTTCTCACTCATTTCCTCTAACCCTAAACGCCGAATGCTACAGTCATGCTGAAACCGATCCTCGTTTCTGCGGTGGTACTCAGCGCCGTGAGTGCCGGACTTTGGTTTGCCAACGAATCCTCGGCTCCTGCGTCCCCGATGACGGGGAAGCCGTTGCTGGAGCGCCTGCCTACTGAGGAGCTCTCCCGGATCCGCATCGAAGGGCAGGACCGGATGGAACTGATCCGCTCCGGAGGCCAGTGGCTGCTGGCCTCCGAACAGTTTCCGGTGGACGTCAACTCTCTGAGCGAGACCCTGCTCAAACTGACCGAACTCAAGGTCGGCGACCGGGTCACCGACAACCCGGAGCGGCTGGCGATGTTTCACCTGGAAGCTCCTCCGGAGTCCAACTGGGAAGAGGGGCGTCACGCGACCCGGCTGGTGCTGCTCAACCAGGGCGGCGAGCCGCTGCTGGAGCTCCTGCTTGGGAAAAACCGGGAGAACGCTGACGGGCAGTACTTCCGCCCTGCGAACTCGAACAGCGTGTACCTGCTTCCGGAGAAGCTGCCGATCAACTCCGATCCCCAGGAGTGGCTGGAAAAGAAGCTGCTCGACCTGCCTCAGAACGCGTTCAGGCGCTTGACGTGGACCTCTGCCACGGAAGAGCCGATCGAGCTGACCCGTGATGCAGCAGGTGAATGGACGTGGTCCGGAGCCGAGGACGTCAAGCTGAACGCCACGACGGTGCGCAACGCCGTGGGCGCGCTGGCCGAGCTGGAGTTTGCCGCCTTGCTGCCTCAGGCGGAAGGCCCCTCGGAGGCCTTTGACAACCAAACCACCGTTCAGGCGATCCTGGAGGATGGAAGGAGCCTGGAGCTGCGACTGTCCGGAATTCCCCGTGATGGCGGAGACCACGCGTTCCAGGTCTCCTTCTCGGCAACTTCGGACAATGCCACCCTCCGTCAGGCGTTCGAGTCACTGGGCCAACAGACCCAGGGTCGGACCTTCACCCTGCGCTCCTGGGATGCCAACGACCTGCTGATCTCGGGCAAGGACCTCCAGGAGTAGCATGCCGGCTCAAAGTAGAGCAGCAAACTTGGAAAATCAAAGGAACCTGGACGGGCGTCCCCGCGAAAGCGGGAGCCTGGAAAACTCGGCTTCGGGACGAGACCCCCGCGTTCGCCGGGATGACGAACCGCCGGGAAGAGCGGGGGAGCATTGCTCATGACCTTGACGGTGCGGAGGCTCTCATGACCTTGCGGATGTCGGACGGCTTCACCGAGCTGACCTTTCACTACATGCGCATCGACGAACATCCGGAGACCCTGCTGGAGTTCCTGCTGAGGCGCTTTCGCTACCTGGACGAGGGCGAGTGGCGTGAAAACATCCGGGAAGGCCGTCTGATCGTTGATGGCAAGGTGGCTCGGCCGGACTGGTGCCTGCGCAATCACCAGACGGTACTCTATCGACGTCCGGACTTCATGGAGCCTCCGGTGGACCCCTTCTTCGAGGTGGTCTATGAAGACGAGTTCCTGATTGCCCTCAACAAGTCCGGGGATCTGCCGACCAGCCCTTCCGGGAAGTACTTCAAGAACACCTTGATCCATCAGGTCAAGCAGCGCTTCGACTGGGGCAAGCTCTACACGCTGCACCGGCTGGACCGTGAGACGAGCGGCCTGATCCTGTTTGCCAAGCAGCATCTGGTTGCTCAGAAGATGGCCGAGCTTTTCCGAACCCAGCAGGTGCGCAAGACCTACCTGGCCATCCTGAACCGTCCACTGCCCCAGCCCGAGGTCTTCGTGTCCATGCCGATCGGCCCCGCTCGTTCCGAGGTGCGGATCAAACAGGGAGTCGTCCCGGAGGGCAAGCCGAGCCGGACCTGGTTTGTCGAACGCAAGGCGGTGGGGCCCTACACACAGGCCGAGGTTCGCCCGCTGACTGGGCGCACTCACCAGATCCGCGTCCATGCCAGCTACATCGGCTGCCCGATCGTCGGAGACAAACTCTACGGGCTCCCTGAAGCGGGCTTCATCGCCTGGCTCAACGGAGGCAACGACGCTTTGAAACCCTATGATTTCCCGGAACATCGACAGCTTCTGCACGCCTGGGAGGTGACGTTTGAGCATCCGATGACCGGGAAATCGTTGCATCTTCGTGCAGACGAGAGCATCCTGATGCGCGAGCTGCAAGGACCCCCCGTTTCCCCACGGGGGCTGGACCATGATTCATCGGAGGCACCCCATGACTGACTCACTTGCTGTCGCCCGTCTCTGGGCAGAACATCCGTTTTTTGATGAAGCAACTCGGGCACAGGCACGAGCGCTACTGGCCGAAGAGCAGGCCTCAGAGCGTGAGGAATGCTTCGGAGCCTCGCTGGAGTTTGGAACGGGAGGGCTGCGGGGGCTGATGGGAGTGGGGACGAACCGGATGAATCACTACACCGTCATGCAGGCGACGGAGGGCCTGGCGCGCTATATGGAACAGCATCCGGACCCCAAGGCGCAGGGCGTCGTGATTGGCTATGATTCGCGGAACCAGTCTCGGGAGTTTGCGCAGACTGCAGCCTCCGTGATCGCGGCGCACGGGCTCCCGGTGTACCTGTTTCGAGAGATCGCGCCGACGCCGCTGGTCTCCTGCGAGCTGCTGCGGCGCAAGGCTCAGTCGGCGATCATCCTCACCGCCAGTCACAACCCTCCGGAGTACAACGGCTACAAGGTCTACTGGAAGAACGGAGGACAGATCGTTCCGCCCGAGGATCGAGAGATCACTCAGGAGGTCCGTGGGGTGACGGACCTCTCGGTGATTCCCTCCCGAGACCTCACCGAGGCCGAAGCGGCAGGCGTCCTGCACTGGATCGGTCCGGAAGCGGATGAGTTCTACTTTGAGGAGGTTCGCCAGCTTTCGGTAGGCAACCGGTCGGACAACCGGGACCTCGGGGTGCTCTTCACGCCGCTGCACGGAACCGGAGGACGGCTGGTCCCGGAGCTGTTGAGGCGTCAAGGGTTCGAACAGGCTCACACCGTGGAGACCCAGATGGTTCCGGATGGAAACTTCACCTCGGTCAAATCGCCCAATCCGGAAGACCCGCACGCCTTTGAACTCGCGCTGGCACAGGCCGACATGGACGATCGGGTGATCCTCTGCAATGACCCGGATGCCGACCGACTGGGAGTCATGGTCCGTGACTCCACCCAGAACTGGGTTCGCCTGAACGGAAATCAGATCGGGGTGCTGCTGCTGGACTTCACGCTCTCTCAACTGCACCGCTCTCACCGGATGCCTGCGCAGCCGGTCTTCATCACCACCAACGTGACCACGCCACTGGCCCGCAGCATCGCCGAGGAGCACGGAGTGCAGGTTCTGGAAACCCTGACCGGCTTCAAGTGGATTCGTGCTCTTGCCGAACAGCTGGAGCGGGAGGGACAGGGAGATTTTGTCTTTGGCATGGAGGAAAGTCACGGGTACCTGCGAGGAGGACACTCCGGAGACAAGGACGGAGTCTGGGCGGCTCTGGCCTTTGCCGAAATGACCGCGGTGCTGGTGACTCGAGGGATGACGCCGGTGGACCACCTGCAGCAACTCCAGGCGCGTCATGGATATCATCTCGATGAGCAGCGCACCCGGACCCTCCCTGGACTGGAGGGCAAACGTCAGATCGCTGAACTCATCCAGAATTTTCGAGAACACCCTCCGGAACAACTCGGAGGGTTGCAGACCCTGAAGGTCGAGGATTTGCGGGAAGACACCATCCGTGACCTGAACTCCGGGGAGGTCAGCTCCGGACCCGGCCTGCCTGCTTCCGATGTGCTGACTCTGCACCTGGAGCACGGCACTCGGGTGGTTGTCCGGCCTTCCGGGACAGAGCCGAAGATCAAGTTCTACTTCAACCTCAAGGACTCCAACCCGGAGGCGTTGGCCCCACGGTTTGCTGCACTGCTACAGGACCTGAAGCTATGAGGAGGCTGCTCCGGAAGCTCCGCCTGCAGGTTTTCATGCTGATCGGGCTCTTCGGGTGGTTGCTGTTCGCCTCGGACCTTCAGGCTCAGAGCCTGATGACGGTGCAGGCTGAGGTGGAGGTGCCGATCTCCCGGGAAAATGTGGCGGCGGCCCGACAGGCGGCCCTGGAGCAAGGCAAGCTCCAGCTGACGTTGCGTGGGCTGGCCGGCATGTTGACTCCCGAAGGGCAAGAGCGCCTCTCTCCGGTGCTTGCCAACGCTGCGGAGGAGGCGGGTGGGAGCTTGATCGAATCTTTTCGGGTGACCTCGGAGCGTCGAGCTGACGACCTGAGCAGCTTCAGCCTGAGCCTGGAAGGGCGTCTCTTCCGCTCCCGAATCATCGCCATTCTACAGGAGCTGGGCCTGCCGCTGGCTAGTGAGTCTCGTGAAGTCCGGAGCCTCCCGTTGGCCATCCAGGCGCCTCCTTCGCTCTGGAATGTGGCACAGCTTCAGGAGCTGTCCGGAGCACTGGAGGCCTCGCTTTCCCCGTATCAGGTGCGGATCGCGCAGGTGCTCTCGGTTCAGGACCTGAGTGCCGCTCCCAAGGACGCGCTGGTGCTGGAGTTCCAAGGGCTCCCCAAGGCCTGGAAGGGAGATCGACCAGCCAAGGTTCAGGCTCGTCTCTCCTTGCTGAGAGAGAAAACGCTCGCTCGCGAGGTGCGGGTGGAGATGTCACTGAACCCCTCCGAACCACAGTGGGCGGCTCAGATTGCCGAGGCCTTCCAGCCTCGCTGGGGGCCGATCATCCGGGAGGTCTTCACCAGTGAGTTGGAAGGCTCTGTGACGGAGGTGCAACTGCTTGGGGTCCCCGGACCTTTGGAGGAGGAGCTGGTGTTGCGTTCTGCGTTTGGTGGAAACCCTCAGTGGCAGGGGCTGACGCTGGCCTTGATGAAGGAGCAGGGATCGCTCTATCTGGGAGATTTTCGGGGCAACCCTGAAGCACAGCTGCCGGTAGTTCGCGAGAACCTGCGGAGTTGGGGGCTGAAGCGTGCCGACTGGTCGAATCGCCGTCTGACCCTGGAGTTTGACTGGAACACGATGGTTGCCGAACTGCAACCGTTTGAGCCGGACCTGACGCTCCAGCGGCTGCTGCAGGAGCTCCAGTGGCCGGAAGAGCGCCTGCCTGAGTGGCAGGTCCCTGCTGCAGGAAGCGGGGCCTTCCTCCTGCCTGAGCGAGGAGCGGTTGCCGGGCTGATTCAAAACCGTGGAGACTCCGACCTGCTCAAGATCCGCACGGGCACCGGCGGGATGCTGAACTGGTCTCTTCTGGGGGCGACCAACCTGATGCCCCAGGTGACCGTATACGATCGCTCCCTGAAGGTGAGGCAGCGCCTGGTTCCCAACAAGAAAAACCAGTTGTCAATCCGTTACAGCCCTGAGGAGGTGGGCGAGGAGTTTTTTATACGGATTTCGGATGAAATTGGCTATATTGAGGGCGTTGTGGGAGGTTATCAGCTTTTCTACTACCTCATTGAGCTAGAACCCCAAGAATAATGCTATCGTCCGCCACCGCTTACTCCGAGGATCTGGACTCTCCCCCATCTGCTGTTGTGGGAGACTACCTGCACGCGATCTACTGCCTCTCCGTGCTCAGCGACTGTGTGAAGGCGAAGGACCTGGCGTCGCGGCTCAAGAGCAGCCCTTCTACCGTTCACGCCACTCTGGCTCGCTTGCGGCGTGACGGCTTCATTGAGATTGACTCCAACCGGTGCATCGCGCTGACTTCCAGCGGTAGTGCGCAGGCGGAAGCCGTCATCTACCGTCACAACCTTGCCGAATACTTCCTGTTTCTGAAGCTGAGCATCCCGTGGTACCAGATCCACCTGCATGCCGAGCGCATGGAGCATTCCCTGACGTCTCTGGTGACGCAGCAGCTGGCCGAGTTTCTTGGGGAGCCCCGCATCTGCCCCCACGGGTCACCGATGCCCGGATACCGGCACCTTCTTCCGGAGAAGCTGGTCCCGCTGAGCGAGATGAACACAGGCGATGTGGTGGAGCTGATCATGCTGGACGAGGCCCTCGAGGAGTCCGAGGATGTCATGCGGCACCTGTACGGAAGCGCCCTGGTCCCGGGACGGCATGTCCGGGTGTGCACCAAAAGTGAGACCATGCGGACGCTGGCACTGTACATTGAGCAGCAGCAGCAGCCCAAGCTCTGCCCCCACTTTGAGGAGGAAGCCTGCTTCCTCAAGCTCTCCGAGCAGACTCCTTACGATTCCTCTGCCCGGACGATGCTCTCCTACGAGGTCGCTTCACACATTCTCGTGAGTCCGGTTCGATCCCGAAGACTCGGCGCGTGATCCCTTCCCTCGTGATCCGGAACGGCTGACCCGGAACCGGAACACGCAGTCCCCGATCGTCACCTCATCTCCTTCACGCAGAAAGCGCTGCTCGACGCGTCTCCCATTGACCAGAGTGCTGTCTCCAGCAAGGTTGACCAGCTTGTACTGCCCTCCGACCTTGACGATCTTGGCGTGGCGCAGAGAGACTTCCGGGTTGTTCAGGCGCAGGTCGTTGAGGTGAGAGCGGCCGATGGAGACGACGTTGCGGACCAGGGGGAAGTCGTTTCGGATGTCCGGGAACTGCAGCGTAGGGGTCTGCTTGCGGACAGGACCGTTGGGCTTCAGGAAGTCCTTGGGCCCTACCGGTGTCCCGGGAGCCTCGGAGTGGGTCCGCGGCGCCTCTTGCTGCTGTTTGGGGTTCAGAAACAGGAGGACCATCTCTCCGACATCCAGCAGGTCTCCATCTTGGAGCACACGTCGATGTGAGCGCCGTCGGTTGATCAACAGCGCGTTCTTGTAGTTTTTGTCTTCGAGCAACAGCGTCCCGTCCTGCGGAGTCAGGATCACTCGATGCAGGTTTGCCGAAAGCCGGAGTTTGCGCCGGGTCCGGATCTTGGTCAGAAACTCCAGCGTCCCTCCTTCTGCAGAGACATCAATGACGCCTCCACGCTCCTTGGGGTTGAGGAGCAGGAACCCCATGCCTTCCGGCTGAATCTGCCTGGGACGGTTCCAGTGCCAAAGCCCTCCCACTCCAAGAAGTGCCAGGATCAAGGCTGCCCCCGCGGAAACAAGAGGAGCTTTTGGAGTCGGCCAGGAGTTCAATGCGGGGACTTCCCATTCAGCCACTGCCGAGCCGTTGGCATCTCGTGTCTCCAGGCGGACCTGGACGGCCTCGGAGTTCCAGTGCGGGTTCTGATAGGTCAGCGTCCACTCGGCGTTCAACTTCTGCAGAAGCTGCTCCCAGGCTCGCAGTCCCTCGGGAAGCGAGTCTGCCGGGATTCGAACCCGATCCCATGCTGGAGAGAGCGGTCCTTTGGTTTTCGAAAGATCCAGCACAAACAGCGATGACTGCCGCAGGGCAACCTGTTCGAGAACCTGTTGTCCATCCAACTCGCTGAGGGGAAGAGCATCACTCAGCAGAACGACCACTCTGCGCCGCTCCGGGAGAACCTCAAGCTTCCGAATTGCTCGACGCAACGCTTGAGGAAACGGTTCCTGACGGACGCGAATCTGCTCCGGAGGGTCCTCCCATGACTCCCAGTCTCCATCCCAGGAGAAGGAAGCAAGAGTTCCTTCGGGCAAGGGGATCTGGCGTATCTGCTGGAGGATCTGAGCCGGATCTTCCTGCTGCCAGGCGCTGGGGACAAAGAACAGGACCTCCAGCGCCTGGTGCTCACGACGTGGTTTTACGTCCTCAATGAGCAGGCTTTGGCTGTTGGAGGAGACTTTGAGGTTGTAGGGAAAGTAGGAGTCTTGAGTCACGGACTCCGGAAGGGCCACGTAGAGATGGTGGCGTGACTCGGTCCCGGCCTGAGAAGAGTCTGAACCCAGGACCTGCAAGGCCGGATTGGCCAAGATGGTGGTGCTCCAGAGACAGAGCAGCATCAAGGCTGATTCTATTGTGCGAAGGGACATCAGCTTTCACTATACTGAAGCAGCGCTGATCCCACCTTGATGATGTCTCCGTCCTTGAGCGTTTGCTGTTGAACTCCACGAAAATTGACCTCCAGGGTTCCTCCGGAATCCAGATTCTGCAAAGCCCAGTTTTTTGCTTCCCGGCGCAAGACAGCATGGTTCGGACACACCTCGGTGTATCCTGAGATCCGGACTTGATTTCCAGGACGGTATCCCAAGTGTAAAGGTCCCGTCCGGATCAGCCAACTCTGTCCTGCACGAGGACCGTTGATGAGGCGAAGAACGGCATGTTCCGGGAAAAGCTCAAAGACAGCAAACGTCGTCTGAAACCCGAACCCAAAAGCGATCAGGGCGACGAGTTGAGCGGTTGCATCAAAGGGAAAGAGCGCAATGATTTCGACAAGAATCCCGCCAATCAATCCCCCCAGCAGCCCTCGCAAGAGGTCCTGAAGGAGGTGGTCGGTGCGGGAGTGAAACAAACTGCATACCCCGCTCATGAGCATGCCCAGTACCATCCATCCAAAGGGTCGGGCTATCGTTAGCGGGGTTTGATGGGCCAACAGAATATCGGCCAGACTGAAGGCAAGCCATCCGGCAAGTGCTCCCAAAAGGGCCCCTGCGAGCAGACGGAATCCCATCTCGGAAACCGGATGATGCTTGGACACGGGTTCTGCAGCAAACAGCAACGCTCCCCATCCCAGAGAGGCGCTGAGGCCATGAACCACAAAACTGGAGAGTGAGCCCCAGGAGGGGACCCAGTGACTCAGAACCAGCGTCCCCCAAGCAGCCAGCCCGGCGATCATGCCGATCAGGGCGTAATTGATGAAATGCTTGAGAGGAGCGGGCATGAGTCGAATAGAAAACGTTTGAAAAACGACAAATCATCGAATCAGGAAACTGCAAAAAACTCCAGCAGTTTCCGTGATGCTCAGGCGCGCCTTCTGCGGATGAACGCAGGAATGTCCAGATTGTTGAGGAAGTCCGGATCGGCCTTGCGGACCCAGTCCGGAACCACAGGCTGAGTCTGCACGGGCAGTGTGCCGTAGAGGCTGTTCTCTTTGGCCGGAGCGCTCTTGACCTCTTCCCTTGCAAAATCGGTTCCGGACATCTGACCGCCTGCTGCAGGGGCGGACATCGCAGGGGAGGGCGATGTGTCCGCAGCCAGGCTCTCTGGATAGGCGTAACTGGGGAGAGTTACGGCCTGAGGTGGGGGCGGAGCCTCTGGAGTCAACTGTTCTTCCGGGGGAGCCGTTCGCTCTACAGCAGGCTGTGGCGTCGGTGCAGGCTCCACAGGCCGAGTGGTCTCTGCTGGACGATCGGCAGGTTGTGGCGCTGGAGAGACGGCCGGCAGTGGTCTTGAAAGGGAGACCGGTTCTGGAGGGGAGACCTCTGCGCTTGCGTTGAGGACAGGAGCAGGGGGCGTCACCGCAACAGGTGGAGAGACCGGTGTGGTTGGTGGGGCTTCAAGAGGTTGAGCGGAAACAGCCTGCGATAGGGGACGTGCCGGTTCCGGCTTGACTACGGCGTCGTAGAGGGTCTCGATCTCCGGATCATCAGGCTGCTCGGCGGAAACGTCAATCTCGACCGTAGGGTCGGAATCGTCCAACATGAAACCGGATGCGGAATCAGCCAAGGCCTTGCGTGAAGCTTCCAGCGGTGCCGGTTCGCGTGATCCGGAGGAGGCAAGGGAGAGTGGGGCTGGAGAGGCAACTGGCGTAGTTGCTTGAGCCCGTGGAGCCTCCGGAGCTTCCAGGTGATCCCACTGGTCAAAGCCCGTGGCGATGACCGTGATCATGATCTGGTCTCCCATTGAGGGGTTGATGGAGGCGCCCCAGATGATGACTGCGTCCTCGTGGCCTTGTTGCTCAATGAAGCTGGAGGCTTCGGTGACTTCGTGCAACGTCATGCTGGCGTCTCCGACCACATTGATCAAAATGCCTTTTGCTCCTTGGATGCTGCAATCGCTCAAGAGCGGACTGTGGATGGCCATCTCAGCCGCTTTGCGTGCCCGATTTTCTCCGCTGGCCATGCCGGTTCCCATAACCGCCTTGCCCTGGTTGGCCATGACGGTCCGGACGTCTGCAAAGTCCAGGTTGACGATCCCGTCTCGGGTGATGAGATCGGAGATCCCCTGAATGCCTTGTCGAAGCACGTCGTCGGCATATCCGAAGGCCTCAATCATCGGTGTGCGCTTGCTGATCATTCCCAGCAGGTTGTTGTTGGGGATCACGATCAGGGTGTCCACGTGTTCCTTCAGGGCCTGAACCCCTCCGTCAGCGGCCTTCTGGCGCTTGCGAGCCTCAAACTCAAAGGGCAACGTGACCACTCCCACGGTCAATGCCCCCATCTCTCGGGCGACCTGGGCGATCACGGGGGCCCCTCCGGTTCCGGTTCCTCCTCCCATTCCTGCCGTCACAAAGACCATGTCCGCCCCTTGCAGGGATTCCCGGATCTGGTCCATGCTCTCCAACGCGGCAGTGCGCCCCACCTCGGGTCGTGCTCCGGCCCCCAGTCCGCGGGTACTCTGATTCCCGAGCTGCAGGCGATGAGGAGCGAGGGACTTGCGCAGGTCCTGCAGGTCAGTGTTTGCCGCGATGAACTCCACACCTTCCACGTCCTGCTGAATCATCCGGTTGATGGCGTTTCCGCCACCACCACCAACTCCAACGACCTTGATGCTGGGAGCGTCGTCCCGGACGGGCTGAATTGAAGCAAAACTCAACATGATCTCATCTGGATAAAGAGGTTAAAAGAAGTCACGGAGTACGTCCTTCATGCGCCGGGAGAGGCGGTGAAAGACATTGCTCTCATCCCCTCCGAAGAGCGGACGACCGTAGTTGCTGTTGATCCCGTAGCGCACCAGACCCACGCTGGTTGCGTATTTGGGGGAGTAGATCAGTTCGTGCAGTCCGGCAATGTTCTCCGGAAATCCGACCCGAACCGGAAGCCCGAGGATCTGGGCTCCAAGCCGGTCTGCTCCTGGCATGATGCAGGTTCCCCCGGTGATCACCACTCCGGAGGCCATCAGGTTGCGATAGGGGGTCTTGGAAACTTCCTGGGCGATCAACTCAAAGATCTCCTGGAAACGCGCCTCGATGATTTCGGCCAGCACCCGCTTCTTCATGCCCCGTGTGTTGCGTCCACCAACTCCCGGGACCTGAATCTCTTCATCCTCATCCACTTCTGCGGCGAGGGCGACTCCGTGCGCGTGCTTGATCTCTTCGGCCTCCGCGAGAGGAGTCCCCAGGCCGATGGCGATGTCGTGGGTGATGTGGTTCCCTCCGAGGGCGAGGACGGCGGTGTGGACGATGCTTCCTTCGGAGTAGATCGTGATGTCCGTCGTGCCTCCTCCGATGTCAATCAGGATCACCCCGACCTCCTGCTCGTCAGGGCTCAGCACGGCTTGGCTGGAGGCCAGCGGCTCCAGCACGATGTCTTCCACGTCCAGCCCTGCCTGGTTGCAGCACTTGATGATGTTCTGAGCCGAGGTGACCGAACCGGTCACGATGTGCACGTTCACCTCCAGCCGGGCCGCAGCCATGGCCAGCGGGTTCTGAACACCATCCTGGTCGTCGACGATGAACTCCTGGGGCAGGATGTGCAGCACCTCCCGGTCATTGGGAATGAGGACCTGAGCGGCGTCAATGACCCGGCGGATGTCGTCTTCCGTGACGATGCGGTTGTAGACCGTCACCATGCCGCGGCTGTTCTGCCCGCGAATGTGATGTCCGGCAATCCCGGCATAGACGGAGTGGATCTGCTGTCCGCACATCAGCTCGCACTCTTCAATGGCCTGCTTGATCGACTTGACGGTCTTCTCGATGTTGACGACGACGCCCTTGCGCAAGCCCTCGGACTTCGCGGTTCCGACCCCGATGATGTTCAGGGGCTCCCGGGAATCCGCTTCGGCGGCAATGGCGCAAATCTTGGTGGTGCCGATGTCCAGTCCGACCACGAGCGGACTGTTCTTACTTCGCGCGGGCATCCGTGCTGCTCGTGTGAGATGGAGGATTTGAGGGGGGGATGAGGTTCAGCACAACGTCCATGTCTTGCTTGAAACCTGTTTTTGATTCTTGTTATAGACAATCAGAGTCCCGAAAACTCATAAGTATCCCCTTGGAGAGGGTTTGTCAAATAATTATTTACAAAATCAAAAAAAATCTCCAGAGGCGAAAAAGACAGGGATTGGAGAGGGGAAGTTGATCAAGAGGCAACAGGTGTTTTCAGGTGGTTTTTGATTGACACAATATTGAATCTTAACGTTCTCCTTTGCGGTAGGGAGCCATGAGCGCCTGGGGTGCGGACACTTTTCGGGAGATCAGCAGGAGGGCGAGAATGCTGAGCAGGTAGGGCATCATGAGGAAGAGCTGGTAGGGAACCGCAGACCCTACCAGCTGTTGCAGGCGAAGCTGATAGGCATCGAATGCAGCAAACAGCAGGGCGCCAAGGAGGGCTTTTCCGGGGTGCCAGGAGGCGAAAACGACCAGCGCGATGCAGATCCAGCCCCGTCCGTTGACCATGTTGAAGAAGAAGGCGTTGAAGGCTGACATGGTCAGGAACGCTCCGGCGATGGCCATCAGGGCGCTGCCGAACATCACGGCTCCGATCCGCAAGCCGGTCACGCTGATGCCCTGGGCTTCCACCGCCGCCGGGTTTTCCCCAACGGTCCGGATGGCGAGTCCCAGCGGAGTGCGGTAGAGGACGAGTCCGACCACAAGGACGAGCCCGAAGGCCAGGTAGGTCATGGGCGTTTGCGTGAAGAGTGCCTCGCCCAGAACGGGGATGCTGGAGAGTCCGGGGATTGCCCAAGGCGTGAAGGCCTCGATGCGTGGGGGAGAGGAAACCTCCGGGAGGACCAGACGGTAGGTGTAGTAGGAGAGACTGGTCGTTAGCAGGGTAATGCCGATCCCGGTGACATGCTGAGACAGCCCAAGGGGAACGGTGAGCAATCCGTGCAAGGCCCCAAAGAGCGCACCCATCAAGGCGGCAGTGGCAACCCCGGTCCACAGGTCGGCGCCTTGGTAGACGGCCATCCATCCGCTCATGGCCCCGAGAGTCATCAGCCCCTCGATCCCCAGGTTGAGAACTCCGGCGCGCTCGCAGATCAACTCCCCCAAGGTCCCCAGAATCAAGGGGGTGGCAATCCGCACGGTCGCTACCCAGAAGCTTGCGGTCCAGAGCAACTCCAGCCAGTCCATCAGCCCCTCCAGTGAATGCGGTAGCGGATCTGAAGCACGGCCACCAGCATGCAAAGCAGCGAGGTGGCGACGACCACGTCCGCAATGTAGTTGGGAACCCCTACCGCCCGACTCATTGCATCTGCTCCGACAAAGATTGTGGCAACGAAGAAAGCGGAGGCAACGACTCCGAGCGGATGTAGCTGGGCAAGCATGGCGACTACGATTCCGGAGTATCCAAACCCGGGGCTCAGGTCCAGCGTGAGGTTCCCCTTCAGCCCGGCGACCTCGCTGTAGCCCGCGAGCCCGGCGATCGCTCCGGAGCACAAGGCTGTGGTCAGCAACACCCGCTCCACAGGCATTCCGGCAAATCGCGCCGCCTCCGGGTTCAAGCCCACGGCTCTCATCTCAAAGCCCCACGTGGTTCGAGTCTGTACGGTCCAGGTGATCAGCACCAGCGCCAGGGCGATCAGGAGTCCGGCATGGGCTCGAAAGCCCGGCACCAGCTTGGGAAGCTCGGCGTCCGGAACCACAGGGGCGGCCTGAGGCCAACCGAGCCCCATGGGGTCTTTCAGCGGACCTTCGAGGAGTAGGCTGACGAGCAGCAGCATGACGAAGTTGAGCAGCAGCGTCGTGACGACCTCATCCACTTGAAATCGCAGTTTGAGGACTGCTGGAGCAAAGAGCCAGAGCGCTCCGGCGAAGGTGCTGATGCCCAGCAAGACCAGAGGCATCATGGTGCTGGAGATCTGATAATCGCCGGTGCCAAGCAGCGTTACCCCGATCGCTCCGGCATAGAGTTGCCCCTCGGCGCCGATGTTCCAGAACCGAGCCCGGAAGGCCAGAGCCGCCGCGAGTCCGGTGAAGATCAACGGGGTCGCCCGAGAGAGGGTTTCTGCCAGGGAAAATCCGGAGCCCAGGGAGCCTTCGAGCATGCTGCGGTAGGCCTCAAGCACGGAGGCTCCACTCCAGAGGATCAACCCGGAGCAGAGGATGAGGCTGACGAACACCGCGAAGAGCGGAGCGAGCAGGGCTCCTCTCCAGGAGATCTCGCTTCGGGCTTCAAGCCGCATGGGGGGAGGCTTCCTGCTGGCCGGCCATCAAGAGGCCAAGGCGGGTGGGAGAGAGGTCGTGAGCCGACCCGGCTTCGGTGAGTCGGCCCCGGTGAATCACCAGCACCCGATCGGCGATCCGGAGCAACTCCTCCAGGTCTTCCGTAATCAGCAAGACCCCGGCTCCGCCGTTTCTTGCCTCAAGCAGCTGCTCCTGAACATAGGTGGCCGCTCCAACATCCAGACCGCGTCCAGGCTGGTTCGCCAGAATGAGTCGAGGATCTTGAGTCAGCACCCGGCCCAGAATCAGCTTCTGCATGTTCCCTCCGGAGAGTTGCCGGATGGGAGCCCGTGCCTGGACCCCTCGGACGTCAAAACGCTGCACGAGCTGCTCGGTGAACTGCTGTCGGGCCCCAAAGTTCAACCATCCGGAGCGGCTGAATGGGGGCTTGCCGTAGACCTCCGAGATCGCGTTCTCCGCGAGGGTCATGTCGGGAACCACTCCCTGGACGTGCCGATCTTCCGGGATGCGTCCCACCTGCTGCTCCAGCATGTTTCGGGGGTGAAAGCGTTCCAGGACCTTCCCGTGAAGCCGAAGGGTTCCGGAGTGGGGGGTGTGCAGGCCGCTGATCAGGTCGGCCAACGCTCGCTGTCCGTTCCCGGACACGCCGGCGATCCCCACGATCTCTCCGGAGCAGACCTGAAACGAGAGGCTGCGGAGCAGTCGCTGACCGTCGGGCCCGTTTACGCTGACCTGCTGCAACTCCAGCACGGGATCGCCCGGAGTGCTCGGCTTTCTTTGGGGAAGAGCCAGCTCCCGCCCCACCATGGCCGTGGCCAGTGAGGCCTCCGAGGCCTCCTCTCGCGGAACCTCCAGCACGAGCCGTCCGTCACGGAGGACCGCAATCCGGTCGCTGATGGCCAGTACCTCGGGGAGCTTGTGGGAGATGAAGATCAAGGAGAGCCCGTTCTCGACCAGCTGCCGCAGGGTCTGGAAGAAGGACTCGGTCTCTTGGGGTGTCAGGACGGCTGTGGGCTCGTCCAGAATGAGGACACGGGCGTCCCGGTACAGCGCCTTGAGGATCTCCACTCGCTGCCGCTCTCCAACAGAGAGGTCTCCAACGCGAGCCCGGGGGTCGACCTTCAGCCCGAAGCGCTCTCCGAGTTCCCGAACCTTGCGGGACGCTTCGCGATGCCTCAGGCTCCAGTGCCACAGCGGCGTGGTTCCCAGAGTGATGTTGTCGAGAACACTCAGGTTGTCGGCCAGGGTGAAGTGCTGGTGCACCATCCCCAGCCCGCACTGGAGCGCTGCGGCAGGAGAGCCGGGCTCCAGCACCTGGCCGAAGACCCGGAGGTCTCCGGCATCGGCCACGTAGTGCCCGTAGAGGATGTTCATCAAGGTGGTTTTGCCGGCCCCGTTCTCTCCGAGCAGGGCCAGCACTTCGCCTCGATGAAGCTTGAGGGTGATCTGGTCGTTTGCCAGCAGCGGACCGAAGCGCTTGGTGATGCCATTCAGGTGCAGCACCACCTCGGAGGAGGGAGCGTTCACAGACAGTCGCTTCCGTAGGCTGGGTGGAGGAGCGATACCCAGCACTTCAGGGCGGTCCAAGGAGCGTTCACAGACAGTCGCTTCCGTAGGCTGGGTGGAGGAACGATACCCAGCA
>JAYPUA010000054.1:0-19605 GCA_038133845.1 Deltaproteobacteria bacterium
AGATGGCTTCGGACACCGTCGGGAGGGTCAGTTGGCTTCAGGGGCCGGGGCTTCGGGAAGGGCTTGCATACGATAGCCTCGTCCTCGGCGGGAGTCATCGTCGTGATGCCTTGGGCCTCGTGGCCCGGCACTCATCATCGCATACATGCGTTCCGCTTCGTCCTGAGTGATCCGGCCTTCTTCTTGGGCCTTGTACACCGACATCACCATCTTGGCATGTAGCGGGGGTTGGATTTGCTCCTGAGTCAAACCCAACTCAGCGACAACGGCGCCCATCGAACGAGTCTGCAACATCGTCCGGATCTCTTCGGCAGGCTTGCCGCTCAGTTCCGAGAGGACCTCGGCTCGGTTCTGATCCATGTCCTCCTGAAAGAGCGCACGCATGTTGCTCTGCATTCCGTCAAACTGATGGCCGCGTTGGCGCGGGCCATCCCAGCGCTGCTCGGAGCGATATCCCTCCCGGCCTTTGCCGCGCTCCCAGCCATCGCCCTGTCCTCTTCCGCGGTCGGCCAGAGCAATGCTTCCGGCAGTCAGGCCTACGGCTACCAAAGAGGCGATCATCCATCGTGTCATCTTTTTCATAATCCCTTTTCTGTTTTGGGTGATTTGGAAGGAGCCTGATGTGCTCCACTTGATTCCAGAATACCGGGCAATTGTGGAGCGATTTTGAAGGGATTCTGGAGTGTTCAAGGAGGCTCAGGATTCTTCAGGAACAGGGGGACTGAAGCGATAGCCGACGCCATAGACGGAGCCAATGTTCCGATCGAGTCCATGGGGAGCGAGCTTCTTGCGCAGGTTCTTCACATGCGTGTCGATTGTCCGGTCGTATCCAGCAAAGTCGTATCCTTGCACCTGGGTGAGCAATTCGTCTCGGGAGAAGACCCGCTCCGGACGTTGCATCAGCGCACGGAGCAGACCGAATTCGGTAGGTGTCAGCTCCAGAAGCTGTTGGCTGACGTGCACGGCACGGGTCTCTGTGTTCAGCACCAGCGGTCCGGCCTTCAGTTCGGGAGCCTCCACCTGCGGAGTCCGGGCACGTCGCAGTACGGCCTTGACCCGGGCGACGACCTCTCGTGGGCTGAAGGGCTTGCAGATGTAGTCATCCGCCCCCAACTCCAGCCCGAGGAGGCGGTCGATCTCCTCTGTCTTGGCGGTCACCATGAGGATCGGGACCTCGGAAAATTTCCGGACTTCACGGCACACGTCGGTGCCTTCCATCCCGGGAAGCATCAGGTCCAGCAGGATCGCATCGGGTTCATGGCGGCGAACGGCTTCCACCACCACGTCACCACGGTGCAGCAGTTCGGTCTTGAAACCTGCGGCGCCCAGGTAGTCCCGGAGCAGCTCGGCAAGTTTGACTTCATCTTCAACAATCAGGATTCTTCCGGTGTTCATGGCTCTTGGCCTTGAGGGAGTTCAATTTCGATGCACAGCCCACCCAACTCAGAGTGGCGTGCCTGGATGGTACCATCGTGAGCTTCGATCAGGTTCTTGCAGATCGCGAGTCCCAGCCCGCTGCCTCCGGTCTCGCGATTCCGGGAGCCTTCAACGCGGAAGAAGCGATCGAAGAGCCGAGGGAGCAGGGACTCCGAGACCCCGGGACCGGAGTCTTCCACCGTGCAGCGCACCCGAGCCCCTTGCTGCATTCCGGAGAGGCGCAGGGTTCCGGGAGGGTCTGCATAGCGGAGGACGTTCTCCAGCAAGTTGGTGAAGACCTGCTCCAAGCGCTCCGGATCGGCACGGACCCAGAGGCTTGGAGCAATGACCCACTCCACCTCAAGCTGGCTCTGCTCCAGGCGGTTGGCAAAGCGTGCGGTGAGTTCCCGGAGAAAAGGGGTCAGGTCCAGGGGGCGCTGCTGAAGCTCCAGCCTCCCGGCCTCAGCGCGGTTGATCAGCTTCAGGTCTTCCACCAGTCGTGTCAGGCGCATGACCTCGGAGTGCAGAGAGTTCAAACGCTCCGGGGTGGGCTCACGGATGCCATCCTGCAACGCCTCGATCTCTCCGCGGAGCACGGCGAGAGGCGTCCCGAGCTCGTGGGAGGTGTCTGCGATCCAGCGCCGGCGCTCTTCCTCAAACGCCTCCAGGTTGGAGGCCATCCGATTGAAGTCTTCGGCCAGCTGTCCCAGTTCGTCTCGACCGTGTGGAGGGATTCGGGTGTCAAATTTTCGGGAGGCAATCGCCTGAGTTCCAACTGCCAGGCTTTGGATCGGACGCAGCAGAGACCAGGTCAATCCCAGAGAGAGCAACACGGCCATGATGCCCATGGAGAAAGCCAGAGTCCACATCAGGTGCTCCTGCTGGTCCAGGAAGCGATCTTCCCGGGAGCCGGGAATCCGAGGCCTCACGGACATGGCCAAGGTCCCCACGGTACGTCCGAAAGCCTTCACAGGAATCCGGAGGGCGCTCTCTGCCGGAGGGCGTCCTGCCAGAACGCGGCCTCTCTCGTCCAGCAAGGAGGTGGGGAGCATGCGAAACTGGCGATAGCGCCGATGGGACTCCTCGTCGTCGTCGTCCTCTCGCTCGTGGAATGGCTCTGGAGATGGGCCAAACGGCATCACCAGCAGCCCCCGGATCTCCGGGCGCTGCAGCACCCGCTCCCACGAGCCCTCGCGCTGGTAGGCCTTGCCAAGCAAGTCAGCCACTTGTGCCAGACGGTCCTGAGCTTGGTCGCGAACCAGCTTTTCCACACCCTGGGAGACGTTCCATCGAAAGGCTCCGGCCATCACCCCGATGATCACCGCAGCGTTGAGCAGGAGCATCCCGAACACTTTCCATCCCAGGCGGCTTTTCCAGATCATCTTCTTCCTGCAACCAAGGTTTTGCAAAGTTCGAGTTTAGCAGACAATTGTGTTCAAAGCGTGAAGAGCAGGAGAATTTGAAACTTGCGATTGGACTCCCAATTCTGCAATTTGGTCTCCGGAACAAACACTGAATTCAGGAGTCGTAAATGAACTCTCTCTCTTCTCGAACCCTCCCCCTCTCCCTCCCGGCGCGGATCAAGGTCGGAGGATCCTTGGCTTTGGCTGGCCTGAGCCTGCTGCTGCTAGTGGGCTTTGTTCAAGGCGCCAATGAGGTGGTGCACAACGCCGCTCACGATACGCGGCACGCCTTTACCTTTCCCTGCCATTGACCGCATTGCTCGGACCCCTGCTCCGAATCGCGCTGATTTCCGGGCTGATCGCAGGCGTCGCCACCTCCATTTTTCAGGAACTTCAAGTCACTCCTCTTTTGCTTGAGGCGGAGCGCCTGGAGCAGACAGTTGTGCACCTGCACGACGATGGCACGACTCACGTCCACGAAGGGTGGGCTCCGGAAAACGGGTGGGAACGCCGCCTCTGGACCGGAGTGGCCAACGTGGTGACCGGGTGGGCTTTCGCGCTTTTGCTGGGGGCCGCCATGTTCCTCCGTGGGAAGTCGGTCGATGCCAAATCCGGAGTCCTCTGGGGACTGCTGGGGTTTCTGGTCTTCGTCTTCGCGCCCTCGCTGGGCCTCCCCCCGGAGCTTCCCGGAATGGAGGTCGCCGAGTTGGAGGCGCGTCAGTTCTGGTGGCTCGGGACCGTGCTGGCCACGGCCTCAGGCCTCGCACTGGCCTTTTCTGGGAAATCGCGCTGGTGGCAACTCCTGGGAGCCTCGCTCCTGCTGACTCCCCATCTGCTGGGCGCGCCTCACCCCGTGACTCCAGAGAGCGCCGTTCCGGCCGAACTCTCCGCCCGCTTCGTGATGGCTTCGCTCTCTGCCTCGGCAGGATTCTGGGTCCTCCTTGGAGGAGTCTCCGGAAAGTTGATGGAGCGCCTCTCTCTGGAGTTTCCGGAAACGGTCACGGCACAAGCCTCTCTCTGATTTTGTCAAGATTCAATCAAAAACCGCTCCCCGGACTTTTCTCATGATTCGTCAAGACTTTGTGGATGCCGTAGGCAACACCCCTTTGATCAAGCTGCGCAAGGCCTCCGAGCAGACCGGATGCACCATTTTGGGGAAGGCCGAGTTCATGAATCCCGGTGGCTCCGTCAAGGACCGCGCAGCAAAAGCGATCGTCCTGGATGCCGAGCGCAAGGGGTTGCTGCGGCCCGGAGGGGTGATCGTTGAGGGGACGGCAGGGAACACCGGAATCGGGCTGGCTCTGGTGGGAAATTCCCGCGGATACCGCACGGTGATTGTGATTCCGGAGACGCAGAGTCAGGAGAAGAAGGACATGCTCCGCCTCTGCGGTGCCGACCTGCGAGAGGTCCCGGCTGTGCCCTACAAAGACCCGAACAACTACGTCAAGTACTCCGGGCGTCTGGCGGAAGAGATCGCCCGTGATGAGCCCAACGGCGCGATCTGGGCCAACCAGTTTGACAACGTCGCAAACCGCCAGGGCCACATTGAGACCACCGGTCCGGAAATCTGGGAGCAGACCTCCGGCAAGATCGACGCGTTCACCTGCGCCGTAGGTACCGGAGGGACGCTGGCAGGCACCGGAATGGCGCTCAAGGAGCGCAACAAGGACATCGTGGTTGCCCTCACCGACCCCATGGGTGCAGCACTCTACAGCTACTACACGAGGGGGGAACTCAAGGCCGAGGGCGGCTCGATCACGGAAGGCATTGGCCAAGGACGCATCACGGCAAATCTGGAAGACTGCCCGGTAGATCTGGCGTTTCAGGTGACGGATGAGGAGGCGCTCCCGATCGGGTTCGATCTGATTCGCGAAGAAGGCCTCGTCCTCGGAGGGTCGGCGATGCTCAACGTGGCAGGAGCGATTCGGCTGGCTCGGGAGCTGGGGCCGGGAAAGACGATCGTCACGGTCCTCTGCGACTCAGGCTCGCGCTATCAGTCGAAGCTCTTCAACCCGGAGTTTCTCCGCTCGAAGAACCTCCCGCTTCCCAACTGGATGAACTGACCCGCGCCTCCCAGTCGGCGCGTTCGAGCCGGTGAACAGCGCAGTCATCCGGTCCGAACCGACGGCGCTCCACCCAGCGAAACCCAAACCGCCGGTAAAACCGCTGGGCACGCAGGTTCGAGGCAAGTGGGTCAATCAGCACGGCGACCACTTCTGGTGGCGCGAAGCAGCGCTCCAGCGCCTGACGCATCATCTGCGTTCCGTATCCCCTTCCCAGATCGCGCTCCAGCCCGATCCAGATGTCCACTGCCCGCAGATTTTCCGGAACCTCACCCCAGTAGTGTCCGTCCTCCAAGGCCGGATCGATGAGTTGCAGGAAGCCCAGAGGACGTCCGTCCAGTTCGGCGATCAGCTGCTCACGCCAGGGCGGGTCACGCAACAGCTCCGTCTCCCACTGCCAGTCGTCATTGGGATCTGCGGCCTGAATGTGAGGCTGCTCATCCCAGAAGCGCAGGAGGGGAACATCCCCGGGAGTCGCGGGGCGCAGCGTTACTCGCGGGCTCATGAAAGGTCCGGCCGCATTTCGGCCAGATCGTTCCAAACCTGCTGACGGTGCAGCTGCCCCCCCAGTCCTTGAAACCGGTCAATGAACCGAATTCCGGAAAAAGGCGAACCATCAAGCCACTCTCCGGACAAGGTCCCGTGACAGAAGACCACCCAGCCTTCCGCACTGAAGGACTCATCCCAGCCCTCATAAGTTTTCCGGATGCTCCGGTAGCGGGTTCTCGCCCACTCAACGACCTCCTCCGGTCGGCTGAAATCGGCTCCTCCGGGGAAGGTCATCCGGAACTCTGGAGCGAGAAACTTTCCGGCTGCGTCCAGGTCTCGTCGCTCCATCGCCTGAAGGTACCCCTGAACGCAAGCGACCGGCCCCGGGCTGGGAGGCCCGGGGGTGCGGGAGCGCCGCCCACGCATGTAGTTCGCAGGCGGAATCTCATGAAGGAGTACGGTCACTCCGTCCGGCGGAGCAGCGATACAACTCATGACGGCATCGGTGAGTCGCTCACACAGCTGGCGGCGGGTGGATTCATCATATCCTTGAATGAGGGAGGCTTGGATGACAGGCATGGCTTCATGGAGAAAGGGTGAAGGGTGTTCCGGACCAATCCCGGCGAGGACATTTCCGGAGAACCGCCTTGGAAAAAAATGCTGGCCAACACAGAATAATCGTGCCTAACATGATTTGATCTGTTCGCGCACAGTTGCAAAGACTGTAGCCGGCTCAGACCACTATGCAATGCTATCTTTTCAAGGAGCAACCCATGAAAAAATCCCCTTCCTCCTCCGGAATCACTCGTCGTCAGCTCTTGGCTCAATCTGCGGCTGGGGCTGCTGTAGCCACCGGGATCACAGGCTTCCCGGCCATCCTGAAGGCACAATCGAACTCTGTGAAGATCGGCTTCATTCATCCGGCATCCGGAGGGTTGGCCTACCCGGGTGCTCAGTCACGTCTGGGCGGACAGATGGCGATTGAGGACATCAACGCTGCTGGAGGCATTAAGTCGCTTGGAGCGAAGCTGGAGGCCGTGCTGGGGGACTCTCAGGGAAAGCCGGAGATTGGGGCCTCCGAGGTGGAGAAAATGGCATCTGCAGGAGTCCACGCCTTCACAGGCTGCTACCAGAGCGCCGTGGGGCTCGCCGCAAGTCAGGCGGCAGCCAAGTACAACCTCCCCTTCTCCATTGATGTTGGCGTATCCGATACGCTGGTCAACCGGGGCTTGAAGAACGTCTTCCGGATGGCCGACGGCTACGGGCGAATCACCAGCGACGCAGTGGACAACCTGAACCAGATCAACCAGGGAGCAGGCTCTCCAGCCAAGAGCGCGGTGATTGTCCATGAAGAGTCCGAGTTTGGAACCGGTACCGCACGGCTGCTCTCCGGAAAGCTCAAGGAGAGCGGGTGGGAGGTCAAGGACGTGATCAAGCACGCCAACCCGACCCGGAACTTCGACAACATCGCCCTGCGGATTCGCTCGATGAAGCCGGATGTGGTCATTCCGGTGAACTATCCCGGAGAGTACATCCTGCTGGCTCAGACCCTGAAGCAGCAGCGGGTTCCCTTCATGGCGAGCTACTCGGTGCTAGGAGGGGGCTTCAACTTCAAATTCCTGGACGAGAAGCCCGAAATTGCCGAGCACATGATCGACTTCAACCACTGGTACGATCCCACCTCGGCCAAGGCCAAGGAGATGCGCAAGCGTGTGGAGGCGACGGGGAACTACTTCACGTTCGAGGTCTACTGCACCTACAACTCGATCCGCCTGCTCGCCGATGGCTTTGAGCGTGCCGGAAGCAAGGATCCGGATGCCGTCAACGCAGCACTGGCCAGCAGCACGCTGGATCCGTTGATCATGCCTTATGGCCCGACCAAGATGGTCAACGGCCAGAACATGGGAGCCCGTGCAGTGGCCATTCAGGCACAGATGTCCGGAGGCAAGTTGGACGCTCAGGTAATCTACCCGACCGCGTTTGCTTCTGCCCAGCCCATCTTCCCACGGCCTGCCTGAGGAAAGGCTGCCTCCGGAGACCACCCTTCGGAGGCGTTCCTCAACCAACTCCTGAATGCTTGAACCTGTCATCCTGCTCACAGCCCTGATCAACGGGCTGATGTTCGGTGCGATCTATGCGCTGGTTGCGCTGGGCCTGACCCTGATCTACGGGGTGCTGCACATCATCAATTTTGCCCACGGGGCACTGTTGATGCTCGCCATGTACGCCGTGTTCCTCCTCTTCACCCAGTTTCAACTGGATCCTTACCTGGCCCTGCCTGTCGTGGTCCCAGGGTTCTTCGTCCTCGGCTACGTGCTTTACCGTTTCCTGATCGGAAAGCTCGCGCGAGGCAAGGACCAGAACATCCTGTTGATCACCTTGGGGCTGAGCGTCGTTTTGGAGAACGGAGCCCTCTTTTTCTTCAAGGCGGACATTCAGACGCTGAATCTGGAGTATGCCTACGACATGATCGAGATCGGTCCGGCTCTGGTGACTCTGCCCAAGGCCATCTCGTTTGGCGCATCGATTGTCATTGGCCTGGCGCTGTGGGCCCTGATGGCCAAGACCGACCTGGGCAAGGCGATCCGGGCGGTGGCCAAGGAACGCGTGGGGGCACGACTGATGGGCATCGACGTCGATCACATCTTTGCGGTCAGCTACGGAATCGGCATCGCCTGCCTGGGAGCGGCGGCGTGCTTGTTAATGCCTTCGTTCTACGTGACCCCGACAATCGGCCACGTTTTTGTGATCATCGCCTTCACCACAGTAGTGCTGGGAGGCATGGGCAGCTTTGTCGGTGCGCTGATTGGCGGATTTCTGATCGGCATCACCGAGTCCTTTGGTGGACTGTTTCTTGGCGAGAGCCTGGGACAAATCGGAATCCCGCTGATCTTTGTGCTGATCCTGCTGTTTCGCCCGACAGGGCTGTTCGGAGGGAAGGCATGAGGTCCGTCAAGCTTCAGACTCTGGGCGTGGGGGTCGTCTTCCTGGTGGCGCTCCCGTGGCTGCTGGACTCGGAGTTCCTGATCGGTTTTGCCGTCCTCGTCCTTTACTCGGCCACGCTGGGACAGTCCTGGAACATTCTGGGCGGCTACGCGGGGCAGTTCTCGTTTGGCAGCGTGCTGTTTTTTGGAACGGGTGCCTACACCTCCTCCATCCTCCATGTGACCTACGGCATCAACCCTTGGATCGGGCTGCTGGTGGGAGTCGTGATGGGAATGGCGGTGGGCGCGTTTGTCGGGTTCCTGAGTTTTCGCTTTGGCCTCCGGGGATCATACTTTGCCCTGATCACTCTGGCCTTTGCCGAAGCCTTCCGGATTTTGGCCAACACGGTAGAGTTCACTGGAGCCGGCATTGGCATCTACATTCCGCTCAGGCAGGAGCCGGCCAATTTCCAGTTCACCAGCCAGATGGGCTTTTACTACGTGATTCTGGCCTTCTTTCTCATCTCCACCTACATCACCCTCCGCTTGGAACACACTCGCTTCGGAGCGCGCCTGATGGCAATCCGGGAGAATGAAGACGCTGCGGAAGCGCTTGGGGTGAACACCTTCCGACACAAGATGCTGGCCATCATGATCTCCGGAGGCATCGGCGCAGCCGGAGGGACCTTCTACGCGCAGTACTACCTCTACATCGATCCCTACATTGCCTATGGCGTGGAGAAGTCGGTAGAGATGCTGCTGGTTTCGATCATCGGGGGCATGGGGACGGTGTTTGGTCCGCTTGTCGGCGCGTTTGCGCTACACTCCATCAATGAAATCGCTCGGCATTATTTGGAGGCTCCGGGGATGAGCCTCGTAGTGTACGGGGTGATTTTGGTGTTGATCATCGGCTTCCTTCCGGATGGGTTGATCGGATTGCTGAAGTCGAAGAAAAAGGCAGGTGATGATGCTTGAAGTGCAGGGGCTCTCCAAGAGCTTCGGGGGGCTGCAGGCAGTGGCTCAGGTCTCTCTTGCGGTACCGCAGGAGCAGATCGTCTCCCTGATTGGCCCCAACGGAGCCGGGAAGACCACCCTGTTCGCCATGGTCGCAGGCTTCCTCAAGCCGGACGCTGGAGAGGTGCGCCTGTCCGGAAAGCTGGTCTCTGGTCTCAAGCCACATCAGGTCTGCGACCTGGGGATGGTGCGGACCTTCCAGATCACGCAGCCGTTTGCCAAGCTGAGCATCCGAGAGAACATCATGATCGGAGCGTATCACCACACCGATCAGCCGCGCCGCGCCGCAGAGCGTGCGGAGGCCGTCGCGTCGCAGGTTGGGATGAAGATGAATCTGGATGCTCCGGCGGACGACCTGACGGTGGCTGGTCGCAAGCGTTTGGAGCTGGCCCGGGCCTTGGCGACGCAGCCCAAACTGCTTCTGCTGGACGAGGTCATGGCCGGGCTGAACCCAAGCGAGGTGGAAGAGATCCTGAAGATCATCCGAGGCATCCGGGATTCCGGAGTGACCATCTTCCTCATTGAGCACGTGATGCAGGCTGTGATGAGCCTCTCTGACTACACCTACGTGCTGAACAACGGCCAACTGATCGCTTCCGGGACACCGGAGCAGGTGGCCAAGGATCCTCACGTCGTTGAAGCCTACCTTGGTCACGGCGCCGCAGCACGTCTCACCGGGGGAGATCGCCGTGCTTGAGGTCTCCGGGCTGCACGCCGGCTACGGCCATGTCACCGTCCTCCGTGGCGTGGACCTGACCCTGAATGCAGGAGAAATTGTGGCGGTCCTGGGAAGCAACGGCGTCGGCAAGACCACCCTCAACCACAACCTCTGCGGACTGCACCGGCCTTTTCGCGGAAGCGTTCACTTCGAGGGACAGGAGATCACCGGATGGCCTCCGGAGCGAGTGGTCGACCTGGGAATGCTCCAGGTTCCGGAGGGGCGGAAGCTCTTTCCAAACCTGACTGTGCTGGAGAATCTGGAGATGGGCAGCTACCGGCGCGGCAAGCGCAACCGTGCATCCAACCTGGAGCGGGTATTTACCAGCTTCCCCAAACTGCGGGAGCGGCAAAAGCAGCTTGCAGGGACGCTTTCCGGAGGCGAGCAGCAGATGGTCGCGATTGGCCGAAGCCTGATGGCCGAGCCGAAGTTGCTGATCTTTGACGAGCCCTCGCTTGGGCTGTCTCCGCTGCTGGTTGAGGAGATGTTCAAGCTGATATACGAAATCAATCAGCAAGGGGTCAGCGTGTTGCTGGTCGAGCAGAACGTGATCCAGTCGTTGGAGTTGGCCCACCGCGCCTACGTGGTGGAAAATGGGGTTATCGCGCTCTCCGGGCCGGCGCAAGAACTTGCCTCTGACCCTGAACTCAAGAAGTCCTACCTCGGCCTCTGAGAGGCTGTCTTTTCAGACCATCAGCTACCTTGCCCCAACGGTCCACCACTGGGGCCGCTTCCAGAGCTTGGGCACCGGAGGCTTCGGAGGCAGGCGCTTTGGCCGATCTCCCCAGGCCGTCCAGTACTGGCTGATCTCGAAAAAATATCCCTGCTCGTTGGCCTCTTGAACCTTCTGCTGGGTTTTCCGGGTTTGCTTCATGGCCATGTTGAAAATCTGCTCTGCCAGGTACTGCTCCTTCTTCACCTCGGGCACCTGCTGGGCCGAGGCTCCGGAAAGCAACACGACGCTCTGAAGCAAAAACAGCACGGAAAATGGAAGGCTCTGGCGTCTGCTCATGAAAGAACCGTAAGTGAAGTTGCTCTGGAACCCCGAGAGGCTCCAGCCTGAAAACTCAGGTGAGCGTATTCTCGCCGCTCATGTAGATGTCGATCTTGGAGAAAATCCCCTCTCGGACCGTGAAAAAGTTGCAGTTGTCCTTGGTGCGCAGGGTTCCGTCCGGAAGCGTGTTGATCACCTGAAACTGGGAGGCAATGCGCTGAAGTTCTGCCTGAGGCAGGTGCCGAAAATCCCCGTGCCAGACCTTTGGGTACCGGGCAAAGAGCCCTTCGAACATCTTCCGGATCGCAATGTCTCGTCCGGAGTGAGTGATGTTGTGGGTGCGAATGCGGATGATGCACTCCGGCGCAAGCGTCTTCTGGATGCGCTCCCAGTCCATGGCATCCACCCCGGCAAAGTACTCCTCCACCAGCGCGATCAGTTCGCGGTCATCGAGCATCAGACCTCTGTGGCAGCGTTGCGGATTTGCCCCATCAGGGGACGAATGTCCGGGAGTTGATCGACCTCCAGGAGCTGTTGATGCAATGCGGCGCAGGAGTCCAGCCTCCAGGCCCGCTGAGTGAGGTTGAGGAACTTCTCTCGCAACTCCTGCTCGCTGTAAGGGTCTTCGCTGTCTCCGCGGTTGGTCTGGGTCTCGGCATGAAGCTCCGTGCCGTCCTTCAGAGTCAGATGCACCCGTGCAGGCCGGAAATCCGGCATCATCGCGGTCAACTCCGGAACCTCGACGACCTCGACGCGTGCGGCCAGCTCCTGAACCTGCTGCCGGCGGATCTGGTCCCACGTAAAGCTGGAGACTCCGCTGCTTCGGTTGACCAAGGTTGTGGCGATCGCAAAGGGGACCGAAAACTTTCCGGCCAGAGTATTCTGAGGGTTCTGGTCAGCCAACTGCGCGGCGAGGGAATAGGTCTCCACAACCACGCTGAGTACGTCTTCTGCGGCAAGGTCTTCGCTTCGGAGAATCTGGTCCAATGCATCCAGCGCGCCGTGATTGTAGCGGCAGCAGGCGTGCAGCTTGAAGTAGTTGCGGGCGATCTCCCAACGCGATCCCAGCTCCCGGGTCATCTCCTCCGGAGCAAAGGTCTCGGAAACCACGCTCCCGAACACGGTGGAGAGCCCATCTTGTTCCCCAGTGAACCCGGAGCGTAGCAGGTCATGGGCGACAAGCCCCAGTTGGTTGCTCACTCCGGCAAAGCTGTTGCGGACCGTCCCTCCCTCCAGCATGGTCTTGCGGCTGGTCGCCAGGCCGAGGGAGGAGCTGATGTTGATCAACTCCGCCAGATCGTCTGCGCGGAACCCGGCAAGGCTCCCAACCCCCACGGCTGCTGCGACGGTTCCCCAGGTGCCGTGCGGATGCATGGACATCCGGAGCTTGCAGGCGATACCGATCCGAGCCCCCACCTCATATCCCAGGATCAAGGCCCGGAGGACGTCCTTCCCGGAACACCCCTGCTCCTCCGCATAAGCGAGAACGGCAGGGACGACGTGAATTCCAGGATGTCCGCGGCAGAACTGATTTCCCTCGTCCAACTCCAGGAAGGTTCCAGCCGTGCCGTTGACAAAGGCGGCGTCCCGGACGTTTCCCTGTCGCGTGGTGCCAATCAGCGTCGCTGGCCCGCCGGCCTTTGGGAGAAACCGATGTGTCAGGTCCTGCACCTCCGGTTCGGCGGAGCCGCCGGCAATTGCGGCGATGCTGTCAGCCAGGACCCAGCGTGCACGACCCCAGGCCTGAGGCGCGATCTCTTCTGCAGAGACGGAGGCCAGGAAGTCGGTCAGGTGTTTCAGGTACCCGGGGGGTTGTCGTTTCATGAGGAGCCTGTATTCCGGTGCAAAATGGCGCTTGTCAGAGGCGCGAGGGCTGTGACAGAATTTTGAACGATGATGGACCCGCATGCAAATTCATTCCATGCCTCAGACGCTTGCAGAAAAAATCCTTTCCCGTGCCGCCCGGAAAGCTTCGGTGCATCCCGGAGAGATTGTGACGTGCCAGGTGGACCTGGCAATGATTCATGACTCTGGAGGGCCTCGCAGGGTAGGCCCGATCCTTCGCCGGTTGGGAGTTCCCGTTTGGGACCCTGAGCGGGTGGTGGTCATCACGGACCACTACGTGCCGACGTTTGATGCCGACTCGGAGCAGATCCTCGCTCTCACCCGGGAGTGGGTACGTGCTCAGGGAATCTCGCGCTTCCACGATCAGCAGGGCATCTGTCACGTGGTGCTTCCCGAGCAAGGACACCTTCAGCCAGGAACCCTGGTGGTTGGCGGAGACAGCCACTCTCCCACCGGAGGTGCCTTTGGCTGCTACATGTTTGGAGTGGGAGCAACCGAGATGGCCGGAGTGCTGGCTACCGGAGAAATCTGGATCCGTGTGCCTGAGACCATTCGCCTGGAGTGGCGCGGAGCGTTTGCTCCTGGAGTTGTCGCCAAGGACGTGATGCTCTTCCTCTGCGGAAAGCTAGGGATGGATGGTGGGCGCTATCAGGCTGTGGAGTACGCCGGAGAGGCGATTGGGGCGTTCTCCATGCAGGAGCGCATGACCTTGAGCAACATGACCGCAGAGTTGGGAGGTCAGGCCGGGCTGGTGGCTCCGGACGAACAGACGGCCGCCTGGCTCCGGGAACGCGGGGCGGATCCGGGAGACTGGTCGAAGTGGCAAAGCGATCCGGATGCCGCTGTGGCTGAGCATCATGTGTTTGATGCCTCGCAGCTGACCCCGCAGGTGGCTGCGCCGCACAGTCCTGCCAACTCGGCTGCCGTGGAGAAGTTTGCGTCCGTGGTCCCGGACGTCCTCTACCTGGGCGCGTGCACGGGAGCGAAGCTGGAAGACCTCCGAGCAGCCGCACGGCTCCTGCAAAACCGGAAAATCCGCACAGGTTTGGAATTCTGGGTTGCCCCGGCCTCCGTGAAGGACCGAGAGCAGGCGAAGCAGGAGGGCACGTTGTCTCTCTTGGAGGAGGCTGGAGCAAAGCTGCTTCCCAGTGCCTGTGGCCTCTGCGCAGGCTATGGACCCCAGAGGTTGGGGCCCGGGCAGGTCTGCCTGTCGTCCACGGCGCGAAACTTCAAGGGGCGCATGGGTGATCCCAGCGCACAGGTCTACCTCGCCTCGCCGCTGACCCTGGCAGCAACGGCGCTGGCTGGACGGATTGCCGATCCCCGTGAGTTTCTGAAGGATGTCGCATGAGTTCCGGAAAGGCCTGGGTGTTTGGAGAAAATGTGGACACCGATCAACTTGCTCCGGGAGCCTTCATGAAGAGTTCGCTGGAGGAACTCTCTCGGCACTGTCTGGAGAGCCTGCGTCCGGAGTTTGCGTCTCAGGTCGGTCCGGGAGACTTTGTGGTCGCAGGCAAGAATTTTGGGATGGGGTCTTCTCGGGAGCAGGCGGCGCAGGCTTTGGTTCACCTGAAGGTGGCAGCGGTCATTGCACCCTCGTTTGCCGGAATCTTCCAGCGGAACGCCTTCAATCTCGGACTGCTTGTGCTGGAGTGCCCGCAGGCCCACCAACTTCACGAAGGAGACACCTTGGCGGTCGATGCTCGGAAAGGAGAGATCTTCAATCAAAAAACGGGAGAGCGCCTGCGCTGCGCTGCGGTTCCGGAGTTTTTGATGGAGATGCTTGAGAACGGCGGGCTGGTGCCGCATCTGGAGCGCAAGCTGAGGGAGCGCAAGCGATGAGCTTGAGGAGCTTCCTGCAAGAGACAGAGACCCTGATCGCTCCCGGAATCTACGACTCTCTGGGGGCCGTGCTGGTTCAGAACGCGGGCTTCCGTGCTGCCTACCTCTCCGGAGCCAGCTTGGCGTATACTCGGCACGGGCTCCCGGACATTGGGCTGGTGACGCTGAGCGAGGTTGCAGAGACCGTGGGGCTGATTCGAGAACGCAGTGAACTGCCACTGATTGTGGATGCGGATACGGGCTTTGGAAACGCCTTGAACACCCAGCGTACAGTGCGCCTGCTTGAGCGTTCCGGAGCCTCGGCAATTCAACTCGAAGATCAGACCTTCCCAAAGCGCTGTGGCCACCTCCGGGACAAGAGCGTGGTGCCTCAGCAGGAGATGGTCGGCAAGCTCCGGGCGGCTCTGGATGCCCGAACCTCAGCGCAAACCCTGATCATTGCCCGGACCGATGCCGTTGCCGTGGAAGGGCTGGAGGCCGCTCTGGACCGTGCTGAAGCCTATGTGGAGGCTGGAGCGGACGTTCTGTTCGTGGAAGCCTTGAACACCACCGGGCAGATGCGGCTGGTCAATGAGCGCTTCGGCAAGCGACTACCGACCATGGCCAACATGGTGGAGGGCGGCAAAACCCCCTTGCTCTCCGGAGTGGAGCTTCAGGAGTTGGGCTACTCGCTGGTCATCTTTCCCGGAGGCTTTGTGCGGGCGCTGACTCATCTGGGTCAGCGCTACTTTGACTCTTTGCGGCGCTTTGGAACGACTGAACCGTTCCGGGACGAAATGCTGGACTTTCAGCAACTCAACGAACTGCTGGGGACGGAGAATCTGCTCAGCAAAGGAAGAGAATACGAATGATGGATCCGGTTACCCTGGCCGTGCTGAAAGGTCGGCTTGAGCAGATTGCGGATGAGATGGACGCGACGTTGTTCCGCAGCGCCTTCAATCCCGTCATCGCTGAGGCGCACGATGCTTCGCACGGCCTCTACGATGCACAGACCGGCGAGACCCTGATTCAGGGAAAGTCCGGGCTCCCCGTCTTCGTGGGAGCGATGGCTTTTGCGGTGAAGGCCGTCATCGACAAGACGACGCAGCGCGGTGGGGTGAAAGCTGGAGACACCTGGATCTTCAATGACCCTTACGAGGGGGGAACTCACCTGTCCGACTTCAAGTTGGTCCGGCCGTTCTTTCACGAAGGAGCCCTGTTCTGCTACCTCGCCTCCGTGGGACACTGGCATGATGTGGGCGGCAACGTCCCCGGAAATTACAATCCGGTAGCCACGGAGAGCTTCCAGGAGGGGATGCACATTCCCCCGGTGCGACTGATTCATCAGGGGGCGCTGAACCCGGACATCATTGACATCCTGCAGTGCAACTCTCGCCAGCCCGGGAGCCTTTACGGCGACCTCAACGGACAGCTCAACGCTCTGGACCTTGGAGAAAAACGCCTGGAGGCCCTCTTGCAAGAGTACGGTCCGGAAACGGTTCGAGAAGCCTTCCGGGAGTTGAAGTCCCGGGCGGAGCAGTTGATGCGCTCAAACCTGAGTGAACTTCCGGATGCTTCAATCTCCTGTGAAGACTTTCTGGACAACGACGGCATCCGAGACGAGCCTTTGAGGATCGGGCTGGACCTGAGCATTTCCAGGGATTCGATGACTCTGGACTTCTCCCGGACGTCTCCAGCCTGTGCGGGGCCGGTCAACATTTCGCGCTCGACCACAATTGCGGCGTGTTATGTGGCGCTCAAGCACCTGTTCCGGGAGGTCCCGGCAAACTCCGGCGTTCTGGAGCCCATCCGGTTCATCATCCCGGAGGGCAGTTTGCTGGATGCGCGGGCTCCCAAGCCGGTTGGGGGATACACCGAGACCATCCTGCGCGTGCTCGATGTCGTCTTTCAGGCGATGGCTCAGATCGCTCCGGAGCGCTCCAACGGGTGTGCCTACGGGACAATCAATGCGCTCTCTCTGGCTGGATATCGTCGAGACGGACGCCGCTGGGTGATGTTTTCCTTCTTTGGAGGAGGGCACGGTGGACATCCGGAAGGAGATGGGTTGAACCACGGAAACGCCCCGATCTCAACCGCAACGATCCCACCTCTGGAAATCCTGGAGGCGGCCTATCCGGTACGCTTCACTCAATGGGCTTTGCGTCCGGATTCCGGAGGAGCCGGGAAGCACCGAGGTGGCCTGGGTGCCATTTATGAATTGGAGCTTCTCGAGGAGCAGGCGGATGTGTTCCTCTTCGGGGAGCGAGGACGTTATGCACCCCCGGGCGTTGCCGGCGGGCAGGCCGCGGCGACCAACCGCTTTTTCTATGAGCAGACGGATGGCTTTCACGAACCGCCAATGGCCTCGAAGATGGTGGGAATTCACCTCCAGAGAGGCCAGCGCATTCGGCTGGAGACGCCCGGAGGCGGAGGATATGGCGACCCTGCCGAGCGCGCGCCCGAGGCCGCGCAGCGTGACCGAGAACTGGGGCTGACCTCGGCCTGACTCAGGAGCACACCGCAGATTGCGGGTACTGCTGGCACCACTGCGATTTCCTTTCGATTGCCGCCTTGCCTTCCGGACAGACGGCAGACATCGGGTTTTCCTGGCACCAACTGTCTGCCGAAGCCGTTTGGGGAGCGGTGGATCTTCCTGCCTGACAGGCCGAAAGCAAAAGCAGCGCAGCGCTCGCACCTAAAATCGTTTTCTTTTTCATGAGGATCCTGTTGTTGGGCTTTAAGTGAAAGCGGAAAGGTTATCGGTGCTGTGTTGAACAAGCGTTGACCTTCCGTTAGAAAACAATCAGAACCTTTTTGGTTTTCTTCGGTTGTTCAGCACTTTAAGTTGCGATTCAAAAGTTTTTTGATACTCCCCTCTCAAAAAGACTCCCGCCATTCCGAGTGATCCGAATCGGGTTGTAGTTCACTCGAATTTTGAATAAAGTGAGTATATTCCTTTAGGAAGAATCACCGAACGATTCTTCTCATCAGAGCATCCTTAAGTACTCAGCCATGTCGGCAGTTACGCTCAAAAACTCAACGGTTTCAGAACTTCACTCCCTGGGAGAAAGCGAGGTCTCTGCCTTGAGGGATCGTCTCAACCTGGAGCGCCTGGCAGGCAAGCTGGAGTTCTTGGGAATGATGACTGACTACCGAGAAGCGACTTTGGCGCTGCTTCGAGGAGAATCCGTTCCGAGCAACAGCACAGAGCAGATCGTGCAGCAGCTTCGAAGTCTGGTGGGACAGGTTCTGAATGCCGGAAGCCGGGAGAGTGGGTCTCGGGCGATGCGCATGCTGATCTCCCAAGCCCGTGATACAGAGCTGCTGACGGCCTTGCTGGCGATTCGTCTGGAAGAGCTGGAGACATGGCGAGACCAGCAGTCCGAAGCGTCTCAGCAGGCTGCGCAGAGAGCGCTGTTCATCTATGCGCCTTTGGCGGCTCGTTTGGGGATTTTCTGGATTAAGGCCGAGTTGGAAGATTTGTCCTTCCGGATGCTCAACCCCGAAGTCTACCAAAGCCTGAAAAAGCTCGTGGGCAAGAAGCGTGGGCAGCGTGCAAAGCAGGTAGAGCAGGTGGCCGAAGAAATTCGGGCCTTGCTGGAGCAGCACCAGATGCGTCCGGAGGTGCATGGACGCTACAAACGGTTCTTCTCAATTCATGAAAAGCTCTCCAAGGTGGGAAATGACTTTGACCGCATCCAGGACCTCATTGCCTTCCGGGTACTGCTCCCCAGGGTCCGAGACTGCTATGCCGCGCTGGGTTACATCCACAACCGCTGGGCACCCAAGGAGAAGCGATTCAAGGACTACATCGCCAAGCCCAAAGCCAACGGATACCGCTCATTGCATACGACCTTGGAATTGGAGCCTGGGGACCTGATCGAGGTGCAGATCCGAACGCACTCCATGCATGCCGTCGCTGAGTACGGAGTCGCTGCTCACTGGCGCTACAAGGACCAACGTCGTGGGGTTAATGAAGCGCATGGCGACGACCTCGATGCCGGAGTGGAAGAGAAGCTAGAGGAATTTCAGCTCGACTGGTTTGAGGATCGGGTCTTCGCCCTGACGCCTACACGCGACGTGATTGAGCTTCCGAGGGGAGCCACGGCCCTGGATTTTGCCTACGCGCTTCACAGCAAAATTGGAGATGGAACCATTGGAGTGAAAATTGATGGGGCCATTGCCAAACTGGACACCCCGTTGCACTCCGGATGCTCTGTTGAGGTGCTCACTTCGGCGCGGCAGACCCCCGGAAAGGAGTGGCTTGACTTCGTGATGACTCGAAGGGCCAAGGAGAAGATTCGCTACGCCTTGCGCCAGCAGCAGCGCCAGCAATTCAGAACACAAGGTGTGGAGCAGATAGAGAAGTTGTTCAGGCAGGCTGGGTTGAACTGGAACCGCCTCCTCAAGGAGGGCCGGTTGGAGCAGGCCTGCCAAGAACAGAGAAACCAGAGCCTGGAGCATCTCCTCATTCAAGTGGGGGAGGGAAGCTTCCGTGCCTCCGACCTCGTAGCTTGGTTTACGGAGGCCGGAGAGGAAACCAGAGGAGAACCCTCAAAAGCTCTGCGGGTGCTGCCCGGAGAGAAGTGCCGCGTTGTCGTTGGAGGGCTGATGCAGGTCCGAACTCGCTTCGCCAAGTGCTGCACGCCAAAGCCCGGTGATGCGATCATCGGGTATCTTGCCCAAGGCCATGAGGTGCGCATCCACCACGCAGATTGTGACTCTGTGACACAACTCGATTCCCGCCGTTTGGTCGAGGTGGGCTGGGCTCCTGCGAAAGAAGGGGTCACCGAAGTGCTGGCAGGGTGACTCTTGTTTTGCTGAAAGAGGTGGCAGCAAAGACCGCATGTGTAAGAAATTTTTTTTTTCCATTGACAAGGTTGTTTAGGGTCGATATCTTAGTGGATTCGCTGCTTAC
>JAYPUA010000055.1:0-2087 GCA_038133845.1 Deltaproteobacteria bacterium
TGCGTCCAGGGCTGATCCCAAACTCACGCTAAATGAGGTTTCTGCAGAGTTTCTCCCCTCAGCCCCCTCCCACAACCTGGAACGTCTCATCACAATGATCCCTGTGTTGTCGATAAACCCAAACCGCAGGAGATCGTATGGTAATCGCAATTCAACAATGGCTTGACCACATTCAACTTGGGGCTTCCACCGCTGTGGGGCCTCTGCAGGTTTTTCCGCTGATGGGGGATTCGGAGCCAGAGTTTCGCTATCTGCTTTTGGAGCAGGCTCTCAAGAAAGAACTGACCGAAGTCCATGAGGTCAGCAAAAGTGGCTCTGTTCCGGAGTTGTTCCTGCTCAACCGCTCCCAGGAGTATGTTTTGGGAGTAGATGGAACAGAGTTGAAAGGAGCCAAGCAAAATCGAGTACTGAACACCACGGTGCTGATTGGTCCAGAGTCTCAGGTTCTGATTCCGGTCAGCTGTACGGAGCAGGGGCGCTGGTCCTGGCGTTCGGAAAAGTTTGAGTCCTCCGGAAACGTGATGTTCCGCAAGGGGCGACGGAACAAGATGGAGCGAGTCAGTGAGGCCTTGAAGTCCGGCCAGGGGTTTCATTCGGACCAACAGGAGGTCTGGTCAGACATCTCGAGGCTGCAGATGCGGATGTCCTACAGTTCGAAGACAGGCGCCATGGCAGACGTCTTTGAGGCACGCAAGGAGGAGTTGAAGAGCGCGAGAGCCAGCTACCTGGTGCAATCAGGGCAACAAGGCTTTGTGGTTGAGCGGCAAGGGCAGGTCCTCGGCCTGGAGTGGCTCTCCTCTGCGCAGGCCTTTGAGGAGGTGGGAAATCGGTTGCTCGACAGCTACCTGCTGGACCACTTGGGATCTGTCGAGGAGGAAGAGGACAACCTGCTGAAGACTCCGGACTCCTTATTGGGGCAGATTGCGCTCTCGCAACACTCGGTCTTTCCAGGGACTGGAGTGGGAGAGGAGGTGCGGCTCGAGTCAGAGTCGATCATTGGGGCGGCATTGATCTGGGGGAAAGAGCCCTTGCACCTGAGCGTGTTCCCCAAGGGACGAACGATCCGCAAGGGCCGGTGGTCCTAAAAGATCCGCTCGGAGTCAAAGTACTTGCGCTCTGGAAACCGGAGGGCGGCAAAGCGCTGTTGCTGTCCTCCGGAGTGGTCCATGCAGTAGAGTTCTCGAGTATTGGTGACTCCACAGAGCTCAAACCGGAAGAAAGGGTACAAGGAGAGCAGTTGTTCAGGGTGCTTTTGGTGACGAAGGTAGACCTGGTGCAGGGCGAGCTGGCCCTTGAGCTCAAGCTGCCCTCCTGGAGGAACCAGAGAGCGTCCCTGGAGAAAGCGTACGTTGTAGATGAAGCGATCTTCTCCGGCAAAGTTTTGAATCCCTTCCAAAAAGAGCAGCTCGTAATTCTGGAAAGCGATGAGGCGGTCCAGCAGGTCTTCCCAGATCGGGAAGGCCTCTTCAAGCTTCTGCTGAGCGAGGTCGGCATCGGTCAGGACTTCCAGATGAGCCATATCGTTGCGAATGCGGATGATGCGCTTGAGCGAGTGCATCATTGAGGGCTCGCCTTGATCCATCCAGACTGCAGGCAGTTCACGCAGCACTCTCCCTTGAACCCCATGCTGCTGCATCTGCTCTGCAATCGAATACTGCATCCAGCGAAAGTCTCCATAGGTCAAAGGGCTGTTGCGGAATCGGTCGTAGAGCACCCGGTTCAACCGGCTGGAGGGACAGCCGGCTTGCTGATACTCCGCACAGACCCAGGTTCCAAGGGTGCGGACCAGGACCCCCACTGCAGCAATCAGGGCCTGCATGCGGGCGATGGGATCGTTTCCGGCGAGGGCGAGATCGTATGCATACGCCAGCGGTGCCGGGAAATGATTTGAGGTCCAGCCTTCTTGAAGAGGACGCCCCAACACCTTGAGCTTCTCCTGCAACTCCGCCACCTCACTCAGCAGCGTCTCATTTCTGGTTTTCAGGGTGTCACGCTCTGCTTCGGCTTGCTTTAGCTGCTGGCGCAGCCTGGAGATCTCGGTCAACGCCTCGGGAGCTGTTGGCTTGGAAGGTGGCAAAGAGAAACGA
>JAYPUA010000055.1:2187-18726 GCA_038133845.1 Deltaproteobacteria bacterium
TCAAGCTCCTCGGGTTCAAGCAGCCTCTTGGCCTGAGAGGAGAGGACCTGGACCAGGTAGTGGAAGGTCTCGGGCTCTGGAGAAACCAGAAAAATGGTGTGTAGTGAGTCCACGCCCCTTTCGATCCTTTGGATCAGCCCTCCCACCAAAACCTCTGCAGCAAGCGGCCGAAAGATGCCCAGGGAACCTGTTCCCAACAAGGGGAGCGAGAGGGTTTGGCACTCGAGCTCCTCGGCAGCATCAACCAGGTCTCCCACAGCATCACCAATGATCTGCAAAACGGCAGACTGCATCTGCTCCCAGCGATCCTCACGGATGAGCAGCTCGCTCTTGAGGTTCTCCTGCATCCACTCCTGCATCTCTTCATGGGTCCCGTGAGTGGCCAGGTGCAGTACGTGCCTGACCGGAAGCACGTCCCCTGCGGTCACGTAGATCGCCCCAATTGGAGCGGGCTTGGGGTAGGTCTGCTCATCCAACAGCTCCGCCTGCAAGCGTCCACAGGTCGCCCGATCAATGGCCCCAGCGACCGAGGCGCTCCCACCGAGATGCATGGCCGTGTTGGCCGAGTTCACCAGCGCATCGGCCTCGGTACGGATCAGGTCTCCAAGAACCGGCTTGAGCAGAACTTTTCGAGGAAGCGGCCCCTCTTTGCAGGGGACCTCCAGGTGTTTGTGCTGGGTGTCAAACCTCATGAATCCTCCTTTCACTCTGCTGAGTTGCAATCGGTGTAGAACTCGGCCTCACTCTTTCTGGAGCGAAAGACGATCCGGAGGCCAAATTTTCGGGCCGGAGTGTTGACATCGGCGCGGAAGCTGCGCTTTGGATCACTGACTTCGACCGAAGTGGATCTCCCTTCCAGAATGTCTCGCGCCAACTGGTAGATCTTCTCCGGGACCTTGAGGATGAAGGGATCGCTGGGGATGCGTCCAATCGGAGTTTGGGTTTCAAAAGGGGAGAGGTGGACCTCGTAGCGCTTCTCCTCGGCAAAGACGGTCTTGACCTGGAAGAACTCTTCAGACAGGTAGAGGTTCTCTGGAGCCACCGAAACTCGAAACCAGCCAGGATCGTCACCTTGCAGGAGAGTAAGCTCCTGCCGATCCAGAAGTTCCTGAAGCTTCCGGACCTCTTCCAGCAGGCCGGCATCTCGAAACTCGATCCAGCCCAGTGGGTGCAAGGTCAGCTTGGCAGGAGGCGGCTCTTGAAGGCTGGCGTTCACAGCGTGCCAGGCCATCCCCATCAAGATCAGCCGGGCCCGCTCATCCAGGTCCACATGGACCTTGCTCTCCTTGCCCGTCTCTCCCACCAGAAAAGCGGTATCCGGAGCCACCGGGATGTCTACACACTTGGAGTATCGAGGAGGAGCCGTGAAGGACTCTTCCACCCGTTCCAACTGCTTTTGGAAATTCCCCCGAGAGCCCGCATCTCGAAGCCACGCCTCAACATACACTCTGCGGTCTGCCTGACTCCCGAGAGCCATCTCTTCGGGGGTCATCCAGAGCAGTTGACTTTGCGGGGAGTCCCGGATCTTGCGACAGAGCTGCTTGAACCCAGAGGCATGGAGCCGGATCTGAAAGCAGGAAATGTCGTAGCGGGTCAAGGCGTGGTTGGCCCGGGCGCCTTCGATTTCCTGGTAGGGTTTTTGGAGCGAGTGAAAGTGCCGTGCTTCGTAGTGCTGGGGCAGCAACCCGAGCTCCTCGCGCAACTCTCGCTCCAGAGTCCGCAGCAGCGCCTGCTGGACCTGCTCGCCTGGAGGAGCCTGCTGGAGCCGGACCAGGGCTTCACGGGACAGCTGAGAGCTCCCATCTTCAAGGTCATACAGGTTCAGCTTCCCACCGATGATGACGTAGTTGGGCCGCTCTTCTCGAGACTCGTCCTCACGGTGGTTGACCAGGAGTTTCCCCTGCAGGCGGATCAGGCCCCAGGCCACATGGACCTGACGAATCGGCCGGGCGTGCTCTTGTAACATCGCCAGGCGTTGCGTCTCGGCATTCGAGAGCCAGCGACGCTGGACATCTTCTCGCTGTCCGGGCAGCCAGAACCCCGGCTCAAGCAACTCAGGTCGCTCCTGACTCAAGCTCTCCAAAAGCGAGCGGGCCATCAACGAGGCCGGGAAGCTGGTGAACTTCCAGCAGCCGCCTTTCAAGGAGAGCACGTCCAGCAATCCCAGGGCTCGCCACATGTGCTCCAGCAGCTCAAGGGCTCCCTGGACTCGATCCTCCGAGATCTGGAGGTCCAGGACAACCGCCTCTTGGATCTTTTGGGCCAAGACCTCTTCAGCAACTTGAACTTCTTCCGAGTGGACCGGGAGGAACTTTTGGACAGAGGCCAGAATCTGAGGAAGGAGGCGGGGTTCAGGGGACATGGCAGCTCCGTTGGGGAATCGTAGTGAGACGGCCTCGCAGGCTTAGGGGAGTGCGATGCAGTCCTTGAGTTCAAGCTTGAGAGGCTCAGGCACCTCCGGGGCATTCACCTCTCCGGTAGAGCACCACTGGTTCAAGTCGGTGTAGGGCAGATGGGGGGTGCACTCCAGCGGAGTCTCCGCTTCTCCCTCCACCCTCCAGCGCAGCGTCAACCAGGGAAGCTCGGGCTTCCAGGCAGAGCGTTGGGGTATTTCTGCGCGCAGAACAAGCGAGAGGCCTTCAGGGCTCAAGAGTCTGGGACCCAGGCGGATCATCTGCTCCGGACGACGCAACGCAAGGTGGAGCCTGTGCTGGTGGGTCCAGATCTCCACCCCCTCATCCACCAGGCTTTGGCCTCCAACCACTCTTGAGCCCAGCCCCAGCTCATGGGCACGGGACTCGCGGAGACCAAACTGAACGGAGCTCCAGGCGTTTTGCAGCCAACCTGGTACCGTCAGCCAGGCCACATAGCCCTGCTCTCCAATGCAACCCGTCGCGCTCAACGTCCTCGGCGCCTCACCGACCTCAGGACAGCGCGCAGGATTGAACGACCAGGCGTTCTGTGGGTTCTTGGTACGCGGAGCACAAGCCAGCCTTTCCACGAAAAAATACTTCAGGTTGTTTGTGAGAACAAGTCCCCCCTGTGCCTGGGGATTGAACGTGCTGTTGATCAACACCCGGAAGCGGCGGTGGGTGCGAGAGAAGGCCAGCCGGCAGAGGACGTTGGCAAGGAACCGGTTTGGCCCGTCAAGCCGAAAAGGCTCCAGCGCTGTCCCGGAGACGTTCTGGAGGACCGTGTCGATCTGAGCCTCTGTGTATTGGGGTTCACAGGCCTCCACCCACTCCAGCAGCCGTCTGCGCAGCTCCTGACGAGTGCGCTCCACAGGGTGCTTGAGGCAGGCAAACAGGTACAAAGGCAAGGTCCCGCGGGTGATCAACGCGTTCGACATGGTCCAATCACGGCAAGGGGTTCAAGGAATTTTGGGCCACTTCGGCCCAGTGCGGCTGAATCTCATAGCCGATGACACGGCGTCCCAGCATCCGGGCTTCCCGGAGGATATTGCCTCCCCCGGCAAAGGGATCGACGACGAGGTCTCCGGGATCGGAGAGGAGCTTGAGAAATCGGCGAATCGGCGCTGCCGGGCTCGCGTGCGGGTGGTTGTTGCGCTTGAACCCTCGAGGAAGCCTCCAAAACGGCAGAACCCACTCCTGACGCGGAGCCTCCTCCCAAAGCTCCTGTTCCCATGCGCCCGGAAGCGTCGAGGGCGACAGGCCCTGGCCCTTGGTGAAGATCAGAAAGTACTCCGGATCCAGGGGATGCCACTTTGATCGCTCAGCGGCTCGACTGAAGCCAGGGAGAACCTCTGGCCGGACTCGAGCGGCAAGCCAGCCCACCCGTCCGAGCAGCGACAGGCCTGCAGCCTGGAGCAAGGCGCTATGCCAATCACTCAGCGGGATCAACGCTCCTCCAAAGCGCAAATCCTTGACCTGCCAGACCACACTCCCATGAGGCGAGAGCACTCTGCAGACCTCTTCAACGACAGGCGCAAGCGAGCGGGTGAACTCGCGCAGTTGTGCCTGGACTTCGGCCTCGGCAAGCTGTGCCTTGCGGGGTGCGTGCAGGGCCGCTTCAGATTCGGGTCCCCAGTACGGTGGGCTGGTCAGCACCAACTGGGCAGAGGCGTCCGGGACCTCACGCATGTCCTCTGAGCTTCGAGGGATGATCGCCTTCATCTCCTCGCTCCGGTGGTCTGCAGCTGAGCCTTCAACGAGGCCGCCTCTTGGGGCTGAGTCTGGGCAAGAAAGTCGATCAGTCCCCAAAGCTGATGGTCTTGAATGGGGCGTCCGTGCCACAAGGGCGTCTTGCCCTGAGTGCGGCGGTGCACTGCTGCCCGGAGCTTTCGACGCAGCGGCTTGGCCCAGTTCGGCCGCTCGTTCACCACCAGACCCGTGACGCACTGACGACGTCCCTTGCGGAAGACATTGGTCTTCTTCGGGTCCAGTTCATAGCCCAACTCGGTGAGCCGCTCATGAACAAACGGCAAGATCTCCAATGCTCCTCGCCCGTTTGAGGAAAAGGTCAGGTCATCTGCATAGCGGGTATACGTGACCCCTTTTCGAGCAGCAACCGTGGCCAGTGCGGCATCTGTGGACTTGAGGATCTGATTGGCCAGCGCCGGGCTGGTAGGGGCTCCGGTGGGCAGCGCCTGCTCGTAGCTGAGGACCACGGCCAGCAGCCGGACGGCCCGAGGGCTGAACCGGCCATGGAGGCGTCGATGCAACAGCTCAAGCACCTGAGGAAAGCGAGTGTTGGGGAAGAAGCCCTTGATGTCGACATTGACCACCAGGGGACGACCGCAGTGCCTGCGGGCATTCTCCACAATCCCCACCCCCTGACGAAACCCGGTTGCGGCCTCGTGCAGCTCCCATGAGTTCAGCTCTCGGTCCAGCACCGCTCGCTGGAGCCGCTTCAGCGTCTCCTGGGGTGCCGTAATGGTCCGGGTCCCTCCGGACCTTTTGGGAAGCGGGTAGGTCCGATACCAACGGTTGCACTCGTCACCTCGCAGCTCGCGCTCTTGTCCCAGCTTCAGCTCTACCGAGAGCGCGAGCAGGAACGGTGCGTAGGACAGCCCGAAGTGAAACGCCAGCTCCAGCGCAGCCAACTGGTTGGGGCCATAGTGCTCCTTGAGCGCGTCCAGCGCCTGGGGGATCTGCTTCGGGTCCACCATGGCCTCCAGCTCTCGAGAGAGCCGAGCCCTCGCGGCGACCTGGGGGACCAGGTTCCACCAGGGGGTGCCTCTTCGGTAGAGTTCCTGAAACCCCCAAGGATGCTGCTGAAAGGCCCACGCCAGAAAATCCGGATTTGCGGCAGCCAGATCGAGCATCGGCTGAGGGATCGGCAGCCGCCGGGCCCTCCAGTGCTTGAACGGGAACCCTTTGAGATCCTCCAACACGTGACGGTCTGTCCAAAACCTCTCTTGCTCCAGCAGCAGCTTCCACTCCGAAGGAGTCCAGTGCTTGCTGCAGAGTTCGCGCTTCCAGGCAAGTTTCAGCTCCTGAGGAAGGTCTCCAAGCTGCTGCTGCCACTCCCGAGAGCGCTTGCCCAGCTCACGCCGCAGCTCCACCAGGACCCTCCCGAGGAACACCAGGTGCTCCGGTCCTCCTCTCAGGAAGCGCTTGAGCCTCCAGGGCTCCAGCCACTCTTTTGCCGGATGCGTCGCCGCGTTTGACGGGATGCTCCGGGGGAAGAAGGCGAGGTCTCTTGAGCCTCCGCGCAGCATCCAGCTCAACCCCTCGAAGGGGAGAATCTGGGGCAGCCGTGGGTGTTTGTGTCCGTACAGGTTCCAGCATCGCAGCAAGGCCGCATGTTGCTCAGGAGAGTCAGAGGCCTGGCTCAACACCTTTGAGGTCAGCACCTGCTCCAGCAGCCCAGCACGCATGAGCACCTGCAGCCAGGAGTGCACCTTCCGCAGAGCCTTGGCAGAGATCGACCTGTTCTGCGCCTCCACCCCTCCTGTGCTGGGAGAAAGCAGCTGGGACTGAAGGAGTGACACGACCACGGGGAGCAGGCGGTCTTTGCGAGGATCTCCGGGAAAGCGCTCGACCCACTCCAGCCGCTCTGCACCGCGAGCCCCCAGGACCAGGAGACTCCAGACAACAGGGCTCTTCTTCCACCTCTCCAGTCGGTAACGGTTTTCGGGGGTCATGACCAGGCTCCGATATGGCTCAAGGCTCTTGAGCTGCCTGCCAACCTCGCCCAGGTGCTTCTCGAAGTCTGCTTCATGGCGCAGCCACTGGTCCCAGGATTTGCCATTGACCTGCCCTTGCTGAAGATCCTGCAGCGCCTGGGTGCGGTGCTTTTCCAAAAAGGTCCACTCCGGAGTCCGGGGGAAGCTGTGCGGGTTGCTTTCAAGGCGCTCCAGCAGTGGAGGGTCAAGCAGATGCTTGCGATACTTGCCTCGAAGCACCAGAGAATGGAGCGGCTCCTCCAGCTGCCGAAGCAAAGGGGCAGAGATGCGGCCACGCACCAGCCCACCTCGAACCAGGGTCACCAGTCCCTTGAGGAAGGGTTCCGGGTCATGACTCAGCTTCCTCAAGGGGAGCAGAAGTTGACGCAAGGTCCGGCTTCTGGGAGGGAGGACGCTGAGCAGAAGCTTGAGCGGGAGCTGTGTGAAGTTCAGCCGGGCTCGGCACATCACCTCCCACTCGGGAGCTTGAGGATAAAGCGCCAGCTCTCGGAACAAGGCCCAGGCTTCACGAGGAGCGGGGAGCTGCTCAATTGCTCCGGGCTGTGCCTCACCCAGCGTGGGGTGTGCTCGATGCAGCTCCCACTCGAGAAAGACTCGCCACCCTGTCAGGTCTTCGGCATTCAAGATGACCTCTCTCAGATCATCTGCCAACAGCTCATGAGAGGCCCCTTGAGGAACCCGGCGGTGGAGCTTGCTGCGGAACTGCCCCAGGACACGCTGGAGGACCGCGTGCCCTTGAGCCCAGGTTTCCGGATGCTCCGGATCGACGGGCTGCAGGGCTTTTTCAAGCCAGGTGAGGTTCAAATCCAGTGGTTCCATGCTGCTGACCAAGAGGTGAGGCGGCAACCGGGTTACTGAAACACGCACTCCAGCAAGCACGACGCCAGAAGGGGAGCGTCGGCTGCCCGAAAGGAGCGAGCTTGCGAGGGATTCGGGTGGACGAAGCTCACCTTCTCAGGAGGGTGAGCCCCTGAGGAGAGTGATGTCACCCCTCCGGCGAAACGCCGGATCGATCCTAACCCGGTTGCCGCATGGCCCCAAGGGGCCATTTCAATGAGTTTGGACAGGACCTGAGCACTGAAGAGGAACCCTCCAGAAGTCTGGCGCAGGAAGCGTCCGCTTCGTGCCTTGAGCGACGCCGAGCCGACGACCAGCGGAGTTCAGGTACGACGCGGATGCTTACCGAGACCAGGTTTCCCGGAAAACGCCGTGTCGCCCCTCCGGCGAAACACCGGATCGATCCTGCGTCAGGTCCTGCCTGATGCTGAGAAGCAGCTTACCCTTCAGCTCCAAGGTCCGGGAGGGAGCTGAGGGGAGAAAAGGGCTGCGCTCCCCGAACCCGAGACAACGGAGGTCCCCCGTCAGTCCAGTTGAAGGGAGAGGTCCAGCTCCAGGCGGCTGAGGCTCCAGTAGCGGCTGGTGTTGTCGGTGAGAGGCTGAAGATCGCTCTCAAGGCTGCTGAAGAGTTGGCTCGTCAAATCGGTGGAGGAGACGCTCACGGTCGTGTTGTCTGAGCTGGCATTGTCGTAGGTCCACGTGAGGACTCCGCTCCCGGAGCCCCTGCGGATGATGCCGCCCAACAGGTAGTCTGCAGGGACACTCAACGCATAGGCGAGCAGGCCCCGCTGCCAGGAGGCATCCACATCCAGGGAGACTTGATGGGTGAAGGTGTCGGTCTGGTTATCCAGAGTGATCCGGGCGATGGCTTCGATGGTCGATGCGGTCGCACTCGGGTTGATCCGGATGCCTTCAAAATAGTCCGCGGTCATCGCGCCAAAGGAGCCGGCCGAGCGTTTGGGCAGCTTGCGAGCGACCGGAGACGTGTCGATCATGGTCACCATCTCCGCCGGCACAACCGGTTTGCTGAGTTGCCCTCCGGAGAGGGTGTAGGAGTGCCCGAACGCATACCACTCCGACCCCGACTGATAGCTCAAGGTCCCGTAGGCTCCGAGCGAGGTCAGGTCTCCATCGAGATCCAAAACCGCAATGGTGTTCCCCGGCTGAAGCGTTGGCTGGAGCACCAGGGACGAGTCCCTCAAAGAGCGCCTCTCGCCCCGTGAGGCAAAGGAGTCCAGCAGGTGAAAGCTCCAGGCCCCTCCTCGAGCCTGCAGCCAGTTCCGGGTGGAACGCAGCTCCACAGAAGGCCCGACCAGCCCCAGCTTCTGGAGCCCCAAGCCCGCTAACCTGCCGGCATTGCGTGCAGAAGGGAGCCCCTGCAAGGCCAGCAGGTCCTCAATGGCCCGAGCCGCAAAGAAGTGCTTGTTGTCCGCCCACCCGTAGCAGAGCGAGGCCACCACACGCCCTTGCGCATCCAAGACCGGAGAGCCGCTGTCCCCAGCGCCAACCACCAGCTCCGCCTCGGTCGTCAAAAGCAGCAACCGCTCTCCTCCGTTGTAGATCGAGTCCAGGTATACCGGATACTCGTCAATGCGGGTTCCCTCACGGTTCAGCCTCAAGCGCAGCTCATCTCCTCGCTGAAGCCCGGAGAGCGTGGAGAAGGAGGCGTAGCCTGCGGGAGGAGAGGAGACGCCAATCACCACATTCGAGGATGTGCTTCCCGAGTCGGCACTGCTGGTGTTTGAGCTGCTGCTCTGGGAGCAGGAGCCAGCGAGGAAGAGCAGGCCGATGAAAAAAGGCGTCAGCAACTTTCCAGGAGTCATGGGAGCCCAAGGGAGGAAGGCAAAGTGGCGGTGACTGCTCAAGGGTAGCGCTTTCACTGAGACAAGACAAACAGATGGGGACCTTCTCAAAACAGGTAGCCGACTCCCATCACCAAGGTGCTGCCACTTCCTGAGACATTGTAAAAGGCCCTCAGGTCCTCCGTACGGGTGCCGCCCGGAGCTCCAGAGAACAAGGAGTTGAAGTAGAACATCGCAATCAGCCGGTTTGAGAACGTGTAATCCACCCCAAACGCCCAGGTCCACCCTCCCAAGGTGATGGTGGAGCGCTCGGCACTCTCTCCGACGAGGATGGTGTCGTACTCATGCTGATAGTTCGCAGACATCGAGCCCAGCCCCACCCCTGTGAAGAGAGACACGTCCTCTGCCATCCAGGAGTCTTGACCTCCATGCCAGTTGTAGAGAATGTTCACAAAAAAGGAGGAGATCCATCCTGTGGGATTCTCCTGAGGCCCGAAGTCCTGCGATGGTGCGGGATCCTGAACGTCCTGAAACTCGATTGAAGAGAGGCTCGTAGAGCTGAGCGAGAGGTCCAGGCTCACCGCCGGGGTGAGGAAGTAGCGGACCAGTCCTCCTCCAATTCCCGAGCTGTAGAGGTACTCGGTGAAGGCATTGTTGTAGACATAGACCCCGCTGGAGTCTTCCCCGTTGAGCGAGATGGAATTCCCCCAGAATCCTCCGGCAAGCTTGAAGCTGCCGGCGCGGACCGGTGTTGATGGCTCTGCCGAGGCAAGAGGTGGCGGAGGCTCCGGCTGAACGCCTGGTTCCGGGAGAGGCTCCGGAGAGGAGCGGCTCTCCAGGGCCTGGATCTTGAGCTGGGCTGTCTCTGCCAAGGGGCTCTTGGGGAAGCGCTCGACAAATGCACGCAGCACCTCGGGATCTTCGGTGGTCTTGATCTGGTCCCATGCCTCCTCATCGGCATTGAACCGCCGCTGCGCAGGAGCTTGGGAGGAGCCTGCGGACTCTGCAGGGGCCTCAGGCGGAGGGCTCGCCTGTGCAAAGTAGAAGTTCCCGGTCAGAGAGGACGAGTCCCATGGCGTCTGCCTTCCCCTGGACCCGGACTGGACATCCGACCTCACCAGCTTGAAGACCTCCTCGGCCTTGATCCCCGGGGTCTGGAGGTGCTGCGCCAGAGCCGTGGAAAACAGGGAGTTCGCGCCCTCACCGTCTGCAGCGACGGAGCCTGGTGCAGTAGCGTAGGAAATGAAGGTCCCGTTGGGAGCTGTTACCTGCGCCAGCCCGCGGCTTGAGGAGCGAAAGGAGCGGTTGAACGGGTTGTTGCGACAGGCATCCAGAATCACGAAGTTCAGTCCGTTTCCGGCATCATCCAGACGGTTGAACAGGCGTCCCAGCGGAACAGCCTCATAGACCAGGTCGTTCTCTGCAATGGGGTTCGCGTCAACAGGAATCAAGTAGTTCTCCCCACGCACCTGCACCCCGTGCCCGGCATAGAAGAAGACGCCCACACTCTCTGGCCCCAACGAGCGCCCAAACTCCACAATCGCACGCTCCATCGTCCGTCGATCCGCATCCAGCACCAGCCGGGTTTCAAAGCCGAGCTGCTGCAAGGTGCTGTCGATCAAGACCGCATCGTTTCTCGGATTGTTCAGCACCCCGGCCGCCTGATAGTCGTTGTTGCCGATCACCAGTGCCAACCGGGGACCCTCTGCTGCTGCTGCAGAAATCCCTCGGGCTTGTGCAAACAGTGACGCAGAGCCAACACTCCAAAGGACGAGCCCCAGGATCACGTGGAGCCATTGGCGAGCAGTCCAGAGGTTCATTGCGGGTTACCATACAGCCGGACCACCTCCTCGGCGAACTGAGGCGGCTCTTCGTAGACCTGCGAGAGCGCGCTCATCTTCTTCAAGACCGCGCTCTGATCACTGGTCTTGACCTTCAGCATGATGGCCAAGGCGTCAAACTGGCGCCCCCCACCTCGGCTCAGGTCGTTCACCAGCTCCTTGTGGTTGCTCACAATGAAGTCCTTCAGCTTCGCCCTCTCGCTGTTGAGGACCTGCGACGGTCCATCCTTCTTGGGAACCAGGGTGATGTAGTAGCTGTTGGGCTTGTATTCGTGCATCGAGCCGGTGATGGCATCCGTTGTGGAACCAATAAACCCGCCCAGGATGATGTTTCCCAAAAACCAGGTGTTGATCGAAGTCTCCAGCCCTCGAGTTTGGGAGTGGTGTCCCTCTTTCTCAAAGGTGACGACCTGCCCTTTTTTACGCTCAATGTTCACGGTCAGCGGTGTCTCGCCGTAGGTCTTTCCGGCAATGACAACTTTCGCCCCCTTCGGCTCAGAGTCAAAAGTGACCTCCTGGTTCCTCCCTGCAACAATGGTCGAACAGTTGGTCAAGAGGGGCAGGCCTGCCAGACAAAAAAAGATGCAGCTTTTCGTGAATTTCATTTCTTTTCTCAGGGTGAGGGTTTCAGAAGGTCAAGGCTGCCAGCTGGTCACGATCTTGAGATCTGAATAGCCAGATCCAAGGGCCTGGTTGGCGTAGGTGTCGGAATAGGTCGCGGTTTGGCTAAAACCCGCCCCAGAGTAGTCAAAACAGACGGACTGTGGTGTTGCACTGCTTCCCCCTCCACATCCTGCTTGGATGATGACCGATCGATCCATCATCTCGCAGTTGTCATCTCCCAGAGTGAGTTCCGCGATATGGGGGCTGCTGCAGTTTATAGTGAGGCTGCTGCTTCCTGAGGTATAGGTGGATACTCCGGTCTCGGTGCTTCGATACACCCCGTTTCCCTGCCAAGCCAGACTCGTCTGGTAGGTCCCTCCGGAAGAGGGCTGATAGGTCACGTTGTACTGCTGACCGTTGTACTTGAACTGGTAGAGCAGCGAGGTTGGCCGGTAGGTCCCATCGGAGATGGGAGGGGTTGTCAGGGGCTGAACCTCGGCGGTTTTGGACCCATTGGTGCTGTCAGCGCAACCGGAGAGCAACACGAGCCCCCCAATGAGGCCTGCCACGAGAAATCTGTTCATCTTTCATCCTTGTTTGAGGGAAATGGCGAGAGGTCTTGTTTCCACGTTCGCTTAGCTGTCTACACCCAAGAACTCCATGAGAAACTCGAGGTGTTTCAGCTCGCCTTCCAGGCCGAGGCGAAGCTGAAGCGACGGGGTCCGGGCGATGACGTAGCGTGCGGTCTCAAGGATCTGGTTCCACCGGGGTTTCTGAGGCAGCGAGTGCAGCTTGAGGTAGCGGTCGAGCTGTCGGCAGCGCAATCCGGTCCCATCGTCGTAGACGTGCCAGATCCGGCTTTCCTGGGCGAGCTGCAGCCGGGAGCTTCCGGTGACCTGGCTCCAGACCGTCAGGGACTTGTGCAGCAGGCGTACAGCCTGAGTACGCAGAGCCGAGTGGGCGTCTGCAGGATCCAGGACCTCCTCCCCCTGCAGCGAGCGCAGGCGGCCTTGAATCTGGGACAGACGACCGGGCCAGTGCAGGACCCCTTCGAGGGGAAGGGGAGAGAAGCCCAGCAGGTGAGCGAGCGGGGCGTATCGTTGGATCGCGCCGGCCAGGGCACGCGTCTCCGGCTCGCTCCAGTGGAGGTCGATGAGGAGGAGGTCGAACCCTCCGGGAGGAGGCCTCTTGAGGGCATCCACCGCAGCCGTGATGTCCTGGGCGATAAACACCTCCGGTCCGGATCTCGTTAACTCGTGCACCCACGCAGGGGCTCCTTGCGACAGAGGATGAACAAGCAGAATGTGTTTCATGCGCTGCTTTCTAGCCATCATGGTTTGGTCCAAGACTAACAAAGGTTCCAGGCGAGTTCATGTGCATAATAGGTGCTCTCGCCAGCCACATGACTTTGATTCAAATTATTGATCTTATTTAAATTTAATGATGAATCTGGCGAGTTCGGTATCGACCTTCAAGGTTTTCGGTATCGTTTCTCTCCATCCTTGTGTACCGATCGGCCTCCAGCGGAAAGAGGCTGAAGGCAGCCCCAAGAGTAGGCACTCCGTTGAGAGAGGAGGAGGCAGGCGAGGGGGGAGGGGGCTGGAGGTTGGAGAGCCGACGCAACTCTCCCCTCAGCTCCCTCTGGCAGTTGGAGCGTGGGCGATAGTCTGCAGAGACTGATTTCGCAGACTCACCGCAAAGGAGACTCATGAAGCCAACACGAGTGAAACAGGTCCTGGAGCAGCTGATGGAGGGCCACTGGCCGGTCTTTCTCTGGGGGCCTCCCGGAGTCGGGAAGAGCTCGGTGGTCCAGCAAGTGGTGGAGTCTCACCACTGGGAGCTGCGGGACGTACGGGCCTCACTGCTCGATCCGACCGACCTGCGCGGAATTCCCTATGTGGAAGGTGGGCGGGCGTTTTGGGCGCCTCCCTCGTTTCTGCCAAGCGATCCGGACTCGAAGGGGGTGCTGTTCTTTGATGAGCTGAACGCCGCTCCGCCGCTGGTACAAGCCAGCCTCTACCAGCTCACGCTGGATCGCCGCATTGGAGAGTACGAGCTTCCCCAGGGCTGGCGCATCCTCGCTGCCGGAAACCGCGCTGAAGACCTGGCCATCGTCTTCCGGATGCCCTCGGCTCTGGCCAACCGGTTCACGCATCTGGACTTCGAGCCCGACTTTGAGGACTGGCGGGAGTGGGCGATCGATCAGCACATCCACCCGCTGGTGGTCGGGTTTCTTGGACTCCGGCGCGAGCTGCTCTTCGATGCCCCCAAGGAGGCTCGGGCCTTCCCCTCTCCTCGCTCCTGGGCCATTCTCTCGGACCACCTGAAGCGTCTCGGAGAGTCCTCGCTCTTTGACGAGGTCGCGGTGGGAACCGTTGGGGAGGGGGCCGCGGTGGAGTTCTCCGGATTTCGGCAGAACGCCCTCTCGGAGCAGCAGGTGCAGCGCATCCTGAAGAACCCGCTCAAGGAGCAGCTGCCGGAGAGGCTGGGAGACCAGTACGCGCTGATCAGTCACCTCTGCAGCCGCGCCTCGGAGGGTCCGGTCCGAAACGCCGCAGGCCTCTTGCTGGGACGCTTGCCTGTGGAGATGAGCGTGCTGCTGACCCGCGACCTCCTGCGCAGCTTCCCGGTCTTTGCTGCAGACCCCAACTGCATGAGCTTCCTCCAGGAGCACGAAGATCTGCTCCAATGAGACCGCCTCTGCCCACCTCCGTCACCCGGGCCCGCTTGCAGCTGATGCTCCGGCACCCCTACCTGGCCTCGGCCTGTGCGCGCTTTCCGCTGAGCGTGGCCAGCGCAGAGGAGGGCATCGGCACAATGGCGACCGACGGCTACCGGATCTACGTGAACCCGGAATTCACGGAGCGCTTGCAGGAGGAGGAGGTGCTGGGCGTGTTGGCGCACGAGCTGATGCACAATGTCCTCGGACACCTGGACCGTCAGGGGCAGCGCGATCCGGAGCTGTGGAATCAGGCGATCGATCATGCCACCAACCTGATGCTTGAGGATCTGGACTTCACCCTTCCGAACCCAAAGCTGTGCAATGGGGAGTTCTCCGGAATGTCTGCAGAAGAGATCTACCGAATCCTGCAGAGCCGGAGCCCCAGAAACGGCAGGGCCTCCAACTGGGATCAGCACCTGCTGCTGGGAGGAGAGCCGGGGCCAGGGGGCCTGGTGGAACGTTCAGGGGGCCGGCTCCAGCAAGAGCAGCCCCTCTCTCCGCTGGAGCGCGTCCGAATGCAGCGCGGGCTGCAGCAGGAGATGCAGCGTGAGCTGCAGAAGCATTTTGGAGGGAGGCTCCCGGGACGCCTCGCAGGGGTTCTCGAATCGGAGCTGAGCCAGGCCGAGGCCTCGAGGGTTCCCTGGGAGGCCGTGCTGATGCGCTTTGTCTCCGGGCTCAAACGCAGCGACTACCGCAGCTTCCCCTTCAACAAGAAGCACCTGTGGCGGGGCATCGGCCTGCCCTCGCTGGGAGTGCCTGGGCCCGAACACCTCGTGGTGGCCGTGGACACCTCCGGCTCCATGAGCAGCCAGATGCTGCGTCAGGTGCTCAGCGAGATTGACCGCATCCGCTCCCTGAGCGAGTGCCGGATGACTCTGATCGAGTGCGACGCCCAGATTCAGAAGGTCACCGAGTGGGAGGCCTGGGACGACAGCACCACCGCTTTGCAGCGCTGGAGGTTTCGCGGCCGAGGCGGGACCCGCTTTCACCCGGTCTTTGAGTGGGTGAGTGAGCGGATGCGAACCGGGGCCCTGCAGCCTGATGCCCTGATCTACCTCACCGACGGCTACGCCCACTTCCCGCCCCCCCTCCCCCTCCCGCTGCTCTGGTCGGTTCCGGAGGAGGGGCTGGCTCCCGAAGCGTTCCCTTATGGAGAGGTGCTTGTGATTCCCCTCCCGCTGTGAGAGATCTCCTCGGTCGGGCCACCCCTCGGCCGCAACCTGTGCCACACCTGTTCAAGGAAACCCAACATGCTCCAACTGATCCGATATCGAGACTCCATCGAGATGGCGCAAGCCCGACACCAGGAGCTGCAGCTGCCGCGCGAGCAGGCCATTCAGCTTGGAAACACAGCAGTCCACACCTCGGAGATCGGGGCCTACCGCTCGCCCTCAGGCAAGCTGATCGAGATGGAGGCGTGGATCGCCGAGGCCTGCGAGGCCAAGCGCAGCATACCTCCTGAAGAGACGCTCCTTGCTGCAGCGCCTCCGGCGTTTGAACTCACCGAGGTCGAGATCGCCAACGAGACCACCCTGCAGGCCGGTTGGGATCTGGTGAATCGAGGCTTTCGCCCCCTGGCCCTCAACTTTGCCAACGGCCTCCACCCTGGAGGAGGATTCCTCAGCGGCTCGCTCGCTCAAGAGGAGACCCTCTGCCGCTCCAGCGCCCTGTACGCGACCCTCAAGGACGACCCGATGTATGCCCACCACCTCAGGCAAGGAGGCTCCGACTCTTCCGACTGGATGATCCTCTCTCCCCAGGTCCCGGTCTTCCGTCAGGACGACGGCACCGAGCTGGAGGTCCCCTGGCGGCTGGACTTCATCACCTCCGCGGCTCCGGTCGCCCCCTACGTGGGACGTGCCCGCGCCGCAGCGCTGCTGGCCCAGCGCATCCGGCGCCTCCTCGAGATCGCCCAGGCCTTCCACTACACCGAGCTGGTACTCGGCGCCTGGGGCTGCGGCGCCTTTGGAAACGATCCCCAAGAGACCGCCCAGGCCTTCCATCAGGCCCTCAGCGGCCCCTTCTCCGGCGCCTTTCGCCACATCCGCTTTGCCATCACCGACTGGTCTCCAAAGCGACGCTTCCTGCAACCGTTTCGGGAGGTGTTTGAGGGGTGAGGACTCTTGGGCAAGCCGGGTTGGCGCGTCGTCCTGCAGGACGACGACTCGTCAGCGGCACAGCAAGGTTTTTCGGTGTGGGCATGGGTTCGCATCGTGTCGGCGAATCAAGCCCCTCCTTCAATTTTGATGGTTGTGGGGTTGACTTGGAGCCTGAACTCTCTTATGTTTCAGGCGTTCGCTTTCAGAATGAACTCAACACAGAAGAACTTCATGACGTCCTTCGCTCCTGGTGCTCGGGTTGAAATCCGCGATGAACTCTGGGTGGTGCGCAGAGTGGACCACTCCAGTGATGGAGGAGTGGCATTGCTCTGCGATGGAGTCTCCGAGCTTGTCCGCGACCGCAGCGCCTGGTTTTTGACCGAACTGGAGGAGGGGGTGCGGGTCCTGATGACTTCCGGAGAGAGCGCGGCTCAGGTGGGGAAGGCGCTTACCCGGAACGCCGCTCAGGCTCAGGAGGCTGGAGAGG
>JAYPUA010000056.1:0-18110 GCA_038133845.1 Deltaproteobacteria bacterium
AAGCGAGTCGGCTTAACATCGGAGAATCAACACGGTCCGGTCATCTGAAAATTCTTCTGTCGTCGATCCTTTGACCGCAGGGCACTCTGAGAGTTTGTGGGGGTCAAGGGCCTCAATACGGGAAAACTCTTCTTCCCACGCCTGCAAATCGACGTCTTGCGGCAGGGTAAAGTACCCGTCAGTAAATAGCTCGATGCTCCTGACCTCTGACTTTGGCCTGGAAAAAGACAGCCTTCCTTCGCCAGCAAGTCGACCACCGTTCAGCGTTGCAAATCCAAGAGGAGAGTCTCCTCTGTTGGCCCAGTGGTGCTGGGTCACGATCCCAAGCTGGAGAAATTCCAGAACGCTGGCTTCGGGAGCAAGTTCCAGCGCCAGGGCAGCGTGCTCAACGCTCTCCACCTCTGCAGAAGTCAGCAAGCCCTTTGCAAGCGCCCGCTGGAGCCCATAGTAAATGATCTGACGGGTCTTTTGCTCCAACTCATCCCCGGAGAGTCCTTGTTTTTGGAGAAGGTGATAGATGGTGACACGAGCAGTCGCTGATATTTGGTCAACACGCTTGCGCTGGATGAACTCCTCCCTCCCGTTCAGTCTGAGACCGCTGTCTCCGAGCAGATGAAAGGACCACTGATCCTCGGTCTCCAGCGCCAGGGCGAGTGTGGTTGAAGGAGGTTTCTGTCCGGGCTCCCACTCCCCTCTTGCTTCAAGCTGCTCCAGTGCACCCTGGAGAGACGCCGAGACCTGGTCCAGGAGCGTGTCGCCCGCATCTTGCGACCGTAGGTGCAGAGCGCTCACAGCCTCTGCGCAGGTCAATGCGGCGAAGCGTCCGCTGGTGACGCCGTTGATGATCGTCTGGGTCGGGTCCGTTGCTCCATCCAGCACCGCGTAATAGTGTCCAGGGAGAACCAGCAACACGTCATCTCCTGGAGCCTCGCTCTCCCGGAACTTGGGGCAGCTAAAACAGCTGATTTGCATGACTCAGATAAATGAAGTTCCGTCGGATTTAGTGATTTTGATGACGGCGAAAACGCAGGCAGCAGTGCTCACCAACAGGATGGTGGAAAGAGCTGCCGCGATGCCGAACTCTCCATCCAGCACGGACAGGTAGACTCTTACAGGCATCGTCATCGTTGAGGACGTGTAGAGGATCAGAGTGGAGGAGAGTTCGTTGATTGCCGTGATGAAGCTCATCATTCCTCCGGCGATCAGCCCGGGGAGAAGGAGTGGGAGGGTGATCTTGAGGAAGACGAGCGAGGGGGGGACCCCCAGGCTCACGGCGGCCTCCTCGACAGAGGGCTTGATCGTCCTCAGGGTCGCTGATGCTGAGCGGACTCCATAGGGCAGGCGCCGGATAAAAACGATGAGGACGATGATGGACATGGTGCCCACCAGGTCCAGCGGCCATGCATTGAAGGAGATTACGAAGCCAATGGCCATGACGACACCGGGGACGATGTAGGGAACCATCAAGATACTGTCGAGGGCGCCAGACCAGGCGTTGCTTCTACGGACGATGACATAGGCTATCAGACCGCTGACGGATACAATCATCACCACTGCCAGGCTGGAGAACATGAAACTGTTCGCTACAGATCCTGTGATCTCGCGCCAGACACGATCGTAACTTTCCAAAGAGTAGCCCCCGCTGAAAACAGGTCCCCGAGTTGCGAGAAAGGAGGTGTGAACGACCACCAGATTGGGAAGCATGCTGATCAGAACGATCAGGTAGCAGCTCACTTGCAGCAAGAGCCCACTGATGCCTTGAGGCTCCAGCTTTTCCCTTTTGCGGGCAATCCCTCCGACGTAGCGACGGCGCTTCATGAAGCGCCGCTGCAACCCCACCGCGAGCACGGAGACCACAGTCATGATGATCGAGATGGTAACCGCCAGAGAGGGGGTCCCTCCCATCTCGGTAGTATACTGGTTGTAGGCGATTGTGGAGAGAGTTCGAAAGTTCTTCCCAATGATTGAGGGAGTGCCAAAGTCGGCAATGCTCAGGACAAAACAGAGGATCGCGCTGGTGCTCACTGCCGGAAAGGCCAGCGGGAGGGTGATGTAGAGGAAACGCTCCCAAGCTCGATAGCCCAGATTTTCCGCAGCCTCTTCAAACGAGCGGTTGATGGAGCTCAGCGCGCCTTCGGTCATCAGGTAGACAAATGGATAATACTTGAAGCTGAAAACCAGGACGATTCCGGGAAGTCCGTAAATCAGTGGAGGATCCCAACCCAGGCTCCGGAGAAAGTTGGTAATTTCTCCATTGGCCCCCAAAAGCATGATCCAGGCGTAAGCGCCGATGAAGGGGGGGGAGACCAGCGCGAGAATCGCCAGCGTTGAGACAAACGCTCTGAGGCGCACGTTGTAGCGGGACATGAAGTACGCCAGCGGGATGCCCAGCAAGCACGCTCCGATCATTCCCAAGACCCCAACCACCAAGGTGTTGATGATTGCGGCCCGATAGTAGCGGTGAGAAAAGACTTTCTCGTAGTAGCGGAGGGTAAGGTCTCCCGTGTCTGCGTCAAGAAAGCTGACGTGCAGAACCTGCCAAAGGGGCCACAGCAGAAAGAGCGCAACCACCCCAAGGATTCCAAGGAGGATCCCGGTCCAGAAGTCGGGGAAACGCTTCATGGCCTTGATCGAATCCGAGAACCTGCAGGGGAGTTTTCAAAGTACTTGAAGTCTCGCTCATTCATTCCTACCTCAACCTGCTGCCCTGAATTCAGCGAGGTCGTCCCGTCTCCCATTGGCAGGATGATCTTCAGGGGGGCCTGGTCTGCGGTGCGGGCGATCAGGTGATACTCCCGCCCAAAGAAATTCACCTGCTCCAGTGTGACGAGAAGCCTCAAGTCGGAGGCGGCGACTCGCTCTGGAGCCAGGCTGATCTGTTCCGGACGGATTGTGGCCGTCGCTCCCTGTGGAGGCGGGGAGAGGGAACGGTTGGAAGCTCGGGCCGCTTGCAAGGCAGGGGCATCGGGCTCAAGAAAGTTGTTGCCACCTACGAAAGACGCGACAAACAAGTTGGCTGGGTCCCTGTAGACCTCCAAGGGGGTTCCAATCTGTTGGACCTGCCCCTCATTGAGCACGCATATCAAGTCTGAGACCGCGAGCGCTTCTTCTTGATCGTGCGTTACGTAGATGGTGGTGATCCCCAACTGCTGTTGAATTCCTCGGATCTCTGTACGCAACTCCTCTCGCAGCTGAGCATCCAGATTGGAGAGGGGCTCGTCCATGAGGATCACTCCCGGATTCATGACCAGGGATCGGGCCAGGCCCACTCGCTGTTGCTGACCGCCGCTCAATTCGTGGGGCATGCGTTGGCGGAGTGACTCCAGCTGCACAACACCAAGAATTCCATCAAGCCGCCTCTTGAACTCTGATGAAGGAAGCCGTTGACGCTTGAGTCCAAAGGCCACGTTCTCTTCGACACTCAAATGCGGGAAGACCGCATAGTCCTGGAAGACCATGCCGATATTTCTTTGATGGGGGGGGGTGTCGATCAGCGAGGCTCCGTCGATACGGAGGTCGCCAGAGTCAAGGTGGTGAAACCCTGCGAGCGCCCTGAGCAGGGTGGTCTTCCCACATCCGCTAGGCCCCAGCAGGGTGAAGAAGTTCCCACTGGGAACCTTTAGGGAGACACCGTCAAGTGCTCGAAAGGCATCGTAGCACTTGACGGCCTGATCGATCTCAACGTGAGCCAAATACTTGCTCTCGCAAAGGTCGAGACGAATCCTTCCAGGCCGGGCTCACTGGACTTCAAGCAGAGTGTCGTTCCAGCGCTCCAGGAGTCGCTTTTTGTTCTCCACGGCCCAGAGAAGATTGTAGTCGATTGTTTTGATCTGAGTGAGCGGGGTCAACTCTTTGACCGAATCGACATCCACCCGAACCGGCCTTCGACCAATGGAGGCCACAACGCTTTGAGCTTCTTTCGAGATCATGAAGTCCAGGAACTGTTTGCCCGCATCGGGGTTCGGACCGTTGTTAACCAGCGCCATTGCATCCGGAACCAGCGAGGTGCCATCTGATGGGTAGACGATCTGCACCGGACCTCCACCCAACTTGTAGCGCAAAGCCGCATCCTCAAGCGTGATCCCCACCGCAGCCTCTCCGTCGTTGACAAACCTCGGGACCGCTCCGGAACTGTTGGAAAGCACCATGTTGGCCATCATGCCTTTATAAAGATCCCAACCTTGGTCATTGTCCCCGTAGATCTGGAGAACGGTAGCCAACTGGATGTATGACGAACCTGACTTGTCAGCACGAGCAGAGGAGATCATGCCCCTCATGGAAGCTTGGGTCAGGTCCTTCCAGGACTTGGGCATTGCGCCAGCATCCATTTGCTGGGTATTGACCAGAAAGACAGAGACAATCGCTGTAAACGGAAGCCAGGTCTTGCTGGGCCGGAGTTGCGGGTTGATCTTGTCGTTGTCCTTCGGAACGTAGTTCACGAACAACTCCTTGTTGAAGTCGACCAACTCTCCTCCAACACTCCAGATCACGTCTGCAGTTTGGCGCCCTTTTTCTGCCTTCAGTCGGTTGAGAAGCTCTCCGGACCCCGCTTTGACAATCTCTACCTTGATCCCGGAGTTTTTCTCAAACAGCGGAACCAGCGCGTCAATCAGTTCCTGAGGCGCAGCGGTGTACACCGCAACAGCTCCTGCCGCCCAGGCGCCGGTTCCCACGGTGAGCATACAGGCCGTAGCCAAGAATATTTTGGAAAGTCTCTTGATGAACAACATGAGCCCTCGAAAAGAGTGATGCAAATTGAGCCAACGCCCCCCTTGAGCTAGAGCAAGGCCGTTGACTTGCGAAACGTGGAAAATATCGCCTCGCTCACAGAACTGCAAGGAATTTGATCCTGAAGATCACTTTTTTGGTAGCGCCATTGGTCGACAGGCAGCTTTTTTCGATGGGGAGTGAGCCCCGAACACCGCGCTCCCGGGAGGGGCTTCCCCCGTGTGGCGATCAACACGGAAAACCGAGATGGTGCCTGTAGGGCCCACCTCCGGCCTCCCACTACTGTTTACCCCCTAACCAGCCCCAAAAATTATCTATTTCGGGATGCTCTGTCCCTGTAGATCCTCCTCCAGCTTTTTCCGCTTCAGGTGCTCGGCGTAGGCCCTGAGAAAGATGGAGGTGGTCAGCCCAACAAAATAAGCGAGGAAGGCGACCCCAAATCCCACCGCCATGCTCCTCTCGTTGAACTGCCCCCAAAACAGGAGCAATGCGCCAATGGCACCCCCCAACTCTCCCACATCTTTGGCCACATGGGAGGCCTCCTCGTACATCGTGATCCGGTCTCCCCGCTTGCTGTACATCACCAGAAACGTAATCCCCCAAACGATGGCAAAGGTCGGCAGGTCGAGCAGGATCGCTATTTTGGGAATGATGATGCTGATCGAACCCTCTCCGCAGGTGAACTTGCCCTGAACATCGTCTATCGGGGTGAAGCTCTCTTCCCCGGCGCCGTTGTCGTAGGTATAGACCTCCTCGCAGACCCCACTGACGATATCCCAGTTGAACTCCATCTCCATGAAGTTGTAGAACAGCGCCAAGAAGATCAGCAACGCAATTCCCCCAAAGCGAACTCTCACTCCCATGTCAATCTCCTGTATCCGGTGAACCAAGCAAACAGGGCCTAGGGTGGAAGATCGCTGGGAGAAGTCAACATTTTGTGGCGGGTTCGAGGCACAACTCTTTGCCTGTTGGGCCAGCGGCACCTCGCGGCCTGTAAAACCAATTTCAAAAATTGGCTCAAAATTGGTTCTGTTTTTTGGCGAAAAAAAAATGAATCGATGGTTTTTTGACAGATCTCTGAATGGTGCAGGTCTCAATCTCAAATTATTTTGGTCCTGCCCTCCGTCTTGTCATTGACTCTACCAAGCACAATTGGTTTATTTCTGCTCGTCAATTGGTGGCGAATGCCGGGCTGCCAAAGGCTTCTCTCCCAAACCCTCATCACGGTCTCTTTGATGCTCATGAAGCATGAAGAGTTGCTTCTCTCCATCAAGGAAATGGTCACCAGCAATCCAGGCCAGCGCCTCCCCAGTGAGAGGAGCCTGGCTCTGAGCCTGGGGGTCAGCCGGGCCAAGGTCCGTCATGTCCTGGACCGTCTGGAGAGCGACAGGCTGATCGTCCGGCAGAGAGGGAGTGGCAACTACGCGGTGGATCCCCACAAGGAGCAGCTCAGCACGGTTGCGATTTTGGTGGACCGGGATCTCAAGCTCGGCAATGACCCTTTCTACACCATGCTTCTGGAGCAGTTGCAGTCCGCTCTGCAGCATGAGGGAGTCCGCTCGTTGATTGAGCGGATTGACCAGGACACGGTCTTGAGGCATCAGGAGGATGCCCTGATCACCCTAGGATACGCGGGCAAGGCGGTGATCGAGTCACTGGGAGCAGAAGGACCGCCGGTGCTGGGTTTTTTTGTCGATGCGAACCCTTATCCGGGAGCTCAGGTCAGCCTGGTTCAGACGGACAACTTCGATGCCGGATACCAGGCGGGGAAGTATTTGTGCTCCTTGGGTGTCAAGGAGCTTTGCTTTGTAGGGCCGGAGAACCTGCCGGCTTCCAAGGAGCGCTACCTGGGAGCAAAGTACTACTGCAACCAGCATGGGAAACGCATCAACCGCCTGTTCTGTCGCATGAACTACTCCGGAGGGTTTGAAGCCGCCCAGCAGCTGGGGCCGGTGGAGGAGGGAGCTTTGCACGGGGTCATTGCCTCCAACGATTGGGTGGCGATTGGGTGCCACACTTCAATGATTTCGTTGGGCCAGGAGCAGCGCAGCCGTCATGTGCTGGTCAGCTTCGATGGCCTGCCGATTACCCGGGACCCTTCGTTGGAAATTCACTCCATGGCGATGCCTGTAAGCACCATCGTGCGTGACTCGATCTTTGAACTTCAACGCTACATCGACCACCCCACAGGCTCTGGACGTGTTCTGAAGTACCGTTTTGAGTGGTCCAAGGACATGATCCGGCGGTTGGCCTTGAAACAATCCCAAGCAGGAGGAGGGTACATGTGACAACGCTCACCCTACTGATTCAACCGAGGCTGATTCGAGTTTGCCTCACGTCAATACTTCACAACCAAGGATTTCTGATGAAAAAAAGTTTGCTTGCTCTGGCGTCCTCCCTTTTGCTTTCCCTGCCCCTGCAGGTCTCAGCGGCCACAGAAGTGACCTGGTGGGACTTTTTGGGTGGGGGTGACGGGGTCAGGATGAAGTCTCTGATTGAGCAGTTCAACAGCTCTCACCCTGACATCAAGATCAACGCCTCCACGCTGGAGTGGGGAGTCCCCTTCTACACCAAGATTCAGACCTCTGCCGCAGTGGGAGAGCAACCTGACATCATGACGTACCACCTGTCCCGCTTCCCGCTGGCCGTGCCCTCAGGGGTCCTGCGCCCCTTCAGCGCTGCTGAGCTTTCCAGCGTTGGGCTGGGTCCGGACAAGTACTTCCCGGCCAACTGGGAGGCTGCAAACATTGGAGGCAAGACGTACGGCATTCCCCTCGACATCCACGCGATGGTCCTGTACTACAACAAGGACATGCTGGGCAAGGCCGGGCTGCTGGGAAGCAATGGGCTGCCCAAGCTGGACGGGATCGCCAACTTCACCTCAGGGCTCAAGAAGCTCAAGGCCAATGGTGCAGAGTACGGCGTCAGCCTGCACACTGCCGGCGGGTCTTCAGTCTGGCGGCTTTGGTACTCCATGTTCAACCAGATGAATGGAGCCCAGTTCATGTCCGGAAACCAGGTGTGCCCCACCGATCACTGTGAGAAGGTGACCTCTCAGATCAAGTCCTGGATTGATGACGAGCTGATGTCCAGTGAGACGGAGTATCCGGACTCGATCGCGTTGTTCACCTCCGGAAAGGCGGCAATGCACTTCAACGGAGTTTGGGAGGTCCCGACCTTCACCGACCTGGCAAAGAACAACAAGCTGGGCTTTGAGTGGGGAGCGGTTCGGATTCCGGTGATGTATGACAAGCCGGCAACGTGGGCAGACTCTCACGCTTTTGCCGTGCCCCACAGCGATCGCAAGCCAATCTCTCAGGAGAAACTCAAGGCAGTGCTGGAGGTGATCGCCTGGATGAACAAGAACAGCCTGTTCTGGGCCACTGCCGGTCACATTCCGGGATACAAGCCGATCGTGGACAGCGCGGACTACAAGAAGATGGAGCCCAACGCAACGTATGCGGTGTTGGCCGAGAACGCAGCATTTGACCCCAAGTCCAAGATTGCCGGGGTCGCATCTCCCATCTATGACTCCATGCAGAACTTCATCGTTCCCTCAATCAATGGGCAGCTTGACCCTGCCGAGGCAATTGAAATGATGAAGGAAACCCTGGAGCCTCAGATTGAGTAATTGAACCACTCGGGGTCTTCGGACCCCGTTTCGCAGGTAGTGACATGAAGTACAAGCGTGAAGAGGTGCTCTATGCCGTGGTGCTCGTTGCTCCATTTGTTGTGGCTTACTTGCTGTTTTTGATCTACCCGACGATCTACCAACTCACGCTGAGTTTTCAAAAAGCGCCCCTCATCGGTCCTGGAGAGTGGATTGGGCTGGACAACTACGTCAAGCTCTACAACGACAAACTCTTCTGGCGTGCATTGCGGAACACCGGAGTCTTTGTGCTTTGGACCGTGGTCCCCAACACACTCCTGGGGCTCCTGTTTGCCATCATGGTCATCCGGCACCGACCGCTCCTGCAGGCGATCATCCTTGCGTGTTTTTTTGTGCCCCACATCCTCCCGGTCACGGTGGTGACGGACATGTGGACCTGGCTGCTTTCCAAACAGTTCGGAATCGTGCAAGAGGTTCTCGACTACTTTGAAATCAAGCGAATCAGCTTCTTTACTTCACGGAACTGGGCGATGCCGATGGTGGCCTTCATCACAATCTGGTGGACCATCGGCTTCAACATCGTCCTGTTCATTGCCGGACTGAGAAACATCAGCCCGGAGCTTTACGAGGCCTCCGACATCGAGGGGGCAACCAAGTTCCAGCAGTTTCGCTACATCACCTGGCCGCTGATCTGGCCAGTCACGGCGCTGGTGTTGACCCTTCAGCTGATCTTCCAAATGAAGATCTTTGACCAGATGTACCTCCTGACCGGAGGCGGCCCCTTCAACTCGACACTTGTGATTTTGCAACTGGTCTACAACAAGGCGTTCCAGGGCAATGATGGAGGGTATGCCGCGGCGATCTCCTTCGTGCTGTTTGTGATCATTCTGCTCACCTCGGTGCTCCAGTATCAGGTACTGAAGCGCCAGGACGATTGAGGGGGGAGCGTGAGCCATCGAATTTCGAATTTCCTGCTCTCCGCGCTGACGGCCATCTTTGCCGTCGCCTGGATCTTCCCTGTCTACTGGGCGATCGCGACCTCCATCAAGCACGAAGTGGATGTCACCGCAGAGAATACGGCCCTGCTCCCAACCGACGTCACTCTGCATGAGTACGTGAGGGTGTTTCAGGAGAGCAACATCCTGACCTGGTACGTCAACTCATTCGGGACCTCGATCATCATCACCATCATTGTCGTGGTGATCAGCATGATGTGCGGCTACGCGCTCTCACAGCTGAATTTTCCGGGAAAGCAATTGCTCTGGTGGATGGTGCTGGCAAGCATCATGGTCCCCACGACAGCCCTGGTCATTGCGCTGTTTGTGCTGGTCGCAGACTTTGAGCTGATCAACTCCTGGGCCGGAATCATCCTCCCTCAGGTGATCTCCCCGGTGTGTGTCGTGGTCTTCAAGCAGTTCTTCGATGCTGTGCCAAGAGAACTCCGAGAGGCAGCCATCATTGATGGTGCCAAGGAGTATCAACTGATCCTGAAGATCTACTTTCCCATGAACCTGGGGATTACCACCGCCTTGGCCATCGTGACCTACATCGGGGCCTGGAACCAGTTCTGGTGGCCGTTCATCATGACCACCCAGGAGGAGATGTTCACGGTGACCATCGCGATCTCCAGCGTCCAGGACGCCTTTGGAGTCCGTTACGCGCGGGAGATGGCGCTGACCGTTTTGGCCGGATTCCCGGTAGCAGCAGGCTATCTGCTCTTCCAGAAGAAGGTCACCAACGCCTTGATGATGACTTCCGGAATCAAGGGCTAATCTGTAATTCAAAGCTGTTCACTTTATGAAAGCCTCACTGACCATCAACCGTAAATTTGAGATCGCTCCGATTGACGATCGGATCTACGGCTCTTTCCTGGAACACCTCGGACGGGCGATCTACGAGGGCATTTACGAGCCCGGACACCCTTCAAGCAACGAGCAGGGGTTCCGCACCGACGTGCTGGAGATCATCCGGGAACTGCAGGTTCCGGTGGTGCGCTATCCTGGCGGAAACTACGTCTCTGCCTTCAAGTGGGAGGACAGCGTGGGGCCTCGGGAGCTGCGGCCGAAGCGCATGGATCTGGCTTGGCGCTCGATCGAGACCAACCAGTTTGGGATCGCCGAGTTTTACGAGTGGTGCAAGCAGGCCAACACGGAGTACATGATGGCCATCAACCTGGGTTCTCGGGGCATTGAGGAGGCGCGCAACCTGCTGGAGTACTGCAACGACACCTCCGGGGCCGCCTGGGGGGAACTCCGAAAGCAGCACGGATATCCGGAGCCGTTCAACATCCGCATGTGGTGTCTGGGAAATGAGCTGGACGGCCCGTGGCAGGTGGGACACAAGACCGCCTACGAATACGGTCGGCTGGCCAACGAGACCGCCAAGACCTACCGGAAGTTTGATGAGAGCCTGGAGCTGGTGGTCTGCGGCAGCTCCAACGACAAGATGAGCACCTACCCGGCCTGGGAGGCCGAGGTGCTGGAGCAGAGCTACGAGTCGGTGGACTACATCTCGCTCCACAAGTACTGGAACAATCACGGAAAGGACACGCTCAACTACCTGGCCAGCCACTATGAGTTGGACGAGTACATCAACACCGTGCGGGGGGTCCTCCAGTACGTCAAGGCCCGGAAGCGCGCGAAGAACGACGTGTACATCAGCTTTGATGAGTGGAACCCCTGGTACCACGTCACCGCCCGTGACAACGAGCGCATGAAGTCCTGGGACTGGCCGGAGGCACCTCACCTGTTTGAGGATCCGTACAACCTGGAGGACGCCCTGCTGGTCGGCACGGTGATCAACTCCTTCATCCGCAACGCGGACATCGTCAAGATCGCCTGCATGGCCCAACTGGTGAACGTGATCGCTCCGATCTCTACCGAGAAGGGAGGACGCGTCTGGAAGCAGACCATCTTCTACCCCTACGCCCTGGCCTCTCGCTTTGGCAGAGGGGTGGCCCTGCAGGCGCTGGTCGACTCTCCCACCTACGACTGTGCCATCCGGGAGCAAGCCGCCTACCTGGATGCCTCGGCCGTCTTGAACGAGGAGGCCCGCGAGGTCCGGATCTTCTGTGTGAACAAACACCCGGATCAGTCCTTGCCCACAGAGCTGGTGCTGGAAAACCTCCCCGGACTCTCCGGAGTGGAGCACCTGTGCCTGACGGGGACCGATCGCTATCAGACGAACCCTGTGGACCGCCCGGATCAGGTCGTGCCCCAGGCACGCGCGGTGCCCACTGTGGATCAGGGACGCTCTTTGGTGTCGCTGCCTCCCCTCTCCTTCAACGTGCTTCGCTACCAATATCAGGACTGAACCATGCCCGAGATTCCACGCAATGAATACCCCCGCCCTCAGATGCAGCGGGCCGAGTGGCTGTGCCTCAACGGCTCCTGGGAATTTGAGGTGGATCAGGGAGACAGCGGTTTGGCGCGCGGGCTGCTCACCACCCCGCTGGCTCAGTCCATCCAGGTCCCCTTCTGTCCGGAGTCCCGCCTCTCCGGACTGGAGAATCTGGACCACCTGATCTGTGTCTGGTACCGCAAGCGGGTGCAGGTTCCGGCCGAGTGGTCTGCGGAGCAGGTCCTGATCCACTTTCAGGCGGTGGACAATGAATCCACTGTCTGGATCAACGGGAAAGAGCACGCCCGCCACCGAGGAGGGTTCACCCCGTTCTCCTGTGAGGTCCGGGTTGAAGAGCTGGGCCCCAACCGCGAGCTGGAGATCGTCCTCCGTGCTCGGGATTACGACGATCGACCGCAACCCCGGGGAAAGCAGTCCCGTGGGTTTGCCGGGTATGGAGCGCTCTATGGCCGGACGACCGGGATCTGGCAAACGGTTTGGATGGAGCCGGTTTCGACGCTGCACCTCAAGCGTCCTCGGCTCACTCCGCAGGGCGCGAGCCAGTCCCTGCATGTGGTCCAGCCCCTCAACCGTCCGGCAGAGGCTCATGAGGTCTGCTTCCGGGTGCTTCAGGAGGGACGGGAGGTCGCCTCACAGACGGTGGTGACGAATGCCGATTTCACAGTTCAGACCGACATCCCGCTTCCCCAGGTCCGGCGCTGGACCCTGGATGATCCCTTCCTCTACGACCTCCGGGTTGAGTTGCGAGATGCCTCCGGAACCCTGCAGGATCAGTACTCGAGCTACTTCGGGTTCAGAACCGTGTCCCTGGACGGGAAGAAGTTCAAGCTCAACGGAAAAACCATCTTCCAGCGTCTGGTCCTCGACCAGGGATACTATCCGGACGGACTGATGACGGCCCCGAGCGATCAGGAGTTGGTGGATGACATTCGCCTGAGCCTGGAGGCTGGCTTCAACGGGGCCCGCCTGCACCAGAAGGTCTTTGAGGAGCGGTTCCTCTATCATGCCGACCGCATGGGGTACCTGGTCTGGGGAGAGTTTGGCGACTGGGGAGCTGCAGGGATGGGGCGCTTCCCTCATCATCAGGCGTTCTCCGCCTCCTACATCACCGAGTGGCTGGAGGCGCTGGAGCGCGACCACTCACACCCGAGCATTGTCGGATGGTGCCCACTGAACGAGACCTGGGAGCCGATTACGGATGAGATGTCGCAGCTTGATGAGGTCACCCGCGGCATGTTCCTGGCGACGAAGGCCATGGACCCGACACGTCCGGTGTTGGACACCTCCGGGTACTCCCACCGGATCCACGAGACCGATATCTACGACTGCCACGACTACACTCAGGATCCGGAAAAATTTGAGGCCAACCACTCCGGTTTGGCCGAGAATGCGCCCTATCAGAACGAGTGGCGGGTCGAAGGACATCACCTGCGCGACTTTCGGGGGCGCTCTCTCAAGGAGCGCTGGTCCACCCCCTATCGGGGACAGCCCTACTTTGTCAGCGAGTTCGGAGGGATCTGGTGGAACCCGGAGGAGGAGCACCAGAACTCCTGGGGCTACGGGGAGCGACCTCGGACCATCGAGGAGTTTTATGAGCGCTTTGAGAAGCTCTGCACCATCTTGCTCCAGAATCCGCTGATGTTCGGCTACTGCTACACGCAACTCACGGACATTGATCAGGAGCAGAACGGAATATACACTTATCGCCGCGGGGTCAAGTTTGACCTTGAGCGCATCCGCAGAGTGCAGACCCAAACTGCAGCCATTGAACAACTTGAGTGAGGTTTTCATGAATCTGGTCCAGATCAATGTCGAAGGAAAACCGGTCGCCGGAGTGGTCTCCGGCGGTCAGATTCTTCAACTCAACAGCAGGAAGAGCGTCTATGAGCTTGCCCTGCAGGCCTTCGAGCAGAAGCGCCCCCTGCAGGATTTGGTCGCCGAGGAGGCCACCAGCCCGCGCTCTTATGAGGAGCTGGAGGCGAGCCAATCCCTGCTCCCTCCCATCACGCATCCGGACCCCGCCCACCTGCTGGTCAGTGGAACCGGGCTGACTCACCTGGGGAGCGCCGACGCGCGGGACTCGATGCACAAGAAGGTCGCGCAGGAAGAGAGCGCCCTCACGGACTCGATGAAGATGTTCAAGTGGGGACTGGAAGGGGGAAAGCCGGGTCCCGGAGAGACCGGGGTGCAGCCGGAATGGTTCTACAAGGGCGATGGCGGGATCTTGAAAAGTCCCCACCAGCCGCTCCCGGCGCCGGAGTTTGGGCTGGATTTTGGCGAAGAGCCCGAGCTGGTCGGAGTCTATGTGATTGCCGGAGATGGCACACCGCTGCGGCTGGGCTTTTGCCTGGGAAATGAGGCCTCGGACCATGTGACGGAGCGTCAGAACTACCTGTACCTGGCACACTCCAAGCTGCGGTGCTGCTCCATCGGTCCGGAGCTGCGGCTGGGAGCGGCTCCCGGTCACATTGTCGGGACGTCCAGGGTGGTGCGAGCGGGAGAGTGCATCTGGGAGAAACCGTTTTTCACCGGAGAGCAGAACATGAGCCACAGCCTCGCCAACCTGGAGCACCACCACTTCAAGTACTCTCAGTTCCGGCGCCCTGGAGATGTGCACGTCCATTTCTTTGGAACCGCAACCCTCAGCTGCATGGACGGGATTCAGACCGAGCCTGGAGACCGGTTTGAGATCTCTGCTCCGGAGTTTGGGCGTCCCCTGGCAAATCCCATTGCAGCACAGCCTGCAGAAGCCTGGAGCCTGCAGCAGATTTGATGCCGCCCGTTGTGCGCTCCCACACCTGTCCGGGTGAGCCTGGAACGCAACCCTCCACCCGAGGCCCCTCCGCACCTCTGCCCCGCGGCGAGAGGTGTCGAGGCCACAACCCCTGATCCCATCAAGAACATGCCATGAGCAAACACTCATTTTGGGAGGCAAGGTACCGCCTGAACCGAGATGCCTCCATTCCGGCAGTGCTCCAGACCTTTGAGGAGACCGGTCGCATCCGGGCCCTGACCAGAGAGTTGAGAGAGGGCGAGAAGCAGCACATTTTCTGGGAATCCGACCTGGCAAAATGGCTGGAGGCGGTCTTCCTGCACCTCCAGAAGGAGGAGGATCAGGAACTCCGTGACTTCAGTGAGAGACTGATCGACAAGCTGATCAGGAACCAGGAGGCTGACGGGTACCTGAACAGCTACTTCAGCTTCCATGAACCCGACCACAAATTCACGAACCTGAAGGTCCGTCATGAGCTTTACTGTGCCGGACACCTCCTCGAGGCGGCCCTGGAGCACCTGAAGCTGGACCCGGACAGCAGGTTCTTTGCTGCGCTTGAGAAGTACATCGACCACATCGCACAGGTCTTTGGCAGAGGGGTCGGGCAGAAGAGGGGATATCCCGGACATCAGGAGATCGAGCTGGCCTTGCTGAAGGCCTACGAGTACACCGGGAAGGCAAAATTTCTGGAGCTTGCGGGGTTCTTCCTCGACGAGAGGGGCCAGGCTCCTCATTACTTCGAGTTGGAGGACCAGAAGCGAGCGGAGTACGAAAAACCGGTTGACTACTCCGAGTTCCCGAGCGAAGTGCGGGACTTCATTTCCTGGCACATGTCTGGACTGAAGAGGAGGGACCACACCTACTATCAGGCTCATCAGCCCGCCTTTGAGCAAAAGACCGCAGAGGGACACTCCGTCCGGGCCCTGTACATGTTCACGGCCATGGCCGACTACGCAAGGCTGACAGGCGATCCGCAGAAAATCGCGGCCTGCAAGGTGCTGTGGGAGAACATCACCTGCCGCAGGATGTACGTCCACGGAGGGGTGGGGAGCGCACATATTGGCGAAAGGTTCTCGTTCGATTATGACCTCCCCAACGACTTGGCCTACGCCGAGACCTGTGCCAGCATCGCGCTGATTTTCTTTGCGGAGCGGCTGATGCGCATTGAGTGGAACAGTGAGTATGCGGATGTCATCGAGCGCGCGCTCTACAACGTCGTCCTGGCGAGTACGTCCACCAGCGGGAAGGCCTTTTTCTACGACAACTATCTGGAATACATTCCCGATTTCCAAAAATTCCAGCACCGCAGGCACGGCGTGCGGGATGAATACCACACGTGCTCGTGTTGCCCTCCCAACGTTCTGAGGATCATTGCGGATCTGGAACGCTACATCTTCTCCCAGCCCGGAGAGGAGATCATGGTGAATCAGTACATCAACTCAGAAAAGAGCTTCGACCTTGGTGACGGTACAATCTCGATCCAGATGGAGTCTGCGCTGCCGTGGGGCGGGAAGGTCCGGGTGGTGGTCTCCTCCAACTCCAATCAGCCCAGAAAGATCTGCTTCAGGATTCCGAGCTGGGATTCTGCTCCCAAGATCTTGCTGAATGGAGAACCTCTGAAGTTGAAGCCTGAGTCCGGGTACCTCGGTGTGGAAAAAGTCTGGGGGGCGAGGGATGTGGTGGAGGTCGACCTGAACCTCACCCCCTACGTGGTGAGGGCGGACCCGAGGGTGAGGTACAACGCCAACCGGGTGGCTGTGTTCAGAGGCCCGCTGCTGTATTGCATGGAGTCGACAGACAACTCGAGCCACTTGAACCAGTACCTGCTCGACGAGGATCCGAAGTTTACGGAAATACCGCAGGACCAGCTGGCTCCCGGAGCCATTGCTCTGGAGACCGAAGGGTACCGGGTCGAGCCTTCGACGACGTCGCTCTACTCCAGGTCCAGGCCGAAGCGATCCAGGGCACGGTTGAGGCTGATTCCCTATTTCCTCTGGTCAAACCGTGGGGAGTGCGAGATGCTGACGTGGGTTCTGGAGGACTCAAGGTATGGCCTCTCCTCCTGAGGCTGCCTGGGGACGGTGCTCCTGGAAAACTTCACCAGGAACACCGCTTTGCTCAAAGGTCGTTCAGGGAGGAGGCTGCACTCGGCGTGTGTGCTCCGCCACTTGATCCTGATGTTGCCTGTTAAGAATTTTTCAGGCTGACGCCGTTCAGGTCTCTTGGGGGCCTGTCTTCTGGCAAGGAGGCTTTTTCTCATGCCGGGTAGGCAGTAAGACAAGGGCCAAGGCTACTGGAATGATGGAGGCTCCGACCAGAAGCCCCAGGGCGATGTGGGGGCCTGAAGACTCGATCATCCAGGCCCCCAGGGGAGGGGCGATTGCAGAGGCAACAAGAATTGGGGTTGCCAGGAGCCCCATGGTGTGTGCATAGCCCGGGGCTCCAAAGAGTGCCAGCGGCAGAGAGCCCCGCGCAATAGACCACAACCCGTTCCCTGCTCCATATGCAATCATGGCGAGGGAAGCTGGGACTCCGGCCAGCAAGCCTCCCAGCCCGAGGAGGATCGAGGCTGTTGCAACGAGCATGGTCCAGATCGGGTGGTGTCGCCCTCGGCCAAACATTTCGAGCACACGGGCCCCGACCTGTGCCGGACCAATCAGCGTTCCCACCGCGATGGCTGCAGCCTCGGTGTAGCCTTGGACCTTCAGCAGAGTGACCAGGTGAACCGACCAGTTGGTGAAAACCATGGCCAGAATGACCCCTGCGCTGGCGACGCCCAGAAATCTGGGGTCGAGCAGGGAGACTGCGGAGGAGGGAGGCCCTGCTTCTACAGGAAACCCGGGACTCCGGGAAGCGACCGGCAGCCCCAGCAACGCCAAGGGCAGGGTAAGGGACAGGTGTAGCGCTGCATAGACAAAGCAGGCCCCGCGCCAGCCGAACTCTTCAACCAAAATTGCAGAAAGTGGCCAGCAGAGCGTACTTGCAAAGCCACCCCAGAGGGTGAGTTGTGTGATGGGTGAGCGTGCTGCGTGGCCATAGATCCGACCCAGCGTGGAGAAGGCGGCGTCGTATAGCCCGGCCGACATGCCCAGTCCGAGCAGCAGCCAGGCTGCAAAAAAAGCCGGGAGGCTCTCGGCACTGCCTAGGCAGCCCAATCCAGCAGAGAGGAGCAGCATCCCGGACGCCAGCACCGGGCGGCCTCCATGCCTCGCGATCAACCGTCCTACCAAAGGCGCAGCCAGCCCGGAGATCAGGAGCCCAAAGGAGACCCCGGCCGATAGCGTTGTCGGAGACCATCCCGTATCGGCCGCTATCGGCGCTGCCAGCACCGCCATCAGGTAGAAGCTGCTTCCCCAGGCAAAGATCTCGATCACGCCAAGGACGGCAACGGTACGAAAAGTGGAAGAGGAGTTCATGGATTCAGCCTGGGATCACCTGATCCAGGAGGCCACCGCGCGGGGCCTCCTCTCTGCTCCTGCATGGAAGCCTGTTTGACGAAAATGAACTGTTGCGCGCCAAAACGATTGGCGCCTGAACCGAGTCAGCAGCATCGTGACACCTTCCTCCTCTTCTTCCAAATGGCATCGGAACTTCCGGAACCGTCAACCTCGCACATCTGGCCTATCTCTACAACCCCTC
>JAYPUA010000057.1:0-18081 GCA_038133845.1 Deltaproteobacteria bacterium
TCGGAACTTCCGGAACCGTCAACCTCGCACATCTGGCCTATCTCTACAACCCCTCGGCAACTCTTTCGGTGATTGATCCTCGAGAGAGCGTCCTGGTCCAGGAAGTGGTCTCTCGAAACGGAGAGTGGTTTCAGATGAGTGCAGATGCCTTTGCCCGAAGGTATCGGTCCTTGCTTTGAGGCTTTTCGGAGCCTGGAAGCTCCCTCATCCAGGGGGCCTGAGGAACTCCGGTCCTGTGCAAACCACACCCAAAGTTGCTCTCTGATAAAAAGAGAAGCTACACTGCCTGCTCTCTGCGCGTCAATGCGCTCAATCAAGGACAGCTCCGGGAGGTTGCCTTCAGGTGAAAGGTGCTCCGGGCCGTCATGGAGAGGCTGCAAATGCAGAACCTGAAATGCACCTGCCTGGCTTGAACCGAGACCGGACAGCCACGCTTAAGAGGGAAAGGACGGAGGTTTGATGAATCAACCGGGAACCGGCTTCGTGGGGTTGGGGCAGATGGGAGGCGGGATGGCTCGCAACCTCGCTGCCAAGACGCGGCCACTTTATGGGGTTGACCTGTCGCCTGCAGCAGGAGCGAGCTTGCAGGATACGGCGCTCATTTTCTCGGAGAGCCTCGCCGAGGTGACGAGGACCTGCTCACGCATCTTCCTGTGCCTGCCTTCGGCGAGAGAGGTCGATGCGGTGCTTTCCGGGCCGGAAGGGATCATCGAAAACGCGCTCCCGGGACTTTCCATCATCGACACCTCGACGCTTGAGCGTGAGGAGGCGATTGGCTTCCACGACCGGTTGCAGGCCCGAGGGATCCGCTATGCGGATTGCCCGGTCTCCGGGCTCCCCTCGAGGGCCAGGGCAGGAACGCTGACCTTGATGTTTGGAGGGGCACGGAACCTGTTTGATCAGGTTCGGCCCCAGCTTGAGCAACTGGGAGAGTGTGTGGTCTATTGTGGCGAAATCGGGTCCGGTCAGGCGATGAAGGCGGTCAACAACATCCTCTACGATATCCACATCGTCGCGCTCTGTGAGCTGCTGCCTCTGGCTGTTGCCGGAGGGCTGTCCGCAGAGGCGCTGGCCCAGGTCGTTACCACGGCAAGCTCCCGGAGCTTTGCTGGCGATCACTTTGTGCCGCGCATGCTGGCGCGACAGTTCGAGGGCGACTTCGCGATGGAGGAGGCCTACAAGGACATCGTGAACGTGCAGAAGATTGCGTTGGAGCAAAAAGCCCTGACACCGCTAATGAACGCGATGATCAGCAGCTACCAGAACGCCTTGGCTGACGGGTTGGGCTCTGAACCGAAAAGTGCCATCATCAAGGTCTATGAGAAGGCACTTGGCATCCGGTTTGGCCACGAGTAGGTCGCATCCAGTTTGAAAGCCGGAGTTTGTCCGGGGGGGCACATTGACTCCACCATGGGTCAGGACGGGACCCCCGTTTTCACGGAAATGACGTGTGGGGCTGCTCAATCCGTCATACCCGCGAAGGCGGTTATCCAGAAAACGAAGAGCCTCAACGGAGACGGGGTTTGTTTTGAAGGCAGGAGAACACCACATCATGCGATCGCGAGTGGACCACCTGGTTGTGGGTGCAGAAGAGCTGGCCTCGGCAACCGCCGAGATGGAAGCCCGTCTTGGGACACCTTTTGACGCCGGCGGAACGCATCCCCGGATGGCCACCCACAACCGGCTGCTCAGGTTGCAGGAGGACCGCTACCTGGAGGTCATCGCGTCCAACCCGGAGGCCACTCCAGAGCGGACGAGATGGTTTTCACTGGATGCGCCGGAGACGCAGGCGCGGCTGGCCGAAGGAGCAAGGCCCCTCTGTTGGGTGCTCGCAGTGGAGGACGTTCACGCCGCAAAGGAGATCTGCGGCTATGATCCGGGACCGGTCCTCCCCATGTCACGTGGAGATCTGAGGTGGCAGCTGACCGTCCCGGAGGATGGACGGCTGGTCGAAGGAGGCGTGCTGCCGGTACTGATCGAGTGGCCGGGAGGACGAAACCCGGCTCACCGCCTGACGCCATCCGAGGTGCAGCTGGAACGGCTGATCGTGACGCACCCGGACCCAAAACGGATTGGGCGGGTTCTGCAAACCCTGGGGGTTCCGGAAGAAGTCAGCGTGGCACCCGGCGTACCCTCCGTCAGCTTCCACCTCCTCACTCCGGGAGGCACGGTTGTCCTGGAGAGCGGACCTCACGAGCTGTGAGCCTAGGGAGAACCCAAACCCTCATCTCCAGGTGGTGGGGGAGAGATCCCCTTCCTCCTGACACAAGTGGATCAGGTGCCGGAGGCGGATGAGGGGGGGAACTCTGAGGATCCAGAACCTTGCTCCCGGGCCTTGGGGGCCGGAATCACTTCCCGGCAGAACCCCCGAGCACAAACGCACCGTAAACCGAGGGCGAGGCCCCAGAATCCTTCAGCGCGTTGCGTGCGGCCCACCAAGCCTGTCCCAGATTTCCGGAGCGTTGGGCGGTTCGGTAGAAGACATCCATGAACTGCCGGGTTCCCTGATCCTCCACGGGCCAGAGGCTGGCGAGCACAGCGACGCTGCTCCCCAGGTAAAAGCTACGGCTGAGCCCAAGCAGGTCCTCTCCGGCAACGGTTTTGCCCAGGCCGGTTTCACAGGCAGACAAGACCACCAGCCGCGCCGGGAGCGGATTCTTGAGCAAGTCCGCAGCGGTGACTGCCACCGCCTCGGTCCCATCCGTCAGATAGAATGCCGAATGCAACGGGTCGATGCCATCGTAGGTGCCATGTGTGGCCAGATGCAGCACAGGAACCCCGGAGCCCACGCGCTTGTACAGCGCAGATACGGTGGCCTCCGGACCGAGCAGCGGCTCCGTCTGCAACAGCGTGGCGATCTCTCCAGCCTCCGCCTCTGCTCCCATCAGGGGAACCAGCTTCCCGCCAAACTCCGGATTTCCCACCACTACCGGAAGAGGTGAGGTGGCCGAAGCTTCCAGCTTCCGGAGCAGCCAACTCCCTGTCGGGAGCGTGATCACCGGGGCATCCAACTCCAGCAACCCCCAGGGGACAAAGTGAAAGGAGCCGGACGGGACCACATACACCCGCTCCGCGCCCGTCCAGACCCTGGACTCCAAGGCCTCCTGAAGCAGCACCACGGCGTCGACCTCGTCATCGGGCAATCCCAGCACCGAGACGAACTCCTCCAGCGCCTCACCGAGCAGCTCTGGAGGGTTTGCGAGCGTCTCAAAGCGGACCTCCTCCGCTTCAACCACGAGCAGCCGCAGAGGCTGCTCCGGAGTCTCCGGGAGGGTGTAGATCAGGCGCTCTCCCGGTTGCAGACGTTGCTGGATCTGGGCAAGTGGCGCAGACTCAACGCTGAAGATCTCGGCCCAGTCCGGATTCTTCAGGCGCAGGCTCTCCAGCAGGAGCCCACGTCGCTTCATCAGATCCGAGATGCGGCGGTCCGGATCCGAAGCGGTGGCGGAGAGGGCGGCCTGCAGGCGTTGACGCACAATGTGATGATCCACCTCCTGCAGCTGCTGCACTTCCGGGAGGTCGGGGTTGACAGCCAGCGCTCGATCGGCAAGCAGGTCCATAAAGGCACGGGCGCGTCCACGCTCCAGGTCGGCAAAGAGCTGCGGGGCATCTCGCCTTGACCAGCCGAGGTCGATCAGAAACTCGTCGATCTGCGATTTGCCAATCCCAAAGCGGGTTCGGGAGCGATCGCTCGAGAGGGATCCGGAGACCTGATCCAGCGCAGACTGTGCGATCCGGTACGACCGCTCTGCGGCGTCCAGCTTGCCCTGAGCGGCCTGAGCGTTCCCCAGCAGGCCGGCGATGCGCCAGGCCAGATCCGCTGCGTGAAGCTCCCGTGCCAGCTCCAGGGCCTTGAGTGCCTGTGCTTCTGCTTGGGGCAGCCGGCCGCTTCGCAGCAGTGCCTGAGCCTTGAGCGCTTCAATCAGCAGCCTCCCGTTCCGGAATCCCAAGGCATCAAAGCCCTGCTGAGCCTGCTCGAACTCCGCCGGCCACGGAGTCACCGAGGCGGCAGCTTCCAGCCGGACTTCTCCGAGGAAGGCGAGGTTGATTGCGCGGCCGTACAGGCTCTCCGGAGGGAGGTGAAAGAACTGGCCGTAAAGCGGATGTTGCGCCACCTGGTGCAGGCGGCGGTACTGCTGCTCTGTCAGCTCCATCCAGGGCAGAGCCTCGGTGCTGCGTCCTTCCAGTGCGAGCGAGGTGGAGAAGTCGGTGAGGCTTTGCAGGTACGCAGTTGAGTAGGCGACCAGCTCCTTCAGGTTGGAGGGAGGAGTCGGGTAGTGGATTGGGAAGCTCCAGTCCCGGGAGGCGCGCAACAGTGGCGCGACGGTCTCGCGGGCGGCGACGGTGTCTTCCAGCCATACCAGGATTTCTCCGTGCACTGCGCGGGTCACCTGAGCATTTCCCAGAAACTTCTGCTCCTGCTCCTGCGCCACCGAGAGGGCCTCCAGGGCATCCGCGGCGCGGCCCATTTGCAGGAGAATTCGCAACCGCAGAATTGCCAGCTCCCACTGGCTTCCCGAAGCGTCTGCCTGCTGCTCTGCGGTGGAGAGGTGTTGCAAGGCCTCTGGGCCATTTCCGAGCTTGGCAGACTGCATCGCGGCAACCCAGGGCTCAGTCAGAGTGTTTCCGTAAGGGGTCTTGCTTCCAGCCGCAAGAGGGGGCAACTTCGGGAAGGGGACAAAGGGCAGGGGCTCGCGAACCTGTGGCGGGTTTTGCAACAGCTGCTCGATTTCCGCTTCCGATGCGTTGGACGAGGCAGGAGGAGACGGAAGAGGAACCGAGAGGCAACCGCCCAGGGCGGTAAACACTGCACCGGTCAGGATCCAAAGTTTCCAGGGGAGCCCCTGGGCTTCTCCGGTGATGAAGGCAGAGCGTGTTGAGCGATTCGGATCGGTATCTTGCAAGGGAGTCCTCGTAATTGGATGACGTAGCCTCTCAAGGAGACCTTCATTTTTCTCGGGATTGAGCAAATGGTGGAGCGCTGATGTCTTTGAATGGCGCGCCCGGATGGATTCGAACCATCGACCAATTGCTTAGAAGGCAACTGCTCTATCCAACTGAGCTACGGGCGCCGAGGGGGGGAGGACTTGTTCAGCCTAGCGGGCCTGCGGGGAACAGTCCAGTGTCACGCAGGAGAGAGGGCGTCGATTTGACGGACCAATTCGGCGAAGACTTCGTCCGGGCTCAGGCTGCTTGTATCCACGGTGATGTCGAAGTTCCGGTCGTCGTGGATGTCCACCCCGTAGAGCCGCAGGAAGTTGGCATGCATTGCCTCCTCGCGCCGTCGGTTTGCCTCAACGGCCTGCTCGAAGGTCCCGGCAGCCTCGGTGCTGCGCTTGGCGGCCAGAATCCTCCGAGCGGCCTCTTCGACATCGCACTCAAGGCGGATCTTGAGAGAGTCTGGGACAAAGTGAAAGCCGACATGCGAGTCGAGCACAAAGTGGCTGTGAGAGGCACCATACGCTCGCTGCTCTTCATCAATCTGGTGATCGACCTCGGGATGTTGGGTGACGTACTCACACAAAAAGGCGGTGATGTCGGTGTAGCCGTGGCGCTGTGCTGCCTGGCGCATGAAGTCTCCGACTGCCTTGACCTCCAAACCATAATGCTCCGCCAGCAACTTGCGGAGTGTGGACTTGCCGGAACCCGGAGCCCCTGCCAGCGTAATCTTCAAAATCCCTCTGTTGTCATTCAATATTTTGTAGTTGTTCTCGGACCTTTTCCAGTTCGCTCTTGACCTCCACCGTGGCTCGACTGATCTCAGCGTGAGCGGACTTGGAGGCAATGGTGTTGATCTCCCGGTTGAGCTCTTGAAGCAGAAACTCGGCGCGCTTCCCGGAGTTGGGCTGCCCCAGCAGCTCATGCATGTGGACCAGGTGGGTCCGGAAGCGTACCAGCTCTTCGCTGATGTCAACCTTGTCGGCCAGGAGAGCAATCTCCTGCAGAATTCGCTCTTGTGGCAAGGCGGTCCCGGATGCCAGCTGTGTCAAATTCTCCTCCAGTCGCTTGCGGTACTGCTCCGGGATCTCCTGAGAGGAGCGCTCGACCTCCTCCAGAATGGCCTCACAGCGCCCCAGCCGATCGGTGACGTCTTTGTGAAGGAAACCGCCCTCGCGCTCTCGCATGACCTGTAGTGCACTCAATGCCTCCTGCAGGGCCTGTTTCATCAACGCTTCGGAAAACTCGGGAAACTCGACCACCTCGTTCTGCCCGAACAGTCCGGGAACTGCGATGAGGTCACGAAGCTGCAGGGAGACGGGGCGTCCGGTCTGGCTTTCAAACTGCCCGAGCGTTTCGTGAAGCTGCTGGGCCAGTGCCGCATCAAGCACCCACTGAGGTTCTGGGGCAGAGGCTTCTCGCTCCAGCCGCAGGTGACACTCCAGCTTGCCTCGGGCACAGGTGCGCTTGATCACCTCCCGAAACGCCACCTCCAGTTCTTGAAATCCCGGAGGCAGCCGAAGGCGGAGGTCCAGAAAACGCTGGTTCACGGAGCGGAGTTCGGCAACGCAGCACCAGCCGTCTTGCACGACAGTTGCGGAGCCAAAACCCGTCATTGATGCAGTCATGGAGTGGAGTCCCGGAATGGAAGCGGAGGCGTTTGGAAGTTCATTGACAAAAGGACACGGGGTGTCTTACTGTGATCAGAGGCTAATCTACCGAGGTCTGTGTGATGAAACAAGTACTGCGGTTCTTTCTGCGAATTTTTCACCAGTTTGTCCCTGTGCTGACGCTGCGGGACCTGACGCACTACAAGGAAGAGTGCGATCAGTTGGCTGGGCGATACGAGACCGTTTTGACCCAGATCTCCCAGTTCATGGAGGCCAACAGCTCCATCCTAAGAGAAAGCCCGGAGGATCTGGAGCCCGACCGCCTCGCCTCGGCGGTCAAGCTGGACAGCTTCGGGCTTTTCGACCTGCGTGAAGAGTTGGTCGAGGTCACGCGTCAGTGCGATTCTCTGCTGACCAAGGTCTCTGAGCACGAGCCTCACTCTCAGCAACATGAAGAGTTGCTGATGACGATCAAGGAGCGCCTGCAGTCACTGCGTGGGTATTCCGACCAGATCGAGGAGGCGCTGGACGATTATGAGAGCCGGATCGTGGAACTCGAGACCGACCTCTCACAGCACACGCTCCTCAACTGACTGACGAGGAACTCTCCAGATTCCGGAGTTGGAAGGCCGAGGCATCTGCAAGCAAGCGGTTGATGCGCGGTAGCATCTCCACCGGATTCTCCATCAGCCCCTCCACCAACAGCGCGTTCTGGTAGAGTTGCTCCACCGCCTCGGTGAGGAAGGGGTGGCTCTTTTGCTGCTGAAGCAGCGAGGACAGATTCTGGATCACCGGATGCCCCAGGTTCAACTCCAGCTTGCGCTTCTGCCCGGCGAACTCCTGGTTCATCATCCGCATCATCCGCTCCATCTGGGCGCTCATCCCATCACGCGGATCCACCAGGGAGCAGGGGCTCCCCAGCAGACGCTTGGACTCGACGACCTCCTCCACTCGCTCTCCGAGCTGATTCTTGAAGAAGCTCAGGAGGTCATTCTTCTCCTCGGTGCTCAGCTCCTGTTCCGGCTTCTCCCGGACGTCCTCCATCCCCTCGATGTCCGCCTGGGAGATGCTCTTGAAAGGCTTCTTGTCGTACTCGTTCAGGTCGCCCATCACGAACTCGTCGATCTGGTCAAGCAGGAAGAGGACCTCGATCCCCTGCTTGCGGAAGTATTCCAGGTTGGGGTGAAAGAGCAGGGCTTCCCGAGAGGACCCAACCACGAAGTAGATCTCCTTCTGACCCTCGCGCATCCGGGAGACGTAGTCCTTGAGCGAAACGGTGGGCTCTGCGTCGTCGCAGATGGAGGAGTTGAAGCGCAGGAGGTCCAGGAGCTTCTCCCGGTTTCCAAAATCCTGTGCGGCCCCTTCCTTGAGCATTGAACCGTAGGCCTTCCAAAGCGTCATGTAGGTCTCGGTCTGGCTCTCCGTCATCGACTGCAACTCCTTGAGCACCCGGGTGGTCAGGCTTTTCTTGATACGCTCAATCAGCGCGTTCTGCTGGACCGATTCCCGGGAGACGTTCAGGGGCAGGTCTTCGGAATCCACCACTCCCCGGACGAAGCGCAGGTATGAAGGGAGCAGGTTCTTGTTGTCCGGCTGGATCATCACCTTCTGCGCATAGAGCGCAATGCCCCGGCTGTCGCGGGCATAGAGAATCTCGTTGGAGACGCTCTTTGGAAAGAACAGCAGCGCGTGAAACTGGATGGGCGCGTCGATGGAGAAGTGGAGCGTGTGCAACGGCCCGTCCGGCTCGTGCGTAACGTGCTTGTAGAACTCCTCGTACTCCTTCTCCTCCACGTTGGAGCGCGGCTGCGTCCAGAGCGCCTTGACCTGGTTGAGCGTGCGGTCCTTGAGCTGGATTGGAAAAGGGACGTAGTTCGAGTAGCGCTTGACGATCGACTCCATCCGGTACTCCGAGCAGAACTCCTTGGCGTCCTCCTTGAGGAAGAGCTTGATCCGGGTTCCGCGCTCTGGCATCTGCATCGGCGTGAGGGTGTAGGTCCCGGAACCGTCCGAGGCCCACTGCCACGACTCTCCCTCGGACTTCCAGGAGCGCGTGGTCAACTCAACACGATCAGCGACCATGAACACCGAGTAGAAGCCCACGCCGAACTGGCCGATCAGGTTCTCAACCGACTTCTCCTGGGTCTTGGCCTCCCGGAGGAACTTCAGGGTCCCGGAACTGGCGATTGTTCCGAGGTTGTCGATCAGTTCCTGATGTGTCATCCCGCAGCCGTTGTCGATGACCTCCAACGTGTTGGCCTTGTCATCAAAGGCGAGCTGGACGGTCAGCGGCTGGTCGTCTTGCAGCAGCCCTTCCTGGGTGAGGGCTTCAAACTGAACCTTGCTCAAGGCGTCCGACGCATTGGAGATCAACTCCCGGAGGAAGATCTCCCGCTCGGTGTAAAGCGAATGGACGAGGATGTCCAACAGCTTCTGCATTTCTGCCTGATACTTGTGGACTTCGGCTCCTTGCTGGTTGGGGTCATTCATGGTCTTTTCGAGAAAAGGAGGTGAACAGAAAGTAGAATGATGTTAACCCAAAATTCTAGGAAAACTTCCTGAAAATAGGAAGCCCTTTTCTGCAAACTCGGAGTTGAACCTGCCTCCCGGAAGCGGTTATGCTGTCGGAGTTTCAGAAACCGGATAAGGAGCAAGAGATGCCAACCTGGGAGGACATCAAATACACGACGCTGATTGTGGTACTGGTGGGTTTGCCGGTGGTGGCGGTGTCGCTGGGACTGCCGCTGTGGTGGAGTGATTGGAAGCTGACAGGAAACGCTCTGTGGGCGTTGGAGCGTCGGGGGATGCCTTCGGCGGTGGTGGATCAGCTGCTTCCGCTTCGGCTGGAGGACTACGCCTCCCACGAGGAGGTGATGGCTGCCGCTCGGGGGGTGCTCTCTCCGGAGGAGTTCTCAACCCACGCTCCTCGAATCAGCCGTCAGGTCGTCCGGCAGACGCGTCCGGGGGTGGTCTGGGTCTTCATGGGCATCTTGACGCTGTGGTACGGGCTGGTCTTTGTAGGCTGGAGGCGCTGGGGCTACTTCTGGGAGGGGGCCTCTTCCGGAGCATCCGGAGCGTCCGGGGGATCCAGTGGCAGCTCAAGCTGAGCCGTGTCCATCCCCAACTCCTGCAGGTTGGGCAGGTGCTTGAGGTGCGAGAGCCCGAAGACCTCCAGGAACGTCCGGGTGGTCCCGTAGAGGCTGGGACGTCCGGGGAGCATCTCGCGTCCGACGATGCGGATCAGCCGGCGCTGCATCAGGGTTCTGAGGGTATGTGAGGAGTCGACACCCCGGATGAACTCGACCGAGGCTCGGGTGATCGGCTGTTTGTAGGCAACAATCGCCAAAGTCTCCAGAACCGGCATGGAGAGCTTGATGGTCTTGACTTCCTCCAGCTTCTGAACCCAGCTCCGGTACTCTGCAATGGTGCGCATCTGCACCCCACCGGCGACCTGCTCAATCCGAAAGACTCGCTCCGAAGAGGCGTATACCTGGTTCAGCGCCTCCACCGCACGGCGCAGATCGGAGGCGCCAGCATCCGGAAGGATAGCGGCAAGCTGCTTGAGCGTCAGAGGTCTGGATGCCGTAAAGAGCAGCGCCTCCAGCGTCCGTTGCAGTTCCTCGAAAGTCATCACGTTTCCTAGCTTCCGGTGAGCGCCGTTGTGGAAGACCATGCCTCTCTCTCCACCTGGGGGGAGGTCCGGGGAGAGGGCTTGGATTCTCCCACCAACAATCGGATGGACTCTACCTCACCTGCCCTTGTAGAATAAAGGCTTTTTCTACGCCTCACCCAGGCAAAACCGTCTCCCTGTGTTGCAACGGCTGGTGTGACCCCACGACTTCTCAAGGCGCTCTCCGGAGCACGTTTTTGGCGGCATCCTCTTGAAAAAACGGCCTCTGTTCCGCATTTCGGAGTGTTGAGCTTTCCTGTGCAACCCGCCTCCTGACCCTTCATCCCACAACGCTCATGGCTGCTTCATCCGACAATCGCCACCCCGATCCCGCCCTGCATCCGGATACCCAAGTGGTGGTCGCCGGGCGCGACCCTCAGGCTTACGGAGGGACCGTCAATCCACCAGTCTACCACGCCTCCACCATCCTCTCGCACACCGTTGAAGAGTTGGAGCAGCGGGGACGCTGGAAAAACGAGGATGCTCAAGAGATGTTCTACGGGCGCAAGGGGACCCCGACCTCCTGGGCGCTGGAGAATGCAGTCGCTGCGCTTGAAGGTGGCTACCGCTCAATGGCCTTCTCTTCCGGACTGGCGGCCATTGCGGGAGCGCTGACTGCATTCCTCAAGGCCGGGGACCATCTGCTGATGACCGACAGCGCCTATGGACCGACCCGGGAGTTCTGTGATGGCTTCCTGCGTCGCTTCGGAGTGGAAACGACCTACTACGACCCGCTGATCGGCTCCGGAATCCGCAACCTGCTGCGTCCCAACACCACGGTGGTCTTCACCGAGACGCCTGGCTCCCAGACCTTTGAGGTGCAGGACATCCCGGCCATCGCGGAGGCCACTCACCGCCATGGGGCGAGGTTGCTGCTGGACAACACCTGGGCGACTCCGCTTCTCTTCCGCTCCTTTGTCCATGGTGTTGATGTCTCCATTCACGCTGGCACCAAGTACATCGTGGGCCATTCGGATGCGATGCTTGGGCTCGTGGTGACCAATGAGGAATGCTGGGGGCCACTGCGTCAAAACGGCTGGGAGTGGGGACAGTGCTCCGGACCGGATGACCTCTATCTGGCACAGCGGGGTCTGCGGACGATGGCGGTGCGCCTGCGCCAGCATGAGCAGAACGCTCTGGAGGTCGCCCGCTGGCTGCAGCAGCGTCCAGAAGTGCGTCAGGTCCTCTATCCGGCACTCCCGCAAGACCCCGGACATGCGCTCTGGAAGCGGGACTTTCTGGGAGCCTCCGGGCTCTTTGGAGTGGAACTGAATCCGGTCTCCGATTCGGCGGTGCGGGCCATGCTCAACGGCATGAAACTCTTCCACATGGGGTTTTCGTGGGGTGGCTACGAGAGCTTGGTCATCCCCACCAACCCCCGCAAGATGCGCACTGCATCGCCCTGGCGGTTTGAGGGACCGCTCCTGCGGCTGCACATTGGACTCGAGCACCCTGCGGACCTGATGGCTGATCTGGAGGCCGGGTTTGTCCGCCTGAAGAGCGCTCAATCTCTTTGAGTTTGCGCCTGGGATTTGTTAGGATCTCGCCGTTGAGAACAACCCCAAACATGGAGTGGCGATGATTTTGCTGATTGCGGATGAAAATGCCGACACGCTGGATCAGCTGCGAGCCCTGCTCAATGGTCTGGGCCATGAGGCGTACTTCGCCTCGGATGGCGAAGAGGCCCTCAAGCAGTTTCAGGACTACAAACCGGATGCGGTCTTCAGCGCCCTGACCCTGCCGAAGCTTGGAGGCCTGGAGCTGCTCAAGGAAACCCGGGCACTCAACCCGCGTGTTCCCTTCGTGATGATTGGACGGACCAGCGAGCCAGAAAGCATCCTCAGCGCCCTCAAGCTTGGAGCCTGCGACTACCTCACGCGTCCGCTGCGGGGAGTGGACTTTCACCGAACCTTGCGGCGCATCAAGATCCTGCTTCGGCCTGCCGAGGTCGCACAGTACCCGCTGGAACACCTGGTTCAGGAGTCCCGGACGCTTGAGTTTGGCAACGACTTTGAGCACCTGCACGAGGTGGTGGCCTTCATCATCCGCGATCTTGAGGCCTTTGGGGTCGTGTACGGGGCAGACGTTCACCTGCTCAACCTGCTGCTCACCGAGGCTTTGGAGAACGCAATCTTCCACGGGAACCTGGAGATGGACCGGGAGGTCCGTGATGGAGAGGAAGGGCTTCACGCCGAGGCTCGCGAGCGCCGCGAGCAGGAGGCTTACCAGGACCGTCGGGTGACCCTGAGCTACGAACTGAACCGCAACTCGGCAAAGTTCGTCATCCGAGACGAGGGGCGGGGTTTTGAGCATGGGGAGTTGCCGGACCTGTCTGACCCGGAGAACCTGTTCAAGCCGAACGGCAAGGGGCTGGTGCTGATCTCGAACTTCATGGACGAGGTCTTTTGGAACGAGCGGGGCAACGAGGTGACTCTGATTCGCTACCGGAGGCGCAAGGGGTGAGGTTTTCGCTGTGGATGATCATCGGCCTCGGGATGTTTGGCGTGACCGCCTGCACCGAGGCCCCCAAACAGATCCGGGTTCCGGCACGTGAACTCTACCAGCAGGCCTTCGTCTCCTACGAAGACGGGTTTGCGACCGAGGCGGAGCGTCAGTTCCGCGAACTGACTCAGGAACATCCGGGAACCCGCATGGCGAACCTGGCGTTTCTCAAGCTGGGGGACATCAACTTTGATCGCGCAAAGTGGGCCGAGGCCGAGGCGGACTACCGGGCCTTCCTGCTCAACAGCCCGCAGAGTCACCTCACGCCATACGTGCTGCACCGCATCATCGCCCTCAACTACGAGCGGAACAAGTACGGGCTGTTCTTTCGGGCCCGGGAGGTGGACCGCAACATGGAACCCAATCGACGCATTCTGCAGGAGTATCAGCGTTTTGCCCTGCTCTATCCCCAGAGCCCCTACCTGCAGGATGTCGAGGAGTTCCAGACCAAGGCCCGGGCGGATCTGGCAGAGTACGAACTGCTGGTCGGCAACTGGTATTTTGAGCAGCAGGCCTTCTCTTCTGCGATCTCTCGCTACCGCCACTTGCTGTTGAATTATCCGGAGTTTCCACGTACCCAGCAGGTGGTGGAACGTCTGGTGCAAGCGTATGAACGGAATCGACAACCGGAACTCGCCCGGGAACTCCAGGCCTCTCTGAAGTCCGTGCGTGCTTCTCTTCAGAAATGATGGTTCATGAACCGCCTGCTGCTCCTTGCCTGCATCTCAATCCTGCTCAGCGCCTGCCAATCGCTGCTTCCGGAAGGACGTCCCGGAGAGCCGCCTCCGGCAAACGCTCCTGCAGCTCCCTCTCAGGTCTCCAGCTCGACCATTTCGCAGAGTCCGGATGAGGATGCGCTGGTGCAGTTGCGCCAGGACTTTGTCGCGCTGCAGGAGTACGTTCAGGGGCTGGAACAGCAGGTGATGGAACTGCAGCAGCAGGTCCGGAACCAGTCGCAGTCGCTGCAGGACTCCCAGAAGATGTGGGACGGCAACTTCTCGCTGATGGAGGAGTCGGTGCAGGAGCAACTGCGGGAGTTCTCCAGACAGCCGTCCACGGCGGTTGCGGCGACTTCGCCTCCTCCGGCTCCTGCCAAGCGGGAGAGCCCTGCTCCGCATCAGGCAGAGACGCCACAGCGCTCCAACTCCGGAGGGCTGAAGGTCGTCTCCGTAGCGCCCAAAGCCTCTCCGGCTCCTGCGCCTCCCAGTCCTCCCAAAAAGGCTGCTCCTGAGAAATCGGTCATCACCTACTCGCTGATTCAGCGCAAACCGGTTCCGGGAGAGTCCTCCGGGAAGTCGTCTTCTGCACAACAGCAGGACGAGGAAGAGACAACGACCCTGGAGGATCTGGAGCCTTCAGACCTGGTGGAAGAGGCGGACCTCAAGCCCGCACCTCCGGCACCATCTACAGTCAAGGCGCCCACTCCGCCGCCCAAGATTGAAGATAACCGGCCTCCGTTCGATCCGGACCTCGAAGAGTCCCCGAACCCGGTGGTCCTCAAGCGCATTGCCGGAGCGATCAACTTCTACAACAAGGGCTCCATCGCCCTGGTACAGCGTCGGCATGACGAAGCAATCCGAGTCTTTGAGGACTTCCTCAAGCGCTTCCCGAACGAGATGAACGCTCCCAAGGCTCAGTACTGGGCGGGATTCTCTCACTTCCAGTTGGGACAGTTGGACGAAGCGGAGCTGGCCATCCGCAAGATGCTGCGGACCTACGAGCACCGTCCGGACACCCAGGGGTACAAGACATCCGAGGGGATCTATCTGTTGGGGAAGATTCACCAGCAGCGTGATGAGCTGGAGCAGGCCCGACGTTACTGGAAGGAGGTCTCCCGGCTGTATCCCGGAACCACCGGGGCTGAGCAGGCGCTGCTCGACCTGCGCCGTCTGGGGAGCAACTGAGGCTCAGACGAGCAGGGCCGAGCGTACGAGGTAGATCAGGAACAAGGCGACCATCACCGAGAGATCGAATCCCCCCATAGGGGGCACCACCTTGCGGATCGGAGTCAGGAACGGCTCCACCATGCCCTCCAGAAAACGCTGCACCGGATGCCGATTTCCCGGCATGAACCACGACAGCATCGCATACACCACAATCATCATGCTCAGCAGCCCGAGCATCATGTCAGCGACTTGAAGCAGAGTATAAATGAAGGATGGCTCTCCCATGGATCAACTTTCCCGTTCTGAATCTTCAAGAGCCCGCACGCGCTGAAAGAGCTCATCCAGACGCGCCAGGTTGGATTGGGTCTGCCGCCACTCCTCGGCAGGACGTCCGGGCATCCCGGCGACCAGGCTGGAGTCCGGAGTGTTGGAGGTGATCACCCCTCGGGCCATTACGGAGACGCGGTGGCCGATCGTGACGTTGTCGCGTACCCCGGTCTGTCCGCCAAGGATCAGGTGGCTCCCGGCCTTGACGCTCCCTCCGATAGCCGTCTGGGCGGAGACTAGCGCCTGAGGTCCGAGGTCCACGTTGTGGGCGATTTGGACCTGGTTGTCGATCTTGCAGCCGGCCCCGATCCGGGTGACCGTGAACCGGGCGCGGTCGATGGTGGTTGCGGCCCCGATTTCCACGTCGTCCTCCAGCACCACGTAGCCAACCTGCGGGATCTTGCGGTTCACGCCATCGCGCTGAAAGTAGCCGTGACCATCGGCCCCGATGACCGCGTTGGACTGCACCAGAACCCGATTCCCCAGCATGCAGTGGTGCTGGACGACGGCGTTCGGATAAAGCACGCAGTCAGCGCCCACCTCCACCTGATGCATCAGGACCACTCCGGCATGAATCACTGTCCGAGGGCCCACGCGCACTCCGTCATGAAGCACGGCATGGGGGCCGACGCTCACGCCCTCGCCCAGTTCCACCTGATTGCCCAGCACGGCGCTGGGGTGCACACCTGCCGGCGCCTCCGGTTCCGGATGGAGCAGCAGGGTGACCTCCACGTGCGTGGCAAGCGGGTCTTCGGCAAGGATCAGGTTGCGTGAGGCATCCTTCATCTGAGGAGGGACCACGAGGGCACGTCCGGAGAGGTCCAGATCTTCCAGTTGTGGAACGCCCCGTTTGGCAAGCCCGGCAACCGGAACGCTCGCCAGCCCGGCAGGGCTGACGACATAGGCGATGCCTCCGGGAACCAGCGAGTCCAGCCCGCAGGCGTGGGTGAGCTCCACGTCCGGATCTCCGGACCATTCGGCGTTGACCCGCTCAGCGAGCCACTTCAGAGTTGGCATGTTCAGATCTCGTTTTGGAGAAGACGCACGGGCATCGAGGTTCCGGCGGGAATGATCCCGGAATCGGGCTCGACGCGGATCAGAGCGTTGCCTCGGACCAGGGAACTGATGCTGTGGGAGCCTTGCATGGGCAAGGGACGGACCCAGTAGCGGCCTTGGGCAAAGCGGACCTGTGCCCGCAGAAACTGCATCCGGTTGGCAGACTCCCGGAGGTCGTCCTCCAGCGTTGCGCTGACCATCGGCTCCTCCAAGACGCTGCGGCCCTGCATCTGCCGCAAGGCCGGCCGGACGAACTCCTCAAAGAGCACGAAGCTGGAGGCCGGGTTTCCCGGAAGTCCGAAGACGATGGTCTCCCCGCGTCGGCCAAAGAACAGGGGTTTCCCCGGCTTGACTCGGACCTTCCAGAAGATCCCCTCCACGCCCATCTCCTCAAGAACGCGTTTGGTGAGGTCCTTCTCTCCAACCGAGACGCCCCCGGAGATCAGGGCCAGGTCGCAGGAGAGCGCCTGTTCGAACACGTCCCGGAGTGCGGTTTCTTCATCGGGGGCCTTGGTCACCAGCGGAACCTGACAGTGCTCTTCCAGCAAAAGAGCCTCCAGCATGAATCGGTTCGACTCCCGGATCTGTCCGGGGCCCGGTGTCTGATCGATCTCCAACAGCTCGCTTCCGGTGGAGACGACACTGGCCGTCAGCCGGCGGAAGGTGGTCACGCGGGGAAAGCCCATCGTGGCCAGCACGGCCAGTTGCGAGGCTCCAAGAAGCTGTCCCGGAGCGAGCAGCTCCTCGCCGGCCTGAATGTCTTCGCCCTGGAAGCGGACGTTTTCAGCAACCCGCACTGCCAGCCGCACCTCGATCTGCGCCTCGGAAGCTGCGCAGTCCTCCTTCATCACCACGGCGTCGGCTCCTTGGGGAAGCGGAGCGCCGGTGGCGATCTGGACGCACTCTCCCTGCCGGAGCTCGAAGTCCCCGGAGTCGCCTGCAGGGATGTACCCCAGGCGTTTCAGGGAGACCGGATGCTCCGGAGAGGCCTCGACCACATCGGCAGCACGTACGGCATAGCCGTCCACCGAGGAGTTGTCGAACAGCGGCATCCCGTGAGGCGCCTGGATCGTCTCGGCCAGCACGCGTCCTCGCAGTTCGGAGAAGGCGCATTCCTCCGTGGAGAGCGGACCTGCGGTCTCCAGGATCTGCTGTTTGGCTTCAGCGTGCGTGAGCATCAGCGCCGGTGGGTTTCCAGATACAGCCCCAGCGCATCGCGTCCTTGCTCCGAGGAGGTCCATTCGGCAAATCCCTGCTGCTCCAGATCCTCCAGCAGATCGCTCCACTGCGCGTGGTTCCACTCCTGATTCTGACGGAGCCAGGAGTTCAGCTCCTTTTTCGGAAAACGCTTTTTCGGCTTGAAGTCCATAAATCCTCTTGCTTGAAATGTTTGCATGCGTGAGCAGGGGATCTTTCAGGATAGGTTTTGAACAAAAAGTTCAAAGTCAAATCCCCCATCCCTGAAAACCGACTTGCTCCCCCCGGAGTTCCTCCGGTACACTTTCAATCTTCCAAAGGCTACGGTTTCGATGGAATACTATCCCTACTGGGTTGCCCTGCATGTGGTCTCGATGTGTCTGGTCATCGGGACCTTGTTCGTCCAGTCTCTGGCTGTGGTCTTTCGCTTCAGGATGGAGGATCCGGTCCAGATCGAAGGAGCCCAGTGGATTCAGGACCGGATCTACAAGTTCATCTACTATCCGATCCTGGGCGTGACCGTCGCGACGGGGCTCTACATCGCCATCCTCTCGGAGGCCTTCACCGCCGGGAAGTGGCTGCACTGGAAGCTGATGCTGCTGATCGTGCTGATCGTGTTCGGCTTCCTCAACGGACGGCAGATCCGCAACCGCGACCTGCCTAAACCGATGGCCATGTTCGTGCATGTCGGTATCTTCCTGACCTCGGCCACCATGATCTACCTGGCCCAGGTCAAGCCCTTTTGAACTTCCTTCGGGAAGCCTTGCCGCGGAGAGATGGCCGAGTGGTCGAAGGCGGTAGACTCGAAATCTATTAGGGGTGCAAGCTCCTCGGGGGTTCGAATCCCTCTCTCTCCGCCAGAGTGTGAACATAAAATACTGAAATTTAAAATAAA
>JAYPUA010000058.1:0-17931 GCA_038133845.1 Deltaproteobacteria bacterium
TACGTGGATCCCCCGGATGTGGAGTTGAAGAACCTTGACCTGACGGGCAAGGGTGCGTTCTACGTCAGTGCGATCTCGGGAGATACTTCGGAGTCCAGAGACACCGCAAACTTCACGGTACGCTTGGCCTCGGAACCTACAGCCAACGTCACGATCTACCTGCAAAGCAGCGCGCTGGATGAAGGGAAGATCACGTCCATTGCCGGAAACGGTCAGACGGTCAACAGCAACGGGGTGAGCAGCATCCTGTTCAGTACCACGGACTGGAATTCCGACCGGACGGTGACGGTGACTGGGGTGGCCGACAACCTGACGGATGGTGCCCAGAGCTATGCGGTTCAGTTGCTTGCCGACAACACAACCTCGGACCTGCGCTACAAGTACCTCGATCCTCCAGATGTGCTTCTCAAGAACCAGGATCTGGCCCCTGCAGGATTTGAGATCACCGACATTCAAGGCAATACGGATGAGTCCGGAGGTCAGGCATACTTCTCGATTCGCCTCAGCGTGCAGCCGGACGATGCGGTCACCGTCGCCATGGGGACCTCGGACAGTGGTGAAGGCAAGCTCAAGGATGGCGCAAACGAGGTCGATAACCTCTCCCTGAGTTTCTCCACCAGCAACTGGAACTCGTTCCAGACAGTGACTGTGGTTGGAGTGGACGACAACATCTCAGACAGTAACCAGGCCTATCGCATCGAGTTCAACTCGGTCACATCGACCTCAGATACGGACTACAACGGATTCACGATTCCTCGCAGCGTCGGGGTGATCAACCTCGACGATGATGGTGCCGGATATCGCATCAGTAACATCAGTGGACCGACGACAGAGCGAGGAGGCACCGCGACCTTTGCCGTGCGTCTGGCGAGCCAGCCTTCGGACAACGTCACCTTGACCCTGAGCACCAGCGACTCCGGAGAGGGAGTCATTTCCAGCCCAGGCTCCTCACAACTGGCCTTCTCTCCAACCAACTGGAACGCAGATCAGCTGGTGATCATCAAGGGGATCAACGACAACACGACTGATGGCAATCAGGGGTACGTGGTCCTGATCGGTCCGGACAACACCACAACGGATCCTGACTACAAGGGCCTGGATCCGGATGATGTGTTTGTCACCAACGTGGACGACGAATCTTCCGGATACATCATTACGGCGATCAGCGGCGACACCCGTGAAGACGGGGCGCAGGCCATGTTTGCCATCCGCCTGACCAGCCAGCCTTCGGACAACGTGACCCTGCGCTTCTCAAGCAGCGACACCGGGGAAGGGATCATCGAGGGGGCGACCAGCAATGTGCTGGATCTGGACTTCAACCCGGTCAACTGGAACGCCTTCCAGAACATCCGGGTGACTGGTGTGAACGACAACCTGACGGACGGCAACCAGATCTTTGTGGTGCAGATTGACGCAAGCACCACGACCGCGGATGAGTCCTACAACGGGCTGGATCCGGCAGACGTCTTTGTCGTCAACGTCGACGATGAGACTCCGGGATACCTGATCAGTGAGATCAGCGGCGACGTGACCGAGGCTGGGGGACAGGCGATCTTTGCGATGCGCCTGACCAGCCCGCCCACCGACAACGTCACCATCGGCATCACCTCCAGCGATGGCACCGAGGGCAGCACGGATGTCAGCCAGCTCGTGTTCAGCACCACGGACTGGAACGCGTACAAGAACGTGGTGGTGACCGGGCTGGACGACAATGAAACGGACGGCAACCAGACCTTTGTGATCCTGCTGGCTCCTGCGGTCTCCAACGACAGCTTCTACAGCGGACGCGATCCGCAGGATGTGTTTGTGGTCAACCTGGATGATGAGACCACCGGAGTCCTGATTTCCGAACTCAAAGGCGATGTCTCCGAAAGCGGAGGGCAGGCGACCTTCACCGTTCGTCTGGGAAGCGAGCCTACCAGCACTGTCAGCCTGGCCCTCAGCGTTGATGATGCCGGCGAAGGCAGCGTCTCACCGGACAACCTTTCCTTCAACAGCAGCAACTGGAACGGATACCAGACCGTGACAGTCACCGGGGTGGACGACAACGTCTCTGACGGAGACCAGACGTTCACCGTGATCCTGGGTGCGGCATCGACCAGCGACACCAAGTACAGCGGATACAATCCTCCGGATGTCCCTGCGGTAAACATTGACGACGACTCCCCGGGTTTCTGGATCAGTTCAGTGAGTCGAGATACGGATGAGTATGGTCAAACCGCGGTGTTCTCGGTCTCGTTGCGTAGTGAGCCCAAGAGTGGAGTGACGATCTATGCGGTCTCCTCGGACACGAGCGAGGGGACGGTTGCTCCGTCGAGCCTGAACTTCACGACCTCGAACTGGCAATCTCCGCAGGATGTAACGATCACCGGACAGGCAGACAACATCTCCGATGGAGACCAGAGCTACTCGGTCCGGTTGCTGGCGGACAACAGCAGCTCGGATACGGGCTATCTGTATCTTGACCCTGCCGACGTGACGCTGCGCAACCTGGACAAGGACTCTTCGGGCTTCATCGTCTCTGCAGCGAGCGGGGACGTATCGGAGGCCGCGGCGACGGCGAGCTTCACGGTGCGCCTGCGCAGTCAGCCTCGAGACAACGTGGACATCGCGCTGACCTCTTCGGACACGGGCGAAGGAACAATCTCTCCCTCGACGTATCAGTTCACCTCGGCAAACTGGAACTCGGCGAAGGTCTTCACGGTCACCGGAGTGGACGACAACATCAGCGATGGCCGCCAGCAGTTCCGGATTGTCCTCAGCGGAGACAACGACACAACGGACCTGGGCTATCGCGACCAGACTCCGGGATCGGTGACGTTCTACAACAACGACAACGAGGGGGCCTCGATCGAGATCTCCCCGAGCACGGCGAACGCCTCCGGAGAACGCCTGGAGGTCACGGAGTCGGGTCAGACGGAGCACCTGCTGGTTCGCCTGAGCCGTCCTCCCCAGGGAGTGGTTCGGGTGCCGATCACGCTGAGCGATGCGACAGAAGCACGGATTGCTCCGGACAACCTGACGTTCACTTCAGTGAACTGGAACGCGTGGCAGACGGTTGCGGTGACGGGGCTCAACGACAACCTGAGCGACGGGGACGCGAACTTCACCCTCACGGTGGGGGCTGCGGCTTCGGATGACCCGGACTTCGATGGAGCGAGCGCGCAGACGGCCTACTTTGTCAACCGCGACAACGACCTCCCGGGCTTCACGATCTCCTCGGTGACGGGCTCTCCGGTACCGGAGTCCGGAGCGAGCACGGCGACCTTCAGCATCAGCCTGCGTGCCCCTCCAAGCGACAACGTGAGCTTCAGCGTCAGCTCCTCGGATACGAGTGAAGGGACAGTTTCTGCGAGCAGCCTGACCTTCTCGAGTGCGAACTACGCAAGCGCCCAGACGATCACGGTCACCGGAGTGGACGACGAGCTTCAGGACGGGACGCAAAGCTACCAGGTCGTCTTTGGCAGCGCGGTCTCCAACGATCCGTTCTACTCCGGGAAGATCCCGGCGGCAGTCGATCTGCAGACCAGCGATGATGAGAGCGCCGGGTTCGTGGTCTCTCCCTCAAGCATCTCGGTCAGCGAGTCGGGGAGCGAGGCACTAGTCTACGTGCGTCTGGTCAATCCTCCCGAGCAGTCGGTCTCGATTCCTGTGAGCATCGACAACTCTTCAGGAACAGCAGACGAGATCACGCTCTCTCCGGACAACCTGACATTCACCTCGACCGACTGGAACTCGTGGCAGACGGTTTTGGTCAAGGGCGTGGACGACAACCTGACCGATGGCAACCAGAGCTTTACGATCAGCCTGGGTCCGAGCACCTCGTCACAGTCGACTTACAACAGCCTGGCGCAACAGAGCGTCACGGGCACCAATGTGGATGACGAGACGGCTGGAGTGACGGTCTCTGCAGTCTCCGGAAGCACGAACGAAGGAGGCGGGCAGGCCTGGTTCACGGTGGTGCTCAATGCGCCTCCGGGGGGTGCGGTCTCGATCCCGCTCACGGTCTCAGGCAGCGACGAGGGCTCGCTGGTGAGCGCCGGAGGGACGGCCGGGGCGACGAGCCTGAGCTTCACGGCAGCAAACTGGAGTTCGCTGCAGACGGTGGTGGTCAAGGGGGTAGATGACAACGAGTCTGACGGAGATCAGGTCTGGACGGTGGCTCTTGGGGCGATGACCGGAGATGCGACCTACCTGGGTCTGGACCCGCAGGACGTCTCGATCGTGAACGTGGATGATGAGTCTGCCGGGTTCATCGTCTCGGCGCCGAGCGGTCCGACAAGCGAGCTGGGAGGCACGGCGACGTTCACAGTGCGTCTGAGTTCGGCCCCGGACAATGGCAGTGTCACGATCACGCTCTCGAGCGACAACACCTCCGAAGGAACGGTCTCTCCCTCAAGCCTGACGTTCACTTCGACCGACTGGAACGCGGAGCAGGTGGGGACGGTCACTGGGGTGGATGACAACGTCTCCGATGGAGACCAGAGCTATCGGATCGTGCTGGGTCCGGACAACACGACCAACTCGCTCAAGTATCGCGGGCTGGATCCTGCCGATGTGGTGATGCAGAACGTGGATGACGAGTCGGCCGGGTTCACCATGACGATCAACAGCTACACCTCGGAGTGGGGCGACTTCTCGATCGTCAAGCTCAAGCTCAACAGCCAGCCGACCGGAAACGTGGTGATTGGCGTCTCCGTGAGCGATGCCACGGAGGGCCGGATCGAGAGCATCTCCGGAGGCGGGACGGACAACGTGACCTTCAACTCCAGCAACTGGAGCGCCTTTCAGTCGATCCGGATTGTCGGAGTGGATGACAACATCTCGGATGGTGACCAGTCCTTCAAGGTGCTGCTGGAACCCAACAGTGCGACCACGGATCTGCGCTACCAGGGGCGTGATCCTTCCGATGTGGAGTTGATCAACGTCGATGATGACACCGCCGGGTTTGTGGTCTCGGCGCTCAGTGGCTCCACGTCAGAATCCGGACAGACCGCGACCTTCACGGTGCGCCTGCGCAGTCAGCCGGACGACGGGGACAACTCGACCTCCAACGACAACGTGACGGTCGCGATGCGGGTCTCCGACAGCACCGAAGTCGAGGTGGCCTCTGCTCCGACAGGCGGTTCCGGAAGCGACACCACCGCGGCGCTGATCTTCACCAGCAGCGACTGGAATGCCTTCCGGACGGTTACCTTGCGTGGAAAGGACGACAACGTCTCCGATGGCGACCAGCGGTTTGCGGTCTATCTGGATGCAGACAACGCGACCGCCGATCCACACTATGAGAATCTGGACCCTGCCGATGTGGAAGGCCTGAACCTGGATGATGACGGCGCCGGGTTCATGGTCAGCTTGCTGGACGACCTCACCTCGGAAGCCGGAGACAACGGCTCCTTCAGCGTGGCACTTCTCAGCGAACCGACGGACAACATCACCTTGACCCTGACCAGCCTCGATGCCGGGGAAGGGCAACTTTCCACCTCCAGCCTGACCTTTGGTTCCGGGAACTGGAGCACGGCCCAGACGGTCACGGTGATCGGTCAGAACGACTCGATCCCCGACCGGGAGCAGGAGTTCCAGGTTCGCTTCACAGGAGACAATGACACCACCGACATCCGCTACCTCAACCGAGCTCCGGAGCGTCTGACCTTCCGGAACCTGGACAACGACACCGCCGGATTTGTGGTCTCGGCAATCAGTGGCGATGTGGGCGAGAACTTTGACAACGCGACCTTCACCGTCAAGCTGACCAGCGCTCCCACTGCAGAGGTGGTGATTCCGCTGGCGACCACTGACGCGACCGAGGGAGTCCTGGCCGTTTCCAGCCTGACCTTTGGCACCGGGAACTGGAGCACGGCCCAGACGGTCACGGTGCTTGGCGCGAATGACGAAATCAACGACGGCGACCAGTCGTTCTTCATCAGGCTGGAGCCAATCAGCAGCACGGACGTCAATTACAACCTGCTGGATCCTCCGGATGTTGCGGTGCTGAACGTGGACGATGAGAGCTATGGCTTCATCATCAGCGCGGTCAGCGGTCCGCTGAGCGAGAATGGCGGCCTGGCCGAATTTACGGTCAGCCTGCGCCTGCCTCCGGTGCCTTCGTCGGACAACGTCACCCTGACGCTGACCACCGATGACAGCACCGAGGGGATGCTGGTCAATCCGACCGACAACTCCACGGCAACGTCGCGCAATCTGGTGTTCAGTTCCAGCACCTGGAATGTCACTCAGACGGTCACGGTCAAGGGCATCAACGACAACGTGTCGGATGGCTCGCAGACCTTCCACATCGACTTTGCCAACACCCTCACTCCAAGCACGTCGAACTACTACGGCAAGGCGCCAAATGCGGCGGCGCTGATGACGCAGGACGACGACACGGTGGGCGTGACGGTGGGCGCGGTCAGCGGTGATGTCGGGGAGTCCGGAAGCGTGGGGCGCTTCACGCTCAAGCTGAGCAGCGAGCCGACGGACACCGTCACGATCCCGGTGACCTCCAGCGACACCTCCGAGGCGTTGATCTCGCTGGACAACAGCACTTGGCAGGCGGCCGACAATCTGAGCTTTACGCCGAGCCAGTGGAATCAGGACAAGACGGTCTATGTGCAGGGGCAGAACGACGGCGTGGAAGACGGAGATCAGTCGTTTGTGGTGGAATTGGGGACCGTCACCTCCAACGACTCCTGGTACTCCGGGCTGAATCCGCAGGACGTGGCGATGAACAATCGCGAGGACGTCTCTGCCTCGATCGTGGTCACGCCCAGCACGGGAACCACCAGCGAGAGCGGCGAACAGGCGATCTTCCTCGTGCGTCTTGGATCACGTCCGCTGAACACCGTGTACGTCAACGTGACGGTGGACAACTCCAGCGAAGGCCAACTGCTCTCCAGCGACAACCTGACCTTCACCACCGGAAACTGGAATGGCCTGCAGACCGTGACCATCGGTGGCGTGAATGACAACGTCACGGACGGGGACATCCCTTACACCGTCACGTTTGCGGCAGACAACAGCTCACTGGATTCGAACTACACCAGCGCGATCCAGGCGAAGGTGGTCCTCAAGAACAAGGACGACGACGTTCCGGGCTTTGTGATCGGCGACCTCAGCGGGTCGGCGACGGAAGATGGTGGCGAGGCCCTGTTCTGGGTGCGCCTGCTTCAGGCTCCCGTGGACAACGTCACCGTCTATGCCTCGCTGAGTGAGACAGATGAGGCGATCCTGGTGCTTCCGGACAACACGACTACCGACAACCAGACCCTGGTCTTCACGACCACCGACTGGAACGCGGCCCACACGGTCCGGATTCGTGGGGTGGACGACAACCTGACCGACGGGACGCAGGCGTATCTGGTCGATCTCAGCACCGCGATCTCCAACGACCTGCGCTACAACGGCTTGAATCCGGATGATGTGTCAGGGGCGACCCTGGATGATGAGACGGAAGGCTTCCTGATTTCCTCAGCCGGCAGAGACACCAGCGAGTGGGGAGACAACGCGACCTTCACCGTGCGTCTGACCAGCTCTCCGGCGTCCGGGAACAGCGTGGTCCTCTCGCTGGCCAGCAACGATACGGGCGAGGGGCAGATCGACAACTCCACCGCGTCCAAGACCCTGACCTTCACCAGCGACAACTGGAGCACGGCTCAGACCATCACGGTCTTTGGACAGAACGACAACCAGAGCGATGGGGACCAGGCCTACAGCGTCATCATCACCGTCCAGTCCGCCACGGAGACGGGTTACAGTTCGCTTGATCCTCCGGATGTGACCTTGGTGAACCGCGACAACGACGTCCCGGGAGTTCAGGTGGGAAGTCCTTCCACGATGAGCATCAGCGAGACCGGAAGCGACAACGCGACCTTCAGCGTCGTCCTGAACACGGAGCCGCTGGGGACCGTCACGGTTCCGCTGTATGTGAGCGATCCGGGAGAGGCCAAGCTCTGGAACGGAAGCAGCCTCGTCTCCTCCCTCAACCTGAGCTTTGGGACCGGAAACTACTCCAGCGCCCAGACGGTCACGGTCGTCGGGGTGGATGACAACCTGACCGACGGTGAGCAGGCGGTGGACATCGTCCTGGGCTCGGTGAGCAGTAGCGCAGATCCGAAGTACCACGGGCTCAACCCGGAAGACGTCCACCTCACGGTGGCCGACAATGAGACCTATGGTCCGGAGGTGCTGCTGATCTCGACCGTGAGTGGACCGACCACCGAAGACAGTGGCACGGCGCTCTTCACGGTCAAGCTGACGCGTCAGCCGAGTGCTCAGGTGACCATGGCACTGACCGTGAGCGATACCTCGGAAGCTCAGGTCTCCAGCGACAACAGCACCTTCGCCGACAACGCGACCGTGACCTTCACGACGGCAGACTGGCAGTCCGATCATACGGTCTGGGTACGCGGGGTGGACGACAACGAGAGTGACGGCTCGCAGTCCTACACGTTGGTCTCGGGAGCGCTGAGTTCGAACGATTGGCGCTTCAACGGAGTCAACCCGGCGGATGTCGCCATGACGAACCTGGATGACGAGTCGGCTGGAGTTGTCTACTCCGTGGTCGATCCGGACTCTTCCGAGGCAGCAGACAACGCGACCTTTACCGTGTGGCTGACCAGCGCCCCGACGTCTGCGGTTACGCTGACACTGACCAGCAACGCATCCGACGAGGGCCTGTTCTCCGGATCTTCCAGCACCAGCACCCTGAGCTTCGGTTCCGGGAACTTCTCCACGCCGCAGACGGTGACCGTGATTGGTCAGGACGACTCCGTGGATGACGATCATCAGAGCTACACCATCAGCGTTCAGGCGACGGCCGGAGACTCCAATTACACCGGACTGCAGGCCTTCACCGTTCCATTGCGCAACCTGGACGACGACACCGCCGGATTTGCAGTGGCTGCAGCCTCCGGAGACACCACCGAGGCGGGGGGGACATCCACCTTCACAGTCCGCCTGAACAGCGAGCCGACCGCGGATGTGACGGTGGTTGTGGAATCGTCCGACACCTCCGAGGGGACGCTCTCCGACAACCATACCTTCACCAGCAGCAACTGGAACGGCCTGCACACCTTCACCGTGACCGGGGTGGACGACAACCTCAGCGATGGCGACGTCGGCTACAGCATCCGGGTGACGGTAGACAACGGCACCGCAGACGCGACCTACCGCTACCTGGATCCTGCAGATGTGACCCTGAGGAACCTGGATGACGACAACGGCGGGTACTTCATCAGCGCGCTGAGCAACAGCGTCTCTGAAAACGGAACCACCGCTTCCTTCACGGTCCGTCTGCGCAGCGAACCGGTGGACAATGTCACCTTGACAGTCACCTCCAGCGATGAGTCCGAAGCGACGGTGAACAGCAGCACGCTGGCCTTTACCTCCACCGACTGGAACGGCCTGAAGACCGTGGTGGTGACCGGAGTGGACGACAACGTCAGCGATGGAGACCAGAGCTTTGCCGTCTTGCTGGGTGCGGACAACGACACCAGCGACATGCGCTATCGCCACAACGATCCGGCAGACGTGAGCGGGGTCAACCTGGATGACGACAGCGCCGGATTCGTGGTGGTCCTCTCGGACAACATCCTCACCGAGACCGGTGACAACGCCTCCTTCAGCGTGGCCTTGAGGAGCGCACCGACCGCTACGGTCAGCCTCAGCCTGAGCAGTCTGGACACCACGGAGGGCACGCTCTCTTCCTCAAGCCTAAGCTTCGGTTCCGGAAACTGGAGCACAGCGCAGACGGTCACCGTCCTCGCTGTAGACGACAACGAATCCGACGGTACCCAAGAGTTCTCGGTCAGTTTCACTGGAGACGCCTCCACGAATGACATCCGTTACCGCAGCCTGGCGCCCGACCCCCTGAACTTCCGGAACCTGGACAACGAAACAGCCGGGTTCCTGGTCAGTGCTGTCAGTGGAAATACAGACGAAGACGGCTCTCCGACGGCCACCTTCACGGTTGCTCTGACGAGTCAGCCGACGGCGAACGTCATCTTGACTCTGACGAGCACCGACCCGACCGAGGTGAACGTCACCCCGGAGGTCGTCACCTTTGCGACAGGCAACTGGAGCACGTCCCGGACGATCACCCTGCAGGGACTCAACGACAACATCACCGACGGAGATCAGTTGGTCCGGATTGCGCTGGAACCGGTTTACAGTGCCGACCCGGCCTATCAGCTGCTCGATCCTCCGGACGTATTTGTGATCAATGAAGACAACGAGAACTACGGATTTGAGATCATCACTCAGACCGGATCGACCACTGAGAACGGGGGTACGGCGGTCTTCACGATACGTCCGACCGTTGCACCGGAGACCACGGACAACATCACGGTGAGCGCATCGAGTTCGGATACTTCCGAAGGGGTAGTGCAGGTGTCCGGAGCCACGGTCGCCTCCCAGACCCTGACTTGGGACAACAGCACCTGGACCACGGCTCAGACCGTCACGGTCAAGGGCGTGGACGACAACGTCAGTGACGGAGACCAGGTCTTCGCGGTGACCTTCAGCGCCGGCACCAACGCAGGGTCGAACTACACGGGCAAGGTCCCGCGTGAGGTCCTGTTTGCCAACCGCGACGATGACGTCGCAGGGATCCTGGTTGGCTCCACGAGCGGCCTCGTCAAGGAGTCCGGAACCACCGCCCTGTTCACTGTCCGGTTGAGCAGTGCTCCTACTGCAGCAGTGAGCATTCCGGTGTTTGTCAGTGACACGACGGAGGCGCAGGTCTCACTGGACAACAGCACCTGGACCGACAACGTCACCCTGAGCTTTGACAACACGACGTGGAACACCGAGGACATCGTCTACGTCAAGGGCATCAACGACAACATCTCCGATGGTGACCAGCCCTTCCTGGTCGAGCTGAGGGCCGCAACATCGTCGGATTCGCATTACTCCGGACGCAACGCCAGCGACCTTGGCTTCCTCAACGAGGAAGACCTGGAGGTGCAGATTGTGGTCGCTCCGGTCTCCGGAACCACCAGCGAGCAGGGAGAGCAGGCGATGTTCTCCGTGCGGTTGAAGTCAAAGCCGGCGGGTGACGTCTACGTGCTGGCGACCTCCGACAACACCAGCGAAGGCACAGTGCTGGCCGGGGACAACCTGACCTTCACCACCAGCAACTGGAACGGCCTGCAGACGGTCACCATTGAAGGCGCGGACGACAACCTCACCGACGGGAACACGGCCTACACCGTGACCTTCACGGGCGATGCGAACTCTGCCGATGTGACGTACCGCGGTGTCGTGACCTACGCGATGCTCAAGAACCTCGACGATGAGGCTGCCGGCTACCGCGTCTCCGAGATCAGCGGACCGACGACGGAGTCCGGAGGTCGAGCCTACTTCACGGTGCGCCTGACCTCGCGTCCGGTGGACAACGTCACGCTGACCGTCAACTCCGACAACAGCAGCGAGGGCCAGGCCTCTCCAAGCACCCTGACCTTCTCCACGACAAACTGGAGTGCCGAGCAGACTGTCACGGTCACCGGTCAGGACGATACCGTCAATGATGGCGATGCCGCATACAGCATCACCCTCGGAGCCTCGACGAGCACCAGCGACACGAACTACAAAGACAACGACCCGCCGGATGTGCTGGTCATCAACCTGGATGACGAGACTCCGGGACTCGTGGTCTCCAGCATCAGCGGTCCGACGACCGAGACCGGAGGGACGGCCTTCTTCAGCGTCAAGCTTCAGAGCAAGCCAAGCAACACGGTCCAACTGGATGTGACGATCTCGGATCAGACCGAAGCGACCTTCACGGATGGAAGTACGGACAATGACACGAGTATCTCCTTCTCCACAACAAACTGGAGCAGCGCCCAGACCGTCACGCTCTACGGTCTGGATGATCAGGACACCGACGGCAACCAGGCCTACAGCATCCTGATCTCGCCGGATACGACCAACACGCTGGATTCCGACTACGACACGGTCGACAACGTGACCGTGTTCACGAGCAACGTCGATGACGAGACCTCCGGATTTGTCGTCAGCACGCTGAGCGGAACGGTTTCCGAGTCTGGCACCAGCGCCTTCTTCACGGTCCGTCTGACCAGTGCTCCGAACGGAGATGTCGTGGTGAGTGCTGTCTCGGACGACACCGGCGAGGCGAGCGTCTCTCCGGACAACTACACCTTCACCAGCAGCAACTGGAGCAACGAGGCGACCTTCACGGTTACCGGGGTGGACGACAACCTCACGGACGGCAACCAGGCCTTCAAGATCTCCTTGAGTGTGGACAACTCCACCACGACAGGACGCGACACGGCATATCAGGCCCTCAACCCATCGGACGTGCTGGGCGCCAACGTGGATGACGACTCCGTCGGCTTCGTCGCGACCGCTGTCTCTGGAAGCGCCTCCGAGGATGGAGGGATTGCGGCCTTTGCTCTGCGCTTGACCAAGCAGCCCACGGACAACGTCACCGTGGTGGCCACGGTCTCCGACAGCACCGAAGGCATCCTGCTCCAGCCGGACAACACAACGACCAGCAGCTACAGCGTGGTCTTCACGACCAGCGACTGGAACAGCCTGCATGAGGTCCGGGTTCGCGGGGTGGACGATAACCTGAGTGACGGCACACAGAGCTTCTGGGTCAACTTGGCTACGGCCACGTCCAGTGACGCTCGCTACAACGGGCTGACTCCGGACGACGTCGCGGTCTCCAACCTGGATGACGACAGCCCCGGATTCTCCGTCTCGGCAGCCAGCGGTTCGACCTCGGAGTCCGGAGACAACGCCACCTTCACGGTCCGCCTGACGAAAGAGCCCTCTGCTACCGTGACGCTGAATCTGACCTCCAGCGACAGCACGGAAGGACAGCTCTCGACCTCCAGCCTGGTCTTCAGCACCGGAAACTGGAGTACCGCGGCCTCGGTGACGGTGCTTGGACAGAACGACAGCGATGTGGACGGAGACGTCCGCTACCGCGTCTCCCTGGCCGTTCAGGCGGGCAGTGCCAGCGAATATGCGGATCTGGTTCCGGCAGACGTTGAGTTGGTCAACCTCGACAATGACGCCCCGGGCATCCGGGTCAGCGCCCCGAGCGCCTACTCGGTGGCCGAGTCCGGAAGCAGCATCACCTTCACGGTTTCACTGAACACCAATGCCTCTGCCGACGTCACGCTCCCGGTGTACACCAGCGACCCGAGCGAGGCCAAGCTGACCGGCGGTGTGGACAACCTGACCCTGACCTTCAGCAACGGCTCCAACTCTGCGCAGACGGTGACGGTCATTGGTCAGGATGACAATGACACGGACGGAACCCAGCCGTTCACGATCATCCTTGGAGAGACGGTCAGCACCGACCTGAGCTATGCCGGCCTCAACCCGCAGGATGTCTCGTTGACGAACACCGACAACGAATCCGGAGTCCCGGGTTTCCTCGTCAGCACCCTCAGCGGAACGACGTCCGAGGCTGGAGACAACGCCACCTTCACTGTCAGCCTGACGGCCTCTCCAAGCGGCACGGTGACGATCGGGGTGGCCACCAGTGATCCGAGCGAGGCCAAGCTGAGCATCGGGGGGGCTTCAGCGGCGGCTTCGGGCAGCCTGGTGTTTGGCCCGGGGAATTTCTCCACCGCTCAGACCGTGACGGTACTGGGGCAAGATGATGCGTTCCGTGACGATGACGTCGCCTACACGGTCACCCTCTCCAACGCTGTGAGCAGCGACCTGCGCTACAACGGGCTGGATCCGGCAGATGTGTACGGGGTCAACACGGACAATGAGAGCTACGGTCCGCAAGCGGTCTTGATCAGCAGCGTCAGCGGTCCGACCTCCGAAGACAACGGGACAGCACACTTCACGGTCAAGCTGGCTTATGCCCCAAGCGCGTCCGTGACGATGAGCGCCACGTCCAACGATACCGGAGAGGGGCTGGTCTCTGCTGATGGCAGCACCTACGCCTCGACCGATACGGTGACCTTCACGACCAGCGACTGGCAGAGCGACCACACGGTGTATGTGCGCGGTGTGGACGACAACGAGTCGGACGGAAGTCAGGCATTTGCCGTGCTCCTGGGAGCGCTGTCCAGCTCCGACGCCCGCTACAGCGGCATCGATCCGCTGGATGTCGCCGTCCGCAACGTGGATGACGACACCGCCGGATTCACGATCGTCGACAACGACACCCTCACCTCCGAGGCGGGCGGCACCGGAGTCTTCTCGATCCGTTTGAACAGCGCACCGACCGCAACCGTGCAGCTCCCTGTAGTGGTTGTGGACAGCAGTGAGGCAACCGTCACGACCTCCAGCCCGTTGAGCTTTGACAGCACCAACTGGAACACCTACCAGGCGGTGACCATCACCGGAGTCGATGACAACCTGACCGATGGCTCCCAGAGCTTCATCGTCTTTGTGGATCCGGACACAACGACCAATGACCTGAACTACCGCAGCCTGGATCCGGCCAACGTGGTGATGACGAACGCAGATAACGACAGCGCCGGTTTCCTCGTCTCGGTCTCTGACAATGCGACGAGCGAAGGCGGAGCAACCGGAACCTTCACCGTCAAGCTTCAGAGCGAACCTTCCGGGAACGTAGTCCTGCTCGCAGAGAGCGACGACCCGACGGAGGGGGCGGTCACGCCAGAGCTGTTCACCTTCACCAGCAGCAACTGGAACACGCTGAAGACCTTCACCGTGACCGGACTGGACGACAGCCTGACCGACGGTTCTACCGCCTACACCATTCAGCTGCAACTGGCCTACAGCCAGGATCCGAGCTATTCCGGAGTGGACCCGCAAGATGTGGTGATGACGAATGCGGACAACGACAACTGGGGCTTCTACGTCAGCGCACCAAGCGGGGCGACCACCGAGGACAACGGCACCGCGCAGTTTGCGGTCAACTTGCTGTATGCACCGGATGCAAGCTTCACCTTGACGCTCACCTCGAGCAATACCAGCGAGGTCACTTTTGCCGGAGGAAGCTCGACCGCCACACTCGGCTTTGGCTCCGGAAACTGGTCCACAGCGCAGGTCGTCACACTCTTTGGAGTCAACGACGACATCAGCGATGGTGATCAGGTCTCGGAGATCAGCTTCGGCACCAACGCAACCGGAAACTACGCGAGCAAAGTCCCGGGTTCGGCGTTTGTCACCAACCGCGATGACGACACTCCGGGAGTGCGTATCGGTCCGGTCTCCGGCAGCGTCGCGGAGTCGGGCACCATGGCGCTCTTCACGGTGCAACTGGCCAGCGAACCAACGGCTACGGTGACGATTCCTCTGGCTGTCAGTGACACTTCGGAAGCGGAGGTCTCGGTGGACAACAGCACCTGGGGAAGCTCGGCAAACCTGGCGATCACCCCCGCTTCCTGGAATGACAACAACACGGTGTACGTCCGGGGCAAGCAGGACAGCACTCGAGATGGCAACCAGCCCTTCCTGGTCTACCTGAACGCGATCACATCGAGCGATGCAGGCTACAACGGCCTGAATCCGCTGGATGTCTCGTTGCAGAACATTGAAGACGTGTTGGCCTTCTTGATGGTGGATCCAGCCGATGGCGTGACCAGTGAGTTGGGTGAGCAGGCGACGTTCGCCGTCCGTCTTGGAAGCCAGCCTTCCGACACGGTGTTGGTCAACGTCTCCAGCGATGACACCGGGGAAGGTCGGGTGGACAACAGTACGGCCACCAAGCAACTCACCTTCACCCAGCAGAACTGGAACGGTTGGCAGACCGTGGTGGTGGATGGTCAGGACGACAGCGACACCGACGGGAACGTCTCCTACAGCATCCTGGTTGCTGCGGACAACGCGTCTTCGGATACGAACTACACCGACTCGGTGAAGGCCTATGTCTTCCTCAAGAACATCGACAACGAGGTCCCGGGCCTGCGGGTTTCCGAGATCTCCGGACACACCAGTGAAGCCGGAGGAACCGCGTTCTTCACGGCGCGTCTGACCTCGAAGCCCTCGGCCGATGTGGTCTTGGGCGTTCAGAGTGACAACACCTCTGAAGGTGCGGTCTCCACCAGTTCTCTGACGTTTACCAGCAGTACCTGGAATGCACCGCAGACGGTGACCGTGACGGGTCAGGACGACAACGTCCGTGACAACGCGACCGCCTACACCGTGACGCTCTCTCGGACCTCCAGCGGCGCCGAGTACGCAAACCTCGACAATGTCTCGGTCCTGGTGGTCAACGATGACAACGAGATCCCGGGTCTGAGCGTCTCCGAGATCTCCGGGTCCACCACCGAGGCCGGAGGAACCGCCTGGTTCACCGTGGTGTTGTCCAGCATTCCGTCTTCCGGAAGCAGCGTGGTGCTCGATGTCTCCAGCAGTGACACCTCGGAAGGAACGGTTTCCTCGCCTCTGACCTTCACGACCAGCAACTGGAACGCACGTCAGACGGTGACGGTCACCGGGGTGAACGACAACGCGACCGACGGCAACCAGGCGTATGCGATTGAAGTCGCGGTCAATACCGGCAGCACCACCGACACCTCCGGATATGACAACCTCGACAACGTCTCGGTGCTCCTGAGCAACATTGACGATGAAACCGCTGGGTTCCTGGTGAGTGATCTCTCCGGGACGGTTTCCGAGAAGCAGACCAGCGCCCTCTTCACCGTCCGCCTGACCAGTGCTCCGAACGGAGACGTCGTTGTGAGTGCTGTCTCGGACAACACTTCCGAAGCATCGGTGAGTCCTTCCAGCGCCACCTTCACCAGCAGCACCTGGAACACTGAGACTTCTTTCACCGTGACCGGGGTGGACGACAACCTCAGTGATGGAGATCAGCCCTTCAAGATCTCGCTGAGCGTGAACACCGGTTCCACGGCCGACACTACCGGTTACGCGATCCTGAATCCTCCGGACGTTGTGGGAATGAACGTGGACGATGAGACTCCAGCGATCACTGTCTCGGCAGCTAGCGGACCAACCACTGAGGACAACGGAACCGCAGTCTTCACAGTGGTGCTCAACACTCTGCCTACGGATACGGTCACTGTTGGCCTGAGCCTCTCGGACAGCACGGAGGCCACGTTCAGCAGCACCGGAACAACCGATATCTCGGAGACCCTGACCTTCACGACCTCGAACTGGAACTCGGTCCGGACAACGACGGTCTATGGGGTCGATGACAACGTGAAGGATGGGGATCAGGCTTACGCGATCACCGTCTCTGTGAGTTCCTCGAACGACACCGACTACGCCGCGCTGGACAACCAGACGGTGTTGCTCCGCAACGTGGATGACGAAACTCCAGGCTTCCTGGTCAGCGCCGCCGATACGGACACCAGCGAAGCCGGTGACAACGCGACCTTCAGCGTCCGACTGACCAGCGCTCCGGTCAGTGGCCTGGTGGTGGTGCTGGACATGAGCAGCAGTGATGAAGAGGAAGGTCGGGTGAACAACACCACCGGGACCTCAACCCTGACCTTCTCAAGCGGCAACTGGAGCACGGCTGCTTCGGTGACGGTCTACGGACAGGATGACAGTTCTTCCGAGCAAGATGGTGACGTCCGCTATCGCGTGAACCTCTCGGTCAACACCGGCTCCACGACCGCCTCGGAGTACAGCCTGCTCGATCCTCCGGACGTCTCCTTGGTGAACAAGGACAACGACAGGGCCGGATTCCAGGTCAGCGGACCAAGCGCGGTCTCCATGTCTGAAAATGGTGGCTCGCTCACCTTCACGGTGGCGTTGAACACCGTGCCCACGGGAAGCGTGACCGTTCCGATCTACATCAGCGACAACAGCGAGGCCCAGCTGACAGGCAGTGTGGACAACCTGACGCTGACCTTCTCCACGACCACTGCTCAGACCGTCACCGTCACGGGACAGGATGACAACCTCTCCGATGGAGATCAGCAGGTCCGAGCGATGCTCGGGATGTCCTCCAGCACGGATGCGAACTACAACGGCCTCAACCCAGAGGATGTCTCCTTCCTGGTG
>JAYPUA010000059.1:0-17920 GCA_038133845.1 Deltaproteobacteria bacterium
TTAGTGTAACCAGCATCAGCGCTGCAGGAAGCAGCATGACTATAAACGTAACCAAATGACTATAAACGTAACCAAGCCATGAAAAAAATCAGCTACCTTTTAGGGCTTTATTTTTGGAGCACAAGCGTTGTTTTTTCAGTGCCTGCGGCTCCGCACCTGATGACCTTTGAGCAACCGGATGGCACCTCATTTCAGGGGCACCTGAGAGGGGATGAGTACTTCAGTTGGATTGAGACAGAGGGAGACCGACTGATTGTGGTGGAGGACCGAAGCACAGGGTATTTCGAGTTTGCGACGATTCAGCCTGACGCATCCGGAAAATCTCGCTTGGCCCCTTCCGGGTTGCGGGTCAGTAGCGACCCAAGCTCCCGCTCTGCAAGAGCGGCCAGAGTGGAGACCATCTCCCGCGAGCAGTTGGGGGAGCTCTGGAAGACAGCACGACAAGAGAAGCTCAAACCGATTTTGATCGTTCCTGCTTCAGAGTGACCCCTCTCTCCCCAGGTTTTTTTCACAGAGATGCCCGCACAGTTGCGGTGGACCTGTTGGGCAAGGTGTTGCGTCACCGGGTGAATGGACGGTGGCTGGAGGCCCGGATCATTGAAACCGAGGCGTACTTGCTGGAGGAGCGGGGGAGCCACGCCTCACTGGGATGGACGCCCAAGCGAGGGGCGCTGTTCATGGAGCCGGGGACGATCTACATGTATTACGCCCGAGGAGGCGATTCGGCGAATTTCAGCTGTGAGGGGCCAGGAAACGCGGTGCTGCTCAAGTCCGGAGTGCCCCACCCTCCGGAGAGTCCTCCACATCAGATGCTGACCGAGATGCAGCGCCGCAACCCGGTTCGGGGAAGGCCTCGAAAGCCGGAGCGTCTGTGCTCGGGACAGACGTTGCTCTGTCGCTCGTTGGGATTGCGCGTCCCGGATTGGGATCAGGAGGTACTGCTTCCGGGGACGCTGGAGCTTTATGATCCCTCTGCATCTCCCGAATATGTCCTGCAGACCACCCGTCTGGGGATCCCGCCGGGGCGCGACGAGCACCTGCCCTATCGCTTTCTGGATGCCAAGCATGTGCGCGCTTGCACCCGCAACCCGCTCACTTCCCGTTCCGGAGACCCGGTATACCGCTGGAGGCGCGACGAGCTGCGGTTGCTGAATTTTACCGAGGCAACCGCCGCGCTCATGAGGCGTCACCAGGTAAAGTAGATCACCAGCCCGAGCGACACGGCAATGAAGCCCATTTTGCAAATGCTGTTCAGCCAGAAAGGCATGGCAGGGAGGCGGTTTGGGGGAGCGGTTACTGCTCCGGACGCATGGTGGGAAAGAGGATGACGTCGCGGATCGTGTATTGGCTGGTGAGGAGCATGACCATCCGGTCGATGCCCAGACCGATCCCACCAGTCGGGGGCATCCCGTACTCGATCGCCCGGAGGAAGTCCTCATCCAGTGGATGGGTCTCGGCCTCACCACCGCGACCACGCTCCACCTGCTCCTCCATCAGCTCGCGCTGCAGGAGCGGGTCGTTCAGCTCCGAGTAGGCGTTGGCCACCTCCCAGCCGTTGATAAAGGCCTCAAAACGCTCAATCAGGTCCGGGTTGGTGCGGTTGGACTTGCAAAGCGGGCTGGTCTCCTTCGGGTGGTCGGTGATGAACGTCGGCTGAATGAGCTGGCCCTCGCACGTCTCCTCAAAGATCAGTTGGGTTGCCAGACCACGGTTCCAGCCGCCCTCCAGCGACCAGCCCCGCTGGTCCAGCAGGCTCTGCACTTCGACATCGCTCAGAGTACCCAGCGGAATGCCTCCGAGGGTCTCAATGGCCTCCAGCATCGGCAGACGCTTCCAGGGAGCGGCGACGTCCAGGGTCTTGCCGTCGTACTCGAACGTGGTGCTCCCAAACAGCGCCTGGGCACAGCGTGAATAGATCTCCTCCGTGTGCCGCATCATCGCCGTGTAGTCCACGTTGGCCTGATAGAACTCCAGAGCCGAGAATTCCGGGTTGTGGGTGCGGTCGATGCCCTCGTTTCGGAAGTTCTTGACGAACTCGAAGACGCCGTCAAAGCCTCCGACAATCAGGCGCTTGAGGTACAACTCGTTGGCAATGCGCAGGTAGAAGGTCTGATCGAGTGCCTTGTGATGCGTGGTGAACGGAGTAGCGTTGGCCCCGCCATAGACTGGCTGCAGCGTGGGGGTCTCCACCTCCAGAAAGCCCTCCTCCATCAGGTAGTTCCGGATCGTCTGAAAGATCACCGCTCGCTGCCGAAAGACCTGGGCAACCTCCGGATTGAGCGTCAGGTCCACATAGCGCTGGCGGTAGCGAAACTCCTTGTCCTTCACCTCGTCATGAACGATCCGGACGCCGTCACGCTCCTCCACCTTGGGAACCGGCATCGCTCGGGTGGCCTTGCAGAGCAGCACCACCTCCCGGGCCCGCAGGGTCAACTCCCCGGTCTTGGTGCGCATCATCGTTCCAGAGAACCCTACGTGGTCTCCAATGTCACAGAGGTCGAACAGCGTGAACCCGGACTCTCCAACCGCATCCAGCCGAACGTAGACCTGAATGCGCTCATGCTGTGCCTGGATGTTCGCGAAGACCGCCTTCCCCTTGCCGCGCACTGCCATCAGCCTTCCGGAACGCCGAACCTCCTCGCCCGACTCCACCAGCGCGTCACCTTGTTCATGCAGCTGCGGGACGGTGTGCGTGTTCTCAAACGCGTACGGATAAGGGTCCACCCCGAGTTCACGGATGCGGGACATTTTTTCCAGACGGATCTGCTTGGAATCGGAAGTGTCGGGGGTCATGCTTGAAGGATCAGGTTCAGATGAAAAGAAAGCGGCGGGCCTGTCGGGCTAGCGCCTCCGGAGCAAGATCGTGGGCAGGTGCATCTGGTCGCTCTTGTAATCTCCGGAGAGGACCAGCATCAGCAGGTTCACATACAGGCGCAAGCGCACCTCGTCGTCCGGGGCGTTGCCTGTGACCCGCACTCCGGAGTCTCTCAGACGCACCCAGCTCCACTTCGGGCTGTCGTTCATGATCAACAACGGGCGTCCGCTCTGTTCGAGCAGATGAATCGGGGTACCTCCGGGCCCAAGCAGCATGCGCTTTTCCAGCAGATAGAAGCTGAAGGAGAGCGTATGGTTGCGGTTCAGCGGAGCCCAGCTGGTGTCCGGATAGATCGAGCGTCCCCAGCGTTTCCAGACCTCCGAATCGCTGGCACCGGAGGAGCAGACATCCAGGAACAGGGTGCCGCCGTGGTTGAAGAAATCGCGCCAGCGCAAGCGATCTTCCAGAGGAGTTTCCGGAGGCAGGCCGCACATTTCATGATGCAGAAACGGCACCTGCAACGCTTCGGGAGACTCAAAGAGGACCCAGCGCTGCTCAGGGTGCAGCAACAGGGTAGTTCGCCCCTCGATGGCCACCCGGACCCGCGAGATCGAGGTCGGTTCCGGAGGTGCCTCAAAGGTCAGGCTGGTCCACTCAAAGGCGTCCAGCTCGGCGATCTGCTCTGCGGTCAGTGGCTCTGCCGTCGTCGGGCTGTCGGAACCTGCTCCAAGTGCGGGAGCAGCTCCGGGAAGGGTTGCCAGGGCCCAGAGCATCCAAGCGGCCCACCACCGGAGGTGCGTCATGCGGTGCGCTCGCTGACCCAGTCCAGGATCGCCTTGGCGATCACGGGTTTGCCCTCAATTCTCACCGGATCTGCGTCAGGATAGACCAGCCAGGCGACCTGGTCGCCTCCGGAGAAGTCTTCCCCGCGATTGGCAACCACGAGTTGATAGTTGTAGTCTTGAATGCGCTTTCGGGCGATGTTGATCAGCTCCTCGTGAGTCACCAACTCCTCATACTTGAAGGTCACCATCCGCAGGTCTTGAAAACGCTCTCGGACCTGTTGGATGACCTTGGCCGTGGGGACCAGCTTGATGTTCACCGGCTGGCTTCCGCTGGCCAGCTTGCCGATGAAGGACTGTTCGGGCTGGTAGTCCGCGACCGCCGCGGTGAAGATGCCCCAGTCGGCAGGTTCCTGCTCCAGGCGTTCCAGCAACAGGTCGCGGTACTCATCGTAGGTGTGAACATGCCGGGTCTCAATGAACTCCGGAGGCATCAGGCTGCCCTTGCCGAGGATCAGCTCGACCTCGGCTCCGCGGATCCACGCCTCCGTGGCCAACTCAATGGAGAGGCTTCCGGTGAACACGGTAGTGATCCGGCGCACGTTGTCCAGCATCACCGGCGTGGGCCCTCCGGTGATCACCAGGCGCTTTCCCCGCAGCGTTGACTGAGAGAGCGCCCGGATGATCTCTCCAACAAGGATCTCGGCGCTGGCGAGGTTGTTCTTTCCATGAGCCTGCCGGGGAGGGACAATCCGCACCCCCATCTCCTGCAGGCGCTTGAGCGAGGCCGTGAGGATGGAGTTGTGCATGTTGCCGTGCATGGCCGGCGCGATCAGCACGGGCACTCCCTGCTGCTCCATGCGCCCCAGCGCCGTGGCCAGCGTCGCCGTGACGACCGAATCCGCCACTCCGGAGGCGATCTTGTTGATCGTGCTGTACGTTCCCGGGGCGAGCAGGTAAGCGTCAAACGGGCGGGAATCGCTGAGGTGCTCGGCTTCCGGACTGAAGTGGTCGATCACCGGGTGCAGCGAGGTCCACTCCAGGGCTTCCTTGCCGACGTAGCGCAGGGCCTCGGAGGAGGCGTAAACGACCACGTCGGCGCCTTCTCGGCGCAGATCACGGACCAGGTCCGGGGTGCGGTAGGCGGCAATGCTTCCAGAGATGAGCAGGGCGATGTGCTTGCCCTTGAGGCGCTCTCCACGCTGCACCACAGCGCGGTCAGCGAGGTCGGAAGGAGAGGGGGGCGTAAGGCTCCAGTGCATGTCAGAACTTCCAGACAGAGGTTGATCAAAGGATGTTGGCCGCCAACTCGGCCAGCGCAGAACGTTCCCCCTGTTGAAATTTCACATGCCCGGCGATCGACTGCGCCTTGAAGCGCTCGACCAGCACACTCAGCCCGTTGGATGCCGTGTCCAGGTACGGGTTGTCAATCTGGTAGGGATCGCCGGTGAGGACGATCTTGGTGCCTTCCCCGGCGCGGGTGACAATGGTCTTCATCTCGTGTGGTGTCAGGTTCTGCGCCTCGTCGACAATCATGTACTGCTTGGGGATGCTGCGTCCTCGGATGTAGGTCAGGGGCTCGACCACCAGCACCCCCTGATCCAGAAGGTCCTGGTACCCCTTCCGGGACCGCTTGGGCAGTTCTCCCAGTTTGGAAGAATTCTGTCCGTCAATCAACTGTTCCAGGTTGTCAAAGATGGGCTGCATCCAGGGCCCCAGCTTGTCCTGCAGCTCTCCGGGCAGGTAGCCGAGGTCCCTCCCCATCGGAAAGATCGGCCGGGAGACAAGCATCCGCGAGTACTGCCGTTCGATCAAGGTCATCTGCAGTCCGGCAGCCAGAGCCAGCAGGGTCTTGCCGGTTCCGGCCTTGCCGCTCAAGGTCACGACTGCAATCTGAGGATCGAGCAGCAGCTCCAGCGCCAGGCGCTGCTCGGCATTGCGCGGGTGCACGCCCCAGACGAGGCATCCGGCATCCAGCCGGTGCAGCAGGCGCTCTTGAGCAGAGAAGCGGGCGACCAACTCTTCCGGAGGGGCCCCGTCCTTCTCGAAGATCGCTCCTTCGTTCGGGTGCAGTTGGAGTTCGGTGGGAAAGCTGTGCTGTTTCTGGAGGGCACGGAAGGTCTCCGGATCCACCGAATGGCGCTGAAATCCGTCGTAGCTTGTGCGGCTGCGCGAACCCTCGTACTGCCCAACCGCAATCCCCATCGCCCCGGCCTTGACACGCAGGTTGGTGTCCTGAGAGATCAGGACCACCGGATGCCCTTGCTGATGCAGGGCCCAGGCAACGGCCAGCGTGCGGTTGGACGCTCGGCGCGGGTCCAGCGCCACCGGAAAGGACTCCGGGGTTCCTGTGCGAAAGTCGACCCGGAGAGTGCCTCCGTGGGGCAACGAGACTCCGTTTGCCAAGCTGCCCTGCTCCCGGAGCGAGTCCAGACGATTGGCTGCTTCACGAGCGCTGTTGCCGGTCTGGCTCATGTCGCTCTTGAACTTGTCCACCTCCTCCACCACCCCGATCGGGATGACCACCTCTGCTTCGGGAAACGCGTAAATCGCCTCCGGGGCGTAGAGCAGAACGTTTGTGTCCAGGACGTAAACGCGTGAGGTCATGCGCTCAGCATCCGGGGGGCTGCTGAAACCACAGCGAAGTGTGGATCGTCGCCTTGAAACTTTCCGGGGAGGTGTTTATTCAATTATCTCCTGTTTATGGAATCGTTCCGGAGGTCCGGTGTGATTCTTCCGGGAACCCGCATTCCCCAAGCCAAAGGTATCGTCCGGGATTCTCGCTCGGATGCGGATTGAACCATGAAAACCGACTTACTGTCAAGACTGGGGCTGTTTCTCGGGATCAACGCCTACACCGCTCGGGCAGTCGGTGCGACGCTCTGGGCTGCGTGGCAGGGAGAGCCGGTGCGTCCTGCAGCCGATGCGAACCTCAGACGCTGGTCCGATGACCTGATGAGGCTGATGCAGATCGACTGTCAGGTGTTCAATCCGCACCAGGTGCAGGTCCAGCCCGGACAGCGCTATGTGATGATGAGCAACCACCGCAGCTTCTTCGACATCCCGGTGCTCTACCAGGTGCTGGAGTGCAGCTTGCGGATGGTGGCCAAGAAGGAGCTCTACAAGTGGCCGATCTGGGGCCGTGGGCTCAGGATCGGAGAGTTCATTCAAATCGACCGCTCCGACCGAGACAAGGCGATTGCCTCCTTGGAGGTGGCCAAGGATCACATGTCCAGTGGCATTGTCGTCTGGATTGCTCCGGAGGGCACCCGGAGCCGCAACGGCCAGCTGCTGCCCTTGAAAAAGGGCGGATTCTTGCTGTCAATTCAGTCAGGAGCCACCATCTTGCCCGTGGGGCTTCAGGGAACCGAGCGGGTGATGCCCCCGGATTCCTTTGAATTTCGCCTCGGAGAGCGAGTGGAAATTCATCTGGGCGCACCGATTGATGCCTCCGCATACACGGTGCAGCAACGGGATTTTCTGATGGAGCGGGTCGCTGCGGAGCTGCGGCGACTCAGCGGAGAAATTCCCCAAACCTCTGAGGTAGCTTTTTCATGATCGCACAAATGACCACCGGTCTACAGCCGGAAACCATGGATGATCGGCAAAAGTACTGGTTTGCCGTAGCCATCTGCACCGCCATCACGGCGGATGGAAACATTGCTCCGGAAGAAATTCACTACATGGAGCGGGCGCTTTCGTTTCTTGATTCAAAGGAGCAGGTGGACTCCCTGGTGAAGTCGGTCAAGGACCTCAAGCTTCCGGACCTCGATCGCTTTCCGGGAGAGGACCGCGATTTGGCCTCGAAGGTCTTCATTGAGCTGCTGCTGGTGGTCTGCTCAGACGGTGTGCTGGGCACCCGGGAGGTCGACTTCCTCCTCAAGGTCGGCAAGCGCCTGGGCTTCGGGCCGGAGTTTGTCCGCATCCTCATCCGTTGGGGCAGTGAGGGCATCGTCTGGAAGCGCAAGATGAACCAAATGATCCGTCTGGGCAGCGAGATGCCTGCCGAGTTCAGCTAAACCCTCTCCTCAGGCGGAAAGAAAACCAAAGATTCGTGCAGACCTCCTATCCGCCTCCAACCCGGAACTCCTTCCGCTTCCTGACGCACTACCTGAAGCAGCACTGGCTCTCCTACACCTTTGGAGCGCTGGCGATCTTCGGGACCAACGCGATCGCGGTGAGCATCCCGCAGTACATCCAGAAGAGCATCGACCTGATCCAGGACAACCTGAGCGCCGAGCAGGCGCTGCTCAACGAGTACCTGCTGATCATGCTCAGCCTGGCGCTGGGGATGATCGTCGTGCGGACCCTCTCTCGGATCCTCTTCTTCAACCCGGGACGGGCGATTGAGTGTCAGGTGAAGAACGACATGTTCCAGCACCTGATGGGCTTGCAGAAGGACTACTACGATGCCAACCCGTCCGGGAACATCATCTCCCGGATCAACAATGACATCAACGGGATCCGCATGGTCTGCGGTTTTGCGATGATGCAGGCCTTCAACATCGTGGTGGCCCTCTCGATCACGCCGTACAAGATGTGGGAGCTGGCCCCGGAGTTGACGCTGTACTGCGTGCTCCCGATCCTCGCCGCTTTCACGATCGTCCGGTTGGGCATGCGGGTGCTGGTGCGCAACATGCGAGCCCGGATGGAGTTTCTCCAGAAGCTCTCCGGATTCACCGTGGCCTCGCTTTCCGGGATTGATGTGATCAAGAGCTACGAGATGCAGGGCTGGACGTCGGAACGCTTCGAGTCGCAAAATCAGGAGATGGTCCGGCGCTCGCTGCGGATTGCCTGGATCCGCTCGTTCGTGATGCCCGTCCTCTCCAACCTGGAGAACATCCTCAAGCTGCTGATCCTGATCATCGGAGGGGTGGTGGTGATCGAGCAGCAAATGACCATCGGGGAGCTGACGGCCTTCATCAGCTACGCAGCCCTGCTGACCATGCCGTTGATGGCGCTGGGCTGGGTGACGACCATGATCCAGCAGGGGCTGGTCGGAATTGCCAGCGTCCGGACCGTGTTTGCCCAGCAGCGCCCGTTTGTCGATGTGCCGGATCTGCCGGCCGAGGAGCAGACCCGGCTCTTCGAGCGCGGGGGACTCCGGGTGCAAGACCTTACCTATCAGTATCCGGATGGGGAGGCGCAGGTGCTGCGCAACTTGAACCTGCATCTGCGTCCGGGACAGGTCGTGGGCGTCCTGGGACGGATCGGCTCCGGGAAGTCGACTCTGGTAAACTGTCTCAACCGCTACCTTGACCCTCCGGAAGGCAGCATCTTTCTCGGAGATCGGGAGATCCGGTCCCTCAGCTTCGCGGACGTGCGAAGGAGCATCCGCACGGTTACACAGGAGCCGTTCCTCTTCTCGGACACGGTACGGGAGAACCTGGCCTTCTCGCTTCCGGAGCAGGACGACCCGTTTTCAGGCAAGCTCCCTCAGCTGCTGAGGGCTTCCGCTCTGGAGGATGAGACTCGACGTTTCCCAAGCGGAACCGAGACCTTGGTGGGAGAGAAGGGGATCATGCTCTCCGGAGGGCAAAAGCAGCGCATCAGCCTGGGACGTGCGATGAGTCAGCCGTGTGATCTGCTGATCCTGGACAACGTCCTCTCGGCAGTCGACTATGACACCGAGCGCTTTCTGCTTCGGGAGATTCACGAGCTGCTCCGGCCTCAATCAGGAGCCGCTCCGCTGGTAAAGGCGATGCTGATCGTCTCCCACCGCGTTACCTCAATGGAGCAGGCCGATCACATCCTGGTGCTTGATGAAGGGCAGGTGGTGGATGAAGGGACGCACGCGGAGTTGATCCAGCGTCCGGGATACTATCAGGAGATGTGGCGGCTTCAGAACGAGAGCGCCTCTGAGGTTACTCCCAACTCGGAACCTCGCTTCGTCCCGGAGGAGTCCCCCCCTCTGCGGGAGGGGGCAGCAGGCGCCTGACCTGAGGCCCCGGAGCAGGGCTCACTTCCGGAGGGGCCGGCTCAGCGCTTGGAGGAGGGGCCGTAGCGGCGGCAGGTTTGGGCTGCGGTTGGGTCGGAGGCTGGCTGAGGTTTTGGTACATCCCGTAATGCCGATCCGCCAAGTCCGTGCGGTAGAGCTTATGGTACACCAAGGCCAGATTGTAGTGCACATCCGGCTGCCGGGGCTCTTGCTCTGCAACCGTTTGGAACGACTCCAGGGCCCCTTCAAAGTCGCCCAGCTGATAGAGCGTCAGGCCCAGGTTGTAGTGAAAGGAGGAAACTCCGGAGTCCAGGTCGATTGCCTGCCGGTAGTTCCAGACCGCGCTGGAGTAGTCTTGTCGAGCATAGGACTGATTCCCGGCGTTGAAGTAGCTCAGGGCAGAGCGTCGTGTCACTTCTGCCGAAGTGCAGGCTCCCAGAATTCCGAGTATCGCAAAAATCCAAAGAATTTGAATCGGTTTGCTTGTGCTTTGCATGTCAGGACAATGTAGGATGAAGGCTTGAATGGACAAACCCAGTAAACAGCATGCCATGCATTTTCCATACTCAGTGACACGAAAACTCCTCGGGAGCGCCCTGGTGGGCCTCTGCCTCGTGGGAGCAGGGTGGCTTCAGCCGCCACACGCCCAGGCTCAGAACGAAGCGTACCAGGCCTATCTGGAGGAGAAAGAGATGGCCGCAGAGAAGGAGCGCCAGCAGTTCATCAAGGAGCTGAGGCAGCTGATTGACGCGGCTCAGGCCTCCGGATTCAGCGAGGAGGAAGTCCGTGCCATCACCGTGGTGCGTGAGGGCAAGACGGTCCTCGTCTGGGAATTTCTGGAGCAGGAGAAGCTCCGGGAGGAGCGCAAGGCTGCCCAGCGCTTTACCCCACGAGACCGCTACCTGACAGTCACGGACATCACTCAGGAGCTGCGCAGCCGGGAGACTCCGGCGCTGGACAAACTTCGCGAACGGACCGTCTTTACCGGAGCCGACCAGAAATGACCGCCAGCTGGTGTGTGCTGGGCCCTGGCCACGGATGTGGAAAAACCTTTGTGATCCTTGGGCTCCATCGCTGGCTCTCGGAGGCCGGACATCGCGTGGGCCTCTACAAGCCCGTGGACGTCGGGGCGCTACAGGCCCGCGCCGAGGAGCGGCAAACGGACGTTGAGCGCTACCAAAACCTGGGGCTCACGGAGCACGTCTCTCTGCTGAACCCCTATCTGCTGGAAGAGCGGCGTCCTCCGGAACTGGCCGCACGTCGAGATGGAGTCCGCATCCGCAAGACGCTCCTGACAGAGCGCTGGAAGATGCTGGAAGCCGAGCATGCGGGGCTGCTGGTGGAAGGCCCCTCCGGGCTTCGGCTCCCGCTTCAGCGGCAGGAGACCTTTCTGGACCTCTTGCAAGAGCAGCGTCCTCAAGTCCTCTGGGTCTCTTCAGTCGGAGAGCTGGAGTTGGAGCTGAGCCTGCTCCAGCTGAAGCTCCTGCTGGAGTTGGGGCTGCAGGTGCGCGTGCTGCTCAACAACCGTGACGACTCGCGCGATGGCTGGATGCTTCAGTATCAGTGGCTAACGCTGGAGGAGCAACTGGGCGTGACCGTTCATGGGCTGCTCCCGTTCCTGAAGAGTGGAAGCGAGGATCCGGATGCCATTTCCGGCCTGTTGCAGGAGCACCTTGAAGAACCCCTGAAGGAGGAGTTCGTCTCATGGTTGACGTGAAAACCACTCCGCCGGACATGCGGATCATCGCCGTCGCTGGAGGTTCTGGTTCTGGAAAGACACTGTTCTCGCAACTGCTCGCCCAACGGCTGCCCAAGGCCGAGGTCCTCCCACTGGATGCCTACTATCTGGACAAGCCCTCCGGGACTCCGGTGGAGCAGTACAACTTTGATGTTCCCCAAGCCTTCGACTTCAAGCTCTTTCACCAGCACATCACCGAATTGCAGGCCGGACGTCCCATCCGCAAGCCGCACTATGGCTGGGTAGAGGGAAAACGCACTCGAGAGACCACCCGAGTTGTCCCCGGAAGTTACCTGGTGATTGAGGGGCTGTACGTGCTGATGTCTCCCAGCTTGCGCTCTCAGCTCGCCTATTCCTTTTTCCTGGAGAGCCCGCTGGACATCGCGCTGGCCCGTCGCGTCCTGCGAGACATCCACGAGCATGGCGTCACCCCGGATTACAGTATCAACCAGTACCTGACCTTCGTGCGTCCGGCCTACCTGCAACACATCTACCCCACCAAGCAGTTTGCCCACTATACGGTGCCCAACGATCAGCGCACCCGACTGGACCGATTTCTCGATGACTTTCTCAGCAAGTACATGCTCTAATGCCCCTGACCATCACTCAGCGCTATGCCGTGACCTTCTCGCTCTCTGCACTGGCGATCGGCACGTTCTCCTTCTGGTACGGAAGCCAGATGCCCTATGTCGTGGAGCACAACACCACCGACGCTGTTGAAGAGAGCCTCGCAGTCAACCTGCCGCCACAGAACTTTTACGAGCGCTGCCGTGAGTTGACCCGCTTGGAGAAACTGAGTTACGCCTTCACGTCCTCCGTCCCCGTGCAGTTCAACGTGCACTATCATGAAGGGGGCAAGGACTACTACCCTTTGGAGCAAGAGGATGCCACGGAAGGAGGTGGGATCTTTGAGCCTTCTGCAGCCCGGATCTATTGTCTGATGTGGGGAAACAACGCCTCGGAGCCAAGTCGTCTGGAGTACCAGTTCCAGGTGGTCCCTCAGAATCCCTGACCCTTCGACTCCAGACCCTGAGACCGAAGGCATCCGGATGATTGAAACTTCTCCGGACAGCCGCTAGAGTGAAGCCCTCCCCTTCCTGCGAGAGTGGTGGAATTGGTAGACACGCCAGATTTAGGTTCTGGTGCCTTCCGGTGTGGGGGTTCGAGTCCCCCCTCTCGCACCAGTTTTCCCCATCCAATTCGTGCTCTTGCACTTCCAGCCAGATCAGTAGATCAAGGACCCACCGTTGACATCGAGGTCGCTCCCGGTGACGTAGCCAGAGAGTTCAGAGGCCAGGAAGAGACAGCACCCGGCAACCTCCTGGGGTTTGCCGATGCGGTTCATTGGAATTCCGGAGAGGACTGCCTGCATCATCTCATCGGTCATTTTTCCAGCGGTGATGTCCGTATCGATGAAGCCGGGGCAGATGGAGTTCGAGCGGATGTTGAAGGGAGCGAGCTCCCGAGCCATGGCCTTACTGAGCCCCATGATTCCGGCTTTGGCCGCCGAGTAATGGGGTCCCCCAAAGATTCCACCACCACGTTTCCCGGAGACAGACGACATGTTGATGATCGAGCCGCTTCGACGCGCCTTCATGTGCGGAATCACCGCCTGGCTCATGTACAGTGTCCCCCGAAGGTTGACATCCAGCACTGCGTCGTACTGCTCCGGACCAATCTCCATGACTTTCAAAGGCTGGGTAATTCCGGCGTTGTTGACCAGCACATCGACCTTCCCCCACTCGCCAATCAACGCTTCTACCACTTGCTGGCAGGCTTCCCGACTCGTGACGTCACAGGTGCGCCCCGTGTGCTGAGCCCCCAACTCGGAAGCGGCCTCCTGAAGCTCTGCTGCACGCAGGTCCAGCATGGCAACGGTTGCTCCATGTTCGGCAAAGAGCCGGGCCGCCGCACGTCCCAACCCCCGGGACGAGCCGGCTCCGGTAATGATCGCGTGTTTTCCCTCCAGTAGCTTCATCGATGTTCTCCGTGATCTTGTTGAGGTTTGGGGCAGCGGATTGCGCTGGATGAGGTCTCACTTCAGCCACTGCTTGACGCGCGGGATGATGGCATCTGTAGAGATTCCGTATCGGTCATGCAGAGTGGGCAAGGCTCCAGCGTCCAGAAAGCGGTCTGGCAGAGCAATCCGCTGGAACGCAGGAGCCAGGCCATTGAGCAGCAAGTGGGTAGCGATCTGCTCACCCAGCCCTCCCACCTCGGAGTGGTTCTCGGCCACCACGACCAGCCGCCCGGGCTGAGTGCAGGCCTTCAGAATCGTCTCGGTATCCAGCGGCTTGATCGTCGGGCAGTGTAAAACGGCCGTGGAGACGTGGTCTTTTTCCAACGCCTGTGCGGCTTCCAGCGCGCGCATGGTCATCAGTCCGGTTGAGATGAACAGCACCTCCCGGCCTTCGCGGAGGGTTTGGGCCTTGCCCAGCTCAAACTGGTAGCCGTACTCTTCCAGCACCAGCGGAACAGCTCCTCGGAGGAGCCGCATGTAGACCGGGCCTGGATGTGCGGCAATCTGCGGAACGATCTGTTCGATCTCCAGCGCGTCGCAGGGGTCAATCACAGTCATGTTCGGCATGGTCCGCATCAGCGCCAGGTCTTCTGTGGCCTGATGGCTCGGGCCGTATCCGGTGGTCAGCCCGGGGAGAGCACAGACGATCTTCACATTGAGATGATCTTCGGCGATCGTCTGGTGAATGAAGTCAAAGGCGCGGCGAGAGGCAAACACGGCATAGGTCGTGACAAACGGCAGGAAGCCTTCATGGGCAAATCCGGACGCCGCTCCCATCAACAGTTGTTCTGCCATCCCCATCTCATAGAAGCGATCCGGAAAAGCCTCGGCGAAGACGTGCAGATCCGTGTACTTGGCAAGGTCTGCGGTCATTCCAATCAGCTCCGGACGCTGCTCGGCCTCTCGGGCCAGCGCGTGGCCAAACGGAGCCACCCGAGTCGCCTGGTCTTCTCCAGCAATCGAGGCAATCATCGCCGAGGTCTTCAGTCGGGTCCTGGTCGTCATGAGGCCCTCCCGGCATCCAGCACCTCAAGAGCCAACTCCCACTCCTGTTCTTCCACACGCAGGAAGTGGTTCTTCTCACGCTGCTCCAGGAAGGGGACCCCGAAAGCCAGCGTGGTATCGCAGATGATCATCCGCGGGCACGCTTCCGGATGCTGACGCGCCGTGTCAAATGCGTGCAGGACGTCTTCCAGACGATTCCCGTTGATGCGCTGGGTGAACCAGCCAAACGATCGAATCTTCTCCTCCAGCGGCTCAAAGTCCAGCACCGCCGTTGCCGGCCCGTCTGCCTGTTGGTTGTTGACATCGACAATCGCGATCAGGTTGTCGAGCTTCCAGTGGGATGCAGACATCATCCCTTCCCAGATCGAGCCCTCATCCAACTCCCCGTCGGAAAACAGCGTGTAGACAAAGGAGCGTGAGCTTTTGCGCTTAAGCGCGAGCCCTCGCCCGACGGCGATCGTCAGCCCCAGCCCCAGTGACCCTCCAGACATCTCCATTCCCGGCGTGTAGTTGGCCATCCCGGACATTGGCAGGCGGCTGTCATCGCTGCCATAGGTCTCCAGCTCGGCTTCAGGCAGAATCCCTGCCTCGATCAGGGCTGCATAGAGCCCGATTGCATAGTGTCCGTTGGAGAGCAGAAAACGGTCACGTCCCTCCCACTCCGGATCTTCCGGCCGGTAGTCCATGGCATGAAAGTAGGCGACGGCTAGCACATCGGCAATGTCCAGCGCCTGACCGATGTACCCTTGCCCCTGTACCTGTCCCATCAGGATCGCCTTGCGCCGGATCCGGTAGGCCCGCTCCGCCAACTCGTTCAGGCTGTCGGTTCTGAAAGTACTCATGAAATTTCCTCTGAAAGAGAATCAGTTTAACGGTGACTCCGAGCGCGAAGTCAGAATGCCCAAGGTCAAGCTCAAGCTCATCGGCAGCTTTCGCTCGTTCCCCTCTGGGGGAACGGAGAGTCACGACTCCGGAGAGCCTTGAACTTCCGGAGAGAGCCTGTTCTTGCAGACGCTGCACACCGGATCTTCACGAGTCTCACTGAAGCCGGAGGCAATGATTCCTGCCGGGATTGCGAAGAGCCCCACCCCAAAGATTGCGGAGATCGCTCCAAACAGCTTTCCGATGGGAGTGATCGGATAGATGTCGCCATAGCCGACGGTGGTGAGCGTCGCCACAGACCACCACATGGAGGCGATGATGCTGCTGAACGCCTCTGGCTGAGCCTCGTGCTCCGCATAATAGATGATCGTGGAGGTGAAGACCATGAGGCACAAGATGATGACGAGCGAGGAGAGCAACTCTTCGGATTTGTGTTTGGTGACGTCAACAATCCGAGACAGCGCGCTGAAATATCGGACCGACTTCATGACCCTGATGATCCGCAGCACCCGGAGAAGCCGGAGGACTCTTCCATCAAAGGCGAAGAACGACAGATAGAACGGGAGAATGGCCAATAGGTCCACCAAGCCCATGGGCGAGACGACATACTTCAACCGCCCGAAGGGCCCGGAAAACTTGGGGGAGACCGGAGCAGAGTACAACCGGGCCAAGTACTCCAGAGTAAAGATGAGGACGGAAAACAGATCAAAATAGTGGAAATGCTCCCCATACTCACGCATGAGGCTCTTGTCTGTCTCCAGAATGAAGGCCGCGACGTTGAGCAGGATGAGGACGATCAGGAACTTCTTCAGGGCGGCCCCAAATCGGTTGTGTTTGTCCGCCTCTTCCAGGACGCTCCAGATTTGCTTTTTATCGTACATGCTGATTCTTTGAAGGTCGTTTCAACAGTTTGGTTGGCTCAGGAGGTGTTCAAAAAGCGAGGTACATGCACAGCGGGAGCACAGCTGTGGCCGCCAACGTAGGCAGCACCCCTCGCAGAGAGAGGAGGTTCCACCAGGGTAAGCCTTCATGCGCATACCGCAGTTCCACCCAGTGATGGAAGTGAAATGCTCCAACCAGAGTGAGCGCACCGAGGAAGACAAGCACCATGCCCATGATGGCCGGATCCTCCTGCATACCCAGATCCAGCAGCATCGCCGGCCCCATGACCAGGCTCCAGATGCCCCAATTCCAGCAGATGCACGTTCGCCACCGCTGCAGGTTGTGCCGGGCGAGCACAACCCTCGCCATTTCACGGTGTTCTTCTCCAAGAGGCATGACACTTTCGGTAGCGAGGCTTCAAGGACAGTCGGGTTGTGAGGGCAGAGGCTTTGAAGTGGAAACGTCCGAACGCCTCGGAAGATCTCAAGCGGCCCAGAGAGCCCGTACAGAAGGAGGTAGAGGCCTTCGGGAAACCATGCGGAGCGGCGGGCTCTTCCGAGGTTTAAGAGGTTGCCTCTCTCAAAAAAACACGAAGGCTATCACATCTTCACCTGGGCATCGAGCGCTTTGTCCTCTGATGAAGCCCACAGTTCACTTTCCGGTCCAATTTCATCTGTCCGGTTCAGCTCACTCTTCCACAGCTCCGGATCTTGGGACAAACTCCAAGGCCTGATGAGTTGCCCCCAACAGATTTCCCGATCCATTCCCCCAATTCCCTCCCATTCACTTTTAACTCATTTAATATACTGAAATTAAATATAAAAATTAGGCATAATTTCTGCTGAGGAACAAGTGACACGAGGCCAGCCGGTGAGCCCGCGCGCTTCACATCTCCTCTGGAGAGCTTGCTATTTGGCAAGAGGCTGAAAAAGTTTCTTTGAAAACGGAGAGCCTGTCCGTCTTTGCTGGTAGTCACTTCACTCGAACGATAAAGGAACCCTATGAATTTCTGGAAGCCCTCCCTGCTTGTCTTGCTGGCGATGATGCTGGCGATTTCATCGATGACCGTCAGTTGCAGCAATGAAGATTTGCCGCTGGGTGTGAACCAAGGAGACGATGACGACGATGACGACGGCTCAGAGAGCGAGACCAAAGTGAGCACTTCCGGAGGTCGAGAAAGTCACCGCTTTGGCGAGAACTGCTTCTCCTGCCATGTCAGCGGCGGTGGAGAGGCCAGCGAGTACCGCTTCACAATCGCAGGGAGCGTTTACGCAAGCGGTGGGAGTTCGGCTTTGGCAAACAGCAACGCGACTGTTGAATTCTACACCCAGGCCAACGGCAGCGGCACACGGGTGCTGACCCTGCCGGTGGACGCCTACGGGAATTTCTTCACCACCAATTCGGTATCCGAATTGAGCAATGGTTTGTATCCGCAAGTGGTCTACAACTCCAATCGAAGCTCCATGAATTCTCAGCATACCTCTACTGGGCAATGCTATAGCTGTCATGCTCCAGGCAGTAGCCAAGGGGTAATTGTCGCACCGTAACCCAACAAAACGACCCATGAAGCACTGCATTCCCCTCCTCACCGTCTGTGGGGTGATGCTCCTCGGCCTCGGGCTCTCCGGCTGCAGTGAGCAGGATCTGCTGAAGTTGCTGGACAACCAGACCGTGACCCAGGACAGCACGGATGAGGAGTTGGCTCTTAATGATTCGGAAACGGATGAAGACTCCGGAGTCACCAACGGCTCCTCAAGGATCTGCTTCCGGGAACATTCTCACGAGCGCACAGCTTGGCACGACGAGGACGACCGGGATCATGATGAGGACGACCGGGATCATGATGAGGACGACCGGG
>JAYPUA010000060.1:0-17729 GCA_038133845.1 Deltaproteobacteria bacterium
CATAAATTTTAAGCTTAAAATTTTTCTTGTGCTTTGTGTCGGAGGAGTCCACTCTCGAAGAAGAGTTCAAGGGGAACACTGTCTGGAGGATAGGGATGAAGATCGTATGCATCGGGGGAGGTCCGGGGGGGCTGTACTTTGGGATCTCAATGAAGTTGCGGGATCCGCAGCACGAGGTGTTGGTCGTGGAGCGCAACCGCCCGGAGGACACGTTTGGTTGGGGCGTGGTCTTTTCGGACCAGACGATGGAGCGCCTGTACCGCAACGACCCTCCCAGCGCGAAGGAGATGTCGGAGCAGTTCGCGCACTGGGACGACATCGACGTTCACTTCCGGGGGCAGGTGGTCACCTCCACGGGGCATGGCTTCTTTGGGCTGGGGCGTCAGCGCATGCTGAGCCTGTTGCAGGCGCGTGCCCGTGAGCTTGGGATCCAGATGGAGTTTGAGCGGGAGTGCCTGGATCCGGAAGAGTTTCCGGACGCCGACCTGATTGTTGCCTGTGACGGGATCAACAGCGCGGTCCGGGAGCGTTACGCGGAGCACTTTCGTCCGGATGTCGAGGTCCGGGCCAACAAGTTTGTCTGGCTGGGCACCCACAAGGTCTTCGATGCCTTTACCTTCATCTTTGAGCACACGGAGCATGGCTGGGTCTGGGCGCATGCCTACCGCTTCAACCAGGACACGAGCACGTTCATTGTAGAGTGCTCCGAAGAGACTTGGCGTCGGTTTGGGTTTGACGAGATGGCCCAGGAGGAATCCATCGCCACCTGCGAGAGGCTCTTTGCCAAGTACCTGGACGGGCACTCGCTGATGAGCAACGCACGGCACCTGCGTGGCTCGGCGATGTGGATCAATTTCCGGCGAATCAGCTGCGAACGCTGGTCTCACGGGAACGTGGTGCTTCTTGGCGATGCCGCACACACGGCCCACTTCTCCATCGGCTCCGGAACCAAGTTGGCGTTTGAGGACGCGATTGACCTGGCGGATGAGCTGCACCGGAGCAAGCCGCTGGCGCAGGCTCTGGAGGATTATCAGGAGCTGCGGCGTGTTGAGGTGCTGCGCCTGCAGAGCACGGCGCGCAACAGCACAGAGTGGTTTGAGAACGTGGAGCGCTACCTGCACTTCGACCCCATCCAATTCGCCTACACTCTGCTCACGCGAAGTCAGAGGGTCAGCCACGAGAACCTGCGGCTCCGGGATGCTCGATGGCTTGAAGGTGTGGAAGCCTGGTTTGCCGAGCAATCCGGAACCGCCAGTGCGTCCCCATCGCGACCGCCGATGTTTGTCCCGTACGCCGTGCGCGGCCTGCAGTTGGCCAACCGCGTGGTGGTCTCTCCGATGTCGATGTACAGCGCAGAGGATGGGACTCCGGACGACTTCCACCTGGTCCACTATGGAGCACGAGCGCAGGGAGGAGCCGGGTTGGTGTTCACGGAGATGACCGACATCACCCGTGAAGGGCGAATCACCCCCGGATGTGCCGGTCTCTACAAGAAGGAGCATGTTTCGGCCTGGAAGCGTATCGTCGACTTCGTCCACACACACACCACGGCAAAGATGGCCATCCAGTTGGGACACGCTGGCCCCAAAGGCTCAACCAAGCCGCTCTGGGAAGGCGAGGACCAGCCCCTGGACTCCGGGAACTGGCCTCTGATTTCGCCCTCCGCCCTGCCTTACGCACCCCACCTGCAGGTTCCCCGCGAGATGAATCAGCAGGACCTGCAGGCTATCCAGGAGGCGTTTGTGCTGGCCACGGAGCGAGCCGAAGCGGCAGGCTTCGACTGGGTGGAGTTGCACTGTGCTCACGGTTACCTGCTCTCGGCATTCCTCACTCCGCTGCTGAACCAAAGGACCGACGACTACGGGGGCTCGCTGGAAAATCGACTGCGCTACCCGCTGGAGGTCTTCCGAGCAATGCGTGCGGTGTGGCCGGAGCACAAGCCGATGTCGGTCCGCATCTCCGCAAGTGACTGGATGGAGGGCGGAGTGGATGCAGACGAGGCCGTCTTGATGGCCCGGGCCTTCAAGGAGGCCGGATGCGACATGATCGACGTCTCTGCCGGCCAGACTCATCCACAGGCCAAGCCGATCTACGGCCGCATGTTTCAGACACCGTTTGCTGACCGAATCCGCAACGAGGCCAAGGTGCCGACCATGGCTGTGGGGAACATCTATGAAATTGACCATGTCAATTCAATCCTGGTGGCCGGAAGAGCGGATCTGTGCTGTCTGGCCCGGCCACACCTGAGCGATCCGTACTGGACGCTGCATGCCGCGGCAGAGCAGGGCTATCGAGGCCAGGCCTGGCCTGTACAGTACCTCTCCGGAAAGGCTCAGCTGGAGCGAAACCTGGAGCGTGCGGCCTCACAGGCCACGCTCATCTGAGGCCTGCAGGTGAACTCCTCGCCGATGCCTCAAGGAGAGGACCCGCGACCTCCGGAGGAGTTGGTCGCGCTGCGCCTGCGCCTTTGGCTGCGAATGCTGCGCTGCACCACCCGTGTGGAAAACACTCTGCGACAGCGCCTCCGGGAGCGGTTCAACCTCACCTTGCCGCAGTTCGACCTGCTGGCCGCGTTGTATCGCACTGATCAGCGGATGACGATGTCGGAGCTGTCGAGCTACCTGCTGGTCTCCAATGGCAACGTCACCGGCCTGGTGAAGCGCCTGGAGCAGTTCGGATGGGTCGCCAGCGAGCGCCTCCCGGAAGATCGGAGGACCCAGCAGGTCTGGTTGACGGGAGAGGGAAAACAGCAGTTCGAGCGCTTTGCCTCCGAACACCATCAGTGGGTGGCAGAACTTCTCGCCGGTGCCGAGGGGCACGAGGAGCAACTGACAGAGAGGCTTCAGCAGGTCCGAGACGGCCTGCCGGAAACCTAGCATTACACACCAAGGGGGAAACATGACCGCTTATCAGGACTCGTTTGCCAAGGACCGTCTTCCACCACCGGGTCAGTGGCCGGAGCTGATTCATCTGGAAGAGCTGGGCTATCCGGAGACGCTCAACTGTGCCGGACCGTTGCTGGATGACGCCGTGTCGGAGGGACACGGAGGCCGGACGGTGATCACCACACCGGAAGGAAGCTGGACCTATGCAGAGCTGCAGGCAGACGCCAACCGCATCGCCCGTGTTTTGACTGAAGACCTGGGGCTGATTTCCGGGAATCGGGTGCTGCTGCGGGGACCGAACAACTACATGATGGTCGCCTGCTGGTTTGGTGTGGTCAAGGCTGGAGGGATCGCGGTGGCCACCATGCCCCTGCTACGTGCTCCGGAGCTGAAGACGATCCTGAACAAGGCCGAGATCCGCTTCGCGCTGTGTGATCATCGCCTGCTGGACGAGTTGAATCAGGCGCGTCCGGACTCCATGCTGGAACACGTCCTCGCCTTTGGAAATTCCGACCTGGAAGGGCAGATGGTGTCCAAGCCGGCGGCGTTTCCCACGTTCCCGGCCCGGCAGAATGACGTTTGCCTGATCGCTTTCACCTCGGGAACCACAGGCCTGCCCAAGGCCGCAGCCCACTTCCACCGGGACATGCTGACGATCTGCAAGACCTACAGCGCAGAATGCCTCCAGCCGGTTTCGGAAGACCGCTTCATTGGCAGCCCTCCGCTGGCCTTCACCTTTGGCCTGGGAGGCCTGGTGCTGTTCCCGATGCATGCCCGCGCCAGCACCATCCTGCTGGAGCAGGCAGGTCCGGATCAACTCTTGGAGGCCATCCGCAGGTACGAGGCCACCGCCGTGTTCACCTCCCCCACCGCCTACCGCTTCATGCTCAACCACCTCGACCAGTCGCCTCTGCCCTCCCTGCGTTTTGGTGTCTCGGCCGGAGAAACCTTGCCGCAGCCGACCTTTGACGCCTGGAAGGAGAAGACCGGGATGGAACTGCTGGACGGGATTGGCTCCACGGAGATGCTCCACATCTTCATTTCCTCACGACCGGATCGACTGAGGCCGGGAGCGACCGGAACCCCGGTTCCTGGTTACGAAGCCCAGGTCGTCGATGAGGAGATGAACCCGGTCCCTCCGGGGACAACCGGAATTTTGGCTGTGCGCGGTCCAACCGGGTGTACCTACCTCGATGATGAGCGCCAGCAAAAGTACGTCCGTGAGGGCTGGAACCTCACAGGAGACGCGTATCAGGTGGATGAAGAAGGCTTCTTCTGGTTTCAGGCGCGGACCGACGACATGATCATCTCCTCCGGATACAACATCGCTGGGCCAGAGGTGGAGGCTGCGCTGATGGCCCACCCGTCCGTAGCCGAGTGTGCGGTGATCGGAGTCGCCGACGAGCAGCGGGGGCAGCTCGTCAAGGCCTTTGTTGTGCTTCGGGAGGAGCAGGAGGCCTCTGCGGAAAAGGGGAGCGAACTGCAAGAGTTTGTGAAGAACACCATTGCACCGTACAAGTATCCGCGCCGCATCGAGTTTGTCTCCACGCTTCCGAAAACCGAGACCGGCAAAGTACAGCGCTTTCGCCTGCGACAGCAGGAGTCCGGATGAAGCGCATTCTGCAGCCTCCGGGCTGGCCTCAGGCAAAGGGCTACTCCAACGGAGTGGCGACGCGTGGAACGCTGGTGTTTGTTGCAGGACAGGTTGGCTGGACCCCGGAAGGTGTCTTCGAGAGCGATCGCTTCAGCGAGCAGCTGCGGCAGGCGCTGCTCAACACGCTGGCGGTACTGGCAGAAGCTCCCGCCGGTCCGGAGCAGATCGTCCGGATGACCTGGTACATCACGACCCGCGAAGAGTACCTCGATCAGCTAAAGGAAGTCGGGCAGGTCTGGCGAGAGCTGATGGGCAAGAACTATCCTCCCATGAGTGTTGTGGAAGTGAGCGCCTTGGTGGAGTCGCGTGCCAAGGTGGAAGTGGAGGTTACCGCTGTTATTCCGGATGAATCATGACCCTCTTGACCCGTGACGACTACGCTGCCTTTCCCTACTTTCCTGCAGACCATCGGCTGCACTACGGTGCTCAATCGGACCAGTTCGGGGACCTGTACCTCCCTCAAGGGGCAGGGCCGCATCCGGTGGTGGTTCTAATGCACGGAGGGTGCTGGCGTCAACGGTTTGGACTGGAGCCGATGAGCTCGCTGTGCGAGGCGATCCGTCAGGAAGGCTTCGCCGTCTGGAACCTGGAATACCGCCGGCTTGAAGGGGCCGGGGGATGGCCCATGACGTTTCAGGACGTCGCCGCTGGAGCGGATTTTCTCCGGAGCCTCTCCGAACAGTTTGACCTGGACCTGGGACGGGCTGTGGTTGCCGGGCACTCTGCCGGAGGGCACCTGGCCCTCTGGCTGGCCTGCCGGGGCAACCTCCCGGAGGCCTCCGAACTTTATGCTCCGGAACCGCTGGAGTTTCACGGGGTGCTCTCGCTGGCCGGAGTGGAGGACCTGGCAGAGGGGGTGAGGCGAGACATCTGCTTTGGCGCCTGTGCGCAGCTGGTGGGAGGACCTCCGGAAGAGGTCCCGGAGCGCTACTCCCAGGCCTCGCCTCTGGAGCTGATGCCGATCCGGATTCCGCACTCGCACCTCGTGGGAGAGGAAGACCCAATCGTTCCGGCAGACTATGTGGCGACGTGTGTTGAGCGCTCCCGAAATCTCCCGCTTCCTGAGGGCTCGCTCCCGAACATCCGCCTGGAGACCGTCCCGAATGCCGGACATTTTGAGGTGGTGGCTCCTCACTCCAGCACCTGGCCGCTCATTCGGGAGATGCTGCTGGAGCTGATGCCCTAGGCCCTGTTTCTGTCATCAAAACACCAAATTGCCATGAGTTTTCAAGAATTTCGCCCACAACACTTTCAGTGGGAGTTGAGTGACGCCTTGGCCACGATCACACTGAATCGTCCGGAGCGCAAGAACCCGCTCACCTTTGAATCCTATGCCGAGCTGAGGGACACCTTCCGGGGCCTGGCGTATGCCGAAGAGGTGAAGGCCGTTGTCCTGTCTGGAGCTGGAGGAAATTTCTGTTCCGGGGGAGACGTACACGAAATCATTGGACCTCTGACCAGGATGAGCATGAAGGAACTGCTGGCCTTCACGCGTATGACTGGCGATCTGGTGAAGGCGATGCGGGCCTGCCCTCAGCCGATTCTGGCAGCTGTAGAGGGCATCTGTGTTGGCGCCGGCGCGATTCTGGCGATGGCTTCTGATTTAAGATATGCCTCTTCAGAAGCCAAGGTCGCCTTCCTCTTTACCCGCGTGGGGCTCGCCGGATGTGACATGGGCGCTTGTGCGATGCTCCCCCGGATCATCGGTCAGGGGCGGGCCTCGGAGCTGCTGTTCAGCGGACGAAGCATGGGCGCCGAGGAGGGCGAACGCTGGGGGTTCTTCAACGCTCTGTACGACTCCGAGAACCTGCTCCGTGAGACCCAGACGGTTGCACGCAAGTTGATCGAAGGGCCGAACTTTGCCCACGGGATCACCAAGACCATGCTTCACCAGGAGTGGAACATGGGAATCGACCAGGCCATTGAGGCCGAAGCTCAGGCCCAGGCGATCTGTATGCAGACGCAGGATTTTGTGCGGGCGTACGAAGCCTTCGTGGCCAAGCAGAAACCCGTTTTTGAGGGCGATTGAATGCCGGATCGCAGCTTCCTGGAGTGGCCGTTTTTTGAAGATCGTCATCGGCAGTTGGCCGAAGACCTGGAGTCCTGGTGTGCCCGAGAACTGGTTCCGGATCATGGAAAAACCGTTGCCGAAGTGGATGCGGCCTCAGTCAAGCTGGTGCGGCAACTGGCAGAGTCCGGGTGGCTGCGCTGGTGTGTCCCGGAAGCCGGAGGCAGTCTGGAGGTCCGGGCCTTGTGCCTGATCCGCGAAACCTTGGGACGCTTCTGGGGTCTGGCGGACTTTGCCTTCGCAATGCAAGGGCTTGGAAGTGGGGCGATCACTCTCTTTGGCAACGAATCTCAAAAAGCCAGCGTGTTGCCAAAGGTCCGCTCCGGAGAGTGGCTGGGAGCGTTTGCCCTGACAGAGCCTGAAGCCGGCTCGGACGTAGCCAATCTGGCACTTGCCGCAGAGCCAGAAGGTGAGGAGTTTGTCCTCAACGGGGAAAAGACCTGGATCTCGAACGGAGGGATCGCCGGGTTCTACACCGTGTTTGCACGCACAGGCGGTGTTCCGGGGGCCAAAGGCCTGAGTGCCTTCATCGTCGAGGCGGAAACTCCTGGCCTGGAGATCACCGAGCGGCTGGAGGTGATGGCTCCGCATCCGCTGGCACGGTTGAGCTTTCGTGATTGCCGGATTCCTCAAAGCCAGCTCTTGGGAAATCTGGGGGACGGCTTCCGGATTGCCATGAGCACTCTGGATGTGTTCCGTCCTTCGGTGGGGGCTGCGGCTCTGGGGTTTGCACGCCGTGCCCTGGAGGAAGCGCTGGAGCGCGTGACCACCCGGAAGCTCTTTGGCAAGACGATGGATCAGCTTCCGCTGGTGCAGGCCAAGCTGGGCGAGATGGCCCTGCAGATCGACGCCAGCGCCCTGCTGGTCTATCGAGCGGCCTGGCTCCGGGACACCCAACCCGGACGGATCACCCGCGAGGCCTCCATGGCCAAGCTCCATGCTACAGAGTCCGCACAGCAGGTGATTGATGCCGCAGTCCAGGTGTTTGGGGGACTCGGAGTGCAGTCCGGAATGCCTGTGGAGGAGTTGTATCGGGAAATCCGGGCGCTGCGCATCTACGAAGGCGCCTCCGAAGTGCAGCAGCTGATCATCGGAAATCAGACGCTGCAGCGGTTTGGTGAGGGGCGCTGCGGCGCTCAGGCCAAAAAGCTTCCCGGCACCTGGTGAAGCGCGCATGATTGGCGTTCGTCTTCAGCGCGCCGAAGATGAGGCTCTTGTTCGAGGGCAAGGCAGGTTCACAGCCGACCTGCATCCCGCAGGCTGCCTTCATGCCGTGTTTTATCGGAGCGAGCAGGCACGTGTCCGGCTGACTCGACTGGAAACCAACCGGGCCCGGAAGCGTCCGGGCGTGAGAGCCGTATTCACGGGGGAAGACCTGTCCGGGATGCGCCTTCCACAGATCAATCCGGTGCTGCCTCAGGTGGAGTATGTCCCTCCGGAGTTGTTGCCATGCCGCGAGATTGGTGCGGTGGGAACTCCGATCGCGCTCATTGTGGCAGAGCAGTTGCCGATTGCCTGCGATGCCCTGGCGGAGATTGACGCTCGGTTTGACGATGCTGACATGCAGCCAAGGCACCATGCACAAGGAGAGTGGCGTACGGAAGGTTTTGAGTTGGCCTGTGCCGAGGCGAAGCACACGGTCTCGCTTGAAGTCCAAACTCCCTTGCTTGCTCCATGTTCGCTCGAGCCTCGTTCGGTGGTTGCCGAGTATCTTCCGGAGGAGAAGCTTCGTGTCACTCTGGGAACACAGTCTCCGCATCGCAACGCAAAGGTGTTGGCAGAGGTGTTGGGGCTGAACCCGGAGCAGGTCCATTTGGTGGCTCCAAACGTTGGAGGATCCTTTGGGATGAAGGCCTCGCTCTATCCGGAGGACTACCTGATCGCTTGGGCGGCATGGAGGCTCCGGGCCAGTGTTCGGTGGGAGGCGACCCGCTTGGAGGAGATGCTTTCAGGCTCCCACGGACGTGGCGGGCGTCTGCAGGGAACCCTGGCCTTGAACAGCGAGGGGCGGTTCTTGGCCTTGCAGGCTCAGGTTGAAGCTCCACTGGGGACGTGGTTGCCCTACAGCGCCTTGGTCCCTGCGTGGAATGCGGGGAGAATCCTTCCGGGGCCCTATCGGGTGGATGCCGTGCACGTGACCACCCAAGCCAAGGAGCGTCCAACGGCTCCTGTGGGCATCTATCGTGGAGCCGGACGTCCGGAAGCCGCCTTGCTCATGGAGCGACTGGTGGAAAAGGCTGCCCAAGTCTGTGGGATGGATGCTTTGGAGCTGCGGCGCATCAACCTGCACCGCTCCTCCGACTTCCCGATTGCGCGCGCGACCGGCGTGGTCCTGGACTCCGGAAATTACGAGGAGGCGTTGGAGCGGATGAGGCAGGCATCAGCCGAACTGAGAGGTTGGCGTGACCTCCAGCGGGAATCCGGGAGGTTGGCCGGAGTCGGTCTGTCCCTGTTCATTGAGCCTTCCGGGCAAGGCTGGGAGCAGGCAGAGGTCTGTCTGCTCTCGGATGGCACCTTCGAGGCCGCTACCGGCTCCACGGATCAGGGGCAGGGACGGAGCACGGCGTTTTCACAGATTGTCGCGGCGGTGCTGAACGTTCCTGCCGAGCAGGTCAGAGTGATGCATGGCGACACGCAGACGGCTCCTGAGGGCATCGGAGCCTTGGCCAGCCGCTCGACTCCAATTGGGGGCACGGCGCTTTTTCAAGCAGCATCCCAGCTCCTGGAACAGGCCAGCTCCGAGGTGGCGAGGTGGGAAGGGGTCCCGGTACACCGCATTCGTTGTGCAAAGGAGGGGCTGGTCTGTGACCAGAAGGTCCTCACTTGGCCTGAACTGGCCATGCGCCTGAAGAGGTCGGGGGCTCCCAGGGTCCTTTCTGCACGGGCTCGCTTTGAGGCTCCGGGAGAGGCGTGGGGGTTTGGTGGGTGTGCAGTTTCCGTCCAGATTGACTCGGAGACCGGAGAAGTGCTTCCACACCAGGTGATCTTTTTGGATGATTCCGGAGTGGTCGTCAACCCGATGCTCCAGGAGGGACAAATTCTTGGAGGCCTGGTTCAAGGGCTGGGAGAAGGCCTGATGGAGGAGATGCATTATGATGAACAACATCAGCCCCTGACAACTTCGTTTATGAGCTACGCGCTCCCGCGGGCGGACAACGTTCCGCAGCTGAGGCTGCTTCACATGGCGACTCCGTCTCCCTGGAACCCCTTGGGAACCAAGGGCGTGGGAGAGGCGGGGACGATAGGCCTGCCGCCTGCGCTTTCCAATGCGGTGCATGACGCCCTTGCGCCACTGAAGATCGAGAACCTGAACATGCCGTTTACCAGCGAGCGCATTTGGCGTTCGATTCAGAAGGCAAGAACCCGGGAGTTGGGGCAATGAAATACATGCGAAATGAGGCGAAGGAGTTCTCCCGGGAGCTGTTTCGAGGCATCTGGGCAGCAGCACTGACGCCATTTCAGGAAGACCTGAGGCTTGACGAAAAAGGCTTCCGGCAGAACATCCGTCACTGGATTGATGATCTGGGAATTGCCGGGCTGTTTGTCTCCGGCAAGCAGGGAGAGTTCTTCTCAATGAGCGTCGAGGAGCGGAAGCGGACCTTTGAGGTTGCCGTCGATGAGGTCGGCTGTACAGGAGGTACCTTGCTTTCCTGCTCCGACCAGAACATGGCGGTTGTTCTTGAGTTGGCCCGCCACGCAGAAGCCCTGGGGGCAGACAGCATTGTGGTGCATGCTCCGGTTTTGCACTTTCTCAAGGCCCAGGACGAGACCCTGTTTGAGTACTACCGAACGATCAGCGAAGGAGTCAACATCGGCATTGCCCTCTGGAGCCATCCGGACAGCGGCTACCTGATGAGCCCCGAACTGTGCGCACGCATTGCGGAACTCCCGAACATTGTGGCGATCAAGTACAGCGTCCCCCGGGAAATGTATGTGCGCCTGACACATCTTGCTGGAGACAAGCTGATTGTCTCCACGGCCTCGGAGGCCGAGTGGCTTGACAACATCATCGAGTTGGGGTGGCAGGTGTATCTCTGCTCTACTCCTCCATACCTGATGCAAACGGCTCAGGACCGGAGAATGCTCGAGTACACGGAGTTGGCCCTCCAAGGAGAGTATGCCAAGGCACGCTCGGTCTCCAGGAGCCTTCAGCCTGTCAGAGACGCCTTAAGCGCCACCCGCCCTGCAGAGAAGCCACAAGCACACCAGAAGTACTGGCAGGAACTGCTGGGACAGGTGGGTGGACCCGTACGGCCTCCCCTGCTCCCCCTGACCGCCTCTGAGAAGCTCGACATTCAGGAGGCATTGGGCTCTTGTGGACTGAAACTTCCCGCCCCCCAAGACAAGGAGGTACCTTCATGATTCCCCATCCGAGAATGAGTGCGTTCAACCTCAACCAATGGATTGAGAAGAACCAGTCCTTCCTCAAGCCACCTGTTGGGAACAAGCACCTGTTTGATGAAAAGACCGGGATGGTTATTCAGGTCATTGGTGGTCCCAATCGACGCTGTGACTTTCACGATGATCCGGTCGAGGAGTTCTTCTACCAGCTTCAAGGCGACATGGTCCTCAAGGTCTGGGATGAGAAAACCTACGACATTGTCATTCGAGAGGGGGAAGTGTTCTATCTGCCGCCCCACGTCCGACACTCGCCACAGCGCCCCCAGCCCGGATCAGTGGGTCTGGTGTTGGAGGGCAACCGCTCTCCGGAAATGCGCGATGGCTTTGAGTGGTACTGCTTCTCCTGCGACCAGAGAGTGCACCGCGTTGAGGTGCAGGTCACGGACATCGTCAAGGATCTTCCACCGCTCTACGACGCATTTTTCAGCAATGAGAGTGCCCGTACCTGTTCCAGCTGTGGAGCCGTGCATCCGGGACGTTACCCGCCAGACGGCTGGGTGACACTGTAAGGGCTGTTCGAGGCCTTGCTGCGGATGGCTTAGCCGCTTTTTGCCAGGCTGAGCGTTGTTTTTGAGTACAGGTCAATCACCTTTTTCATCAATCCAAGAGGCACTATGAAGAAACTCATCAAGCAAGCACTGACCCTAGTGGCTGGAACCAGCCTGGTGGCCACCTCGATTTGGGCCCAAAGCCCGGTAAAGATTGGAATGATCACCACCCTTTCCACACCTGGCGGATACCTCGGAGAGGACGTCAGGGACGGGTTCATGCTAGCCGTCTCTGAAGAGGGCGGGAAGTTGGGCGGAACTCCTGTTGAGGTCTTGATCGAAGACGATGGGGTCAATCCGGTCAACGGTAAGCAGATTGCGGAGCGCTTCATCGAGCGGGACCGGGTCTCGATCATTACGGGGATCATCTTCTCAAACATCTCTCCAGTGGTTGCACCCATGGCGCGCAAGGCCGGGCTGTTTTACATCTCTCCGAACTCCGGACCGTCTCAGTTCGCGGGTGCGCAGTGTCATGAGGACTACTTTGTAGCCTCCTGGCAAAACGATACTCTCCATGAGTCGGCAGGCATCGCGGCCACAGAGTTGGGCTACAAGAGTGCACTGATCATGGCCCCAAACTACCAGGCGGGAAAAGACGCCCTCAACGGGTTCAAGCGATACTTCAAGGGGCAGATTGTTGACGAGATCTATGTGAAGCTTGGACAGACGGACTATGCGGCAGAAATCGCCAAGATCCGCTCGGCAAATCCGGAGATGGTGTTCCAGTTTCTGCCCGGCGGGATGGGAATCAACTTCCTCAAGCAGTACTCGCAGGCCGGGCTGATGGGGAAAATCCCGCAAGTGCTGGCGGCTCCCTCAATGGACATCAAGATCATGTCGGCCATCGGTCCCGGAGCGGCGGGAATCATGAACACCTCCCACTGGAACCACGACCTGGACAATGCCGCCAACAAGAGGTTTCTGGCGGGCTTCCGGAGCAAGTACAACCGGGAACCCACCGTCTACGCCAGCCAAGGGTATGACACCGCCAAGTTGATCGCCAGCGCACTCCGTGCCACTGGAGGCAAGGTGCTGGAGGACAAGACCGGCTTCCGTGCGGCGCTGAAGGCCGCAAACTTTGAATCCACCCGAGGCAAGTTCCGGTTTGGCAAGAACAACCACCCCATTCACCACTGGTACCTGAGAGAGGTAGTGCAAGAAAACGGGAAGATGGCCAACCGCATCGTTAGGACCATTGCGGAGGATCACCAGGACTCCTATGTCTCCAAGTGCCCTCTACCCTGAGCCAAGTGGCGTGCTGTAGCCGCAGGTGAGCGACCTCCCATGATTTTATTTATTGAGCAGTTGCTCAACGGAGTCCAGTTTGGCATGTTCCTGTTTCTGGTCTCTGCTGGACTGACCTTGATCTTCGGGATCATGGGAGTGATCAATCTGGCCCACGGCTCCCTCTACATGGTTGGCGCCTATGGGACCGCGCTGGGCATGAGCTGGACAGGCTCTTTCTGGGGGAGCCTGCTGATCGCTCTGCCTGCCTCTGCCCTGGTCGGGTGGACGATTGAGAAGCTGATCATCCGGCTCCTCTACACACGAGACCACCTTGACCAGGTCCTGGCCACCTTTGGCGTCATCCTCTTTCTCAATGAACTGATTACGATCCTCTTCGGACGATCCCCGCTCTTCTTGAGCATTCCGGAGGAGCTCTCTGCCTCGTTGGAAATCCTTCCCGGGTTGAACTATCCCCTCTACAGGTTGCTGATCATCCTGGTGGGCCTGCTGGTAGCTGCCATGATGCGTTGGATGATCACCAGAACCCGGGCCGGGATGCTGATTCGCGCCGGGACCACGCACCGGGAGATGGTAGAGGCCCTGGGGGTGAACATCACGCTGCTCAACACCGGACTGTTTGTGACGGGGGCCGTCTTCGCCGGGTTTGCCGGAGCAATGGCCGGACCGCTGGTGTCCGTCGGAGTGGGAATGGGAGAGGGGCTCTTGATCTTGTGCTTTGTCTGCATCGTGATCGGCGGAGTGGGCTCGACGAAGGGTGCGTTTGTTGGCTCCTTGCTGATTGGTATCGTGGATACTCTGGGGAGGGCCTTTCTTCCAGATGTGCTCAAGGTGTTCCTCCCGCCGGCAACAGCTGCCGGAGTGGGCGCCGGAGTCTCTTCCATGCTGGTCTACATCCTAATGGCCTTGGTGCTGACCTTCCGTCCGGAGGGCCTGTTCCCGGTGAAAGGAAGAAAAGCCGCATGATCTCAGTGCATCACGAAGGTAAAGTTGGGCTGGTGATTTTGCTGCTGCTGCTGTTTCTTCCTCAGGTTACGGCCGCTTTTGATCAAGCATATCTAGTTTCTACAGCGACCCGGATCCTGATCTATGCCATCGCCGCCTTGAGCCTGAATCTGATTTTAGGATACGGAGGGCTGGTCAGCTTCGGGCACTCCGCTTATCTGGGAGTGGGGGCGTATGTGGTTGGCATCTTGGGCTTCCACGAGTTCGAGGGCTCTACATTTCTGGGGGTCCCCGGCACCTTGAACGCCTGGGTCACCTTTCCGCTCGCCGTGTTGATCTCCGCCCTGTTTGCATTCTTGATCGGAGCGCTGTGCCTACGTACACGAGGAATCTATTTCATCATGATCACCCTCGCTTTCGCACAGATGATCTTCTACCTGTTTGTCTCGCTTGAGCAGTATGGAGGAGACGACGGGTTGATGATGATGTCCCGCAACGTGTTTTCCGGGCTGGACCTTGAGGACGGGGAGACCTACTACCTGCTGACCCTGATCGTCTTGGGGGCCTGCGCCTGGCTGTTTCGCCGGATCGTTGACTCGCGTTTTGGTCGGGTGCTTCAGGGGGGCAAGCAGAATGAGCTGCGCTTGACGACCATTGGGATCGCTCCCTACCCGTACAAGCTGGCAGGCTTTGTGATCGCCGGCGCAGGAGCGGGCCTGGCCGGAGCCCTGTTGGCCAACCACATGGAGTTCGTCAGCCCCGACTTCATGCACTGGACTCGGTCCGGAGATTTGCTGATCATGGTAATTTTGGGGGGGATTGGCACCTGGACCGGACCCATCTTGGGGACGACGCTATTTTTGCTCTTGGAGGAGTTCCTCCCGGTCCTCTTTCATGAGCTTGGCTGGAGCCTGTTGAGCGAGCACTGGCGGATTGTCTTCGGCCCCACCCTGATCCTGATTGTGCTGTTTGCCCGAGGAGGCCTGCACGCCCTGCTGTTTCATGAGGAAGAATAGATGGCTTTGCTGGAAGTGCGTCACCTCCGGAAGAGCTTTGGGGCCCTGAACGCGTCTGATGACCTGAGCCTCTCGGTGGAGCCTGGTGAGGCCCATGCCCTGATTGGCCCAAACGGGGCCGGGAAGAGCACGTTGATTTCACAACTCAGCGGAACCTTGGAGCCGGATGCTGGAGAAATCCGGTTCGCGGGCCAGGACCTGCTCAAGGTGCCCGCGGCCAAACGGGCGCACCTTGGGCTCGCTCGCTCGTTTCAGGTCACCTCGCTCTTCCCCGAGTTCACCGCACTGGAAAATGTGGCGCTGGCAATTCAGGCCCTGCAAGGGCACAGCTTCTCCTTCTTGAGGTCGGTGAAGTCCGATCGCTCACTGCATGAGCCGGCTCTGGAGGTCTTGCAGACGGTAGGACTGGCCTCTGAGGCCCACCGACAGGCCCAAACGCTTGCCCACGGTCAGCAGCGGCAGCTGGAAATCGCCATCGCTCTGGCGCTGAATCCCAAGCTCCTCCTGCTGGATGAGCCCATGGCTGGGATGGGAGCAGAGGGCAGTCGAACAGTGGTGGACCTACTTCAGCGCCTCAAGGGGGCTGTGACGATGCTCCTGATTGAACACGACATGGACGCCGTGTTTGCAGTGGCCGATCGGGTCTCGGTCCTGGTCTACGGAAGTGTGATTGCCACAGGCACTCCGGACGAAATTCGGCAGAACCCGGAGGTACAAACCGCCTATCTTGGAGAGCATGAGCTGCATGTTGAAGGTTGAAGGGCTGGAAACGGCCTATGGCCGCTCACAGGTCCTGTTTGGTGTTGACCTCGAGGTTGAGCAAGGGGCCTTGGTCTCCTTGATGGGACGCAACGGAATGGGCAAGTCGACGACAATCCGCTCGATCCTTGGGCTGACTCGAGCAAGATCTGGAAAGATCTTTTTTGAGCAACAGGAGGTGTCTCAGTGGCCTGCGTTTCAGATCAGTCGCTTGGGACTCGGCCTAGTGCCAGAGGGGCGACAAATCTTTCCTCTGCTGACCGTGGAGGAGAACCTGATCGCCACCTCAGCTAACCGCTTTGGTCAGCCACATCCGTGGACGTTGGAGGGCATTTTTACCTTATTCCCGCGTCTGGCAGAGCGCCGAAATCAAATGGGAAGCGCCCTCTCCGGAGGGGAACAGCAGATGCTGGCCATCGGCCGGGCCCTGATGACCAATCCGAAACTGCTGATTCTGGACGAGGCGACGGAAGGCCTGGCGCCTTTGATTCGTGAGGAAATCTGGAGCGTGCTGGAGTTGCTGAAGCAAAGGGGGCAGTCGACGCTGGTGATCGACAAGAACTTGGATCGGCTACTTAAAATTGCAGACTACCACTTCGTCATGGAGCGCGGCCGAGTCGTCTGGTCTGGAAATCGGCAAAACCTCATGGCAAATTCGGTCCAGGTACTCCAGTACCTTGGGGTGTGATCCCCCAAAATCAATTCCGGACCAGTAACACCAAACACTCCACATGCGGAGTTTGTGGGAAGAAGTCGGCAGGTTGTATCAGCGTGACCCGGTACTTTCCGGAATCACACAGCAACTTCAGGTCTCGGGATTGAGTGGCCGGATTGCAGCTGAGGTAGGCGATCTGAGCGGGACCGAGCTTGCGCAGCTGCTGAAGCACCTTGGGGTCGCACCCTTGGCGAGGTGGGTCGAGGAAGACGAAGTCCGGACGCTCGGGGAGGGCACGCAGGTTCTTTTCTGCGGCTCCTTGACGAAACTCCACATTTGCAATTCCGTTCCGGGAGGCGTTCCGACGAGCCTGCTCAACAGAAGCCCGCTCCCACTCCAGCCCCCAGACTTTCCGGAAGTGCCGGGCCAGCGGTAGGGTGAAGGTCCCGATTCCACAATACAGATCCCAGAGGATTTGATCTCCAGAGCTGCTCCATTGCTCCAGCAGCAGCTCCAGGATCCGCTCTGCCTGTTCGGTGTGAACCTGAAAGAAGGTCTCCGGACCCACGCCAAAGCGCATTCCTCCAAACACCTCCTCGATTTCATCAGTTCCTGCCAGAAGCTCGGTCTGCTTTCCAAGAATGCGCTGATCCGGATGTGGGTTGAGGTTCAGGCACACGCCTCGGAGGTCGGGCGACTGCTCCAGCCAGCGTGCTGCGGTTGCCTTGATCTCCCCAAAGACAGGGTGCCGCGTAACCAGGGTCAGCAAGGTTTCCCCCGTGCGACGTCCCACCCGGAGCAGGACGTGCCGCAGGAGGCCTTCATCCGTGTCCCGGCTCCAGGCGCTCCAGCCGAGCTGGGGCAACTCCTGGAGGAGAAACCGATAGGCCTGATCAATGCGCTCGTCCTGAGCAGGACAGGAGCCGAACTCCACCAGATCGTGGCTCCCCGGCTGGAAGTATCCGATCCGGAGTTGTTTTCGATCCGGGCCGGGAACTACCGGAAAGGCGACCTTGTTGCGATAGTGAAGAGGTTCGGAGGCCAGGATGGGGGCGACTTTAGGATCGTGAAATCCTCCAAGGCGTTGTAGCGCAGCGTAAACCTGCTTTTGCTTGGCCTGAAGCTGCGCCTCGTAGCGCAGGTGCTGCCAGGAGCAGCCACCACAGGTCTCTGCAACCGGACACGGTGGTGTTGTACGTTCAGGAGCAGGCGTCTGCACTTCCAGCAACCGAGCACGGGCAAAGCGCTTGGCCCGCTCGGTCACCTCTACCCGGACCGTCTCTCCCGGAACCGTTTGAGGGACAAACACGGCGAGTCCTTCCCAGCGCCCCAGTCCGTCTCCTTGATCTGTGAGGTCCTGAATTTCGAGCGTGATCTGTTCTGGTGGCATGATGGTTTCGGAAGTGACGAGCAAGACCCCAATCGTCATTCCGATTTGCCAAATTGGAAAGTCAATCCTGTAAAAGGAAAGAACTTCAGGAGGGAAACGGTGTCCGGAAGATGGCTTCGGACACCGTCGGGAGGGTCAGTTGGCTTCAGGGGCCGGGGCTTCG
>JAYPUA010000061.1:0-8001 GCA_038133845.1 Deltaproteobacteria bacterium
TATCCCGGGACAATTTATGCACCTTAGATGCGCGGTAGCGCGCTTGCTCTGCGGAGCCCTGCTCGTCTCGATGGCCTGGGGAGGCTCCCCGGCCTGGGCCGTGACCGCCCAGGAGCAGTCTGAGCGCCTGCAGAACATCTATGGGTTTCTCCTTGACCTGCGTTCCAACAGCGCCCCGGCCCCGCAAGACCCTGGAAACTGGGCCTTGCAATTGGACCTGCTGCCGATGCCCAAGATTGACAACCGGGTCGGTGCCAAGAACGAGCCGGTGGACGCGCTTCCTGCAGTGCCACGGTTGCGAGGTCGGATTCATGGGCCTCTGGGGCTTTCACTCAGCCTCGCGGGCTCTCCGGGAATTCCCTTTGGCAAGCAGACCGCCACCTTCCTTCAGGGGGATGCCGACTGGCGCGTTCGCTGGGGAAGCCTTCTTGGGGGACTGCGCACGTCCTCGTCGTCCTGGAAGATTGTAGGCCCCATCACCACCACCACTCATGAAGACACCTTCCGGATTCAGCAGCACAACATGGACGTTCGCCTTGGCTGGGAACTCGATCACTCGCACCTCTACGTGGGCTCCGGACAGGGCTCTCAGAGCAGCAGTTTGCTCATCGGAGAGGACGGCGTCACCCTGAACCTCCGGGAGCACGCCTACACGTACCGCTTTGCAGGGCTGGAGTTCCAGGGAGAGCAGTGGGACTTCAACCTCGAACAGCACGCGACCGAGTCCTACCTGCAGCACGTTCAACTCTCCATCCGACGACGGTTCTGATGAAGGCTCTGCCCGATTGGCTCTTGTGCCTCCTCGCAGGCGCGCTCCTGCTTGCAGGGTGTTCCAACGCGGACACGCTGGGCGGAGAGGCTCCGGATGAAACGCTCATCTCGGGGGCTCCAACCTGGAACAACGGTGTTCAGGAGATCATGACGAGCAAGTGCGCCACCTGTCACGTGGTCCCTGCCTCCGACTATACCCCTGCCGGTACGCCATCCAAGCTGGACCTTTCGGTCTACGCCGGGGACAACGTGACCCGGTTTGGAGCAAACACGCTAGGCGCTTGGATCTCTGGAGGAATCCTGGAGCGGGACATGGGATCGATCCGCAAAATGCCGCTGGCCTATGCGACGCCGCTCACCTCCGGCGAGATCAGTGCCCTGGAGACTTGGGCAACCAACGGCACCCCGGAGAACTGATCCGGAGTCGCCCCCAACATATTCCCCACCCCCCAACATATTCCCCGCTCTCGCTGCCGTTGCCTCCCTCTCCGGAGCCGCGGTCACATTTTTTTCTTCTACTCCTTTCGCCTGAAGTCAGGCTTCACGGGTCTCCATCAGGAGTTTGTGACAATTTCAGGGGCATGCCTCTTGCCGCCAGAACCCTACATTGCTCAATATTTTTCCCAAATGGGGGAAATCTTGGGAGAGCGGCTCTGTTCCCGTCCGGGGCTGGTTCGGTAATCAATGAAACAGGAGGTAATCGTGCTGAAAAAGAGCATGAGGAGGTGGCTCGGTACTGCCGTTGCGGTTTTGGGCTTACATGGAGCGGTTGAGGCTCAGGAGAACCGCGTGGAGATGTGCCTGAACGAAGCAATCCAGGTTTACGCCAATTGTATTGGGAACTCAGACCTGGGCTACAAGAACGACCCGAGCGCCAAAGCCGTGGACCTGCTTGGAGAATGGGTTGAGGCTGGAGCTCCGAACGGAGAGTTCCAGTACAAGGGAAACAACGGTGACTTCTACACCGGAAGCTTTGAGCAGGACATCCTTCCGCTGTTTACCAGCCCCGGAGTCTGGTACGAAGGCGCCCGAGCCTGTGCCAGCTGTCACAACGGGAACACCGAGAACTCCTACCATGAGATGGACCTCTCTTCGTACGAGGGCATCATGAAGGGGGGCGACGTCCTCTCCGATCCTCCGGGAGTGCCCCTGTTTGGCCAGAGCGCCGTCGGAGCTCAGGATTACGACTGGGCCCACTCGAAGATGCGAGCCCGGCTCCGCAACAACCGCATGCCGCCCGGATGGCCGGAGGACCTCTCGGAGGTCAACCGCGACGGTCCGTGTGTCGAGGTCACCAGCGCAGGCGTCACCATCCCGGGAGCCAAAGGCAAGGGCGTCCATCAGTACGGATGCGACCTGAACGCCGTCGGCCTGATCGAGGCCTGGATTGCTGCTGGAGCTGAGAAGACCGCGAACTTCTCCTACGGAGGCCAGCGGGTCAACTTCGAGCATGACGTGAAGCAGCTTTTTACCGAGGGCAACACCTGGTATTCCGGATCTGCACCTTGCTCCAGCTGCCACTTCGGCAACTCGGAACTCTCCTATCACGAGATGGACCTCTCTTCGTACGAGGGCATCATGAAGGGGGGTGACGTCCTCTCCGATCCTCCGGGAGTGCCTCTGTTTGGCGAGAGCGCCATTGGTCAGAAGGACTACGACTGGGATCACTCGAAGATGCGCGAACGCCTCCGCAACAACCGCATGCCGATTGGCATCGCCTTTGACATCACTGAGGAAAACCGGGACGGACCTCTGGTTCTGCACGGCAAGGCTCAGTGAACCTGAAGCCTCTGTGGCTGGGGATCGCTCTGTGGTGCTTGCCCGGAGCGCTCCTCGCCGCTCCCCCAGAGCCTGAAACACTCTCTCCCCTCTGGAGCGTCCGGACTCAGGCTCCCTTCAACCTCGCTCCTCAAATTCAACAAGACCTGGTTCTGGTCGCCTCCGGAGCCACGCTTTGGGCCATTGAGTGGCAGAGCGGGAAGGTCTCGTGGACATACACGCCTGAAGAGGGCCTCTGGGAACGTTCCTTTGCCACCTCCGGCCAGTTGGTCTGGATTGGACTCCGGGACCGCTCTCTGGTGGCTCTGGATCTCAAGACGGGACAGACTCGCTGGCGTCGGCAGTTTCCCCTGCACATCCAGTTTCCTCCGCTTTGGCATGAAGACGCCCTGTACGTCGTCACGACCCGGATTGGAGAGCCGCTGGAGCGTCTCGGAGACCCTTCGCTGGTTGTGGCGCTCGAGGCCCGGTCCGGAACTCTTCGGTGGGAGCAGGAGACGTTGCATTACGCAGTGCAGACTCCGGTGTTCTCGGAAGGGGTGCTCTACCTCGGTGGGAGCTACCTCAATCCGGAGGTGAAGACGGAGGAAGGCGGCCCGATGGCCATCGTCGCCTTGGAGGCCCAGTCCGGAACTCCTTTGTGGGAAACCCGCGGGGAGGATGGCTTCGTCAAGGCGATCCATGCGTACGGAGACCGCTTGGCCTACGTGGCCTATCAGGACTTTCTGGTGGGACTGAACGCGACGGATGGGACCCCGCTTTGGCGCCGGGATACCGGGAACTGGGTCCCATCGCTCACGGGGCGTGAGGGGGTTGTTTTCCTCGGCGCGGCCCACACCCGGATCTACGCGTTCGAGATGTCTGACGGAACACGGTTGTGGGAGCACGACATCCCTTGGGGAGCGTTCAACTACCTGATGGGCGCGCCGACGCTCTCCGGAGACCGGCTCTACGGACTAACCCAACGCGGGCACTTGTTTGCCCTGAGTATCACAACAGGAGAGTCGCTGTGGAGCAAATCCACAGGGAAGACCTCACGGGTGGCCGCCGCGTTCGCACCGGGAGTGGCGATTGTTGCCGATGAGGCCGGACAGGTCACAGCCTTTGCAATCCCGGAGTGAGTTTTTTCCTGAGCTTCAGAAACCAGAAATTCGGTCAGTCCGCAAGTGCAGGTGAATCTGCAGTTCATCGCCGGGCTTCGCCACCACCCCTCCGATCACTTGGGGGACCACCAGCTCCAGCGCAGAGAACCGGGTCTCCTTGACCCCGGTGATCAGCGCATATCCGGACTGCGGTTCAACCTGCAGGTCAAAGATCATCCCGTAAAACTTTCCGGCAACCTCCAGGACCCCGTTCACCTCAAGGCGTCCCTCCTCCCTTGCGACCTCCCGGACCTGCTTCTCCGGAAGCCACGCCGAGGTGAACTTCAGGTCCGGATGTTCCTCTGCCCGGAGGATCTCTTGCACGCTGTTGTCCCGCATGCGGCTGCCCGAGTCAAGAGACGTCACCGGAGCCGAGACCAGAAACCGCACCTGAGCGTCCTGAACCTCCATGCGCGCCTGGACCTCGCAGCTTTTGCCGTATACCGCCACATCGGCCAGCAAGAACATCTTCTTGGTCGCCCGATAGGCCAGGCAGTGATCTTCCGGAGCAAAGGGGCTCTCCTCCGCCCACAGGCTTTTGGCGCCCGGTCCCCAAAAGAGAAACGCGCTGAGAAGCAGGGCAAAGCTTGGCCTCACGTCAACTCCACGGTGATGGTGTTTCCTGAGACAGAGGCGGTGTAGGCGGTGAGGTTTTGGTTCAGGGTGCCGGTATTGGGGTGAGTTGTCACCGCTCCCGAAGTATCAAACTTTGCTCCGTGCAGTGGGCAGGTTGTTGTTCCAGAGCTGAAAGTCGGGAGATCCCCGCCAGCATGAGGACAAGCTCCGTTAAAAGCCTTCACCTCGCTGCTGCTGCTGCGGTAGAGCAGAAGCCTTGCAGACTTTGCTCCGCTGGTCAGAGCGCTGACATCATTTGCAGAGAGGGCTATGCTCCCGCCGTTGGAGGCCAGCGCACTGTAAGTGGGCTGGCTGGTGTCGATTTCCAGAGTCACTGTTTCCCCACCACTGGTGGGGGAGGAGCCGTCACTGGAGGAGCAGGCTCCCAGCATTCCGCAAGCGCAGGCGGTCAGCGCAGAGCGTGCGAGGAATTCACGTCGATTTTGCATGGCACGGTTTTGGGTTTGGGTGTGGATCACGAGTCGGGTTGATACTTCTCCAGCCGGTAGCGCATCTGGTCGCGGCTGAGGTTGAGCAGTCGGGCGGCGCCGGTGACGTTGTTCCGAGTGCGTTCCAGAGCCTGCTTCAGCAAGCTCTGCTCCACTTGGGAAACCCGCACGCCTTCCTTGGGAATCGGGTGGTCCCACCCCGGCGCGTTTTGCCAATCCAGGCTGTAGCGCTGCAGACGAAACTCCAGCTCCCGTTGAGTCATGTGGAGCAGCTGGGCCATCTCCTCCTGCTCTCCATCCGCCTGCCTGAAGGCCTGGGCCAGCAGCCTCGCCTCCACGTCCAGCAGATCGCACCCCTCTTCCGAGAGCAAGAACTTCCCATCCTCCTGAGGGCTGGCCGAAACGGACGAGACCACGTGGCCTGGGCGCAGGTGCCGCAAGTGGCTGAAGGTCAGTTGCTCCAAACCGTGAAACAGCACGCTGCGCTCCACTTCGTTGCGCAGTTCCCTGAGGTTCCCAGGCCAGGAGTGATGCTGCAGCGCCTGCCTGTTCTCAGCAGAGAGCCACACCTGCTCCGGCCGGTGAGGAATGGCGTACTTGCGCAAGGCCTCCTTCAGGAAAGCCAGCACCAGGGCCGGGATCTCATGAGACATTTCCCGTAGCGGTGGAAGTGGCAGGTGGACAAAGGCCAGGCGATGGTAGAGGTCTTCACGAAACTCTCCGCGTCGGATGGCCTCTGGGAGGTTGGCATTGGTTGCCGCAATGATGCGCACGTTGACGGAGATCTCTCGGCTGCCGCCAATGCGCCGCAGCCGCTTGTCTTCAAGCACCTTGAGCAGCTTGGCCTGCACTCCCAGAGGCAGATGCCCGATCTCATCCAGAAACAAGGTTCCACCATCCGCCAGCTCGAAGAGCCCAGCCCGCTGAGACAAGGCCCCGGTGAACGAGCCCTTTTCGTGTCCAAACAACTCGGATTCGACCATGGTCTCCGGAATTGCCGTCGCGTTGATCTCGATGAACGGCTCCGAGCTTCGCGGAGACTGCTGATGAATTCTCCGGGCCAGGACGCCCTTTCCGCATCCGGTTTCTCCAGTGATGAGGATCGAGGGAACCTCTCCGCTGAGCTTCTCGACCTCCAGCAGCCGGTAGACCCGCTGCTCCAGCTGCTGGTAGGTCGGGGAGTCGATGGTGAAGAAGTTCGCATCGTCCGCCGCTTGCCCGGCCTGCCTCCGGTGGTAGCGCACCTCCTGCTGGAGCCGGTTGTGGCGCAGCGCTCGGTTGATGGAAAGCTCCAGCGTCTCCAGATCCAGCGGTTTGCTCAGGTAGTCGGCTGCCCCTTGACGGATCGCGGCGACCGCATCCGGGATGCTGCTGTGCGCCGTGATCAGGATCACAGGGGTGTGGGGACACTGTTCAGAGGCCCAGCGCAACAGCTCGATTCCGGTCTTTCCCGGAAGCTTGATGTCCGAGACGATGACGTCGACCGACTCGTCCCGCAGGTACCGGATCGCCGCCTCCACATTCTCCAGCCACTCACACTCGTGACGCTCCTTGAGAAAGCGTTGAATGCTGTGGCCGAGCAGTCTCTCGTCTTCAACCAGAAGGATCTTGGCATTCGGCATGGTCGGTCTTCGATTCAGGGTTCCGGAATCTGGATGTGAGCATCCTCGAAAGATCCGTATTCCGCATATTGGTGGCAGGCGTTGCAGTTGAGTGGGCTGCCGATCAAACTGCGCTCATAAAGCGACGGCTCCAGATTCGCATGCCTGTGTTTCCAGAACGCGGCCTCCGTGATGCGCAACGGCACATCTTCGGGAGGGATCGAGCCGAGGATCAGGAACGCGGCCTCCGTGGGTTGAACCTCTGCGGCACGGGCTACCAGGTATTGTTCCAAAGCCTGGGTGGTCTCCTCGTCCAGGCTGGCGTCTTCTCCGAAATGATCCTCCAGTCCCGCCATCAAGGCCTGCCAGGAACGCTGGGGGAGCAGGCTGGGGTGAAAGCCGACGTGACAGGCAGCGCATTCCTCCAGATACAGCTGCTGCTCTGGAGAGGTCTCCTCACGCAAGGCTGCCTGGGTAAGTGGATTGTGGAAGTCCATCGGTATCCAGGCCAGCCCGACCCCGGCAATCAGGAGCAGCAACAGGAACCCGGTCTGATGCCTGCGATTTCCCGGGATTTCCCGTTCCTGTCGGTTGGCTTCCGGGACCTCTCGCTTCCAGCCGGTCACCATTGCCCAGGGGAGGTTTTGCCGCTGAGCCCAGCTTTCAAAGAGAGCGGCCACGACATGACCGGAGACGAGCACCAGCAGGCCGTAAGCCAGCTTCTGATGGAGTTCCCAGGCCCAGCTTCCCTGCTCCAGAGAGACCTGCCCGGCCCATGGACCGATCTGCTCCAGTCCGGACTGCACGAGCCAGCCGGTGAGCGCCAGCGCTGAGAGGACCAGCAGCATCAGGAGCATCATCCAGCTGGCAGGCGGATTGTGTCCCAGCTCCAGGACTGGCCCCTTGCGCCGCTCCTGAAGGTAGTCCCGAACCTGTCCGGGGGAGGCCACAAACTGCTGAAAGCGCACAAAGCCGTTGCCGATCCAGCCCCAGACCCAGCGGAATCCAAGTAGCAGGATCAATGCTCTCCCGAACCAGAGGTGGAGCGGGAGCATCCACTCCCAGAACGTGGTGATCCACGCCCCGGAGACGACAACGACCAGGGCCCAGTGAAAGAGGCGGGTGGGGAGGTCCCAGACCCGGACGGATTCGTGGGTGGCCCACTCAGCGCGGGATGCGAACATAGTCCTCGTCGTACTCGCCCTGGGCCGCGGTCGTATGGCAGGCCTGACAGTTCGCGATGGAGCGGATCGAATCCCGGGCCAGGACGCGCTGAGAGATGTGCTCACGGTGCTCGCGGTTGATCCCCGGGACATCGGAGATCCTCAGGTAGACCTGGCTGCCCATTCGCCGCATCACCCGCCGTGAGACCCGGCTGGAGGAGCGCTCTGCCGAGAAGGCTTCCAGGTGAGTGAGGATCTGCTGGTGCTCGGTGGCATCAATCGTTGCGTCCTCCCCAAAGTGATCCTCCAATCCGGCCATCACTGCTCGCCAGGATGCTGCAGGAAGCAGCTCTGCCTGATAGGCCATGTGACAGGCTCCACACTCCTCCTGAAACACCTCCGGCTCTTGAGGGATGGAGGCCAGCACGGGCTCCGTAGGACCTCCGGAACGCCACCAGCTGCTCTCGCGCCCCTCGTGCTC
>JAYPUA010000061.1:8101-11879 GCA_038133845.1 Deltaproteobacteria bacterium
CTCGCGCCCCTCGTGCTCTTCGTGTTCGTCATGCTCGCGTCGTTCGTGATCATCTCCATCCGCCCAGCTAACCACCGAGCAGCTCATGGTCATCAGGGTTGCCAAAGAGATGAGGAGCCCCTTCTTGAATTGCATTGTACCATCCTGTGTGAAGTTAGAGAGAGAGCATGTAGGTCGTGAAGTGACCTTTTTCCTCTGCCGTGCATTCGCGCTCGAGGACCCACTTGCAGTTGCGCTTGAACCACTTGTTGATGTCCTTGGCCTTGGTGAAACGCTCCGGATTGACTGCGGGAGAGAGCGGGTCGATCACCTTCCCGGTGGAGGCGTTGCGTCCGGACTGTGCCGGATCCTCGGCATGACAGGTCGCGCAGCTGCGGGAGTCTCCTTCAGAGTGCACCCGCTCGGCATAATAAATTCGCCTCCCCTCCTCGGCGGAGAAGCCTTGAAATTTGGGGTTGTCTTTCTGAGCCACCTTGGCCCAGCCGTCCAGCAGCTTGCGTGCGTCCGGACTGACCGGCGTCTCTGCCTGAAGGCCGGAGGTGAGAAGCACAAGCAGCAGCGAAACCGTGAGGCGCCGAGTACCGTTCAACCAATTCATCGTTTCTTTCCTGAATGAGGTGAGAGAGGGCAGGTCCGGATCATGATTGCAGCAAATTGTCGAGAAACCATGAAGATCGAGTGGAGTTCTTCTGAACAGGATCAATCGTCGTGATCCCAATCGTCATGGTCTCGCTCACCATACCCGTGGTCATCGTCCCGGGAGCGATGGGAGCGGTAGCCGTCATCCCGGGAGCGGTCGCTGTCAACATCGTTTCGATATCCGGATTGAGGACCGTAGCCCTCCCGGACGGGGCAGCCGGAGAGCAGAAAAAGGAGGGCGATCGCCAGGAACGGTCGAAGTGTTTTGGAAGTGCGCATGTGTTCTCCGTGGTCAGTCCAGAAATCCATGTCCAAGCCAGAGCAGCAGGACCATGGCGATGGAAAGCAGGTGCTGGGTGTGGATCAGGCGATTGACCCGGGCTCCGGGCTGGTCGGCACGTTGCAGCTTCATGATGATTCCGGAGAAGGCGAGCAGGAGCATCAGCCCCCAGCCGGCCCAGACCAGCAGGTTGCTCTCTTCAGCAGTGACGCCATGGGCCCAGGCGATGCCGATCACCAGCGGATTCCCCAGGTAGTGAACGTTCCGGAAGTGGCTCTTCAGCTTCAGCGGGAGCGTCACCCACTTCGGAGCTGCCGTCCGGACGGGCTTGGGCAGACGCTTGAACCCCATGCTGTAGAAGTACAGCCCGTTGAGGGTCACAAACCCAAGGAGCGCCAGGCTGCCCAGACCCTCGCTCAACTCCTCGTCTCCCTCGTACTCGTGAGAGGACCCCCGGAAGCCGTGGTCGTCATCGTCGTCATGATCGTCGTCATCCGCATTCAGCGAGCCCACGGCGGTTACGCTGAGGAGCAGCAGAAGCAGCAGCAGGAGTTTTCGGAAACGCATCGGCTCTTCAGGCAGAAGGAGTGGCGGGCAAAATTAGGCGAACGGTGGTCCCTTGATGCTCCACGCTCTCCAGCTCGACCTTCCCCTGGTGAGCCTCCAGGATCTTCTTGCACAGAGCCAGACCGAGCCCAATGCCTCGACTGCGGGTGGTGTAGAACTGCTCGAAGATGTGTTCCATCCGGTCGGCGGCAATTCCTCCGCCCTCATCCTGGACCTGAAGGATCTGCCTGCCTCCTTCGGCCTCCACCGAGCAGACGATCCGATGCTCCTTGAGCGAGGCGTCGATGGCGTTGTTCAGCACGATCAGCAGCGCCTCTTCGATCAGCGAGGGGTCGGCAGAGATGCGGGGAAGCTGAGGATCCGGGCGTATCTCCAAAGCGATGCCCTTCTCCCGAAGCTGCCACTCCAGCGAGTCGGCGGCTTTTCCGATCAGGTGGTAGAGGGAAACCGGCTCCGGCTCCGGGTGAAATGGCCGGACAAAGTTCAGCAGGTGCGCCACGCGTTCGGTGAGTCGATCGATCTCCCGGATCAAAGAGGCAATGGTCTCCTGGCGCTCCTCTGCCGTCATCGACGGCATTGCCAGTACCTGCAGCGCGGCACGCAGGCCGGCCACCGGGTTCTTCAGCCCGTGCGCCACCGCGGCGCTGACCTCTCCCATTGCTGCCAGTCGCTCCTGACGCAGCAAAAGGTCCTGGGCCTCCCTGAGCTCCCGGTTGGCCTGTGAGAGGTGCTCCGTGCTCTCCAGCAGCCCAACGTGCTGACGGTGCAGGATGCGAGAGGCCGGAAAGACGATCAGCAGCAGGGTGACGTAGAGCACGGCCCCAAAGCCGAGGCTGTAGGTCCAGACCGCTTGCTGCAGCGAGTCCACCTGCTTCTTGAGCTGGACGTTGTAGCGGTGGAGTTCGATGACCCCGATCACCCCTTGCCCCCGAGGGATGGGGATGTAGAGCGCCGAGGCGTAGCGGACGTCCGCATGGGGGAAGCTCTCCTCGTCAACGTCTTCGTGCTGAATGGCCGGCTTTCCTTGCAGAGCAGTCTGCAGCGCGAGGGACTCCTTGACCTCTCCCACCTCTTCCGCCACGGACGACCAGCCGATGCGACCATCCGGATGAATCACCTCCACCCCGTGGCTCCCGGGGAGCACCATCACCGCGTGCAGGACGCTCTTGAGCGTCTCCGGGTCTTCGTAAACTGCAGAAAACGGGCGATCTCCAAGATACTCCACCACCTCGGACTGGACCGTCGAGGTGGTGATCAGGGTGTCTCGGTTGAGCAGCTCCTCTTCCAACTGCTGGCCCAGCAACCAGCTGAGCAAGAGAGAGAACCCTCCCAGCACAAAAAGGCTGGCGACGGAGAAGACGGGCAGAAGCGGGAACGGTCGGGAGCGCATGTTGGCCTCAAGGTGAACCACATCCGACTCCTCCCCTTGCCTGCCTGAATCGCCATGCAGATCCTGCGAATTTCTGGAGGTGGGGGGGCTCCGCCTGGGAACAGGCGTTTCGGATGTCAGCAAAGTGAGCATTGTGCCTTCAAGGATGAAGAGGTGCCGAGTATGTTCCTCCATATCCCTTCAGCAAGCAACAGACCAGGTGGTGGTGGTGTATTTAATTCAATAAAATCAAAATTCTAAAAGCCCACCTGCAAGGTGGCCTCAAGATTCGGGGAAAAAATTGGGGAATATTGAAGGGGAAATTGGTGGGGGAAACTGGAGCCCAGGAGACAAGCCCTCCGGAAGAGCCCAGGCCAAGAAAACGCTTCGGGTGCAGGATCAGGAGAACGGAGGGTCGCTGGTGCTCTCGCCAGGAATCGAACCTGGAACCTCGGAACCGGAATCCGATGTTATATCCGTTTAACTACGAGAGCGTGAGGAAGAGTTTCTCAAGGTAGCAAGAGCTACACAAAACTCAAGCAGCGACGTTGGGGGAAACGGGGCTGGCTCCAGAGAGCTTGGTAAAAATGTGTTGGAAGAGCCCAGCTTGTCGATTTCGGTTTGCGTTCTCGCTCAGTTCCACGTAGGAAGTAAGGAGTTTGGGCCCGCTCGGGGCAAACCTCTTTTCCCTCAGATGAAGGAGTTGATCCAATGAAAAAGACAGTTCAAGTAGCGTTGGCGGTGTTCTTCGCCCTGACGCTGGCCGCAGGAGTTCAGGCTGCAGGTGGAGGTGGCGGCGCAGACGATGGCTCCGCGCCGTTTCCCGTACCTCTGGTTTGCTACACCCAGCATGACGCCCAACAGGTGGCAGACGCGCATTGCGATCGTCTGGGCGGCGTTGAGAAGTACAAAGATCCGGAAGG
>JAYPUA010000061.1:11979-17715 GCA_038133845.1 Deltaproteobacteria bacterium
CACACCCCCGCTGCCTGGTGGTTCTCGATCCTGATGATTGCTCCGCTCCTGGGCTCCTTCATCACTGAGCCTGCGGCGATGACGATCGCGGCGCTGCTGCTCTCCCACCAGATCTACAACCACAACCCCTCCCCGCGACTGGCCTACGCCACCATCGGACTGCTGTTCGTGAACGTCTCCGTGGGAGGGACCTTGACCCACTTTGCGGCACCTCCAGTGCTGATGGTGGCAACCCCGTGGGACTTCACCATGGGCTTCATGTTCTCTCACTACGGTTGGAAAGCCGCTGTGGGCATTTTTGTTGCCAACGTTCTGTATTTTGTGATCTTCCGGGGTGACCTGAATGATCTGGCAAGCAAAGCTGCTGGAGGAGAGGACGTGGAAGAAGAGCCTGTTCCCGTCTGGATCACAATCGTCCATCTTCTCTTCATGGGCTGGACCGTGTTCAATGCGCACTATCCGCCTCTGTTCATCGGAGGCTTCCTCCTGTTCCTCGGTTTCGTTGCGATCACGCATCGCTACCAAAGCCCCACGGACATCCGCTCCCCGTTGCTCGTCGGCTTCTTCCTCGCCGGCCTGGTGACTCACGGCGGACTGCAGGCGTGGTGGATCGCTCCGGTGCTGGGCGCCATGGATCCGCTCTCGCTGATGGGCGTCGCCACCGTGCTGACGGCCTTCAACGACAACGCCGCGATCACCTATCTCTCCACCTTGGTCCCCGGCTTCTCCATTGAGGCCAAGTACATGGTGGTTGCTGGAGCGGTGACAGGTGGAGGTCTGACTGTGATCGCCAACGCCCCGAACCCTGCAGGTCAGTCGATCCTGCAGAAGTTCTACGAGGGCGGAGTGAATCCCGGGAAGCTGGCCGCCTACGCCCTGATCCCCACCTTGATCATGGCTGCAGCCTTCATCCTGCTGGAAGACTACACGACCATCCCCAACCCTCAGGCAGCTTCGGTCGAGGTCCTGGATTCAGGAACTGAGATCGCTCAGCTTCAGCTGGGTCAGTCTGCTCTGACGGCAGAATAAGAGTTTGCCTTCCCTCAGGCGGAGCCCTCCGGGGCTTCGCCTGTACCCTCCCCCTCAACTCAAGGCATCAGCGCTTCCCACCAGCGTTCCGAAGCCTCGGGCTGTTCAAATTCCACAAGCTGTCCAATCTTTGGCGTGAGCAGGCTCACCGACTGTTCCTGCGCTGAGCGATGGCTCCGGACCACCGGTTCGTACCACTCGTGAAGTGCCAGCTCGAACATTCCCCAGTGGATGGGGATCAGGTGGTCGGCATTCAGGTCTTTCGCTGCCTGTACGGCCTCTTCCGGCATGTTGTGGACCTCGCGCCACTGCTCGTTGTACTGCCCGCTGTCCAGGAAGGCCAGGTCGAAGCGCTCAAAGCGTGAGCCGATCTGCTGGTAGTGAACGTCGTATCCGGAGTCGCCGCTGAAGAAGAGCCGCCGCTCTCCCGCCTCAAGGACCCACGAGGCCCAGAGGGTCTTCTGCTCCTGACCGGTACGTCCGGAGAAGTGCTGTGCCGGAGTGCAGGACAGCGTGAGGTCTCCGTCCTGATGCTGTTCCCACCAGTCCAACTCCACAATGCGCTCCTCCGGAATGCCCCAGTAACGCAGGTGCGATCCGACACCGAGCGGGACGGCAAATCGTGTCTTGCGCTCCTTGAAGAACTCGATGGTCTCCAGGTCCAGGTGGTCGTAGTGGTCGTGGGAGATCAGGATCCACTCGATCTCCGGAAGAGCTTCCAGCGGGACAACTGGAGGCTGAAAACGCCGCACCATGAACTTTACCGGAGAGGCTGCCTTGGAGAACACCGGGTCCAGCAGCACGATGTGGTTCTGCACGTTGACCAGCAGCGAGGAGTGTCCAAGCCAGATGAAGCGGATGGAGTCGGTCGGTGCCAGGAACTGCTGCAGGTCAACAGGCCGAGACTCCGGAAGCGGACCTGCTGGCGTCTTGTCGGGAGTGCTGTTCAGAAAGAAGTCCATCATCGCTCCGGCGTCCATCCGCTCCTGCATCTGCGTCAGCACCTCCGGACGGCGGTTCAGGAAGATCTGCTGCTCGGTGCTGAAGTGTGGAGACGACTGAAACTCTGCCAGACGCAGGGCGTCCGGTTTTTGCCCCAGTTCCTTCCAGACGGAACAGGAGACGGCTCCGGTGACCAGAGCGAGGAGCAGGAGAAGGAGCAGAAAGAGACGCATGGAAGCACCTGGAGTGGTTTGAGGGGACGGAAGTGTGCTCTCCCGGCGAAGGTTGGCGGGAGAGCCGGCGTCCGGAGGAGGCGCCGGCAGAGAGGGTCAGGCCAGCTGGTCTGCGATGGGGAGCTTGCGAATCCGCTTCCCGGTGGCAGCAAAGATGGCGTTGCAGAGCGCTGGAGCGACCGGAGGCACGCCAGGCTCACCGACTCCTCCAGGGGCCTCGTCGTTCTCCATGAGGCTCACCGAGATCTCCGGAGAGTCGGTCATCCGAGCTACCGGGTAGTCGTGGTAGTTGCTGTTGCTCACTTGGCCAGCTTGGATGGAGATCTTCTCCCGGAGGGTCGAGGAGATGCCAAAGACGATGCTCCCTTCCACCTGCTGGCGGATGATCTCCGGGTTGACGTAGCGTCCGCAGTCGATTGCGCTGTGGACCTTGTGAACCCGGACGGCACCGTTCTCCACAGAGACCTCGAAGACATGAGCGACAATGCTCTTGAAGGATTCATGCACCGCAAGCCCTTGGGCGTGTCCGGAAGGCAGCGGCGAACCCCAGCCGGCATCCTCTGCGGCACGTTTGAGGACGTTGGCATGTCGCGGGTGATCCTGAAGCAGCGCCAGCCGATACTCCAGCGGGTCCTTGCCGGCCAGGTGGGCCGCCTCGTCCATCACGCTCTCCACGGTGAAGGCGTTGTGCGAGCTTCCAACCGAACGCCAGAAACCGACCGGAACTCCCGGATCGACAATCGCGTAGTCCACGTTTGAGTCCTTGACGCGGTAGGGGAGCTTGGTGCCCTCCGTGGAGGTCATGTCCCAGTCCAGCCAGCCCATCACGCTGCTGATGATCCGGGTGTCAAATGCGCGCTCGGTGAGCTGCGAGAGGATCGAGGGGCCTGCGAGCTGATGTTCCCACTGCTCCGGAGCTCCGTCGGCTCCGAGCTGAACCTGCAGGCGGCTCAGGTAGGCTGGTCGATAGAAGTCATGCTGTGTGTCCTCCTCCCGGGTCCAGATCAGCTTGACCGGTTTCCCCACGGCTTTGGAGACCAGAACCGCGTGCACCAGGAAATCCTGCTCGGCGCGCCGGCCAAAGCCTCCCCCAAGGTAGGTGCAGTTGATGGTCACCTGCTCCTCATCCAGCCCTGTGAGGTCTGCGACCTTGCCCTTGGCCATTCCGGGAAACTGCGTGGGGGCCCAAACGGTGCAGCGGTTGGGCTGAACATCAGCGGTACAGTTCATCGGCTCCATCGTGGCGTGAGCCAGGTACGGAACCTCGTACTCCACATCAATCATCTGACCTCCGGAGAGAGTGGCCTTGCCAACATCGTCAAGCGCCGCGACAAAGCTCTCCCGGATGGAGGCATCACTTTGTCCCAGGGTCTTGCCCCCCTCGAACGTGACCGGCAAAGCCAGCATCGCCTTGCGGGCACGCCAGTAGCTGTCGGCCACCACGGCGACTCCGTTGGGGATGGGAACCACCGCGACCACGCCCTTTTGCTGCCTGGCCCAGGCGTCATCATAGGAGGCCACCTCGGCCCCAAACACGGGCGACTGCCGCACCGCCGCATAGAGCATCCCGGGCACCTGCACGTCGATTCCGAACTGTGCGGAGCCGGTCACCTTCGCGCGGTTGTCCAGGCGAGGCGTGGACTTTCCCACATAGCGGTAATCCTTTGAGGCCTTGAGCGCAGGCTCCGAGGGCACCTCCAGCTTTGCAGCGGCTGCGGCGACTTCGCCATAGCGCAGGCTCTTCCCGGACGGGTGCTTCACCACTCCGTCCTCCACTGTGCACTCTGTTGCCGGCACCTGCATCTGTTGGGCAGCAGCCTGAACCAGCATGCTCCGGGCCGAAGCCCCGATCTTTCTCAGAGGCTCCCACCAGGCAAGCACCGAGTTGCTCCCTCCGGTCCCCTGCATGCCCATCTCCGGGTTGTTGTACTCCGTATTTGCCGGAGCCAGCGCAACCTGCACACGGCTCAGCTCGACCTCCAGCTCCTCTGCGACGATGCTGGTCAGCGAGGTCGTCACCCCCTGCCCCATCTCTGCCGAAGGGACAACCACGGTGATTTGGTCATCTGAGCCGACGCGCAGCCACATCCCCAGAGAGGCGTCGCTGGCGTTCGGGACGCTGAGGATCTGCTTGGAAGCGCGAGAGCAGCCCAGAAGCAGACCACTTCCCGCGATGCTGGTCAGCAGCGTGGTTTGCAAAAACTTTCTACGAGATAATGACATCGTGTTCTCCTTCAGGCCATCAGTTCAGCAGCGCGACGGATCGCCTTGCGAATCCGTGGGTAGGTCCCACAGCGGCAGATGTTCGTCATGGCAGCGTCGATCTCTTCATCGCTGGGAGTGCGGTTGTTTTCGAGCAAAGCCGCCGCGGCCAGGATCTGTCCGGACTGGCAGTAGCCGCACTGAGGCACCTGCACCTCCATCCAGGCCTGCTGTACCGGGTGCAGCTCGTCACCCGCCAGGCCCTCGACCGTTGTGATTCGAGCCGACTCCGGAACCGCCGAGGCCGGATAGCTGCACGAGCGGACCGGGACGCCGTCAATGTGCACCGTGCAGGCACCGCACTGCGCGATCCCGCAGCCAAACTTCGTCCCCGTCAGTCCGGCTTCATCACGAATGACCCAGAGCAACGGCGTGTCTTCGTCAAAATCGACTTCGACCGTCTGATTGTTGATGTTCAGTTTCTTCATCGCTTCATTCCTGGGAGTGAAGGTGGTGATGGGCTTCAGGCCGCGATCGACTTCCAGATCATCTGAAAGATTGTCTCGGCGTACTCAGGGACCTCTTCCGGAGCGAGCTTCTTGCTGATGGCGTGCTGGACGGCAACCTCCAGTTGGCTGCTGACCATCGCAACCAGCAACTCCGGGTCCTGCTCGATGATCTCACCGGAGCTCATGGCTTGCCGAAAGAAGTCGTCAAAGCGGAACACGTCGGCCAGCGAGTCCTGCATGCGCTTGCTGACCGCGTTTTCCTGATAGAGCTGATGCTTGAGGAAGTGCTTCTCCGGATTCTGCAGGCACCAGCTCAGGTATCCGGAACAGCTGAGCCGCAACGTCTCCTGGAATGAGAGCCCTGAGGTGCACCGCATCGAGTGCATCGCCTCAAGCTTGATCGCAGAATAGACCTCGTCAATCAGGTCGTTCTTGCTCGGGAAGTACGTGAACAGCGTCCCTGTGGCTACTCCGGCATGCTGCGCAATCCGAGCCGTGGTCGTGTTCCAGAAGCCTTCCTGAGAAAACAGCTCAATCGCAGCATCAATCAGAGCCTGACGCTTCGGGGATGGGGAAGTCTCTCTCATGCCTGCCTCAATTCTCACAATGCTCGAAGCAGTTCAGCAGGAAATGACTGTTCAGTCAATCACAAATTGAGCAGTCAGTCATTTTTGGGGGGAAGCGGGTGAGGTCTCATGCTTGGAAGAGCTGGGGGTTCAATCCCAGGCCTCCTCCCAAGGCCAGTGATTTGGATGCGGAACAGCATTCAAAGCCAGAGGAAGACAAGAGCCGCGGCGAGCGCGGTGACCAGTCCGTTGAGG
>JAYPUA010000062.1:0-4126 GCA_038133845.1 Deltaproteobacteria bacterium
GAAACACGCTGTTCCGCTGAAAGTCCTGCTGGCTGCTCCCAGGAGCTTCTGTGCTGGAGTCGAGAGAGCCATCGGCATCGTGGAATCCTGCCTGTCGCGCTACGGAAGGCCAATCTACGTCCGCCATGCCATCATCCACAATGAGCACGTCCTTGAAGAGCTGAGGCAAAAGGGAGTCATCTTTGTCGAGGAGCTTTCCGAGGTCCCGGATGGGGCTCCTGTGGTGTTATCGGCACATGGGGTCGCTCCGGAGGTGGTGGACCTGGCCCGGCGCCGGAGAATGCCTTTCGTCAATGCCACCTGTCCGCTGGTTGCACGCGTGCACCAAGAGGCTGAGCGGCACCATCTGGCAGGCCGCATGGTCCTCGTCATCGGCAAGGCCGCACATCCGGAGGTCGTTGGAATCCTGGGACACCTTGCCAAGGGCCGCTATCGTGTGATCGAGGACCTGGCCGCGGCTCGAAGCCTTGAGTTGCCTGAAGGCATCCCGCTGGCCTATGTGACCCAAACCACGCTCTCTGTGGAGGACACCGCACAAATCGTCGAGGCGCTGCGGCAGCGCTTTCCACAGCTGGCCGCACCTCGCAGTTCCACCATCTGCTATGCTACAACGAACCGGCAAAAGGCGGTGCAGGCCATCGCCCCACAGGTCGAGGCCCTGCTGGTCCTAGGGAGCCCGACCTCTTCCAACTCGACGCGGCTGACCGAAGTGGCTCGACGCTCCGGATGTGCTCAAGTTCGCCTAGTGCCCCACCCGACAGAGCTTTCGCCGGACTGGTCCAGCAGGCTCCGGTCTGTGGGCATCACCGCAGGGGCCTCGGCTCCCGAGTACCTGGTCCAGCAGACGCTCAACCACTTGAGCAAATTCCGACAGCTGTGCATCGAGGAGGTCACCGTGACGGAGGAGCAGACCCAGTTTCACCTGCCGGAGGGGCTCTTTCCCAAGATTCAGGGCACCCCGGCTCCATCACGGCTGACGGTGTCCCCCAGAAAGCTCCGCTCCAGTTCTGCGGATCCGCAGGGACATGAACCTCGACATCCTCAGCAGCTTTCCTGGGCATGAGCCGCCCGTTCGACTTCGCTCAGGCACCGCTGTTGTGTGGGAAAGGGCTTGCCCCTCTCCCTCTCTCCGAGGTCTCCTGAGGCTTCACCCGGTGGCGCAAGCTCCGGCTGGCGGCGGCTTGATGGAGGAGCCGCTCCCCATTCCAGACCCCCTTCACCTTTGAACGAGGACGCACTTGACTCAACCCGTGGTCGCCATTGCCGGTGCGACCGGCTTCGTCGGAAAGGCGATCAGCAGCAGCCTCCTGGAGCACTTTGCCGTTCGCGCCCTCACCCGCTCGGTCTACAAGATCACGCATCCGGAGGCGGCTGACCCGGTGGAGTGGGTGCACTGCAACGCCTACTCCCTCAACTCGGTGAGGCAGGCTCTGGAGGGAGCGGACTACCTGATCTACCTGATCCACTCGATGGTTCCCTCCTCACGCCTGACGCAGGGCTCGTTTCAGGACCTCGACTTGCTGCTGGCCGACAACTTTGCCAAGGGGGCTCAAGACGCTGGGGTTCGGCAGATCGTCTACATCGGAGGGCTGATGCCAGAGCATCCGGAAGCCCACGCCTCAGAGCACCTCTCCAGCCGCTTCGAGGTCGAGCAGGTCCTCCAGTCCACCCAGATTCCGGTGACCACGCTGCGGTGCGGGCTGATTGTCGGGCCGGGAGGATCCTCCCTGAAGATCATGATCAACCTGGTCCGTCGCCTGCCGCTGATGGGGCTGCCTTCCTGGTGCTGGTCCCTGACCCAGCCGATCGCCATCCAGGACGTGCTGCGGGCCGTTCGGCTCTGCCTGGGAAATCCGGAGCGGTATGCCGGTGCCTTTGACATCGGCGGACGCGAGGTGATGACGTACGCACAGATGATGACCCGGACGGCCCAGGCGATGCGGCGCAGGCGGGTGATGTTCAAGGTCCCCTTCATCTCCCTCGCCCTCTCCAAGCGCTGGGTCTCCACCATCAGCGGCAGCTCTCATGACCTGGTTGGCCCGCTGGTGGACAGCCTGCGCCACGACCTGCGGACCCGTCCCAACCCCCTGCAGGCGCAGCTGGAGGCCGAGGCGGTGCGGTTTGAGGAGTCGCTGCGACAGTCCATGGACGATCAGGGCTTCCCCCTGAGCAACCCCCGGCAAATTCTGAAGCACAAGGACCAGCAGGTGATCAGGGAGCAGAAGCGGGTCCGCTCGGTCCAGCGTCTGCCGCTTCCTGCAGGCCGCGACGCGCGCTGGGTGCTCGAGGAGTACCTGCGGTGGCTCCCCGACTTCCTCCACCCCCTGCTGCGTTGCACCTTGCATGAAGACGGGCGGGTCCAGTTCTGCCTGCGCTTTCTTCCGACCCCGCTGCTGGAGCTGCGGCAGCGCGTGGGCGAGGAGCACCGGCAGGTGTTGGACATCGTGGGCGGGCTGCTGGCCAATGTCCGGCAGAGCCAGGAGGGGCGGCTGGAGTTCCGGGAGGTCTTTGAGGGGAAGTTCGTCATCGCCGCCATTCACGAGTTCTGCCCCAGCCTCCCGTGGTATCTCTACAACCTGACCCAGGCTCAGGCCCACCTGCTGGTGATGAAGTCCTTCAGCCGCCACCTGAGACAGCTGCAGAGCGAGCCTCCAGGCTGAAGGACACCGCGCGCCGACAGCTTGACGTGGCCGCCTTTGCCTGTGAGACTGCTTCCGATATGAATTTGCTGAATCAAGCTCGGTGGTGACGTATGAAGCAGAACATGAGATGGATCCTGAATCTTGGAGTGCTCTTGTTGCTGGGGACCTCGCTGGCGTCAGCTCAGGCGACCAAGGGGATTGCTCGGGTCCAGGAGCCGCCCCCGGAGTCGACCCGCAAGATGGCCCTGATCATCGGCAACGCGACCTACAAGAGCGCCCCATTGCGCAACCCGGTCAATGACGCGCGCGCGATGTCCCGGACGTTGCGGGACCTTGGCTTTGACGTGGACCTGCTCGAGGACGCCTCGCAGCGCGAGATGAAGCGCGCGATCGACCGCTTTGGCAAGAAGCTGCAAGATGGTGGGCTGGGGCTGTTCTACTACTCCGGACACGGGATGCAGGTGGAGGGGCGCAACTACATGATCCCGGTTCAGGCGCAGATTGGTGCCGAGGAGGATGTCGAGTACGAGTCCGTGGACGTTGGCCGGGTGCTGGCCAAGATGGAGTCAGCACGCAACGGGATGAACCTGGTGATCCTTGATGCCTGCCGCAACAACCCCTATGCCCGGAGCTTCCGCAGCGCGGCCCAGGGGCTGGCGACGCTGAACGCCCCCTCCGGAACCTTCATCGCCTACGCGACCGCGCCGGGATCTGTCGCCTCTGACGGGAGCGGAGCGAACGGACTCTATACCGGAGAGTTGATTGGGCACCTGCAGACTCCAGGGCTCAAGCTGGAGGAGGTCTTCAAGCGCGTCCGAGCCTCGGTTCAGGAGAAGAGCAACGGTGCCCAGGTCCCCTGGGATGCCTCCTCGCTGACCGGAGACTTCTTCTTCGTCAAGCCGCTTCCGGAAGCTCCCAAGGCGATCGCCCGTGTGGAGCCTGCGCCGGCACCGTCAACAAGCAACCCCTCGGCTTCAAGTCAGTTCCTTGCTGACGAGGAGGCGTGGGAGCTGGTCAAGGATTCTGAAAATATTGAGGATTTTGAGTTTTTCATCGAGGCCTTCCCCAGCAGCAAGCTGCGCAAGGTCGCGGAGTTGAAGCTCAAGATGCTGGAGCGCCGACGTGCCAAGCAGGCCAAGGCGCGTCCTCCGGTGGAGGTCGCCGGACCTCAGGAGGTGAAGCCCGTGGTGGCCTCCAACTCCGGAGCCAGCAACCTGGAGCAGGAGATGCGCAAGGAGTTCCAAGAGCTTCAGCTTGGTGCGACCAAGGGCCGTCAGGAGGCGTTTGTTGAGAAGTACGGCAACTTCTCCTGGGCCTACGACGAGGTTCAGGTGATCAAGGGCAGGCTGGCTGCTTTTAGCTCAAAAGCCTCGACCGGGACCTCCTCCACCTCTTCGACCAGGAGCTCCAGTTCCGGAGCCAGCAACCGGGAGCAGGAGATGCGCAAGGAGTTCCAAGAGCTTCAGCTTGGTGCGACCAAGGGC
>JAYPUA010000062.1:4226-17037 GCA_038133845.1 Deltaproteobacteria bacterium
CGACGAGGTTCAGGTGATCAAGGGCAGGCTGGCTGCTTTTAGCTCAAAAGCCTCGGCCGGGACCACTACGCGTTTTGATGAAGCGCGCATGATGAGCGAGTACAGCCAGTTCAACGTCTACAAGCCCAATGTGCAAAAATACGAGGACTTCATCAGCCGCTACGAGAAATTTCCGGAAGCCGAAAAGCAAGTGGCCTATATCCGTGAACGACTCAATGCCCTGAAGAAGACCCAAGAGGGTTCAAACAAGATCGATTTTGCAACCGGTCGAAGGTTTCGGGCCCTGCATGAGGCCGCAGAGAAAGAGAGCCGGGAGACGGTCGGTTGCGGAATCTTCGGATTGGGCTGCCCCGATCCGTTGGTCTTTCCGGAATACCAAGACGGTTTTCACATCAAGCACTACCGCCGGGTCAAGGTCAACGCCAACCGCTCCTCCTGGACCGAGACCGGGGTGAAGCTGGACTTCAACGATGTCGTTGTGCTGGGAGCTTCGGGGGAGGTCAAGACCTGTAATCGTTGCAGCAACCCCGGGATGCAATCTCTGAAAAACAACTGGCTTCTGGCTTTTCGAATTGGAGATGAAGAGAAGCCACGTCAAATCCGGAGGTTCCAGGCAAAGGGGACTCTATATACCGCTCAGGTTGGAGCCCGAGCGATCGGAGAGCTGCAGTTCCTGGTTCGAGACTGGAGAAATTATCCCCCGCCTTCGAGCTGGTACAAGGACAACGCCGGGAGCTTTCTGGTTGACGTGTTCGTCTTTGAGGCAAAACATGAGGCGGCCTTTAAGGCGTTCCGTGAGGCGCTCATGAGGGCGAATCCCGAGGACGAGCATGTGAAGGCATCTCTCGGGCGCTGAGTGCTCTCTTGACCCTGGCCTTGAACCCGGAGCCCCACTTTTGCAGCACGCCCCCTTCCTTGGCTTCGGCACCTCGCGAACCCCGTCGTTCCCGCGAAAGCGGGGACCTGGGCAACTCGGCCTCGGAGCTGGACTCCCACGTCCGCGGGAATGACGAATGCTCAAGGAGAGCCGCGATGGCTGCTGAAACATCCGTGCGCTTGATTGTGTGGAAGGCGGGAGCGCGTCTTGAGCTGGTTGCCTCTGTCGGGGAGATCCTCCGAGACGTGCTGCTCCGGAACGAGGTGAGCCCCTACTCTCGGATGAATGAGCGTCTGAACTGTGGTGGGCGTGGGCTGTGTGCGACCTGTGGGGTCTTCTGCCTCTCCGGTGATCCGGAGCCCAGGCACTGGCATGATCGCCTGGCCAGGGCTTTTCAGTATCCACGGCTGAGCTGTCAGATTGTGCTGACCGAGGATCTGGAGGTCGAGATTCCGAAGAAGTGGATCTGGGGCAAACGCCGTCCCACCTCCTGAAGCCCTTCCCTCTCTCTGAAGCGTTTCAAGCAACAACAGCCCGGACAGGAGCAGGAGGTCTCCAGTCAAGACCGGAAGGCTGGGTCTGCAATGCCTGCAGACCCAGGCTCTGAGGGTTTGGGCGTTGTGACGAGCGCTCCTTGTGGAGAGCACCCGCGAGGCTCGGCTCAGGAAGGAGGGAGGACCACCTTGTTGATGACATGGATCACGCCGTTGGACGCCTCAATGTCCGTTGCAGTCACCTTCGCATCGTTGATCATCACGCTCCCCATCTGGGTCCTGACGTCGAACGTTTTCCCGTTCAAGGTCTGCGGGCTCAGGCTCTTGCCCACCACGGAGGAGGACATCACCTTCCCGTCAAGCACATGGTAGAGCAGGATGCTCTTCAGGGTCTCCTTGTTCTCGGGCTTGAGGAGATTCTCCACTGTCCCGGCCGGGAGCGCGGCGAAGGCTTCATCCGTGGGAGCAAACACCGTGAAGGGACCCCCGCTTGCCAGCGTGTCAGCCAACCCGGCAGCCTGAACTGCAGCAACCAGAGTCTTGAAAGAGCCTGCCCCAACGGCCACTTCCACCAGGTTCTTCTTGCCCGAATGACTCATTGCCATCAGGGTTGAGCCACTCAGCAGCGCTGCAGCACCTACGAGCATCATCATCTTCTTGAACATGATCTTTCCTGTATGAGGAGTTTTGAGCGTTTTCACCTGATGACCATTCATCCGATGAACTCCTGAGGAGGGCTGCACAAAACTCCCCCTGACCCACGACGGTGGAGGGCAGGAATGTATCAAATAGTCTGTATCAAATTTAATTTAAACAAATCCATTTGAAAACAAGGTGTTGGATCGCTTTGCGCCTGATGAGCGAGGAGAGCTTCCGGACGTTTTTTTTCAGTTGTATCAACTCCCTCACCGGCCTCAACTCGTCGGCCGAGGACCGAAAGGATGATTCTCTCACTATATTGGAAAACTTGTAGAGGGGCCGGGCTTCAAAGACCACGATCCAGCCTGCCGCCTCCGGGAGCAGCTCAGGAGGCAAGCAGCCCAGGAGGCAAATCATTGGGCAGAAATCCGGAGACGCAGCATCCGCTCAAGGCCTCCTGAAGCCCTTCCCGGCTCAGGCGATGGCCACTAAGCTGGCCCGCACTGATGCACCTAACTTTCTCAATTGGTAGTGTTTCCTGCCAATCAGGCACCCACTGGGGGCATCATCTGTAATTGTTATAAATTTCTGTGCGATTTAGCTTATGTGCCAAGATAGTTGTCGCACTTAGCCTTTGAGTTCACTTGAGAGGGGAGCAACTAGGGGAACTTATTCAACCGAACGCAAGGCGGTGGCGATTGGCCGGATACTGCCTCCGGAAAGCATTCATGTTCCGACGTTGGCGAAGGAGACGGGGATCACCGAGGCGCGGTGTGTTTTCCTGTGGAATCGCCTGCTTCTTCTCTTTTCCTGCCTCTGCCAGCTAAAATGCATGCGTGTAAATTCAATAAATGAGCGTGAAAATCACTCATTTTAATTTTTTCGCTAACCTGTTTTTTTCTAAATATTTAAAATTAAATAATTTTTTTGAAAAATTGAGGTGGCACATCTATTGCGTTAAATATCGCACACCCACTAGGGTGTAACCCTGGGTGAAGTTTGATTTCTACTTAATTATGGAGACAAAAAATGAAAAAGAAATGGATGGCATGGGGAGTGGCTGCGGCTGTGGCTCTGCCGACTCTGGCAGGAGCTGCGGAGTTGCGGGTTGGTTTCACCATGGACGCTCTGACCCTTGATCCAGCCAATCACCGAAAGCGTGAAACGGAAACCATCATCCGCAACATGTATGACGGGATATTGACTCGTGACTCCGCAATGAGGGTGGTCCCGGAACTGGCTGCGGGTTGGTCACAAATTGATCCGGTTACTTACGAGTTCAAACTGCGCTCTGGGGTTACATTTCACGACGGTACCCCCTTCACTGCTGAAGATGTCAAGTTCACCTATGAGCGCCTGACCCGCGAAGGTGCGATGGATGGTCAGACCAGCCCTCGTCAAAGTCTCGTCGGAGACCTCAAGGAAGTAGTGGCGGTTGACCCTCTGACTGTCCGCTTTGTTCTCAATGCCCCGGCCCCTATCTTTCCTGCCATGCAACCGTTCCAGGAAATGGTCTCCAAGAGCTTTGTTGAAAAGATTGGTCCTGGTGGCTTGGCGAATCAGGTCAATGGTACTGGCCCCTTCAAGTTGGTGGAGTGGCGGAAGGGTGACTCGGTGATTATGGAACGCTTTGAGGGTTACTACGGAGGCGCAGCAGACATTCCTCCGACCCGGCAAGCATGCGTGGATCGTGTAATCTTCAAAATCATTCCCGAAAACGCATCCCGTGTTGCGGCGTTGTTGGCTGGGGATGTTCACATCATCAATGACCTGCCCGCTCATGCCATCAGGCAGGTGGAAAACAATCCGGATACTCGGGTCATGGCTGTGAATGGAACCCGATCTTCCTACATTGCCCTCAATAACCAGAAAGCTCCGTTTGACGATGTCCGGGTGCGTCGTGCTGTGGCTCATGCCTTGGACCGACAGTTGATTGTGGACAAGATCCTCAACGGTAACGCGTCCTTGATCGACGGAATCCTCAGTCCTGACGCTTTTGGGAAGAACACCAACCTGCCTGCCTATGCCTACGATGTGTCCAAGGCCAAGGCCCTGTTGGCAGAAGCCGGCTATGCAGGTGGGTTGGATGTTACCCTGGACGTTGATGGGGCGAACAAGGAAATCGCCGAGGCCATTGGCGCGGTGTTGGGTAAAGCTGGCATCCGGGTGAAAGTTGTGGTTGGGGAAGGTTCTCAGCTAGTGAAACGATACCGAACCAAAGGAGCCCCAATTGATGGCCAGATGTGGTTGACCTCTTGGGGGAACGGCTCCTTGGACCCGGTCGGAATCTTTGTCCCCACGCACCGTACCGCTGACCGTGGCAACTCGAGTGGTTATTCCAACCCCAAAGTGGATCAGTTGCTGGATGCAGCTGGTGCTGAATTGGACCGGACGAAGCGGGCCTCGCTCTACGCTCAGGCCGAAGCTCTGGTGAATCAGGACCTCCCCTTTGTTTACCTCTGGGTGGCTCAAGATCTCTACGGTGTATCCAACCGGGTCACCGGCTGGCAGCCTAGTGCTGACAGCCGGATCAACCTCCATGACGCCTGCCTGAAATAACGGCTTGCGGAGATCCAGGCAGAGTCACCTGCTATGAAGCTTGGTAAGCTGATTGCGCGGCTTGCCCAACTGGTCCCTGTACTGTTTGGTGTCAGTATCATCGTTTTCTTCATGATGACACTGACACCAGGAGATCCGGTTCAGATCATGCTTGGGGATCAGCACGTCACAGAGGCCCAAGAGCGGGCGCTCCGTCACGACATGGGCTTGGACTTGCCTCCGGCAGAGCGTTTTGTCAAGTTCCTGGGGAATGCTGTCACAGGAAACTTTGGGCTCAGCTACTACCACCGTCAGCCGGTTATGGATGTAATTGCCTCACGCCTGCCGGCAACCATTGAATTGAGCCTGTTTGCGCTACTTCTGGCTCTGGTGACTGCTATCCCTCTAGGGGTGTTGGCCGCGGTCAAGAAGAATACCATCTTTGATCGCCTGGCTACGGTGGGATCCTTGTTTGGTGTCTCGTTGCCAGGTTTCTGGTTTGGCATTCTGCTACTGATGCTATTTGCCGTCCACCTTCATCTCCTTCCTGTTGCAGGACGTGCGGGGTACTCCTCAGAGGTGCCTCCAATCACTTATTTGCTCCTAGTCGACACGATCCTGCACGGTCGCTTCGACGCCTTTGCCGATGCTCTCTCCCACATCCTGCTTCCTGCCATCACGCTAGGGCTGCCCATGGCCTCAATCCTGATGCGGGTCACACGTGCCTCTATGCTTGATGTGCTGAAGCAGGACTACATCACCTTTGCTGAAGCTAAAGGCCTCAATCGTTCGAAAGTTCTGGCCAAACATGCGTTGAAAAACGCCCTGATCCCTACGGTCACTGTTGCCGCAATTGAAACTGGAGCTTTGCTGGGAGGTAACATGGTCGTGGAGACAGTATTTGGATGGCCGGGGTTGGGACGCTTGGTGGTGGAGAGCATCTTTGTCCGCAACTATCCTTTGATTCAGGCCGCTGTTTTGATTTATGCCGTTACCTACGTACTGCTGAACTTTATCGCCGATCTGCTCTACACCTTACTCAATCCGAGGGTTCGCCTGTAATGTATGCCCCTGTTGCTGCTACATCAAGAGCCCGCTCCTCAGAGTCATTGTTTCGGAGGAATCTCCGCCTGTTTGCGCGCAGTAAATTGTCGCTTGGCTCAGCAGCAGTGGTATTTCTGTTTATTCTAATGGCTGTGGCAGCACCTCTGTTTGCCCCCCATGATCCCAATGAAGCCGATCTCTTCCTCCGCCTGCAACCTCCTGCCTGGATGAAGGGGGGAGACTGGTCTTATCCACTGGGGTGCGATGCACTGGGCCGAGACCTCCTTTCCCGTATTATCTATGGCGCTCGTGTCTCCATTTTCATTGGCGCCTCTGTAATTTTGGTCGCAACCACCATGGGAACCTTGGCTGGCTTGGCGGCTGGGTATTTACGGGGCTGGGTGGATGTGTTCATTTCACGGATTGTCGATATCCTACTCGGTTTCCCTTACCTGATTTTCGCTATTGCTCTGATTGCCATGACCGGGCCCGGATTGCAAAACATCATCTTTGCACTGGCCTACAAGGAGTGGGTGATCCCCTGCCGAGTCGTTCGAGGAGAAACGCTGGCTGCACGGGAGTTCGAGTACGTTGAATCTGCTAGAGCCATGGGGGCAGGGCGTGGATATATCATGCTGCGAGAAATCCTGCCCAACATCCTCTCTCCAGTTGTGGTGGTCTCAACTGTGCGTATGGCACACGTCATTATCTTGGAGGCCAGCCTGTCGTTCCTAGGTTTAGGGGTGCAGCCTCCAACGGCGTCATGGGGCTCCATGGTTGCAGATGGACGTTCATTCATGTTGGAGGCTTGGTGGGTGAGCACCTTTCCAGGGGTGGCAATTTTGTTGCTGGTGCTTGGCATCAACGTCGCCAGTCAGGGAGTGCGGGATGCCTTTGATCCCCAATTCCACGATTGAGAGGAGAGATGGTACAACCCGTTCTGGAGATCACGGATCTAAAAACCTGCTTTGCCACACAGGATGGGACTATTACAGCAGTAGATGGCGTCAGTCTTGACGTCAGGTTGGGAGAGTGCCTCGGTGTTGTTGGAGAGTCCGGTTCCGGAAAGAGTGTCACCTTTGCCAGTGTAATGGGCTTGGTCCGCAACCCGGGCTTCATTGCCGGGGGCTCCATTCGCTTCAACGGGCGAGAGTTGGTGAAACTGTCCCCAGATGCCTACCGAGCCCTGCGGGGAAAAGAAATCGCCATGACCATGCAGGACGCGTTAACTGCTCTAAACCCGGCTTATACGGTGTCAGATCAGATTGTTGAGGTACTGCTGGCCCATGACGAAACCCTGAGTGGGTCCCGACGTACCAAGGCACGGCAGGCACGTGAACGTGCGTTGGAGATGATGCAACTTGTTGGCATCCCCTCCGCAAAGGACCGACTGGATGATTACCCACATCAATTTTCCGGAGGAATGCGGCAACGGATCATGATTGCCATTGCCCTAGCCTGCCGCCCTAGCCTATTGATTGCCGATGAGCCTACAACAGCCCTGGATGTCACTATTCAGGCACAGGTTCTGGAACTGATTGCGAGTATCCGCTCGCAGTTGGGAATGAGTGTGGTTCTCATTACTCACGACCTTGGCGTTGTAGCAGAGTACTGTGAGCGAGTCGTGGTAATGTATGCTGGGCAGGTTGTGGAGGTTGGGATGACTCGTGAGATCATAGACCACCCGCAACACCCCTACACTCAGGGGCTCCTTGACTCCATTCCCCGTTTGTCTGCACTGCGGGAGCGGATTCGTCCCATTGAGGGCACTGTTCCTGAACTGATCGACTTGCCTCAACAGTGCCGTTTTCTCGATCGATGTGCTCTCGCTGATTCGAGTTGTCGAAGCTTCATCCCCATGCGAACTTGTGCTCACGAACGGCAGGTACGCTGCCTCAAGGCCAATCTCTCCGGGGAAATGAGCCAATGACGCCGTTGCTGGAAACACAAGGATTGGTGAAACATTATGATTCACGTCGGGGGTTATGGGGACATCTGACAGGCAATCCGGGGGTACTGGTACAGGCGGTGAACCAGGTGGACGTGACTATTCAACGTGGCGAGACCTTGGGGTTGATAGGTGAGAGCGGTTGCGGCAAGAGTACCCTTGGACGGGCCATCCTACGCCTGCATGAGCCAACTGCCGGAAAAATCTTTTTCGAGGGCCAAGACGTAACCTCCTTGGAGGATGCCGAGATGAAAGCCATGAGGAGGAAGATGCAGATCATCTTTCAAGATCCGTATGCTTCGCTGAACCCTCGCAAAACGGTTCAGGACATCATTGGGCAGCCTCTGAAAATCCACGGTCTGGCCAAATCAGTTGAGATCACCGACCGGGTAGCGGCCATATTGGAAAACGTTGGTCTGAAACCCCAGCACATGAATCGCTATCCACATCAATTCTCCGGAGGGCAGCGTCAGCGTATCGGAATCGCTCGAGCACTCATTCTCCACCCAGATTTCATTGTCTGCGATGAGCCTGTCTCTGCTCTTGATGTCTCGATTCAAGCTCAGATCATCGAGTTGCTTGACAAACTGAAGCGGGAGTTGGGGCTCACCTATCTATTCATTTCTCACGACATCTCCGTCATTGGCTATGTCAGCGATCGGATTGCCGTTATGTATCTTGGAGAGGTAGTGGAGGAGGGCCCGACCTTTGTGGTCCTGAATACGCCTCAGCATCCCTACACCCAAGCGTTGCTCTCCGCAGTACCTCGAGTGGAGGCTTCTGCAACGGCTCGTCCTCGCATCCGTTTAACTGGAGAACTACCTTCTCCGATCAACCCTCCTTCAGGATGTAAATTCCATACTCGTTGCCCCATGGCAACAGAGGAGTGTCATCATGTCCATCCACATCAGAAGCAAATTGCCCCGGGGCATCAAGTGGCTTGTCACCTTGTGGACGCAGGGGCCTCATGAATCCCAATCTCATAGAAATGCCTCTGCTTTTGAGCGGAGCCGCAGGCCAGCGTGGTCAACTGCAGGCCCAATACTCTCAAGATGCTCCTGTCCGTTCAGCAATTATGAAGCGTCTGGAGTTGCACCGTCCTCTCTTGAATCAACAAGCGCCTCAGGCGTTCCTTGCCCAGCAATGGGACTTTGCTCAGTGTTTCTGCCAGCCTGAGCTGGAAGAAATGCAGGGGGTAGCAACAGGTTTTGGTGTGGCACCTCTTGACCTCTTCACGTTTTTGCACCTCAGTCTGCTCAAGCACCTTCTTATGCCAACAGCTGCAGGAGACGGGTGCAGTGTGTGCGCAGTGGCCACGCCCAACGAGGGCGCAATCTTGGCGAAAAACCGTGACTTCCATGGGGAACACGTAGACTTGCAGCGGATTTTTCTTCATACCGATCCCGCTTGGCCAGAAGGGCGGCGGTTTCTCTGTGTCGGTAGCCTAGGGGCTCCAGGAGTTTACTCCAGCGGTATCAATTCCAACGGGCTTGCTGTAGCTGATACGCAGATTGCGACTACGGATCATGGTGTTGGCTGGCTGCGTTATTTTCTGATGACCCGGTTGCTCTCAAAGCATGCCACAGTGTCAGAGGCTCTGAGCGATCTTAAAGCCCTTCCTCATGCTGGGGGTGGCTCTCTTGTGCTTGCCGACGCAACAGGAACCACGGTAGCTGTGGATCTGGGACATCGAGTGATAAAAATTGAGCGGGCTTCCTGCGGTGTTTCACGCACCAACCACTTCAAGCCGGACTCCGTTGCCAACTCACCCGATGCTGCGCCGATGGTTGCCAGTTCTGAGGGAAGAGCTCGGGTGCTTGATCAATATCTCCATAGTGCCTCCCCCACACTCCCCAAACTTCAAGCTCTGATGGCCTCCCACAATCAGGGCACGACAACAGGCCTTTGCCGTCATGGAGAGGATGGGGATGCCCAAACCCTCTCAGGAGTTGTTTATATTTGCCGAGAACGTCGCCTGTCCTTTTGTGCTGGAAATCCATGCCAAGTACCATGGGCCTCATTCACGTTACATGACAATCACTAGAGCACACACTCCGATTCGACTTGGGTGGGGGTGTCCTGTTTCAGGATCCTTTGGGTCGGAGACAACAACCAAGTAACAAGGCATCAGCAGTGACTTATTTTGGAGGGCTTGTTGGTGATTCCGAACAGATTCAATCCGTTCGCCGATTGACCAAACGGATAGCTGAGAGCCAAGCCCGGGCTGTTCTCATCTACGGAGAAACCGGAACTGGGAAAGGCGTGGTTGCCAGGATGCTCCACGAACTATCGACTCGCAACAACAAAGCGTTCATTGACATAAACTGTGCTGCAATTCCCTCCAACTTGGTGGAGTCAGAACTATTTGGGCATGAGAAGGGCGCATTTACCGGAGCTCTTGCCCAAAAAAAAGGCTTGGTTGAAGCGGCAGATGGCGGCTCTTTGTTTCTTGATGAAATCCGGGACCTGGACCATGTCGTTCAGGCAAAGCTGCTCAGTTTGCTTGATACTCAGCGCTTTCGGCGACTTGGAACTGTGCGTGACATCAGTGTGGATGTGCGGTTCATTGGAGCCACCAACCGTATTTTGTTCAGCGAGGTACAAGAAGGACGCTTTCGAGACGACCTGTATTATCGCCTGCAGGTAGTCGCCATCAACATTCCACCTTTGCGTGAACGGGGAGATGATTGTTTTCTCCTTACCGACTACTTCATTCGCCGCTTTAACACGCGTTATGGCCGAGAATTGAAGGGATGGGAGCCTGCTGTAGAAGACGTTTTTCGCCAGTATCATTGGCCGGGAAACGTACGGGAGTTGGAGAACCTCTTGGAGCGTATTTTTATCTTAGAAGACGACCATCGAGTCCTGGTGAAGCACATTCCTCCTCGCATCATGCGCGAAGTGGAGCGCTCTACGATTTCCCCACCCTCCACGGCTCCCGATGCTTGGCGCTGGGAAGGGGTGTCGTACCAAGAAGCCACTCGTCTCTTTCAGGTCCATTTGATTGAGCAAGCGCTGGAACGTTACAGCGGTAATTTGAGCGCAACTGCAGAGTCGTTGGGAATGACTCGACATGCCCTTCGCCATCAGATGCTCAAATTGAATCTGCGTTGAATTCGCTCCCTTTTTGTGTGAAATTTACGCTTTTTCAGGTGTATGCATTTTTGTTATGAATAGATGAAGTTTGTTTCCTTTGTAACTCCAGCGTTCTAAATTTCAATGCCGTACTGGCATGGTGTGCGCTGAATGCCGGAGCGGCCAAGCCGAGGCCTTGTTCCAACCTCTTGTTGATTGAGATGAGTTCATGAATTCTCTTAAGATCATTTGCCCAAACGGACATCTTGGTTTTGCACCCTTGAAGACTGAAAGTTTTCAACAAGGTGTTGCAGCCAGACCCGATTACATTGCTGCAGATTCTGGCAGTGACGACGTAGGGCCGGTTCCACTAGGGAGCAATACTTCGACCAGCCCGGAACAGTGGCAGCGTCACGATCTTGAACAGATGTTACTCGCATCCCGACATCTGAAGGTTCCCATGTTGATTGGCTCGGCGGGAGATACAGGTGCCAATGGGCGTGTTGACCGCTATGTTGCCATGATCCAGGAGATTGCTGCCCAGCATCGGTTGCCTAAGTTCCGCTTAGGCTACTTCTATTCCGAGGTCTCACATGAACTCTTGCGCTCGAAACTGCGTTCAGGAGAAACGATTTCTGGCTTGGACGGGTTTTCCGACCTCACTGAAGCCGAGCTTGATGCTACCGACCGCATTGTTGCGATGGCTGGTGTTCATCCTTATTTGAAACTGCTCTCAGAAGGTGTTGATGTTGTCATCGGAGGGAGGAGTAGCGACAGCGTGATCTTTGCTGCTCCCGCACTACATCATGGCTATCCCGAAGCACTCTCCTACTATCTGGGCAAGGTACTTGAGTGCGCATCTTTCTGTGCAGAGCCTTATGGCGGAAAAGAAACTGTCTTGGGAGAGATTAGTCAGGAAGACGTCAAGGTAACGGCTATGCATCCCGATCAGCGATGTACCGTCGCCTCAGTGTCCGGTCATGCCATGTATGAACGCACCAACCCTTTCCATGAGTTTGTTGCAGGAGGGCAGTTGGATATGACTCATTGTCGATATGAACAATTTACTCCAAAAACCACACGGATTACTGGGCCGACCTTCCATCCATCTGAGGATTTTCGCGTGAAACTCGAAGGTGCTGGTAAATTGGGGGAGCGATTTGTCGGCATCGCTGGAGTGCGTGATCCCTACACCATTGCTCATATTGATCAGGTTATTGAATGGGCCCGTACTCAGGTCCGTGAGCGTTTTGGGGATTCTGGGTATGAACTGCACTACAATATCTTTGGACGTGATGGGATCATGGGAGAAATGGAGCCTCTCCGAAACCACCCCGCTCATGAACTCTGTATCGTTGTCCAAGGAGTCGCTCCAACAGCAGCAATGGCTGAGGAACTCACTATCACCGGGACTCGGCAACTTTTCTACGCTCGTTTACCGGACGTCAAGGGTACTGCTGGTGGAGTCTCTTTTGTGCTTGATGAGGTAATGCAGGCTAGTCCAGCGTATCGCTGGACTTTGAACCACACCGTTTCGGTTAGCGACGGATTGACTCTCTTTCCAACACACCTGATTGAGGCTGGGGTCTGAGATGGGAAATAAAAAGCTGTCTGAATTGGCAAAAACCATCCGTTCTAAAAACGCTGGAGTTAACAAGATTACCTTTGACATTATCTTTCGCGAGGCCACTGATTACGAACTCGTGAAGCGAAGTCAGGTCCTGACACGCTCTTCAGTAGCAGCACTATTTAATATTCCTGAAGAACGGATTGCAGACTTTGTTGAGTACGACCCCGCCAACGCGATCAAGTTTACCATTTATCGTAATCGTCCAAGTGGCAGCCCCGGGGACCCTGACATATTTGGTGCTCAGCAATACGCACCATTGCTAGATATTGATGTTCCATCCCTTTCAGAAATTCGATGAATAGCTTATCCCTTTACGGATAAGGAATTTTTGACCTTTCCCAAGTGAAGGAATGCTTTATCCATAAGAAATAAAATTTCTGATTTTGATCGATATACGGGCAGGTTGTTGAAGCCTGGTCGATATGCTTGGGGGCTTCACATTTTTGGTGTTCCAGACTGAATCTTTTGTAAGGCCTCCTGAAGCCCTTCCCGGCTCAGGCGATGGCCTGGAGCTTCCTCCTTGACAACTCGGAAGAATTTCCGGAATATAGTCGTTTTTGGCCTTT
>JAYPUA010000063.1:0-16411 GCA_038133845.1 Deltaproteobacteria bacterium
AACGGGCTGCGGGGTATCGTTCCTCAACCCAGACTACGAAGCTCTACCGGACTCACCGGGCAGATAACGCACGTGCAGGCGATGCAACTCCTTGCGCTTCCCCAGAACGATCAGCATGTCCTGCGCCTCCAGCCGGGTCTCCCCGGTGATCTCAAAATGCCGCTCGCCGTTGCGGATCAGGGCCAGCACCTTGAGGTAGTTGCTGAGCTGCAGCTCCTGCAGGTTCTTGCCCACCATCCCGGAATCTTCAGGCAGGCAGATCTGCTCCAGCGCCCAATCCTGATTCTCAATGTCCAGGGCAAACCCGAGGAAGTCCATCACATCCGGCCTCAGCAGCGTCTGCACCACCTGGAAGCCTCCCAGCTCAAACGGAGAGAGGACGCGGTCGGCCCCGGCTCGGGAGAGCTTTTTCTCCATGATCGGATCCGAGGCCCAGGCCACGATCTGCAGCTTGGGGTTGAGCTGCCGAGCCGAGAGGACGAGGAACACGTTGTCCGCATCATCGCCGAGGATGGCGATCAGCCCCTTGGCTCGCTGAATCCCGGCCTGGTCAAGCAGGTGGTCGTCCGTGGCGTCTCCCTGAAGCACCAGAATGCCAAGCTCCTCCCACTCCTCCATGTGCTCAGACTCACGCTCGATCGCAATGAAATCGATCTGATGACTGAGCAGTTGACGACACACCGCGCGTCCCTTGCGCCCCATCCCACAGACGATGTAGTGGTTTTCCAACTGTTTCATCAAGCGCTCCTTCTTCATCTTCTTCAGCAGCTTCACCACCCCGCCTTCCACCACGAAGGTGAACAGCGACGCCAGGGCATAGGCCACGGTGCCGAAGCTCACGGCAATGAGGCCAATGGTGAACAACCGTCCGTTCGGGCTGAGTGGCAGCACTTCTCCATATCCCACCGAAGAGATCGTGATGGTGGTCATGTAGAGCGCCTCCTGCCAACCCCAGCCTTCCAGGGACATGTAGCCCAAGGTGCCTGACAGCACCACGAGCGGGGGAAGCACCGCGAGCAGCAGCAGCCGGTTGAAGATCATCCCTCGACCTCCCAGCGAGTCAAGATGCGCTCCAGCAGTTCCGGTGGACAGGTGAAGTCTGGACGCTTCGGCGGAACCAGCACCTCATGCCTGGGCCACCTCAGCCGAAACAGGCGCTCGAAACAACCTCCTCCGCTCTTGCAGACCGGGCGGATCTCCAGAATCCTGCAGGAGCTCGGTGCAGAGAGGACCTGCACCAGCCCGGCGCCATGCGGGGCAATCACCCACTGCGCTCGGCGCATCAGACGCACCTGCTCCTCCATCGAGAGATCCTCCAGACAAACCGTCTGGAGACGAAACCGATCCCAGAGCAGCTCAAGGGCCGCCTCATTCAGCAGGTGCCTCCGGCGCGCCTTGCGGCGGGAGAGATACAGCCGGACCGCTGGCTCCGGTTGAGGCGACACCGGAACGCACTGCTGCAGAAAGCGCTGAAGCTGCCGGACTTTCCCCTCCTCCCAGTCCAGCGCAGAGTGTCCCGGAATCCACAGCTCGTCCGGCTGCCACGTCCCCACTTCCAGGCGACGCGTCTGCCACCCGCAATCGCTCAGGAATCGCTCAAACTCCTGAGGCCAGTCCGGACGTATCAGCACCGGCTGCCGGGGATGACTCAACAGGTGCGGCAGCAGGTCACAGAAGAAGTGGTAGAGGCTGTTCAGGTGCGGGTGCATCCCCCAGTGATACGCCCCCGGGAGCCGGCGGGCGATGGATTCCGTGGGGAGTGGTTCGGCAAGCCTCCACTGCAGGTGCCGAAACGCCTCCCCGGAGCGGGGGTTGGCTTCCGGGCGCTCCAGGGTCCAGGAGAAGCGCTGAAAGTGGTACCAGAGCTGCCCTCCCTGGCGCACCAACCCATCGGGGACCGAGACCAGGGGGCGCTCCAGGCGCAGCCCCTCCCACTCCGGAACAGGCGCTCCCAGCGGCTCGGGGGCACTCCGGGACAGCGTCGCAGGCTCAGCGTTCTCGCAGGCGAGGGACAAGTTCGGCAAAGTTGCAGGGGCGGTTTCCGAGATCCAGCTGGTCCTTCAGGATCCGGTCCCAGGCCAGCCGGCAGGCTCCGGAAGATCCCGGGAGAGCAAAGAGGTAGGTGCCATTTGCCACACCGGCCACCGCCCGAGACTGAACGGTGGAGGTCCGGATCTCCTCAAAGGACAGCCAACGGAACAGCTCCCCGAACCCTTCGATCTCCTTGTCGAACAATGGCTTAAGCGCCTCCGGAGTGCCATCTCGCCCGGTCAGTCCGGTCCCTCCGGTGGTGAGGACGATCCCCACCTCCTCGGAGGCGATCCACTGGGAGACCACCGCACGAATCCGATAGATGTCGTCCGGCACAACCTGCCTCTCTGCCAGGCGGTGCCCGGCTTCCTGCAGGCGGTCCACCAACAGCTTCCCGGAGGTGTCTGTTGCTTCAGTGCGCGTGTCCGAGATGGTCAGCACGGCGATGGAGAGGGGCAGAAACTCGCTCATCGGGATCAGGACCTGGAAGGAGCGGGCGCACCCGGACGGAAGATCAGCTTCTCCACCTCCAGGATGTCGCAGCCTTCCCCATACAACTGTACCGTCAACTTCGGAGGGTCCACTGAAAGGATCGAGCCGGTGAGTTTGAGCCGATCCCCCGGGTCCAGATCTGCCAACTTCATCGCCTTCTCTTCGCTCATGGAGCACATGACAAAGAACCCGCGATGGGAAACCGAGACCACCCAGCCCATTGCGCCCTCCTTGACGGTCTCGAAGATGCCGTCGACCGTGATGCGCTTGGTCTTGAAGTCGCGCTTGAAGCGGATCTCGTTGCTGCTATAGGTCTGAAACACCTGGCGCAGGTTGTTTTCTGAAAAGCCCTGGGCCGCGCCCATCGCAGGCAACAGGAGCAGGAGGCTCCCGAAGAGGAGCAGAGTCCGGAGGTTCATGAGGTGTCTTGTTGCAGTCAGGAGGTCACAAAGCAGGCCCAAAAACGGCGGGCGGTGAAGGTGCATGAGAGTTCAAGGCCAGAGGCATGAGGGCCTCTTGGGCAGCCTCAACGCTCCAGCGGTCAAAACATGTCATCATAATCCTGGACCGAGGCCTCAATGACGGCCTTCGCGTGATCAAAGCCGTAAGGCGTCCCGATGGAAACCTTGTTCGGCTGATCCGGGACCATCTTGTAGGTGAGGAAGTAGTGATTGAGCCGCTCGATCAGGGCCGGAGGCAGATCGGAGAGGTCCTCGACCTGCGCCCAGAGCGGGTCGTTCTCCAGCACTGCCACGATCTTGTCGTCCGCCTCTCCGCCATCAAGCATGGGCAGGCCGCCCACCACGCGCGCGTTGAGCAGGATCTCGGTCTTGGAGATCGGACGCTCGCTGATCACGCAGATGTCCAGAGGGTCTCCATCTCCCATCTCAGCCCCGGGCATCAACTTGCCCACCCGATCTCCACAGTAGGTGCGCGGGATGAAGCCATAGAGCGTCGGAGGCTGCGAGGACGAGCGCTGAGGACGATCCACTCGCAAGTAGCCGGTGGTCTTGTCCACCTCGTACTTCACCAGATCAAAGGGGCAGATCTCAATGAAGGCGTGTACCAGCCGTGGGGGCTCCGGACCAATCTCCAGGCCATGCCACGGATGGGGCCTCCAACGGTAGAAGGGAGTGGGAAAGTTCTTCATTCTGCTTCTGGGGTCACAACAGTTGAGTTCAGGAGAAAAACCGCCCTTGCACTCTAGCAGACTTCCTCAATGATTTCGAGTCCCGGCGAAGATTTCGCCGGCGAATCCGGTTTGACTTCGGAGGCAACTTTGGCTAGATTTTTAATGTTTTGCATGGTTCTGACCTAAATTAGGACCAAATTAGTCCGATTTAACGAGTGGCTTCGAAATTCATGGCCGATTGGAGTCTGCGCTTCGAGGACAATGTTCCGGGGCGTTTTTACGTGGACGAGGAGTGCATCGACTGCAGCCTCTGCTCGGAAATTGCTCCGGAAAATTTCTCCGTGAACCTTCGCGAAGGCCATGATTTCGTCTCTTGCCAGCCCCGGAATGCCCGAGAGGAGGAGCTGTGCAAGGAAGCACAGGAGTCCTGTCCCGTCGAGGCGATTGGCTCCGACGGTCCTCTCCGCGGAGGAGCGTCTGCTTCCGGAGCGTTTGTTTTCTTCGACAAGTCTGTTCAACAAGGAATGGTATGAAATTCAACGTGGTCTCATCAGACGTCAGCGATCAGAGTGGAGAAGGTTCGGCCCAGGACCGAATTCGTGCGATGGTCAGCGGCTCCCCGGTGTTTCTGTTCATGAAGGGAACCCCGGAGGCCCCGCAGTGCGGGTTTTCTTACCGGGTCGTAGAGGTTTTGAACGGCTGGAAGGTCCCGTTTCAGTCCTTCAATGTCCTCAGTGACGAGAGCATCCGCAACGGGGTCAAGGAGTTCGCGAACTGGCCGACGATCCCGCAGCTTTATGTCAACCAGGAGTTTGTGGGAGGCTGTGACATCGTCGAGGAGATGTCCTCCAACGGAGAGTTGGGCGAAGTCTTCTCCGAGGCCTACCCGGACCAGTCCTTCTCTGCGCCACCACCACCGGCACAGGTCCAGAACATCCACCCCCAGGATGTCAAGGAGATGCTGGAGAAAGACCCCCAGCTGTTCCTGCTGGATGTCCGCTCTCCGGAAGAGCGCAGCCTCGCGACGGTTGAGCCTTCTCGTCTGGTCGACCAGGAATTGGCCAGCGAGATCCTCAACACCTGGCCGGCCGAAAGGCCACTCATTCTGATCTGCCATGTTGGACAGCGCAGCCTGCAGGCCGCAGAGTTCTTCACCCAGAAAGGGTTCCGGAACGTCTATAACATGATCGGCGGAATCGACGCCTGGTCCTTGACCGTCGACTCCTCAATTCCACGCTACTGAAACAGGGAGGTCTGATGAGCGATGCCACCGAGTCGCTGCCCCAGGTTCAGTTGACCCCTCGGGCAGCCCAGGTGTTCCGAGAAGCCTGCGAGGCGGAGCAAAAGCCTCTGGAGGGCTCCTTCATGAGAATCGGCGCCCGTCCGGGCGGGTGCTCCGGATGGAAGTACGAGTTGGAGTGGAATGGTTCACCGGACGTGAAGGACACGGACGTTGTGGTCTCCAGCGAGGGGGTCAACCTGGTGGTCGACCGGGAGTGCCTGCTTGAGGTTCTGGGCCCCATTCGGATCGATTTTTCAGACCGCAACCTGGTGGAGCAGGGGTTCATCTTTCAGCAGCTGGTCAACGGACACCAGTGCGGATGTGGAGAATCCTTCACGCCAGTCCGTGACCTTCAGCCACAGGTCGCCTGATGGCCTCAGCGCTGGACTATCTCGCAGGGGTCATCTGCTTCGGCCTGTTTGCCTACAAGTGGGTCATCATCGCCGCGGTGCTCCTGACCTGGGTGAGCGCAGATCCCTTCAACCCGATTGTCCGCTTCATCGCGCGCTCCACGCAACCGGTCTGGGTCTGGTGTGAGAGTTGGATGCCCGTGGGTTTGGCGCACCTGAGCGCCTATGCCTCGCTGCTGGTGGTGATCTTTGCTCAGGCGCTGATTCCGGCAACGTTGAGGTCACTGGGGCTCTTTCTGGAAGGACAGGTCGAGGGGGGGAGGCTGCTCACGCAGGTCGGCGGTCACGCCTTGCAGAGCAGCGGAGTGGTGCTGCAGAGCCTGCTCTTTTTCCTGATGCTCATCATGGTGGTCTGGTTCTTTCTGACCTTGGTCAGCCCGGCCTTGAGCAATCCGTTCGTACGGGTCATTCACGTCCTCGCCGATCCGCTGATCACCCCTCTCCAGCGCTACCTCCCTCGCTCCCGAGTGGACTTCTCCCCGCTCGTCGCGCTGTTGCTCTTCTTCTTGATGAACCGTTTTGTCGTCGCTCCTCTCGCGGCGTTCGGAAACGGGCTCTCCTTTCCCATCTCTCTCTGCGTCTACTGATGCTCTTGCTGGGGTTGCACGTCGTCGCCATCGGCGCGCTGGTGGGCATCACCTGGACCATGGCCTACTCCTCCGGAAAGAAGGATGGGCTGGAGCAGGCTCGGGTCGAGCAGGAGCTTCTTTTGGAAGAGGACCCCGCGCCTCAGAAGTAGGCCTCCCAGGAAATCCGGGGGCCCGGAGCGCGCTCGGTTCGTCATTCCCGCGAACGCGGGGATCCCGTTCCACAGCCGAGTTCCCAGGTCCCCGCTTTCGCGGGAACGGCTCGACTGCGTTCAGGGAACGTTCGCTTGAAGAGGAGAAGGTTCTCGGGGGAAACCGAGTTCAGGGAGAGTCAGAATGAGTAGGAGTAGAGCAGGCGCGGCCCCTGAGCCGGGGTCCACTGCAATTCCAGGTTCCCCAGGAATCCGCGACTCCGCCCTTCAACGGTCAACTCGTCCAGCAGGCGCTGGGACTGCATGTACTGGTATCCGGCATACAACGCCGCACCGCCGGTGAACCAAGGGAGGTAGTTCCCCAGGTCGCCGTCGATGATGGAGGAGCCGTTGGTCAGGAGCACGATGGTGGCGATGCCCGCACCAGCGGTCACGTACATCCAGCGCTCCTGGTTCTGCTTGGCGCTGACCACACGCCGGGCCCACTCTTCCCGCCCCGTGTCGGCGACCACCACCTCTGGCGTCAGCTGTAGAGGCTTGGTCTTCGGCTGCAGGCGCTTGCGGGTGTCCAGTTCGCGGCGAGCCTCGGAGATCAGGGCAACTCGCTTGTTCACGTTGATGAAGGTCTTGACCTGGTCCCCTGCGCTGATTGCGGAGAAGCGCTGGACCACCAGCGCATCGGAGGACATGTCGTTGACCCGGATCAGCTCCGCGATGGCGATGTTCTCGTTGGAAAGCTCCAGCGGTTGCCCCTCCAGAGAGGCGTTGGTCGAGATCGGCCGGAAGATCACCACCTGATTTCCAGGCTTGAGCCCGTGGGCCCGTCCGAGATCCAGCGTCACGCCGTCCTTGCGCACCGAGAGGATGAAGCCTCGGAGCAAGGTGTTCTGCGAGACCCGAGTGGCCAGCCGAAAGAGTGCCTCGTGCATCTGGGCATCCGTGAACTGCACCTCATCCTCAAAGTCGGTGATGTTGGTGATCACGTCAACCATCTTCAGCGTCATCAGCATCCCGGGGATCTCCTCTCCGTTCTGGTCCAGCACCGGTGACGTGGTAATGTTGCCCACCAGCACCTTGTCCGCGTTGAAGAGTTTGCCGACCCGGATTCCGCAGGAGACGTCATAACAGTCGGCCAGGGTCGGGTCACGCTCCTGGATCTGTGCGTTCCACTCTCCCGGACCAACCACCGTGAAGTGGTTGGTGTTGAAGAGGTTCATCTGCAGGGCCTTGGAGATCTCCTCGGCAGCACTTTCCGTCATTCCGGTAGGAAGCAGGGTCAGGAGCAGGATCTTGATCCGCCCGTCCTCACTGAAGCCGCTGACCAGTTCCCGCTCAAACTCGAACGGCTGCATGTTGGGGTAATTGGTCTGGGCGTGAAGGGGCAAGGCCGTGAGCCACAAGGCACCCAGGGCCAACAGTGTGCGTTGAAGGATACGGTACATTAAGTCAGGAGCAGGTTCGGTGCGGAAGTCTTTGCGCCACAGGCGGCAAGATCAGAGCTCCTCTCGCGGGAGGAACTCCTTGCGCCAGCTTCGCGGCTTTTTCCTGTAAAAGCAAGAAGAAGACCAAAAACCGGATCCCGAATTCCGGGTTGTCCCCCAGAGGGAATGCGCTACAGTGTTGAGATGCCACACCGATTTTTTCCCAACTCAGAGAGCCGCCGGATGTCTTCACCCTTTCCTCTCCTTTCTTCGCTGTCCCTGAGCTTCCCTCCCATGCGCCGTGGCCTCCGGGTGGCGGTGATGCTTCTGCTCGGTGGGCTTTTGCTGAGCACCGAGGCTGCCGCTTCGGAGAAGCTCTTTCGCTGGAACACTCCGGAGGGAATCGAGTGGCGCGCCGAAGGCAACCTGCGCTGGCATGCGGTGTACCTCGGCGAGACCCAGGGCGGACTCCCGCAAGGTCAGGGGAGGCTCAGCTTTCCGGATGGGAGCGTCTATGAGGGCGAGTTTTCCAACGGCCTGGAGCACGGAAACGGGACCCTCAAGGCCCCACGACGGCTGGAGCTTCAGGGGCAGTTTGTCGACGGACAGCCCGTCCGGGGAAAGATGATCTTCACGGACGGAAGCATCTACGAGGGTGAGTTGAAGAATGGGCGCTACCACGGACAGGGGCAGTTTGTGTATCCGAACGGGCGACGTTCCGAGGGTGAGTTCCGGGAGGGCAAGCTCTGGAACGTGACGGTCTACGACGAGCAGGGGGAGACGCTGGCTCGGTTCATTGAGGGGCAACGCCAGTGAAGGGAGCACTCCCCCCCTCAGAGAGGCGTCTGCGGGACCTCGACCCAGCGCCTTGAGGCTGCGGCCTCCAGCACGGCATCGGCGACCGCCTGGGCCCGCATTCCATGGTAGAAGGAGGGGACGCACTCTCGCTGTTCCCGAATGGCGCTGATGAACTCCCAGGCCTGGTCGTAGCGGAAGGCCTGGACCGGGTCGCCCTCCTGCGGATCTCTGGGAGAGCCCGGACGCTTGAGGAAGGCCTCCGGTACCGGGAGGGGGGTGTACGGCTCTCCACGGCGCCCAAAGAGGATCTCGTGTGGGGCATGCAGGCGGTAGACGACAGAAGCTTCCGTCCCGTTCAGTTCGGCCTGGTCGTGATCTCCTCCCGGCCCCAACCCCTTGGTCAGCTTCCCCATCTCAAACACCCCGGTGGCTCCTCCCTCAAACTCTGCAATCCAGGAGACCCAGTCCTCCACATCCTGCGGTGGGCAGGCAACGCCCTCTCGATCCTGATCGCGTGAGGCCCACTGTCGCGTGTGTGCACAGAGCGAGGTGATCGGTCCCAGCAGGTCTTCTGCAAAGTCGATCCGGTGGATCCCCATGTCACCCAGCTCCCCGGAGCCGGCCTGTGCCTGATACTGACGCCACCCGATCGCCGCCTCGCCCCAGTCCTGCAGCCGCTGAAAGCGTGCGTGTCGCAGGGTCCCGAGGGCTCCGCTGTGCACCAGGTGCCGGATGTAGCTCAACGCTGGCACAAAGCGGTAGGTGAAGGCGGTCATGTGCCGCAGCCCAGAGCCTCGAGCCGCCTCATAAAGCTCCCGGGTTTCCCCAAAGTTCATCCCCAGCGGCTTCTCGCACAGCACATGACACCCCGCCTCAAGAGCTTCCAGGATCAAGGGGCGGTGCACCACGTTCGGGGTGGCAATCACCACCGCGTCCAGCTGGATCTCTGCGAGCATGGTGCGCAGATCCGCATAACAGGCCGCAATGTTCCACTCCTGCCTCCGGGCCTCTCGGAGGGAGCGGTCCGGCTCACAGACGGCTGAGAGCTGCACTCCTGAGATGCGCCGAAATCCGGGATAGTGAACCTGAGCACACACCCCACCAACTCCAACGAGGCCAATACGAAGGGTCTCTTCGGTCATCAATCCGTTTTCCATTCTGTTGTGCCGGTTTCCAGGAAACAGGTCCGCAAGAGAACCCCGCTGGAGGCAAGGTTCACACGGTGTACACTATGTGTCAGGATAGTTGTCGCATCGAGTATTGGACACACTCATGAGACAGGAGCAAGAAATGGGGTCATACCCGGCTGAACGCAAGGAGTCGGCGCTTCGCCGGATGCGGCCTCCGGAAAGCCTTCACATCCCGGTTGTGGCGAAGGAGACGGGGATTCCCGAAGCGACGTTGTGCGCGTGGCGCCTCAGGTCCTGCCCTCGGAGTTTCGCCGATCAGGAAGATTGCATAAATCAAGCCCGGCGCAAGTTTCAGAGGCCGAGGGCTCATTTCACTTGCTCAGCGAGTGCCTTTGGGGCACAGGTCACTCAAATGGATGGATCTGAGAGGGTGCAGACGAGAATCGCAGAGGAGGGTGCGGGTGCCCGCAGGGCGAAGCTCCTGGGTGAGTGCTTGAGGAGGCTGGCTCCTCAAGCGGCAGGAGTCACCCCGTGGTTCTCAGGCCACTGGCGATGGCATTCACCGTGCCCAGGAGGTGGGTGAGCAGCAGCTCGGACTCCTGAGATTCTCCAGCCCGGGAGAGCTCCCGCCACTTCCGGAGCAGCCCGATCTGCTGACGGTGCAGCACACGCAGAGCATCGCGTCTTGAATCCAGAACGCGGTGCACCTGCGGACGCTGCTCGGGGAGGGGGCCTCCGTAGAGCAGCTCCATCATCTTGCGAGCGCGATGGTACTCGGCGGTAATCTTTCCCAGGAAGCGCTCCCGGACTTCGGCGTCCTCCATCAGCGCCGCATATTCAGCCATGATCTCCAGATCCACGTTGGCCAGGCTGGTGGCCACATTGCTGGTGATGTAGTGCAAGGGGTGCCACTTCAGGTGCTGATCGCAGAGGCGTTGGAAGTCTTCCGGATGCTGGTTCTGCAGCCCCTCCAGGGCAGTCCCGACTCCATACCAGCTGGAGAGGTAGCACCGGGCCTGGCTCCAGGAGAAGACCCAGGGGATGGCCCGGAGATCTTCCAGAGAGCGCCTCCCGGAGCGTCGAGAGGGGCGTGAGCCAATCCGGCTGCGCTCAATGACGTCAATCGGGGTCGCTTCGCTGAAGTACTCGATGAAGCCCTCGCTGCCGATCAGCTCGGCGTAGGTCTTGCGGCTCGACTCGGCGAGCTGATCCAGAACCGGCTCCAGGGGGTGTGCCTCCTTGGCCTGATGCAGGTGCTTCAGGGTCGCTCCGGCAACTCCGGCGATCAACAGCTCCAGGTTGTAGTGGGCGGTTCCCCAGTTGGCATACTTCTGGGCAATGGTCTCTCCCTGCTCCGTCATGCGCAGGTCGCCACTCAGCGCCGAATGCGGCAACGCTCTCAGAAAGCGATGTGTCGGCCCGGCCCCTCGGCTGATCGTTCCGCCGCGTCCATGGAAGAAGCGCACCCGGACCCCGCACTCCCTGCCGACTTCCACCAGAGCCTCCTGTGCCCGGTAGAGCGTCCACTGGCTGGAGAAGATGCCTCCATCCTTGTTGCTGTCGCTGTAGCCAATCATGACCTGCTGAACCGGAATTGCGTCTCCTCGACGCTGGCGCTGGATCTCCAGGCTCCGCTGAGTCATCGGGTGCTGGAGGAAGACCTTCAGGATCTCCGGGCTGCGGTGGAGGTCGTCAATCGTCTCGAAGAGCGGCACGACGGGCAGCGGGCAAGCCGGACCGCCCACTCCAGGCTGAGCCAAACCACACTCGTTGGCCAGCAGGTAGACGGTGATCAGGTCGGAGGCGCTCCGGGTCATGCTGACGATCAGGGCTCCCAGCGCCTCTTCCCCATGTTCCCGGATGTGCTCCGTGAGCACCGCGTAGCAGCTGCGGACTGCGTCGGCCTCAAGGCCGATGCGTTGGTGCAGCCGGGCGAAGGGGCGCGGCAGCTCCAGCTCATGATCCAGGAAGGCCAGGCGCTCCTCTTCGCTCCAGGAGCCAAAGTCCGTCTTCTCAAAGCCGGCGGCCTGCAGCAGCTGCTCCACTGCTCGATCATGGAAGGCGCTGTTCTGCCGGACATCGAGCACCGCCAGGTGAAAGCCAAAGGTCTGAACGAGCCGCATCACCGGGTGGACGTCCACCTCCACCAGCCTCTGAGCCCCAACGGCCTGCAGGGAGTTCCGCAGCACCTGGAGGTCGTCCATCAGTTGCTGGCTCCGTCGATAGTGCTGTGTCCCCAGGGGCTCCCCAGGATCGGGCAAACGCAAGCGCATCAGGTTGACCAGCTGCCGCCAGGGCTCTCCGATGTTGCGCTGAATCGCCGGATCGGCCAGAGATCCCAGCTCGCTCCGGATGGTCTCCACACGCTCCACCAGCTCCTGTGGAGGCACCTGACGATGCTCCGAGAGGCTGAGTCGACGTCCCAACTCCTTGAGCTGAGTCTCCAGCAAATCCAGCGCGTGCTGACGGAGCTTGCCCATCGTCTGCCGCGTCACCTCTGCGGTCACTCCCGGGTGACCGTCGCGGTCTCCTCCCACCCAGTTTCCGAAGGAGAGGCGGGGCAGATGCTCCGGGCCATTCAGCAGCTCCGGGTCAAAACCTTCGGCCACCCAGGCCTGCAGGAGCCGGCGGTCCAGGATGTCCAGGATGTTGGGGAAGACCTTCTTCAGGTAGTGGAGGACGCTCAGCAGCTCCGTGACCACATCCGGCTTGCGCAGATAAATCTCTCCGGTTCTCCAGATGCGCTCCAGCTCAAACACGATCTCCCGACGAATCCGGCGCTGCTCCCGGGGAGTCCACATCTGATTCTCTCGACGCAGCAGCAGCAGGTAGAGGCTCCGGTAGTGCTCCAGCACGGAGGCCCGCTTGGCCTCTGTCGGGTGAGCCGTGAGCACCGGCTCCACCCGGACCTGCCGCATGTGCTCGGCGATGTCCTCTTCTGTCAGCCCGGACTCCTTGAGCTGCCGCAGCGTCTGGCCCCACAGCCCGGAGACCTGCTCCAGCCCCTGAACCTCCTCCGTAGCCCGCCGGTGCTGGGCGGCGGTGTTCTCCTCGACCATGTTGAGCAACTGGAAGCCCAGAGAGTAGGCCTGAGCCAGCCGCTCACTGGGAGGGAGGTCCTCCGGGAGGTCCTGGTGCAGCCAGGGGAGCTTCCTGGCAATTTCGCCTTCTCCCAGCTCCTCAAGCATCTCGGCAAAGCACTCGATCAGAAAGCGCTGGTCTCGGTCGATTTTTTCAAATTGATCAAACAGGTGGTGCATCAGAGCTCAGGGTTCAGTTGCAGGAATCAAGAGGCCGTGGATCCAGAGCGGATCCAGTCCACATGAAAAACGGTCGGGGGGAGACGATGAGGGGGGCTTGAGGCAAACGGCAACGACCGTTCACCTAAGCGTCAAGGAGCCTTCAGCAGGTTTCCGAAAGCTTTTGAAAAACCTGAACGGCCTGCTCCAGCTCGGCACGGAGTTCGTCGCAGACACGGTCGAGGTCTTCCGAGAACTCAAGCTCTTCCTGAAGCTCTTGCTCCAGCTTTTCCCTGATCTTGGGGTAGGTTTCCTCTTTCTGGTGATCCAGATTCATTCAGTATCCTTAGAGCATCCATGAATGGCAGTGAAACGGTGTTCGTCCATGAACAGTGCGTCACGATAACGCACCTGCAGGGAAGTTTCAACCTGCATCCCGGAGAGCCCCAAGGCAGGAGCACTCCGGGAGAAAGAGGCAGGGATCGGAGGCACCAGCGCCTCCGGTACAGGGACTCAGCCCGCCAGCAGCCCGCCGTACTCCACAAAGAAGGGAACAAAGACGAGGCTCAGGATTGCCGAGAGCTTGATGAGGATGTTCAGGGAGGGTCCGGAGGTGTCCTTGAGCGGATCCCCCACGGTGTCTCCCACCACGGCGGCCTTGTGGGTGTCGGTGCCCTTGCCTCCCAGGTTGCCCTTCTCAATGTACTTCTTGGCATTGTCCCAGGCACCTCCGGAGTTGGCCGAAGAGATGGCCAGCACGCCTCCTGAGACGAGAGAGCCAACGAGCACTCCGGCAACCGCTTCCACGCCAAAGAGGAAGCCCACCACCAGCGGAGTTCCCATGATCAGCACTCCCGGAGGGATCATCTCGCGGACGGCGGCCTTGGTGGAGATGGCAACGCACTCGGCGTAGTCCGGCTGCGCCGTGCCTTCCATGATGCCCGGGATGTTGCGGAACTGCCGGCGGACCTCTTCGATCATGTCGAAGGCGGCCTTGCCGACAGACTTCATGGTCATGGCCGTGAAGATGAAGGGCAGCATCGCCCCGACGAAGGTTCCGGTCAGGACCAGAGGATCGAGCAGGTTCAGGGTCTCGAGCCCTCCCCCTTGCAGGGAGTTGGCGCGGGTGATGAACGCTGCGAAGAGCGCCAGGGAGGTGAGGATGGCCGAGCCGATGGCGAAGCCTTTCCCGATGGCGGCGGTGGTGTTTCCGGCGGCGTCCAGCACGTCTGTGCGGTCGCGGATGCTCTCCCCCATGCCGGTCATCTCGGCAATCCCTCCGGCGTTGTCGGCAACCGGACCGTAGGCGTCGATGGCCAGCCCGATCACCAGCGTGCTCAGCATGCCGATCGCCGCGATGGCCACGCCGTACATGCCGCCCAGGGTGAAGGAGGCGAAGATGCTCACGGCGATGGCCAGGATCGACCCGGCGGAGCTTTCGTACCCCAGGGCCAGGCCAAAGATGATGTTGGTCGCCGACCCGGTCTCCGAGGCCTTGGCCACCTCACGCACCGGCTTGAAGTCGTGGGAGGTGTAGTACTCGGTGAGCAGTCCGACCAGCAGTCCGGCGACCGCTCCGATGGTGTAGCAGAAGTAGATCCCGAGGTTCGTGTAGGCCACGCCGTCGATGACGAAGTCTGCCGGAAGCAGCCCCAGCGTCACGAGCAGCATCACCACCACGTTGACCACGGTGGAGATGATCAGCAGGTTCTTCAGGGTCGAAGCCACCTGGGCTTCTGTCTCGGCCTTGCCGAAGAACAGCAGAATCACCAGGCTCAGCGGAATGGTGATCGCGGTGATGAAGATCGGATAGAGCAGGGCGTTGAGGTCTGCAGCAAAAGCCACGGCTCCAATCACCAGGGCGGCACAGGTGCTCTCTGCACAGGAGCCGAAGAGGTCGGCCCCCATTCCGGCCACGTCCCCCACGTTGTCGCCCACGTTGTCGGCAATCACTGCAGGGTTGCGGGGGTCATCCTCCGGGATGCCCTTCTCCACCTTGCCCACCAGGTCGGCCCCCACGTCTGCGGCCTTGGTGTAGATTCCTCCTCCCACACGTCCAAAGAGCGCGATCGAGGACCCTCCGAGGCCAAAGCCCGCCATGACCTCCATGAGGATGTGCGTCTGCTCCTGCGGGAAATCCAGCATTCCGTCCAGCGCCACATAGACCACGGCGAGTCCCAGGATCGCCAGGCCCACCAGGCCAAAGCCCATCACGGCTCCGGACTGCAGCGCCACGCGGAAGGCGTTGCCAATGCCAGACTTGGCAGAGACCGTGGTGCGGGCGTTGCCGATCGTGGCGATCTTCATCCCGATGAATCCGGAGACGATCGAGATCAGGGCTCCCAGGAGGAAGGCCAGCGCCGTATACACCCCTTCGTTGGTGTCCGGGGTGTGATGATCGTCCACCAGCAAGGAGATGAGGACCGCAAAGCCTATCATGAAGTAGGCCATGTATCGGTATTCCTGCTTGAGGAACGCCATGGCTCCATCGGCAATTGCCGTGGTGATGTTGCGCAGTTTGTCGGCTTCTTCCGGGTTGTCCACTCCTTGGGTCAGGGGGATTCCGGAGATCTTGAGGGAGTAGTACAGCGCCACTCCCAATCCCAGCAGGGACAGGACGACAATGGTAAGCACCATGTGAGGGTCTCCTTTTTTGGTTCCAGGTTGATGGATGACGCAAGCGGACTTGCGGTGACGGCGGGAACGGGGTTGAGCGGCCCCGAACTGCGTTTCCGGATAGGATCCCGAATTTGAGATTTGACCGAAAGCGTGAAAAAATACGAAATTTTGTGTGAATTTACAAGTTTAGTTTGGAATTCGAATGGCGACGCTGACCCTGGTGCACCTCTCCGACCTGCACTTTCATGCGCTTCCTGGAGGGCTGAAGGAGTGGGCTTCCAAGCGCCTGCTTGGGGCCTTGAACTGGACGCTGAAGCGCAGGAGACAGTATCCGTCAGAGCGTTACCGACGCCTGCTGGAGGCGGTCCGGTCCAGGCCCTGGGACCACCTGCTGATCAGCGGAGACCTGACCCAGCTCGCGCTCGAAGGCGAATTCCGGCAGGCTCGAGACGCGCTGGCTCCCTTGCTTGAAGGCTCGGCGCCGGTCAGCATCATCCCGGGAAATCACGACCGCTACGTCTCGGAGGCGTGTGAGCCAGACCGATTTCAGGCCCACTTCGGCCCCTGGCACACCTCGGAGCCCTCGCCTCTCCCAGGAGCCCGGGAGGTCCTGTGGCGCGAGCTGGGCCCAGGCTGGAGGCTGCTGGGCTGGGACAGCACACATCCCAACGACTGGCTCTCCGCCTCAGGGACCGTGTTCCGGGAAACGCTGGAGGCCTCCGAGGCTCTGCTCGGCAGTCTCGCCCCAGAGACCCAGGTCGTCCTGATGAACCACTATCCCCTGTGGTTTCCGGAGGGTTGGAGGGTTCATGCACGGCATGAGTTGCTCAACCTGGAGAGCGTCCGCGAGTGGGTTTGGAGCCAGCCCCGGATCCGGGTCTACCTGCACGGACACGTCCACCGAAACTGGCACCTGCACCTGCAGCGTCCGGGGGGGACCCCGCTGGATGTCGTCAACTCCGCCTCCTCCACAATGATCCCGCGATCCGGAACCGAGAGCTCCTTTCATCAGATCGAGCTCCTGGACAGCGGGGGGGTTCGGGTGGAGCCTTGCTTCCTGACATAGGCTGGGTCGAGGAAACCGTAGGCTGGGTCGAGGAAACCGTAGGCTGGGTCGA
>JAYPUA010000064.1:0-15231 GCA_038133845.1 Deltaproteobacteria bacterium
AAAGTTTCTTCAAGCACAGCCGAAGATGCGATCTCTTGAGCGCTCTTCCGGTCAAGAAATTTCCTACCAAGCGATGGAGGTGGAAGTCAACAGTAAAAAAGGGCTTCCGACGCGGGTTGACGAACATCCGGTGGATTAAACCCCAAGCCAACGGGACTGGAGGTCCTTGTCCGCTTTCAGCGCCTCAGGCTCTCCTCTCCAGACAATGGTCCCGCGCCCGATGATGCACGCGTCGTCGGCCAGGCTCATCGCGAAGCCGAAGTTTTGCTCCACCAGCACCATTGTCAGGCCTTCTTGCTTGAGCTCCTGCATCTTGTCATGAATCTGGCGCACCACAATGGGAGCCAATCCTTCAGTCGGCTCATCCAGGACCAGCAGCCTGGGGTTCATCAGCAAGGCGCGGCCGATGGCAAGCATCTGCTGTTCTCCTCCAGAGAGCTGGTTCCCGCCGTTGCTCAGGCGCTCAGCGAGGCGAGGGAAGAACTCCAGCACACGTTGCAGGGTCCAGCGCACCTCGCCTTGAGGCTTGAGCCGTGAGGCCAGGGCCAGGTTTTCCTCAACGGTCAGGGACGGGAAAATGTCCCGGGTTTCGGGAACGTAGGCCAGCCCATGCCGGGCAATGTCGAACGGGGGGAGTCCCTGCAGGGGCGCTCCGTCAAACAGGACGCTCCCCCGGGTCACCGGAAGCAGCCCCATCAGGGCTCGGAGCGTGGTGGTCTTGCCTGCGCCATTGCGCCCAAGAATCGCCAGCACGCGCCCGTCCCTGGCTTCCAGGTCCAGTCCGTGAATGACCTGGGTCTCCCCATATCCGGTGTGCAGGTCGCGAATCTCAAGCATCGGTGTCCCAGCCTCCCAGGTAGATCTCCTGCACCAGCTCGCTGGCCCGGGTCTCTTCCGGAGTCCCTTCAAAGACCACCTTGCCGTAGTTGAGCACCGTGATGCGGTCAGCCACGTCGAAGGCGAGGTCCATGTCATGCTCGACGATGAGGATCGTCAGGTCGCGGGAGAGCGAGTGCAGGAGTTCGTGAAATGCCTGAATCATCCCGGGCCCCACCCCGGAGGTGGGCTCATCCATCAGCAGCACCTTGGGCCTCATGGCCAGGGCCAGGCCGACCTCCAGCTGACGTCGGTTGCCATAGGAGGAATGCTCCACTGTCTCTTCAAGGCGCGAGGTCAGGCCCACCTGCTCTGCGACCTCCTCCACCAGATCCCTCAGGCGAGGATCACGGTGCGTGTCACGCAGCAGGTGCCTCGAGAGCCCCAGAGCCCGTGCTCCGGCCAGCTCCAGGTTCTCCCGGATGGTCAAGCCATTGAAGAGGTTGTTCTTTTGATAGCTGCGGGCCAGTCCCATCCGGGCACGTGCCTCGATCGAGAGTGGGGTGAGGTCGGCTCCGGACAGATGAATCTTTCCTTCGCTGGGCTTCAGCTCTCCCACCAGCAGATTGAACAGCGTCGTCTTTCCGGCACCGTTTGGTCCCAGAATGACCCGACGCTCTCCGGGCTCCAGCTTGAGGGAGACGTTGTCCGTCACGACCAAAGATCCGAAGGCCTTGCACAGCCGAACGACTTCCAGCAACTAGACCTCCTGCTTGTTCAAGGAGTTCCGGCGGCGTTCCCAGAACAACTCCAGCCCTCCGTAGACCCCACGCCCTCCAGACATGACGACCAGGATCAGCAGCACCCCGATCACAATGTGCCAGTAGTCGGTGAAACTGCTCAGGGCGTGCTTGAGAAAGATCAGCAGCACGGCCCCCACGGCCGGCCCGATCAGCGTCCCGAGCCCCCCAAGAATCACAACGACCAGCACCTCTCCGGACACGGTCCAGGTCATCAGCTCGGGAGAGACGAACATCGTGTGCTGTGCGGCAAGGACTCCGGCCAGCCCGGCGACGGTTCCAGACAGAGCGAAGCCGATGGCCTTGATCTTCCAGATCGTGATGCCCAGAGCGCGCATGCGGCCTTCATTTTCCCGGATTCCCACCAGCGAACGTCCAAATCCGGATCTCAGAACTCCGCTCAGCACGGCATAACTCAGGGGCACACAGAGCAGACAGAGGATGGCGAACTGCAGCGAGTCTTCCAGGTTGATCCCCAGCCCGGAGAGGTCGCCGCGTCCCAGCCCCCACATGCCGTCATCGCCCCCCAGACTGGAGGCATCAAAGATCAGCACGTAGGCCATTTGACCGAACGCCAGCGTTGTCATGATGAAGTAGATCCCATGCGTCCGGGAGGTGATGGCGCCGACGAGCAGCCCGAAGAGTCCGGAGACGGCCAAAGCCGCCAGTGTCCCAGAGATCGGAGAGCCCTCTCCGAGCACATTCACGATCGCGTACATGTAGGCCCCCAGCCCAAAGATGGCCCCATGGCACAGTGAGACCATCCCACCGTAGCCCGCCACCATGTCCAGGCTCATGGCCAGGATGGCGAGCACCGCGACCTCAATCACCAACTCCCGGGCGAAGTACCCACCGAGGATGGCATAAAGCAGGAGTCCCAGGATAATCAGGGCGAGCGTAGCCAGTTTCAAAGGGGTCTGCTGAAACATGCTCAACTCCTCGCAGGCAGCAGGCCGCTGGGCTTGAGGATCAGCACTCCAGCAAGCAGGGCGTACACCAGAATGGAGGCCAGCTGCGGGGCGACCACGGCCCCGATGGTCTGAATGAATCCGACCAGGAGCGAGCCGAGGATCGCTCCCGGCAGACTGCCCAGTCCGCCAATCACGACAACAATCAGGGTTGGAATCAGAATCGAGGTGCCCATCTCCGGGCTGACCGAGAGGATCGGCGCGGCGACCGCTCCGGCAATTCCGGCGAGCGCGCACCCCACACAGAAGACAAAGAAGAAGAGCTGCTCGACGTTGATCCCCAGGCAGGCAGCCATCTGGTCGTTGTCCACCCCTGCCCGGATCATCGCCCCGATCTGGGTCCGTGAGAGCACCAGGTGCAGCCCTCCCATCACGGCCAGGCCCAAGGCAATCACAAACAGGCGATACGATGGGTAGGTCACTCCGAGAAACTCCACCGTTTTTGAAAAGATTTCCGGCTGCTCCACTCCCAGGGCAATGTCGCCCCAGAGGATTCTGCACAGGTCCAGGAAAATGAAGATCAGGCCAAAGGTGACCAGCACCTGGTTCATTGGCCCAGCCTTGCGCATCTGCCGGATCAGCCCCAGATACAGCGAAATGCCCACCAGTGCCACTCCAAGAGGAGCCCCGAAGAAGCCGGCCCAGAAGGAGCCCGTCCAGTTGGTCAGGCTGAAGCTGATGTAGGCCCCAAGCGCGTAAAGCGCCCCGTGGGCCAGGTTTACGAAGTGCAGCAGACCAAAGATCACGGTGAGTCCCACAGAGAGCAGGAAGAGCAGCATCGAGTACTGCAGACCGTGAAGCGCCTGCACCAGCCAGAACGACAGGTCACTCATCATCCGGACTCAATAGACACCAGATCGAGAGGCACGAGAGCCAGCAAACGCTCTGGCTCTCGGACAAGGAAGGAGGCTGCTTAGAGCTTGCAGCCGTTGGGTGCGTCCTGAACATCCGGCATCACGCCGACCACCTTCTGGGTCAAGCCGTCGCTCCCGGCCACGGTCTCGTAGATGTAGATGTTCTGGACCACGTTGTTGGTTGCCGGGTCGATGCGCAGAGAGCCTCGAGGACCGGTGTAGCTGACCTGGGGAAGGGCCTGAGCCAGAGCCTCCCGGGTCGTGGCTCCGGACTTGACCGCCTCGGCCAGCAACCGGCCGGCATCGTAGCCCTGCACCGCATATTCGGAAGGATTCTTCTCATGCTTGGCCCGATACGCTGCAACAAAGCTCCGGTTCTCCGGGGTGTCCAGCGTGGGAACGTAGTGCAGGGAGGTGATCACGCCTTCGGCTGCAGGCCCCTCGGCGTTGACATACAGCGAAGAGGTCAGGAAGCCCGAACCGTACAGGGGGACGCTGTCCTTGATTCCCAGAGAGCTGTACTGCTTGACGAAGGAGATCGCTTCTCCGCCCGCATAGAACACGAAGACGGCGTCCGGATTGGTCGCCTTTGCCTTGGTCAGGTAGGGACCAAAGTCCTTGGTCTTCTGGAACGGAGTGAAGTCTGCTCCGGCAATCTGTCCGCCAGCGGCCTTGAAGGACTCTGTGAAGGTGTTGATCATCTGCCGCCCAGCCGCATAGTCCGGAGCGAGCGTGTAGACCTTCCGAATTCCCTGGTTGTACATCCACTGTCCCATCGGACGGTTGACCTGAGAATTGGAGAAGGAGACCCGGATCACGTAACGGCTGCAACGCGATCCGGTGGCGTCGTCGTTGCCGGCGTTGGCGACAATCAGCGGAACCTTGGCACCGTCCACGAAATCCCGGACCGCTCCCAGCACTCCGGAGGAGACAATCCCGACGATCACGTCCACCTCGTCCTGGAGCGCAAGCTTCCTGGCCTTGGCCAGCCCGACGGGCGGTTTGACCTCTGTGTCTTCACGGACCACGCTGATCCGGTTGCTCACTCCAGCCTCCTCCAGGGCCAGGGAAAAGCCTCTCTCAATCTCGTTGCCCAGGGCGGCATAGACTCCGACATAGGGTAGGAGGAGTCCGGCCTTGACGTCTTGAGCCTGAGCCGGTGCGGTGATCAAGGCACCAGCGGCGGCTGGCAAAATCCATCGTTTCCATTGCTTCATCATGGGATTGACCTCTCTGCTAAGGTTGATTTCGAAGGACCAAAGTCCGCCATTCTCTAACAGGACTCCGGACCATTCAACACAAAAAACTGTACAGGACAGCATCCGCCACAAGCCTGGTGGTGGAGCACGGCGCCAAAGTACAGGAATTTTTACCAGCTGTAAAGTAATATATTGCATATTTGTGAACTTAAATGCATTATGATTCCCATCAATGGTATCCAGGAGCAATTTTTCTTTGAAGCTCCTGATTTTTTATACTATTCCGGAGGAGACCATGAATTCCCGCGCCAACGCCGCCTCTCGCTTCGTCGATGCACACCGGGAGCTGCGTGCTTCCAAAACGGCCTATGTGGAGGCCGATTCCCTGGAGCGTTCCCTGAGTTACGGAGAGCTGGCCGAGCAGTCGGACCGGTTCGCCTCCTTCTACGAACGTCATGGGCTGCGCCGCGAAGAGCGTGTCGTCATGCTGATGCTCGACCGGATCGAATTTCCGGTGGTGTTCTGGGGGAGCCTCAAGTCGGGAGTGGTTCCGATCCCTCTGAACACCCTGCTTTCCAGTGAACTGTACCGCGCGATCCTGAATGACAGCCGGGCGCAAGCGATGTTCCTGTCTCCGGAGCTGTGGCCGGTGGTCAAGCCGGTGACCTCCGAGGTCCCCACGCTGCAGAAGATCTTTTTGGTGGGAGGAGATCTTGAGGCGGTGAAGGCAGAGTCTTCCATTCCGGTGTACGACTTTCACAGCGAGCACGCGTCCAGCGAGCCGCGCCCCTGCCTGGAGGTCTCGGCGGACGAGTCGGCGTTCTGGCTCTACTCTTCCGGCTCCACCGGAGTTCCCAAGGGGGTGCGTCACGTCCACGGGAGCCTGGAGGCGACCTCGGAGACCTATGGCCGGCAGGTGCTGGGAATCCGGGAAGACGACGTGGCCTTCTCTGCTGCCAAGATGTTCTTCGCCTACGGATTGGGCAACTCCATGACCTTTCCCCTCTCGATGGGAGCCACCACGGTGTTGCTCTCTGGAAGGCCGACTCCGGACAGCGTCCTCTCTGCCTTTGCAAAGCACCAGCCGACCCTGTTCTTTGGCGTCCCCACCCTCTATGCCGCGATGTTGGCACATCTGGGGGGGCAAAAGCCCGCAGGGAGCGAGCGGCTTCGCCTGTGCGTCTCTGCCGGAGAGGCCCTCCCGGAAGAGATCGGCCGACGCTGGAAGGAGATGTTCGGCTCGGACATCCTTGATGGCGTGGGCTCCACCGAGATGCTGCACATCTTCCTCTCCAACCAGACCAGCGACATCGTCTACGGCACCTCCGGAACTGCGGTTCCCGGCTATGAGCTGAGGCTGGTAGACGAACAAGGCCAAGAGGTCGGGACCGGCGAGGTTGGAGAATTGCTGGTCAACGGCCCCTCTGCCGCAGAAGGCTACTGGAACCAGCGTTCCAAGAGCCGCTCGACCTTTGAAGGGGCCTGGACACGCACCGGTGACAAGTACGAGCGGCGCGAAGACGGACGCCTCGTCTACTGCGGCAGAACGGACGACATGTTCAAGGTCAGCGGAATCTGGGTCTCTCCGTTTGAAGTCGAGCAGGCCCTGATCTCTCACGAGGCGATTCTGGAAGCTGCCGTGGTGCCTCAACGCGATGAGGAGGGCCTGGAGAAGCCCAAAGCCTACGTTGTCCTGAAAGCCGGATTCTCCGAGGAGGGGCTGGCGGAGGCGCTCAAGGATCACGTGAAGGCCAAGATTGGAAACTGGAAGTATCCGCGCTGGGTTGAGGTGATGGACGAGCTGCCGAAGACCGCAACCGGGAAGATCCAGCGCTTCAAGCTCCGGGAGACCTCGTGCTGAACTGGAACCCGGAGGCTTCGCTGGAGTTGAGTGTCCGCGGTGTTCGCCTGGAAGGGCGATGCTGGGGACCAGCTCCGGAGGAGGCGCTCACGCTGGTTCTCCTGCACGAAGGGCTGGGGTCGGTTGGGCTGTGGAAGGCTTTTCCGCAGCAGTTGGCCGAGCGCTCCGGATGCGGCGTGTTCGCCTACTCCCGCGCCGGTTATGGCCGCTCCGATCCGGTCGCGCTTCCGCGTCCGCTGGATTACATGACCCGCGAAGCCGATGAAACGCTGGGCTTTGTGCTCGATCAGGTTGGGAACTCCCGAGTGATCCTGCTGGGCCACAGCGACGGGGCCTCCATCGCGTCTCTTTATGCAGGAAGGCATCCGGATGCCCGGGTGCTTGGGGTCGTCCTGATGGCCCCTCACTTCTTCACGGAGCCCGGAGGTTTGGCCTCCATCGCCGAAGCACGCACGGCGTACCAGACCACGGATCTGCCACAAAAGCTCGCTCGCTACCATGCAGATCCGGACAACGCCTTCTGGGGCTGGAACCAGGCGTGGCTCGATCCCGGCTTTCGGAGCTGGAACATCGAGTTCTGCCTCAAGGAACTCTCCGTTCCAGTCCTCGCCATCCAGGGGCAGGATGACCAGTACGGAACCTCGGCCCAGGTGGAGGTCCTCAAGGAGCATCTCAACGGATCCGCTGAAGTCCACCTGCTGGAAGACTGTCGTCATTCACCACATTTTGAGCAGCCCGAGCGCACCTTGAACCTGATCGCGCAGTTTGTCCGTCAGGTTTCCGCAGTGTCCGGGGCAAGTTGAGAGGCGTCTGGAGTCACGCTTCTCTTTTTTCAAAGGCCGACAAGGCTTGTGTCAATTCCGCACGATGGAGTTTTGATGGGCAAAACAATCGATTTTCAAACCGAGCCCGCTCGCTATCAGCACTGGCGGGTCCAGTACGAGGGAAACATCGCCACCGTCCTCATGGATGTGAATGAGGGTGGGGGACTATTTGAAGGGTACGAACTGAAGCTGAACTCCTACGACCTTGGGGTTGACATCGAGTTGGCGGACATCGTTCAACGTATGCGCTTCGAGCATCCCGAGGTCAAGACCGTGATCCTGCGCTCCGGAAAGGAGAACGTCTTCTGCTCCGGAGCCAACATCCGTATGCTCGCCGGTGCCGAGCACGCCCACAAGGTCAACTTCTGCAAATTCACCAACGAGACCCGCAACACCTTCGAGGCCGCTGCCGAGGACTCTGGACAGAACTACATCTGTGCCATCAAGGGGGCCTGTGCGGGAGGAGGCTATGAGCTGGCGCTGGCCTGCAACTACATCATGCTGGCCGATGATCGTGCTTCCAACGTGGCCCTCCCGGAGGTCCCGTTGCTCGCGGTACTTCCCGGAACCGGAGGTCTGACGCGTGTGACCGACAAGCGCAAGGTGCGCCGCGACCTGGCCGATGTCTTCTGCACCGTCGAGGAGGGAGTCAAGGGCAAGCGCGCGCTGGACTGGCGTCTGGTGGACGAGATCATTCCCAACGCGCAGTTTGAGGAGACCGTCGCGCTGCGAGCCCAAGAGCTTGCAGAGCAAAATCCCAAGCCTGAAGGACAGAGCGGGATTCGGCTGGAGCCGCTTCAGCGAACCATGGCTGAAGACGGATCCCTCGCCTACTCCACCGTGCAGGTGCAGATCGATCGGGAAAAAGGGCTGGCCACCTTGCTGATTCTTGGACCGGAAGAAGACGCTCCGGAGTCTGCAGAGGCGCTCCGTGCTCAAGGAGCATCCAGCTGGATGCTGCGCTGTGCCCGGGAGTTGGACGATGCCATTTTGCACCTGCGCTTCAATGAGCTTTCGCTGGGAACCTGGCTCTTCAAGACTCAAGGCGACGCTCAAAAGGTGATCGCCCACGAGCAGAGGCTGCTGGATCAGCAAGACTCCTGGCTGGCCCGTGAGATCCTGCTCTACTGGAAGCGGATCCTGAAGCGCGTTGACGTGACCTCGCGCTCGCTGGTGACTCTGATTGAACCCGGATCCTGCTTTGCGGGAACCCTGGCCGAGCTGGCCTTTGCGGCAGATCGATCCTACATGGCCGAAGGGATGTTTGAGGACGACGACCGCCCGATCGCCACCTTGAACCTCACCGAGGCCAACTTTGGCCGCTACCCCATGTCCAACGGCATCACCCGCCTGGAGACCCGCTTCTGGGGAACTCCGGAAGCGCTGGAGAGCCTCCGCACCCGAACCGGGACGCCGCTCGAAGCCGGTGAGGCCCACGAGCTGGGGCTGGTGACCTTCGCGTTGGATGATATCGACTGGGAAGACGAGATCCGCGTCTTCCTCGAAGAACGGACCAGCTTTTCTCCTGATTCGATGACCGGCATGGAGGCCAATCTGCGGTTTGCCGGCCCAGAGACCATGGAGACCCGGATCTTTGCACGTCTGACCGCCTGGCAGAACTGGATCTTCCAGCGCCCGAACGCGGTCGGAGAGAAAGGCGCCCTGCGCCGCTATGGGAGCGGCTACCGGGGTGAGTATGACATGCGTCGCGTTTGATCCTGAGTTCCTCTTCAACCTCACACACGAGAAAGACCATGCTGGATACCATGAATGTCAGCTACGATACCCTGATTCCCAACAACGTCGGTCTGTCCAACGACCGACGAGTGCTCAAGGCGCTGGAGAAGTGGCACCCGGGATACATCAACTGGTGGAAAGACCTGGGGCCAGAGGGCTTCCAGGACAGCCTGGTGTACCTGCGAACTGCGGTGAGCGTGGACCCGAAAGGCTGGGCCAAGTTCGATCACGTGCGCATGCCAGACTACCGCTGGGGCATCTTGCTGGCGCCTCAGGTCGAAGGTCGGACCATTCCTTGCGGAGAGCACTATGGCGAGCCGGTGTGGCAGGAAGTCCCTGGAGAGTACCGCGCTCTGCTGAGACGCCTGATCGTCATTCAGGGCGACACCGAGCCGGCATCCGTGGAGCAGCAGCGCCACCTTGGAAAAACCGCCCCGTCGCTTTACGACATGCGCAACCTCTTTCAGGTCAATGTGGAAGAAGGCCGACACCTCTGGGCCATGGTGTACCTGCTCCACAAGTACTTCGGAACCGACGGGCGAGAGGAGGCCGACGATCTGCTCAACCGGCGCTCCGGATCGGAAGATGCGCCCCGACTGCTTGGAGCCTTCAACGAACAGACCCCGGACTGGCTCTCGTTCTTCATGTTCACCTACTTCACGGATCGCGACGGCAAGATGCAGCTGGAGTCCCTGGCTCAGTCCGGATTCGATCCGCTCTCCCGGACCTGCCGCTTCATGCTCACCGAGGAGGCACACCACATGTTTGTCGGAGAGACCGGAGTCGGTCGGGTCATTGAGCGAACCTGTCAGCGCATGAACGAAGCCGGCATTACCGATCCGACCGACATCAACGCGGTCCGGGAGCTGGGTGTCATTGACCTGCCGACCATTCAGAAGAAGGCCAACCTGCACTACACGCTCTCGCTGGACCTCTTTGGAGCGGAGGTCTCCACCAACGCGGCCAACTCCTTCAACTGGGGTCTCAAGGGGCGCTACCGGGAGAACAAGCTTGAAGACGATCACCAGCTCAAGGACGCGACCTACCCGGTGCTGGAGTTCCGGGATGGGCAGATCGAGCGCACGGACGCCCCGGCAATCTCCGCGATCAACATGCGGCTGCGTGATGACTACTCCGATGACGCCCGTGGCGGAGTGAAACGCTGGAACCAGATCCTGGCCAAGCACAACATCGACTTTGAGCTGACACTGCCCCATGAAGGCTTCAACCGCCAGATCGGCACCTTTGCCGGAGCACCAATCACCCCGTCCGGTGAGGTCGTCACGGCGGAGGAGTGGCAAAAGCGACGGGACGAATGGCTGCCAAACTCTGCAGACGGAGACTTCGTGCATTCGCTGATGAAGCCCGTCTGGGAGCCCGGGAAGTTTGCAGACTGGATTGCTCCGCCAAAGGTTGGGATCGACAGCCAGTCCGGAGACTTTGAATACGTCAAGATCCACATGGCCTGATCATGAGCGCACTGTTCAAACAACACCTGATTGACCCGGAGCTGTGCATTCGCTGCCACACCTGCGAGGACGCCTGTACGATCGGCGCCATCACGCATGATGACGTGAATGTGGTGGTGGATGCACAGAAGTGCAACGGCTGTCTCGACTGCATCGCTCCGTGCCCCACCGGATCCATTGACAACTGGCGTGTTGTGGATCAGGCCTACACGCTGGAGGAGCAGCTGGGCTGGATGGAACTTCCGGAACAGCAGGCCTTCTCGGCAGACGCGGAGCAGGAATCCTCAATTTCGGAGGAGGAAGCCGGGGACGAAGCCATCGCTGCGTTGCTGGCAGAGGCCCACTCCGGTGCCGGTGGTCGGGTGCGCGCTCCCGAGTCCGCAGCCAAGCCGATGGTCAACCTCTACTCCCGGAAGAAGCCGGCCAAGGCCGTGGTTCAGGGCAACTATCGCCTCACGGCCGAAGGCGAGGACACCGACATCCGGCACATCATCCTGGACCTGGGCGGGACCTACTTCCCCCGCCTCGAGGGTCAGAGTGTGGGCATCATTCCCCCCGGAGTCGATGCCGATGGCCAGCCGCACGTTCCTCGGCTCTACTCGCTCTCCAGCCCGCGGGACGGGGAGCGCCCGGGAGTAAACAACCTCTCCTTGACGGTCAAGCGTGAGGAGCAGGGTCTTTGCTCCAACTACCTCTGTGACCTGCAGCGCGGTGAAGAGGTTCAGGTGGTTGGACCCTTCGGCTCCACCTTCCTGATGCCGGAAGATCCTCAGGCCAGGCTGGTGATGATCTGCACGGGAACGGGCTCTGCTCCCTTCCGGGCCTTCACCATGCATCGCCAGCGCACCCAGCCGCAGGCTCAGGACTCGATGCTCCTCTTCTTCGGAGCGCGAAGTCCGGATTCCCTGCCCTACTTCGGCCCCTTGAAGAAGGTGCCGGACTCCTTCCTGCACAAGCATTTTGCCTTCAGCCGCATGTCGGACCAGCCGAAGGCCTACGTGCAGGACAAGCTCCGAGAGTCGGCCGATCTCGTAGCCAATGCGATGTCCGACCCGCACACCTACCTTTACGTCTGCGGGCTGAAGGTCATGGAGGTCGGGGTCGAGCAGGCGCTGGATGACATCGCCCGCCAGCATCACCTGGAATGGGACACCGTCCGTGCACGGATGCGTGAAGAGGGGCGGTATCACATGGAGACCTACTGACATGCCTGACGCACCTCCCGACGCAGTTCCTCCCTTTGTACACGAAATTCGTGTCAGCTGGGCGGACTGCGATCCTGCGTTGATCGCCTACACGGGGCGCATTCCCAACTTTGCCCTGGAAGCTATCGACGCTTGGTGGGAACATCATGTGGGAGTCGACTGGTATCGACTGAATCTGGATCGCAAGTTCGGTACTCCGTTTGTGAACCTGAACCTCAACTTTCGCAGCCCGGTCACTCCCAGGCATCGCCTGCGGTGCGAGGTGGTTCTGCGCAAGCTGGGGAACAGTTCCATCTGTCACGAAGTCCGGGGATTCCAGGGAGCAACGCTCTGCTTTGACGGAGAGTTTGTCTCGGTGTTTGTGCAGGCAGACAGCCTTCAGCCCCGGAGGCCCCCGGAGGAGATCCTCAACATCCTGCTCCGCCTGGAGCGACCTGCAGCCCAGGTGCCTGTTCCCGAAGCTGCCCCCTGATCTACCAGAGTGAAAAAGATGGCCAACTCGATGGCTCTTGAAAAACATGCTCCGTCCCGTCCCTCACTGTCGACGGAAGAGGAGCAGGTTGAGGCACTCCTGGTGACGGTGGGCATACGCGTGCGGCAGTCCCGGACCCACAAGCGCATCTCTCGACGCGAACTCTCGGAGCGCTCCGGGGTATCTCAACGCTACTTGGCCCAACTGGAGTCCGGACAAGGGAACATCTCCATCGGACTGCTCTGGCGCATCGCCCAGGCGCTGGATTTCGACATCCAGTGGCTCTTTAGCGAGAGCGACCCTTGGGATGTCGAGTTGCAGAACCTCTCACGCCTGCTTCGGCAAGCGTCGACGGAACAGCGCGTTGCGGTTCGCAAGGTGTTGGATCCGGAGCATCCGGAACGTCGACGAGCCCATCGGGTGGCGCTGATTGGACTCCGGGGAGCCGGGAAGTCGACTCTTGGACGCTTGGCCGGAGAAGAGCTTCAGCTCCCGTTTCTTGAACTCAATGAAGAGATCGAGCAGGCCAGCGGGATGGCCGTCTACGAGCTGATCGCGCTTTATGGGCAGGAGGGATACCGACGCTTGGAGCAGCAGGCGCTGGAGCGTCTCACCGAGGTCCACGAGTCACTCCTCCTTGCGGTGGCTGGGGGGATCGTGTCGGAGCCCGAGACCTTCGGGTTCCTGCTTGGGCACTTCCACACGATCTGGCTCAAGGCCGAGCCGGAGGAGCACATGGAGCGCGTTCGGATGCAGGGCGATGAGCGTCCAATGGCCGGGAACCCGCGCGCCATGGAAGAGCTTCGGAGCATTTTGACCAGCCGCGAGTCCCTGTACGCGCAAGCCTCGGCTCAACTCTCCACGGCACACGCTTCGGTCGGCCAGAGCCTTCAGGCGCTGATCCAGCTCATTCACTCCCAAAATTTTCTGGGCACCCACCACCCTCCGGACGCCTGAGACCTTCGCTTCTGCGAGCTTCAGACCTCCGGCCACCCAGCAAACTCAACGCATCTCGTAAAGCATGACCGCTCCGGAGGAATCAAACAGCACCACGGGATAGTCATCCTTGCGTGGTCCCTCCATTCCTGGGGAGCCCATCGGCATCCCGGGGACTGCGATTCCGACGATGCCTTCCGGGCGCTCCCGCAACACCCTCTGCACCAGATCCGCCGGGACGTGTCCTTCCACAATCAGACCATCAATGACAGAGGTGTGACACCCTTTCACCTGTTCCGGGATGCCAAGGTGCGCCTTGAGTTCGTTCATCCGGGAAGTCGGAGACGACTCCAGCGTGAAGCCGTTTTGGGCCATGTGCTCGGCCCATTGATCGCAGCAGGCGCATCCGGGGTTCTTGAACATCTGATTGGCTTGCTGGGCCTGCAGCAGGGGGCTCGGCAAAATCCAAAGGCCTAGTGCCAGCAGGGCCCTCATGGTTGAGTTGAGTTTCATGGTGAAGACTCCAGTTGAAGTTCATGAAGGTGGGTCAGTGTGGCACCGAGATGTCCGGTGACCGCTACGGCGATGCTTGCTCCCAGAAGCAGAAGCAGCCCCAGGACGGTCCACCGCGGACGAGCCGGAGTCTGCCCTTGGACTTGACGAATCAGCAGCACCAGGGATGCTCCCAGGGCCAGCCCGGTAGTGGTGTAGGCCGAGAGGTCGTGGGCTTCCAGAACCGCAAAGGCCTGCGGAGACAGCGACTCCACATGCGGATGAAATCCGAAGCTGGCTCCGAGTGCGCCGCCAGCTCCTCCGAGCGTCGCCAGCGTGGTGGCCCACTGTGGAGGCTCCGAAGGCTTCCGCAACTCCAACAAGAGCAAAAGGAAGGCAAAGGGCAGCAGCACCACAGGAACATGAACCACCAGCGGGTGCAGCGTCGGAAAGTCTTCCAGCGAGGCCCAAACATCGCTGCTCGGTATTTCGGGAACGTCCTCCAGTTTGGAGCTCTCCGGAGCCTGAAGAAGTGGGGCAACTTTCGGAACGGCTTCTATGGGAGGCGAGGTTTCAGCCTCTGGGGCCGGCTCTTCTTTCTCCACCGGAACCACCGGAGCCAGCTCTGGTTCAAGCTGCTGTGAGAGCGCTTCTGCTGGGGCCTCCGGGACCTCCGGAACGATTTTGGGCTCGTGTTTCTCATCCCCGTGTCCCCAGACGCTCAAGCCCCAAAGCAGGAGCCCTCCAAGGAGTAACGTTCGCTTCATGAGCCCTCCATCATCATCATGTGCCGCTCCCGGATTGTTGCTGGCCAGAGCGACTTGAAGTACTGGATCACGGCAACGATCTCTTCGTCATTCAGGCGTCCGGAGAATCCGCGCATCGGTGAATCCGGGGCAATGGAGCCGTGCTTGATGGTCTCGAAGAGCACCTGATTGGGATGATGCCAGGCGTGCCCGTTCCCATTGAGCGCGGGGGCAAGGTAGGTCCCATCGGCCTGAATGCCACCCTTCGGAGACTTGGGGAGTTGTCCCACGGCTTGCGGGCCATGGCAGGCGGCACAGTTTTGGGCAAACAGGGTGCGGCCTTGCTCCAACTGTGTGGGCGTTGGGTTTTGAGCGAGAGCTTCCAGCGGAGCGGAGGGGCTCAGTTGAAAGTACAGCAGCCCACCGACCACCGGAAGCAACAGGAGGCCTGCAGCCCACAGCGATCGCCGCGGCTGGCGATTTTGTTTTTGAGACATGATCCAAGAGGAGGACTGAGTTGAAAAAGGTGCAGGACGTTCTGCACAACCCGGAACGGTCCGGTTCTCAAATCAGGAACGCTTGGAAAGTAAGGTATCTTGGAGGAGTTCCACGATTTCCTGGAGGACGCTCCAGAACTGCAGGGGCAGGAACTTCCAGACTTGGAGGAACCGTCCAGAATAAAGACGCAGGCCTCAGCTTGATGGGGCTGTGTGAGGTCAGCCCTGCATCCCAGGATCCCGGGCACAGGCGCTCTCCCAACTCCAGACAGTCGGTCTGCATGGGGCAGTCGTGTGCCGAATGCTCCTTCGCCCAACTCTCCGGGCAGTGGGTCACTCCACTGAGGAGCAGGAC
>JAYPUA010000065.1:0-14850 GCA_038133845.1 Deltaproteobacteria bacterium
GACCGACAACCACACCATCAAGTCATAGAGATGCTGCAGGCGTTGGTAGTATTGCATCTCGCTTCGCTTCTTTGCCTCGAGAATTGCGGGGAACACCGAGGCCACAATCGTCATTGGGATGAAGTACCAGACCTCACTAATCCGCACCGCTGCGCTATAAATGCCGACAGCTTCATCGCCCACCATCTGCCCGAGCATGATTTGGTCGATCTTCATGTAGATGAGGATCGCGATGCTTGAGAGGAGCAGTGGCCAACTATCTTTGAGCAGCGTCTTCGCTCGTGCAGTGGTTGCGCGTAACTGTCGCAGCTTCGGCCCGTGCAATCCGAGCATAACGAACATCAGCAGCGCCACCAGCAGCGCTTCGGCCATGGTCGCCCAGGCAAAGGCGATCAATGGGGCTTGGTTCAGGATCAGGGCCACCTTGATCGCGGCGAAGAGCAGGAAGGCGCTGTTTTGTACCCAGACGGTGTATTTGGACTGCACCTGGGATTCGAACCAGAACACAGCGACTTCGCTGGCCTTGAACAGCATCATCGAGCCGAGAATGGCTACCAGTGTTTTCGCGAGCATGTCTTCCGGTCGCAGCCAGAAGATGGTGCCCAAGATCAACCCATAGGTGAGCAGACCACCACACAGTTGCAGGACGGCGGCGGTGCCGAGTGTTTCTTCCTTGCTCGTCGGGTCTCGCACGATGTCGCGCACGACAATTTCTTGCAGCCCAAGACCGGCGATCGCGCCAAACAGGCCGACGAAGGCGGTGGCGAAGTTGAGCAGACCAAACTGCTCCGGCCCGAGATAACGCGCAATCCACACCCCGACGAACAGCCCCACGCCCATGCGCAGGATCTTGTCGAGAAACAGCCAGCCGATGTTATCGACAATTTTGAGCAAGCTAGGACGGTGCTCAATGCGACGACGAATGAAAGAGGGGGTAAGGTTCAAGCCCAAGAAACTCGAGGTGGGGAGGCAAAGTTGTGCGTGTACCTGAAACCGAGCCATCAGTATCCATGAGGCCCCTGAAACGGTATACAAATTTAAACCCGGAACTTCAGGGGACGGGCCTGCCTTCCAGTTGGCAAATGCTTGTTAGAGACGCTAGACTTGCGGTTCGGTCTGCCAAGGGCCTCAAAAGGCCCAATGGAACGCTCTTCACGTCATGAACTAAAGTGTAAATGCCTGAAATCATTTTGTACACCGCCTGCAGCCTTGACGGATTCATCGCCCCGGAAGACGGGACGCTGGACTGGCTGGAGCGTCCGGAGTTCCGCCTGGAGAGCGAGGACTTTGGCTATGCGTCGCTCTTGAACGGCACCGAGGTGCTCGTGATGGGGCGCACAACCTACGATCAGGTGGCTGCGTTCGGGCAGTGGCCGTACCCGGGGAAGCGTGTGGTCGTCTTTTCCCACCGGGAAATTGCGCATGTTCCGGAGGGCGTGAGCACGACGTCTCAGGCCCCTGAAGAGTGGCTGAAGAACGTCCAAGCCGGGCTCTCCGGGAACATCTGGCTGGTGGGCGGCGGACTGCTCAACCGGGGATTCTGGGAGGCCGATTTGGTGGATCGGCTCATCGTGACCTTCCTCCCTGTCGTTTTGGGAGCAGGCCGCCCGCTCTTCTCCGGAGCCCGGACTTCCCGGCCCCTGCAACTGATACGTCAACAGGCTTGGCCGAACGGCATGGTTCAACTCGAGTACACTCTCAGCAGGGCAGTCTAGCACTTTCACCGGGTTTGGATTAGGGTGTTCGACCTTGGAGTCCATTGAGTCCATTTTTAGAAACACCTCCCGGAGGATTCTCATGCCTTTGCCACAAAAAATCAAGAAGTCAACTGCGCTGGATCAGTGCCTTGCAGAGTTGGGGGCGCTTTTGGGTGATCGGCTTTCCACCGCGACGGCAGTGCGTGAGCAGCACGGAAAGGACGAGTCGTTCCACGAGGTTGCTCCGCCGGATGCGGTCGCCTTTGCAGAAACGAACGAAGAGGTGGCGGCAATTGTCCGGAGCTGCATGCGCTTTCAGGTGCCGCTGATCCCTTTTGGAACCGGGACTTCGCTGGAGGGACACGTCGCCGCGCTGAAGGGGGGCATCAGCCTGGACCTGACACGAATGAACCAGGTGCTCGAGGTCAACGAGAACGACCTGGACTGCCGGGTTCAGGCGGGAGTGACGCGCAAGCAGCTCAACCAGCACCTGCGGCACACCGGGCTGTTTTTCCCAATTGACCCCGGGGCTGACGCCTCGATTGGCGGCATGACCGCCACTCGGGCTTCCGGGACGAATGCCGTGCGCTACGGGACGATGCGGGAGAATGTGCTGGGCCTCACGGTGGTCACTGCAGAGGGGCGGATTTTGAAGACGGGAACGCGCTCCCGGAAGTCTTCCTCCGGGTACGATCTGACGCGGCTGTTTGTCGGCTCGGAGGGGACGCTGGGAGTGATCACGGAGGTTCAGCTGCGGCTGCACGGCATTCCGGAAGCCATCTCGGCGGCCGTCTGTTCGTTCGAGACGCTGGAGGGTGCGGTGAACACGGTGATCCCGATCATTCAGATGGGCATCCCGGTCGCGCGGGTGGAGCTGCTCGATGAGGTGCAGATGCGGGCGATCAACGAGTTCAACAACTTCAGCTATCCGGAGCAGCCGACGCTGTTCTTCGAGTTTCATGGAACCGAACGCTGGGTCGCGGAGCAGGCCGAGATCGTTGGAGAAATTGCCGAGGAGCATGGAGGAGGCGACTTCCGCTGGGCCACTCAGGAGCAGGAACGGCAGAAGCTCTGGGAGGCTCGGCACAATGCCTACTACGCGGCGCTGGCGCTCAAGCCCGGATCCAAGGGCTGGCCGACCGATGTCTGTGTCCCGATCTCACGGCTGGCCGAGTGCATCCTGGAGACACGTCAGGACATTGACGCCTCAGGGCTCACGGTCCCCATTGTGGGGCACGTGGGAGATGGGAACTTTCACCTGCTGTTTCTGGTCGATCCGGAGCACGAGGAGAGCGACCTGCAGCACTTCCAGCAGCTCAACGATCGGCTGATTGAACGGGCCTTGCGGATGGGCGGAACTTGCACCGGGGAGCATGGAATCGGGACGGGCAAGATCCGCTACATGCAGGCCGAGCACGGAGAGTCTGTGGAGCTGATGCGCCAGATCAAGCAGGCGCTGGATCCGCAGAATCTCTTCAATCCGGGGAAGCTGTTGCCGTCCTGACTTGAAGAATTCGGAACACCTCCTGGGCAATCGCCAACTCTTCATTGGCCGGCACAACCCAGATCGCGACCCTCCCGGAAGGTCGCTGCAAGGCCACAACTCCGGAGCCCGGATGCTGATTTCGCTCCAGGTCCAACTCCACGCCCCACTCCTCCAAACCTTCGAGCAAGCGGCTCCGGGCCTCCGGGGCGTGCTCTCCGATTCCGCCCGTGAACGCGACGGCATGTACCTGGCCGAGGACGGCCCAGAGAGCCCCCAGCGTCTTGCGCAGGTGGTGCAGGAACACGTCGATGGCCAGGGCTGCGTCGGCGCTCCCGGAGTCACGCAAGGCCAGAACGTCACGCAGGTCATTGGTCCCGGCGAGCCCCTTGAGCCCGCTCTCCCGGTTCAGCACGTGGTCCAGCTCTTCTGAAGCGATCCCTTCACGGAGCAGGTGCAGCAGCACTCCCGGATCCAGGTCTCCCGGACGGGTCCCCATCATCACACCTCCGAGGGGAGTGAGCCCCATCGTGGTCTCCACGCAGCGTCCTTGCCGAATTGCGGCAGCGCTGCAGCCGTTGCCTAGGTGGAAGCTGATCAGGTTCAGCGCTTCCGGAGCGCGGTTCGAGGTCCGGGCGACCTCGCGCAGCACATACTGATGCGAGGTCCCGTGAAACCCGTAGCGGCGCAGCGGAGGGCCGGAATCGGGATCTCGGAGGCGAGACGGAAGCGGGTAGGTCGCGGCTTCCGGAGGAAGGGTCTGGTGAAAGGCGGTGTCGAGCACCGCAACCTGAGGTGCCTCGGGAAAGGCCTCCCGACAGGCCGAGAGGCCCTCCAGGTTGGCCGGGTTGTGCAAGGGCGCGAGCGGGACACAGCGTCGTAGCGCTGCCTCTGCTGCAGAATCAAGCACCGTGGTCTCCCGGAAGAAGCTCCCGCCGTGAACCACCCGATGCCCCACCGCATCAACCGGGCCCCACTCCGGGAGGTCGAAGGCTTTGGGGTCCTGGAGGATCTCCGTGATGAAGGCGAGCGCAGTGCTCAGGGTGTAAGGGGCGGCGTCCTCGCGCGCTCCTGCCAACGCCGATCTGGAGAGCCAGCGCATCCGGAGCTGGGCTTCAGGGGTCCCGAGACGCTCGAACTGCGCGGTCAGTCGAGGTGTTCCCGCAGGCATTTCCAGCAGCTGGGCCTTCAGGGACGAGCTGCCGGCGTTGAGCACCAGAACCTGCATCACTGCTCCGGATCGGCCAACTCGCGTGCGGCTTCCTGCATCTGGGGAACAAACTGCAACGCCTCCTGCAGGCTCATCCGGGACGTTGGTGCGTGAAAGGAGAGGGTCGCGAAGAGTTGCTTGGAGTCGTTGTAGATCGGGACGGCAACGCAGACCATGCCCTCGACAAACTCCTCGTCATCCAGCCCGTAGCCTCGCTCCGCGGTTTTCTCCAACTCGGCCTCCAGCGCGTCCGGAGTGGTGAGCGTCTTGGCCACCCGAGGCTGCAACTCCAGCCCGGCGATGAGGCTCCGGCGTCGGCTCTTGGGGAAGGACGCCAAGTAGGTCTTCCCGGCGGCGGTGCAGTAGAGCGGAACGCGAGACCCGATCGGAAGCTGCATCCGGAGGGGCCAGTGGGTCTCGACTCGGTCGATGTAGCGCATCTGGCTGCCATCCGGGATCGAGATGTTGCAGGTTTCGCCGATCAGGCGCGAGAGTCGGACGAGAACCGTGTGCCGGTGTGCCCGATGCTGCTCGCTGGAGAGCACTCCGAGGGCCATGCGGTACAGGCGTCTTCCCGGAGAGAGCCGTTTGCCGTCCAACTCGCGCTGCAGCCAGCCTTCACGCTCGAGCACACTGCACAGGCGGTGAATCGTGGCCTTGGGATAACCCAACTGGTCGTTGATCTCCGTAGGATTTCGGGGACGGTCTCCCACGGAGACGGCTTCCACTATTTCCAGCAATCTCAGCAGCGTGCTGCCTTCGTCTTGTGCCATTTACCAATCGGGCGTAGCTTCATGGGGGCAGGCGTGTGACCTGCTCCTGCGTTGTGTCCTGCATCGGAGCGAGCTTCACTCTCGAAGCTCAACTCTCGGAACTCCTTCACGCCCGGAGTCTCTCCTGAAAGGAGACTTGAAGAGGCAAAGAGGGAATTTCTGGGATTCATAGTCTCAATTTTAAGCATTGTGTCAAGAGAAACCTTTATGAAGCGCCCCACGGTTTCCTCCAACTCCTCCGAAGATCAAGCGCTCGGTTCACGGCGTCAATTTCTGCGTCGTGCCGGAGCCTCGGCAGCCCTGGCCACCGGGCCTTGGATCCTCCCGGCCCGAGCCCGAGCCTCCTCCGGAGAGTTGAACATCCTCCTCTGGGAAGACGCTTGCCCGCCGGGGCTGATCCAGGCTTTTGAGGAGAAGACGGAGGTGAAGGTGAACTTCACGCCCGCGTCCTCCAGTTGGGAGATCATTGACGTCATGAAGGGCTCCAAGGGCAAGGGCTTTGACCTCTGTGGTGCTCCACACTCGCTGAACATGATCTGGGAGGTGCTGGGCCTGATCCAGCCTATTGATTACGGACAGCTTTCCAACGCCTCGACGATCAACCCGGCGATGGTGGAATTGGGAGACGAGGAGTGGAGTTTTGCTGACCGTGGTTCCCACTGGGTCCCTTACATTTGGGGAACGGAAGGGCTGATGTGGCGTCACGACCTGTGGACTCCGGAACAGAAAATTGAAGACTTCCCGCTCCCCAGTTACGTCGACCTGTGGGAGACGAAGCTTCCCGGGAAGACCTTCCTGCGTCCGCTGACCGCGATGCTTGGGGTCGGGTTGATCCTGGAGGCCCAGGGCCGCTTTGAAAAAGGCGAGCTGCGCCGAGCCTATGACAACGAGAGGACGATGCGCCAGGTCTGGCAGGCGATCGTGGACTACTGCATTCCCCGGAAGCCTCGCATCCACAAGCCCTGGGAGAGCGTTGAGGAGCAGCGCCAGATCATGCTGGAGGACGAAGTGGTGCTTGGGCAGGTCTTGCAGGGGCCGGCCTTCATGAAGATCCGGGAGCAGGCTCCGTGGACCTTTCGGGCTCCCAAGGAGGGAGCGCTGGCCTGGATTTACGGAATCTGCCTTTCGAACAGCGCCGAAAACCTGGAACAGGCCTACGCGTTCATCGACTTTTGCCTCGACCCGGAGATCTCCGGACGCTCGATTGACGGCGGAGAGGTCGCCGGTTGGGGAGGACACGGTTACAACTCGGTGGTCCTGGGAGCGGATCAGTTTGCGTCTCCGGAGTACGCCAAGCAGTTCTATGAGATTTACCCCAAAAACACGCTGGCGAACATCTGGCCCATGCCCCGGGTTTCCCTGTGGTTCAACGTGGTGCGCTACGAATACCTGACCAAGTTTCTGGAGGCTTGAGTTCGAAGCAGAAAGCCTGCACGCCGCAAAAGTGTCCATTGTGGAAAATCTGCTGGACTTGTCAGGAGGGGCTCGGTACGATTTGCCGTAAAAGTGAGACTCATAGTCTCAGATTGTGAACTTCAAGACATGAGGAAACGATGGCAAAAGTGAGAATGACTCCCAGTGAAGCTCTGGTTGAAACCCTGGTCGCTGAAGGTGTGGACACGGTCTATGGAATCGTGGGGTCCGCATTCATGGATGCGCTGGACATCTTTCCTCAGGCGGGCATCCGCTTTGTCCCTGTTGCCCACGAGCAGGCAGCCGGACACGCTGCCGACGGCATGGCTCGGGTCACCGGTCGTCCGCAGGTCTGCATCGCGCAGAACGGTCCCGGAATCGCGAACTTTGTCTCTGCCATGGCGGCGGCCTTCTGGGCACACTCACCGGTGGTCTGCATCACCCCGGAGACCGGGACGATGGGTCTTGGCCACGGAGGCTTCCAGGAACTGGAACAGCTGCCGATGTTTGAGAAGCAGACGGTGTATCAGGCACACGTCAACCGCTCGGAGCGCATGGCCGAGTTCGCTCGTCAGTGCTTCTACCGTGCGAAGACCGACATGGGCCCCACACAGCTCAACATCCCGCGCGATCTCTTTTATGGAGAATCGGACTACGAGGTCTATCCGTCGTTGGACGTTTCTGTCGGAGCTGGCTCCCGGGAGAACCTGGAGGCGGCGGCGAAGATGATCGCAGCGGCAAAGAATCCGGTGATCCTTGCCGGAGGTGGAGTCTCCCAGGCCAACGCTCTTGAAGAGGTCAAGGCGCTCGCCGAGTACATGACCTTGCCGGTGATCAACACCTACCTCCACAACGACTCCTTCCCCTACAAACACCCACTCGCGCTTGGCCCAATCGGATACTGCGGCTCCAAGGCGGCGATGCGCACGATTGCCAAGGCGGACGTTGTGATCTGCCTCGGAACCCGGCTCGGGCCGTTCGGCACCCTGCCTCAGTACGACATGGAGTACTGGCCTGCGGACGCGAAGCTGATTCAGGTCGACGCCAACCACAAGGTGCTGGGCCTGACACGCCGGGTGGACCTGGCCTGCCTGGCCGATGTCAAGGAGTTCACAGCGGCCTTGCTGCAGGAGTTGCGGGCGCTCAAGCCAGGACTTGAACTCAATCCGGATGTCCTGGAAGCCGTCTCTCGGGAGAAGCAGATCTGGGAAGACGAGAAAGAAGGCTGGTCCACGTCGACCAACAAGCTGATGCATCCCCGGAGGTTCCTGCGGGAACTGTCGGCAGCGATGCCGGAAGGAGCCATCGTCAGCACCGACATTGGAAACAACTGCTCCATGTCCAACAGCTACTTTACCTTCACCGACAACCGCCAGTTCTTGGCGGCGCTCAGCTGGGGCAACTGCGGCTTTGCCTACGGAGCGGCGCTCGGTGCCAAGATGGGGCGTCCGGACAAGCCGGTGTTTGCCTTCCAGGGGGACGGGGCATGGGGCATCAGCGGCCTCTCCGAGGTGATGACCGCCGTCCGTGAGGACATCCCGGTCATTGCCGTGGTAGCCAACAACCTGGAGTGGGGTGCCGAGAAGAAGAACCAGGTTGATTTCTACGGAGACCGCTACCTGGGCACCAACCTTCGCGAAAACCCGAACTATGCGCAGTTGGCCAAGGACATGGGCGCCCTGGGTTTCCGGGTGGAGGACTACAACGACGTCCAGGACGTGGTGCGCGAAGCGGTCGCTTCCGGAAAGCCCTGTGTGATCGAAGGCGTGATCGAAGGCGGCAAGAATGTGCTCGCCGAACCCTTCCGCCGTGATGCGCTCAAGAAGCCCGTTCGGATGCTGGACAAGTACAAGCAGTCCGTGTAATGATCCAAGCTCCGGGGGAAACCTCGGAGCCACGACCTGCCTGAAAAATCAATCAAAGAGGAACCATGGAGAACCTGACACAAGACAGCCTCTGGCGTCCGATGACGCAGCACCAGCTCTTCAAGGACAAGCCGGCCAAACGCATGGTGCAGGCCAAGGGGTGCTACATCTCCGATCAGGATGGAAAGACCTACCTGGATGGACTCGCGGGGCTCTGGTGTGTGAACGTGGGCTACGGACGCACCGAGTTGGCGGAGGTTGCGAAGGAGCAGATGGAGCACATGGCCTACCTCGCGCCGATCATGACGCATGGCCCTGCCGTAGAATTGGCCGACAAGCTCAAGGAAATGCTGGGCCTGCAAGGACACGTCTACTTCTCCAGCAGCGGCTCCGAGGCCAACGAGGTCGCCTTCAAGATTGCCCGACAGTACCACCTGCAGTCCGGAAAGTCCGGAGGGGAGCGCCGCTACAAGATCATCTCGCGACATAGAGCCTACCACGGCAACACGATGGCCGCGATGGCGGCAACCGGTCAGGCTGAGCGGAAGATGGGCTATGACCCCATGCCTCCCGGATTCCTGCACATCATGCCGCCCTATCCGTATCGGGCCCATCCGAAGCTCACTGCCGAGGAGCATGGGGAGGAGTGTGCCCGGATGCTTGAGGAGACCATCATCCACGAGGGCGCAGAGACCGTTGCGGCCTTCATCATGGAGCCGATGATCTCCGGGGGAGGCATTCTGGTTCCGCCAGACAACTACATCCCCCGGGTTCGTGAGATCTGTGATCGCTACGGAGTGCTGCTGATCTTCGACGAGGTCGTCTCCGGATTCGGCCGCACCGGACGCATGTTCGGACACCAGAACTGGAACACTTTTGCCGACATCTTCACCTTTGCCAAGGGCATCTCCAGTGGATACATGCCGCTGGCCGCGACGATGGTCCAGGACCACATCTTCGAGAAGTTCTACGGAGATCCCTCCGGGTTGAATCATTTCCGGCAGATCAATACCTATGGTGGACACCCGGTAGCCACAGCGGTGGGGCGTCGGAACATTCAGATTCTGGAAGAGGAGAACCTCCCGGAGAATGCCCGCAAGATGGGAGAGTACACCCTGAACCTGCTCCGGGAAGCCCTGGGCGCGCACCCGTGGGTGGGAGACATCCGGGGCAAGGGGCTGCTGATGGGAGTCGAACTGGTGGCAGACCGTGAGACGAAGCAACCGCTGGACGGAGGAAAAGTCGGCGGGATTGTTGCGCACTGTCAGCAGAACGGGGTGTTGATTGGGCGAAACGGAAACACCGTCCCCGGACGGAGCAACGTGCTGATCATGGCTCCGCCCCTGGTGCTTCAGGAGGTGGACGCCGACCGCATGGTGGAAGCGCTGCAGAACGCGATGAACCAAGCGCTCAACTAAGCCGGACCCTCTGGCCTGGAGACGTCTCTGGCCAGAGGCCGTCGCCCCAAAAAGCTTTAGAGACCGCCAAACACAAAAGAGAGATTTAGAGGCAGCAATGAGAATTGGAGTTCCCAAGGAAATCAAGACAATGGAAAATCGGGTCGGGATGACTCCTGCAGGAGTTGCCGAGTTGACCCGACACGGGCATCAGGTTCAGGTCGAGGCTGGAGCCGGGGAAGGGAGCGGGTTCCCTGATGCCGACTATCAAGCGGCTGGAGCGACCCTGGTGGGCTCTGCCCAGGAGGCTTGGGCCAACGAGATGGTGATCAAGGTGAAGGAACCGCTGGCCGCAGAGTTTGGCTACTTTCGGGAGGACCTCCTGCTTTACACCTACCTGCACTTGGCTGCCGAGGGGCCGCTGACTCAGGCTCTGGTGGACTCCAAAGTGACTGCGGTGGCCTACGAGACCGTGCAATTGTCTGACGGAGGCCTCCCGCTGCTGACCCCAATGAGTGAGGTCGCCGGGCGGATGGCTGTTCAGATCGGGGCGCGTTTTCTGGAGAAGCCTCAGGGCGGACGAGGCGTACTGCTGGGCGGTGTCCCGGGTGTGCCCCCCGGACGTGTAGTGATCCTCGGAGGGGGCGTGGTAGGCATCAACTCGGCCAAGATGGCCGTGGGGTTGGGTGCTGCAGTGACGATCCTTGACATCAGCGCCGAGCGGTTGCGCTACCTGGACGACGTGTTCATGGGGCGCGTGAAGACCTTGATGTCCAACAGCCACAACATCGCCCAGGCCGTGCGGCACGCGGACCTGCTGGTCGGAGGCGTGCTGATCCCCGGAACCAAGGCGCCGCATCTGGTCAGTGAAGAGATGGTGAAGACCATGCAGCCTGGTTCGGTGATTGTCGATGTGGCGATCGACCAGGGCGGGTGTATCGAGACGATTGACCGGGTCACCTATCACAACGACCCGATCTACGAAAAGCATGGCGTGGTGCACTACTCGGTAGGAAACATGCCGGGAGCCGTGCCCCGGACCTCCACGCTGGCCTTGACCAACGTCACCTTGCCGTATGCCATTCAGCTGGCCAATCGAGGTTGGCAAGAAGCCTGCCGGGAGGACCGGGCCCTGGCGCTGGGGCTGAACACCCACGCCGGAAGCGTCACCTGTGAAGGTGTGGCCTCCTCCCTGGGATACAACTACGCTCCAGCAGAGAACTTCCTCTAATCCCTCCCAGTCGCGGTGACGGTGCTCTCTCCGGAGGGCACCGTGTCAGAGCCGATTCCTCCCTAAAAGCAACAGCGCAAGCCCCAGAAAGAGGAGGCTGTTTCCCCAGGCAGCCAACCACGGAGCGAGCAGTCCGGTACTCCCCAACGCCAGAAAGATCTGGTTGAGCATCCAAAACAGGATCCCCAGCAGGCAACTCAGGGCGAGCGACTCGGCGGTCGTGCCCCGCCGTCCATGTGAAGCGGAGAGGGCAAACCCGATCAGCGCCATGACAATCAGGGCGACGTGGTATGAAAACTTCTGGTGCAGCTCCACCCAGTACCGGGCGACGTTCTGTCCCTCCTCCTGCATCCGGAGCGCCTCCTGGTAGAGGACCTCAAGAGGGAGATAGTGAGGATTCAGGGACTGACTCAGATTCACGGAAGGAAAGTCCGCTTGCTTGATCTGCAAGGAGTCCGACTCCTGGATGCTCATGCTTCCGGGCCTGAAGCGATTCTGCTCGACCTGCTTAAACGTCCACTGTTCGTCCTGCAAGGCTCCGGAGTTGAACAGGACTCGCTCTTCAAGAGCATAGGTCTCTGGGCTCCAGCGAAAGAGCGTGACCTCCCGGAGTTTCGACTCTGCGGTACGGAGCCCGATGTGGTACAGGCTGTCTGCGCCGCTGACGCGCCAGAGGGACGTCATCCGCTCTCGGGCCTCCTCGGGCTCCCACTGAGCCTTCATCCACGGCACAGCATAGTGCTGCACTCCATAATTGGCGAGCCCCACCAGAATGGACAGCAGCAGAATCGGAGTGATCAGCGTCCAGCCTCCAATTCCGGAAGCGTAAAGCGCGGTGATCTCCGAGGTCTTGTTCAAAGAGCCAAACGCGGCAATGGTCGCCAGCAGAATGGTCACCGGAATCACCAACTCCAGGATCATGGGCAACTGGAGTACTGTCTCCTGGAGAAAACGGAGGAAGCCTGCCCAGTCGGCAAAAATGTCGGAGAGGTGGTTGAAGACGTTCCCGACCAGAATCATCATCACGAACGCTGACAGCAACAGCGTGAAGAAGCGGAGGAACTCGGATGCGACGTAACGGGAGATCAGCCAGGGCATGGTGTGCCGGAAGACAAGTAAAGCGATCAAAATACCCTCCTTGAAGGAGAACCTCAAAGCAATTCCGAGCATCTGCCATGCCTCGGCTGGTATGGAACCCGCTTTGCATCAGGCATAGTGAAACTGCCTTTCCTTCACTCAGGTACGGATGCAGAAATCGATTCTCATTCTGGAAGAAAGCCCGGCAATCCAGGGAATGATTGCCTCCACGTTGCCCTCAGGACTGCTGTCGCTCCATCAGGAGTTGAACCCGGAGAAGTTCCTCCAGCAGGCAAGAAGAGTCCGCCCGGATCTGATCTTTCTGAGCAACAGTGACCGCCTGCGGGATTATCGGGTCTGCCGCTCTCTGAAGAGCGACTCGCAGTTTCGGGACATCCCCCTGATCCTTCTGCTCAATGGCCGGGACCCTCTGGACGAGAGCGCCTTGAGCCAGTTCGGCATTGTTGGACACCTTCGGAAGCCGTTTGAGGCCCAGCTGTTTCACGAGCAAATCGGTCAACACCTCTCGCGCACCTTGGCTCGCACCCTGGTTGAGGCCAACCGCCAGAGCGATCCGTTGCCGCTGGATGAGGCCCGGATCTTTGATTCCGAATTGCTGGAGCTCATCCAGCAAGACCCCCCTGAAGTTTTGGATGCACCGGAAGTTGATTTTTCGAGCGAGATCGCCGAGGATGCAGGGGAGAGTTCGCAAGGAAGGCCGAACTCGTTTCAGACCGCGACGGTGACCCTTGAGAGCTTTTTTGCTCAGGAACCAGGTGAACCCGACCCTCGGTTGTCCTCTCTCCTTCAACAGCAGATCAGGGATGTCATGAATGAAAAGACAATGAACGGCAGCTCCTCGGGATTCGTGGAAGACGATGACGTTCTCTTGTCCTTGGATGAGGATTCTCTTGAGCTTGAGGACGATGACCTGATCCTGGAGCCCGTATCCGAATCGGTGGAGGCGATCCCGGTCTCGGATGAGGAGCTCAATGAGCCGTTCTCCGACACGGAGGATTGGGAGCCCCTGGAACTGGGCGAAGAGCAGGAAGCCACGGAAGACGACCTGGCGGCTCCCCCCAGCAGCCTGGGCAGCTCTGACCTTGATGATCAACTGGCGATGCAGCACCTGGGCGCTTCGGACGATTACGATCTGGAAGACCTGTCCGCAACTGAAGAGACACTGTCTACTGATTCTCTAGACGATTCCCTGGAAACTGATATGGAAGCTACGACCTTGACCTCTCCCCGTGCGAACGGGAGTTCTTTCTCCTCCTCCAGAGTCATTGACATCAACCTGGAAAATCCCGGGGCTGCTTCGACGCTCTCCATGGGAGCTGAGGAACCCCTCGGCACCGCTCCGGAGCTGGATGAATTCTCTGATCCTCTGGGTGATGAAGGGCTGGGAGTGATCTCCGAGTCCGGAGAGTTTGATGATGAGTTGGAGATGTCCTCCGAAGATTTCGATTCCGGCCTGGATGACTTCCCGGAGGATGATTTCAGTGATGCCGGTGAGTTTGCGGCCCCGGAACCTGCCGGAGGGCTGATCGCACCGGGGATCTCCCCGGCTTCTGCGACCTCGGCTTCTGCGGCTGCCGACACGAGTGGGACCCGAGATGACGAGCTGGTCTCGATCTCTGCAGACCCGGGCAATCAGGAGAACGCCTGGGACAACTACCTGATCGGAGGCGATGCCTCCCATGATCCGAACAGTGGAATTCCGTCGCCGGAGGAGTTGATGGAGATCTCCTCGATGGATGAAATCGAGGCGGGATATCAGGACGAGGTGAGCGAGGCGGAGCATGACATCGTGGAGGCGCTGGATGCTCAGGAGGAGGCGGAGTTCGTCAGCCCGATCCTGGACGAAGAAGGGCTGCAGGAACTCGAAGCTCTTGACCGAGACATGCAGGAGCTTCAAGACGAGATGGACCCGCTTGAAGAAGAGCCCGGAGCCGGCTTTAGCGATGGTTTTGCAGAAGGTGAGGACGACTGGAGCGTTGCCCGTGACGGGATCAGAGACTTCGTGCTCCGCTCTCTGGAGGGCTACTTGGACGAAGAGGACCTGGAAGAGATCACCGGAACCGGGGAGTTGCCTTCTCTTGGAGAAGCGATTGCCGATGAGGAGGAGCTTGAGGAGGAGCTGCAAATTGCGGCAGAGATGCAGACCTTCGAAAGCTGGGATGATGCCGAGCAGGCGTTCCTGGAGTACGAGCGCTACAGTGAGACTCCGGAATACCGACCCGATGCCGCGAGCGCAGAACCCGAAGAGGCGACGAGCCCCTCCTCTTCTGCAAGTTCAGCAAGCAGTCCAATGGACGAGGCACTGGGAATCACCCGTGGACAGATTGAAAAGCTGGTCGAGGATATGATCTATCGCGCTGTGGAAAAGGCACTCGCCAAAACGCTCCCGCAGATGGTGGAACAGATTGTTCGCAGCCTCGAGAAGCGCTGACCTCTCCCTTCAGGTTCCCGGCTGAGCTGGGAACCGCTCCTACCCCCTTCTCCCCTTCTTCTCAATCTGATTCAGGGCCATCTGAATCTTCATCTGCAGACGGTTGTATCGTGGGTTGACCAAGACTGCTGCGTCAATGGTCTTCTTGGCCAGCTTGAGGATCTCGTGGATGCCGTCCTTGGTGGCCCGGATCAACTCGCGGTTCTGGAAGGCAAAGTAGGCAATCTGTGCAAACTCTGCGAGTACCGGGAG
>JAYPUA010000066.1:0-14826 GCA_038133845.1 Deltaproteobacteria bacterium
GACGACTTTTTTGAGTTGGTGACGCGTCTCTCCTTCCTCAAACTCCAGAATCCAGTGAGGAGCCTCCTGCAGGATCAGGAATCGGAAGTGCGTCTTGGACTTGGGCAGCAGCAGACGCAGCATCGCGGACTCCGGATAGGCCAGCAAGCGCACAGCGGAGACCCGCCCCAGCACCGAGTCCACGGTCTCGGTGCCCTGAGACTCCACGACCATGCGGATCAGGCTCATCGAACGGGGCATGCCGCTGCGCTCCAGCTCAAAGGCCAGCGCCGGGAGGTAGAGGCTCATCTTCAGGGGCCGACCTGCTCCAATTTCCTGCCAGCGCTGTCGCAGGAACAGCAGCACTGTCTCAAACGGGACGACCCCGCTTTTCGGGACCTGAAGCTCGAACTCCTTGACCTGTCCCTTTTCACTCAGGCGAGAGCGGATCAGGCCTGGGAGATATTGGTTCTCAATGCGCAGCGACTTCCGGAGATCCTCCTCGGTGTAGTGCGTGGCCTGCAGGGAGCCCAACTGGTAGCGGACAGTCTTCCGCAGGTACACTTCGCCATCAGGCTTGGTGTTCTCGTTGTCCTCCAGCAACAGCTTGAGTCCGGACTCCTCAAGCGCCGAGTAGCGGAACACGCTCCGTCCGGTCACCTCCTGGCGCTTGAAATTGAAGTGATCGTAAGTCAGCTCCAAGCCGCTGTACAGCAAGTCGGCGCTGTGGAGCAACGGGACCCCGCTTCCCCAAAAAAACAGAAGGAAGAGCAAACGTTTCATGGACCGTAGATGAGTGTAAAAGAGGGAAAACAGCGTCCTCGCAGGAGGAGGACCTCAGCAACTTCGCCACCGCAAAGGTCTCCTCAGCTTTCGATTCGTGAAGCCGTGCTGCAAGCTTTTTCGGAGTTTTCCCGTAGGAGGCAGCGCCCTCCGGAGCCTCCAGGAGACTGGTCGGAGCTGGATCGCCGCCTCTTCACCCAGATGCTTCAAGGGCTGTTGCGTCACCACCGCCTGCTTCGTCACCTGGTTCAAGAACGCCTTCACCCAGGCATTCGTCTGAACCCCATCCCCGAGGCGATCTTGCTGCTCGGGACGCTGGAGTTGCTCTGGCTGGACCGCGTTCCGGACCACGCAACGCTCAACGAGGCGGTTGGTCTGACCCGACGGCTGAAACATCCCCGGGCGGCAGGGATGGTCAACGGCGTCCTCCGCACACTTCAGCGCGACCGTGACTCCGGACGTTTGCAGCTGGAGCGCTTCCCGCTCGCCCTGCGGACCTCTCATCCGGACTGGATGGTTGAGCGCTGGGAGCAGCAGTGGGGTGCCGACCTCACGGCCCGGCTGTGTGAGAGCAACAACGCATTCACCGGAATCACCCTGGCTCCGGGAGCAAACTGGAGCCGGGAACACCTCCAGAGCGAGCTGGAAAAAGAAGGCGTCACCTCGGAGGCTCACCCGGAGCATCTCGCAGCCTTGAAGGTCACCGGGCAGTCCGGGGCTCCGGTCTGGCAGACGGAGGTCTGGGTGCAGGGCGGGTGCTGGGTGCAGGACGTCTCGTCCCAGATCTTTCTGGATGCGTTTGCTCCGTTGTTTCAAGGACGAGGGGCTGACCTGTGCGCCGCTCCAGGAGGGAAGTCTCTGGGGGTGCTGTGCCGCAATCCGGAGCTGCAGGATCTGACCCTCTGCGACGTCTCTGGAGAGCGCCTCGCTCCGCTTCGGCAGAACCTGCAGCGGATGGGATTTCCCGGGGTCTCGGTCCAGGAGGTCGACGGAACAAAAACGCCTTTTGACGACCGGTCTTTTGACTGGGTTCTGCTGGATGTGCCGTGTTCCTCCACCGGGACGATCCGCAAGAATCCGGACATCAAATGGAGCCGCTCTGCAGAGGAGCTGCTTGCGGCGGTGCCCTTGCAGCGCCAGCTGCTCAATGAGGCGGCACGCCTGGTGGCTCCACAGGGGCGCTTGATCTATGCAACGTGCTCTCTCGAGCCTGAGGAGAATGCCGATCAGGCCCGCTGGTTTCTGGAGCAGCATCCGGAGTTTGACCTGCTCCCGGTGCATCAGTTTGCTCCGGAGAGCCTGTGGCAAACCCCCGCGGGAGCCCTGGAGATGATGACCGATTCAGAGCGGATGGGGTTTTATGCTGTCGCTTTTTCAAAAAAAGCTCTTGATTTTGGGTTGTAATTTGCAATTCTAGCATGCTTTTGTGTGTTCCGCTCAATGGAGCCCCAGCGGAGTTTTAGGAGATTTATGAACGATATCAAGCAGTTGTTATTAGCTCAAAAAGAAGAGATCCTCTCGGAATTGCGCGATCTGCGAGCTGAAGAGATTGACGTTTCCCGAAGAGACATCGGAGACGACATCGATCATTCCGTGGAATCTCAGGAACATGAGATGCGATTGATGCTTCAGGATCGTGAGCGGCTGCACCTGGAAGAGATTGAGGAGGCCCTCAACCGGATTGGGCTGGGGGAGTATGGCTACTGCGAGGAGTGCGGGGATGAGATCCCCAAGAAGCGCCTGGTCGTGATGCCCTTGGCCCGCATGTGCGTGGCCTGCCAGCAGGAACAGGAGCGCTCCGGATCCGGAAGCTACTCTCGAGACTCACTCTCCGGCTACAGCTTGCGCGAGGATTAAGCTCAATGGCGGATCTGCTCAATTATGATGCATCCCAGATGCTGGGGTTCATTCTGGTGCTGATCCGCATTGGAGGAATCATGCTGTCTGCCCCCGTCCTGGGGAGCAGCAACATCCCTCCTCAGGCCAAGATCGCCATGGCTCTTGGGCTCGCGCTGATTGTCACGCCGTTTGTTCCCCGACTGCCTGCCGCGCCCAATCAGCCTGCAGAGTACGTGTTGCTGATCATGGGCGAGCTGCTGATTGGCCTGGTGCTCGGATTTCTTGGGCGGATCATGTTCGCTGCCGTGGAATTTGCCGGGAGCCTGATCGGTCTGCAGATGGGCTTGAGCATGGCCAATGTCTTCGACCCTCAGTCTCAGCAGCAAGTCTCACTGATTGGTCAGTTTGAAAACATCGTGGCCACGCTGGTCTTTCTTGTTCTGGACGGGCACCTCATGCTGATTCAGGCGATGATCCGCAGCTACGAGGTGCTCCCCGCCGGCGGGGCACAAGTCAACAAGGAGTTGATGCAGATGATGGTTCAGTTGACCTCCGGGGTGTTCTCCATCGGCTTTCAGCTTGGAGCACCTCTGATCGTTTCGCTCTTTCTGGCCAACCTGATCATCGCTCTCCTCTCTCGAGCCGTTCCACAGATCCAGGTGTTTGTGGTCGGCTTCCCCCTGACGCTCATGCTCGGCTTCCTCTTCCTGACGCTCGGCATGCCCTTCTTTGTTCAGGCCTTGCGTCAGATGTTTGGGATGTTGGACAATCAACTTCTGGAAGCGATGCGTGTGCTCGCGCTTCCAGGCTCCTGAGTGAAGGACCCCCTTGGCAGAACAGCAAGACCAGGAAAAAACGGAGGCGCCGACTGAGCGTCGGCGTCAGAAGGCACGTGACGAAGGCCAGGTCGCTTTCAGCAAGGAGCTGACCTCCTCGTTCATGCTGGGCGGGGCGGCGCTGCTGCTCTTCGCCACCAGCTCCTTTTTCATGGAGTCCATTCAGGAGATGATGCACTCCGGGTTCACCCGAATTGCGATGGAGCAGGACTTCACGGTGCATTTTCTCGCCGGAGAGTTGGGGGCCGCCTTTCTGCCGGTGCTCCCGGTGCTGGCGTTGCTGGCGCTGGTCCTGCTGGCGCTCGGGATCCTGCTCTCTGCCGTCCAGGTCGGCTTCCAGATCACCGGCAAGCCGCTGGTCCCCAAACTTGAGCGACTGAGCCCGCTCAGCGGGATCAAGCGCCTCTTCTCCAGCCAGGCGATCGCCGATTTCATGAAGAGCATGGCCAAGCTGGTCATTGTCGGAGTCATCGGCTACCTGAGCTTCCAGGACATGATGGTCCAGATGAACGGACTGTCCGTGGTCCCTCCGGAAGAGATCATCATTTTCAACTTTGAAGCCATCGCCATCATCACGGGCAAGATCGTGCTGGCGCTGTTGGCCATCGCGATCTTCGACGTCTTCTATCAGCGCTGGTACCATGAGCAACAGCTGATGATGACCAAGCAGGAGATGAAGGAGGAGAACAAGGAGACGGAGGGGGACCCGCAGCTCAAGTCCCGGATTCGCCAGATTCAGCGGGAGATGTCCAATGCCCGCATGATGCAGGAGGTCCCCAAGGCCGACGCCCTGGTGGTCAACCCGACTCACTTCGCGGTGGCTCTGAAGTACGACCGGGAGGTCATGAGCGCCCCTCAGGTCACCGCGAAGGGGATGGACTTCCTGGCACTGCGCATGCGGACGGTGGCCCGGGAAAACAGCGTCCCCATCATCGAGAAGCCGGCTCTGGCCCGTGAATTGTATGCTGGAGTGGAGATTGGAGAATCCATCCCGGAACGATTCTACAAGGCCGTCGCCGAGATCCTGGCGCAAATCTATCGACTGCGTGGGCGACGCTGACCGACCACAGCCCTGATCGCCAATAAGCTTGAGATTTCCCGGGGGCACAGATAGGAAACTATACTTGGCAAATCGTCCAAGGGCAGTCCCCATCCTTAATCACAAAAGAGAACCACTTTGGCCACCAGTTCCAGCACAGCGCCTCAATCGCTGATCCGCAACTCCGACGTTGTCCTTGCGGCCGGAGTGATCGGCGTTTTGCTGATCATGGTGGTGCCCCTTCCGGAGATCCTGCTCGACCTGCTCATCGCAATGAGCATCACGATCGGGGTGCTGATCCTCTTCGTGGCCCTCTTCAGCACCAGCGCGCTGGACTTCTCCTCGTTTCCCACCGTCCTGCTGATCTCCACGCTCTTCAGGCTATCGCTCAACGTCGCCTCTACTCGACTCATCCTGCTCAACGGGAACCAGGGTCCAGGAGCCGCCGGAGCGATCATCAAGTCGTTTGGAGAGTTCGTTGTCGGGGGAAACGTCATCGTCGGGATCATCGTCTTCCTGATTCTGGTCATCATCAACTTTGTGGTCATCACCAAGGGTACCGGGCGTATTGCCGAGGTCGCCGCGCGTTTCACCTTGGACGCCATGCCCGGAAAGCAGATGGCCATCGACGCCGACCTGAACGCCGGGCTGATTGACGAGAAAGAGGCCAAGGATCGGCGCTCCCGCATTCAGCGAGAGTCCGACTACTTCGGAGCCCTGGACGGTGCGAGCAAGTTCGTGCGCGGAGACGCCATTGCCGGCTTGATCATCACGTCCATCAACATCCTGGGCGGGCTGCTGGTTGGAATCACCCAGTTTGGGATGACTGCCTCCGACGCCTTCCAGTCGTACGCGACCCTGACGGTCGGGGACGGTCTGGTTTCCCAGATTCCGGCGCTGATCATCTCCATCGCCGCCGGTGTCGCGGTCACCAAGGCCTCGGCGGAGAACAAGCTCTCGGTCGACCTCAAGGCCCAGGTCTTTGGCAACGTCCAGGCCCTCTACGTGGCAACGTTTGTCCTGACGGCCTTTGCCCTCATCCCCGGGCTGCCCTTCGTGCCCTTCCTGCTGCTGGCGTTGGCCACCTTTGCCATGGCCACGGCCAGCAAGCGTCAAAGCGCAGAAGCCGCTCTTCAGCTGGAGTCGGAAAATGAGCTCCAGCTGCAACAGGAGCTCTCGGAGGAGCCAGAGGACATCGCCTCGCTCCTGCCGATCGATGTTTTGGGATTGGAGCTGGGGTACGGGTTGATCCCGCTGGTGGACGAGGAGCAGGACGGAGAGTTGCTCAAGCGCGTCAAGGCCATCCGACGTCAGATGGCGCTGGACTTCGGTTTCATTGTGCCTCCGCTGCACATCAAGGATAACCTCGAGCTCTCTCCCGGAGAGTATTCAATCACCATCAAGGGCATCGAGGTCGCTCGCTCAGAGCTGATGGTCGGGCACTTCCTGGCCATGAAGACCGGCGAGGTGGATGAGGACATCCCCGGAGTGGATACGGTCGAGCCGGCGTTTGGACTGCCTGCCGTGTGGATCGCGTCAGAGGATGAGGAGCGTGCTCAATTTGCCGGATACACGGTCGTCGACCTGCCCACGGTGCTCGCGACACACATCACGGAAATCCTGAAAACGCACTCACATGAGTTCATTGGAAGGCAAGAGGCACAAAAACTGCTGGATAGTTTTGCCAAGGCCGAACCCAAAGTGGTGGAGGAACTCATTCCGGGACTGTTGCCCCTGGGCGCAGTGCAGAAAGTGCTTCAGAATCTGCTCCGCGAACAGGTCTCCATCCGAGACCTGCACACCGTCCTGGAGACTCTGGCAGATGCGGCGTATGTCACCAAGGAACCCGACTTGCTGACAGAACACGTTCGCCAATCACTGTCTCGGCAAATCACACGGCAGTATCAGACTCCGGACGGAATGCTGCCGCTGATCACCCTTTCCCAGGAGTTGGAAAATCAGATCGCCAACTCCATTCAGGATTCCGGACAAGGGGCCTACCTCGGATTGAGCCCGGCGGTAGCCCAGATGATCATCAACGGCATCGACTCCATGATGGAGCGCTTTACCTTGAACAACTATCAACCGGTTCTGCTCTGCTCCCCCCTGATCCGTCCGCACGTGCGGCGTCTGGTGGAGCGCTTCCTGCCCAACCTGATCGTCCTCTCGCACAATGAGGTCGCTCAGGATGTTCGGATTGAAGCGCTGGGGATGGTGGAACTGCAAGGAGGCGAATGATGTCGAGGATGCTGACTAATCCAAACTGGATCACCCCATGAATCTCAAGCGTTATCGCGTCAACAACATTCAGGAAGCGCTGCAGATGATCAAGCGCGACCTCGGTCCTGACGCTGTAATCGTCTCCACTCGACAGGTCAAGGAAGGCCGTGGCACCTTTGGGCTGTTCGGCAAGACCATGTTGGAGGTCACTGCCGCCAAGGATGACCGCAAGGCAGGAGGTGATGTCTTGACCAAGACCAAGGCTCCTGCGACCTACAAGCCCCCGGTTGCAGGAGGAGGGCTTCCGGAAACTCCGGCCTCCGGAGGAGCCGCTCCGGCAACGCCTTCGGCAGGGATCGACCCTCAAAAAGCCCTGATTCCGCTGCGACAGGAGATCCAGAGCCTGCGCGAGCTGGTGCAGGAGATGAGCACCAAGAACAGCGCCTACGAAGACTATTCGGTCACGCAGCTCAAGCACGAGTTGGGCGAGATGCGGCACATGCTGCACCTGATGGCTTCCCGGAACACCGTCCAGGAAGACCTCAACCTCTCCGAGAACCTGATGGTCATCTACCAGCAGATGAAGTTTGGCGGGATGGAGGAGAAGTTTGCCCGACGTCTGGTGCTTGAGGCGCAGAAAAACATCACCGAAGAGGACCTGCAGAACTTCTCGTATGTGAAGATCTTTGTCGCCCGAATGCTGATGAAGGTCCTCAAGACCTCACGAGGCATTGAGTCGATCTCCGGGAACCAGAAGATCGTGGCGCTGATCGGTCCCACCGGCGTGGGCAAGACCACCACTGCAGCCAAGATTGCCTCGGAGCAGATGCTGCGCTACAAGCGCAAGGTCGCCCTGATCACCATCGACACCTTCCGGATTGCCGCGGTCGAGCAGCTCCGGACCTACGCCAAGATCATCAACGTCCCGCTGAGCACCGTCTCCAGCAAGGAGGAGATGGACAAGGCGATCGAGAGCTACTCGGACTACGAGGTCGTGATCATCGACACCGGAGGATGCTCGCAGCGTGACGAGGGGCAGATGTTCGAGCTGCGCAACATCTTCGATGAGCGAGGACGCATCCACAACCTCCTCGTCCTGAGCGCCACCACCAAGGACAACGACCTCAACGAGATCACCCGCCGCTTTGGATCCATGCCGATCGAGGGCGTGGTCTTCACCAAGCTGGATGAAAGCTCCGGCTACGGCTCCCTGTTCAACCATGTGATCCGCTTCAAGAAGCCGATCTCCTTCCTGACCACTGGCCAAAAGGTTCCCGAGGACATCGAAATGGCAACCAAGGAGCGCCTGGTTGACCTGCTCCTCAACATTTCGGGCTCCTGAGCGAGCAGCTGGACCCGGCGATGACCATGGACCAAGCCAGTTCGCTCAGGCGCATCGTTCACGAAACCTCTCTTCCGACAAGAAAAGCACGGGTCCTGAGCGTGACCAGTGGCAAGGGCGGCGTCGGGAAGACCAACGTGTCGATCAACCTGGCCTGTGCGCTTGCAGAAAAGGGGCGTCAGGTCTACCTCCTGGATGCCGATCTGGGCTTGGCCAACATCGACGTCCTCCTCAACCTGACCCCGGCCTACACCATCGAGCACGTCCTCAGTGGAGAAAAGCACCTCCGAGAGATCGTGGTGGATGGCCCCAGCAACATCAAGGTCCTGCCTTCAAGCTCCGGAGTGGTGGAGTTGGCGGATCTGGGTGAAGAGGATCAGCAGCGCCTGATCTTCATGCTCGAGGAGTTGGAGGACTCGATCGACTACCTGATCATCGACACCGGCGCCGGCATCTCCTCCGGGGTCCTGCGCTTCAACGTCAGCGCGGATGAGGTGCTGCTGGTGGCCACCCCGGACCCGTCGTCGCTGACCGATGCCTACTCGACGATCAAGGTGATGGTCAACCGCTACAACGTCAGGAGCTTCAACCTGATCGCCAACTCGGTCAGTTCTCAGGAGGAGGGACGGAGTGTGTTTGAGCGCTTGCAGAAGGTCACCCGGGACTTCCTGCAGGTCGAGTTGAACTACCTTGGCTTCATTCCGCGCGACACGGACCTGGCCAAGTCGGTACGGATGCAAAAACCCTTGCTGGAGGCCTTCCCTCAGTCCCCGGCAGCAAAAAGCATTCGGGCCTTGGCACATCGGCTGGATCAGTCTACACTGAGCAACACTCCGCTTTCCGACGCTTCCTTTGAAGATGCGCCCCGATTCTGGGAGCGTTTTTTGCAGTGGAAGGAACGAAAGTAGTGTTTTCCACGCCACAACCCGACCAAGCTGCTCCAGAAATTTCAGAATCGTCTGTTCGGATGTCCCAGAAGTCAAACCCTTACGCTGAAAAATCCCAACAGAGTCGCGAAGAGCAGGTCCTTCAGCATGCCCCCATGATCAAGCGGATCGTGAGCCGCATGGCCGCTCGCTTTCCTCCGGGAGTGGACCAGGAGGAGTTGATTCAGGCAGGGATGATCGGGTTGCTTGATGCCGTCGACAAGTTCGACCCGACCAAAGACGTCCAGTTCAAGACCTACGCCGAGTTCCGGATCAAGGGAGCCATCCTCGACGAGCTGCGGGCGATGGACTGGGTTCCGCGCTCGGTGCGCAGCGCCGCGACCGAGTGGGAGGAGGCCTGGCGTGCCAAGGCTTCCGAGTTGGGACGTGAGCCGAACGACTCCGAAATGGCCGACCAGATGGGGCTGCCGCTGAGCGAGTACCATGAGTTCCTCGGCAAGGCCCGGCCGATCCCACTGATCTCCTTTGAGGATTTCAACTCCAGCACCGATGACGAGGAGAGCATCAGCCTGCTGGAGGCGCTCAGCGATCCGGAAGCTCGGGACGCCTTTGAGCACCTCTCCATGCAGCAACTGCAGGAACAGGTCGCGCAGATGATCGAGACACTTGGGGAGCAGGAGCAGCTGGTGCTGGCCCTGTACTACAACGAGGAGTTGAACCTCAAGGAGATCGCTCAGGTGCTTGGAGTCGTAGAGTCTCGGGTCTCTCAGATCCGGACCAAGGCAATCCTGAAGCTGAGGGCCAAACTCAAGGACGTGCTGGTCAACTGATGCCCGAGCCGTTCGAGAGCGTGATCGAGAAGATGGTCGAGCAGCAGCGGGACAAGCTGCTCAAGCTCGCCCGCGAGATCATCCCCGGCGCCACCCCGGAAGACATCCGCAACCCCCAGGACTTTCCTCAGCTGCTCAACGACCCGCTCTTCAACTACGAAGACGGTGTGCTCGCCGGCTACCTCTCCGTGCAGATGGCCTGGCGCTCTCAGGCTCAGGACTGAGCCAGCATCTCCTGGCGGAGCAGCGCCCCCAGCTCCTCCGGAAACGTCGCCGCCTTCAGGCTCCTCACCCAACCTTCCAGCTCCTGACTTCGGACCGCGGTCTCCATCGTCCTCGCGCCCTTCATCCTTCCGAACGACTGCTCCACGGAGCCAAAGCGGTTGGTGCTTGCTCCGGAGAACCCCAGCCCCCGACGCCACTCGATCACGGTCTCGTCAAAGAGGAACTGCGCCTGCTGCAAGGTCTCCTGGTCGTCCACCCAGAGGAACCCGTGAATGTCCGGCTGTTGATCACAGGCCAAGCCGATGGGCCGCAGCCCCCGGACCCGTTGCTCCGATTTGGAGCTCCGGATGATGTAGAATTCCAGGTGAGGCATTCCAGGTGATTGTCTTGAGTTTCCAGAGGAGTTCCCCTACTTTTGTTCCTCTTTATAGCGAATTTCATGACCTTCAGCAATCATTGAGGAATGCCCGTCATTCGTGTTTTGATCAACGGCGCCAAGGGACGCATGGGCCAGGAGGCCGTTCAGGCGGTCTCTGCGGATCCGGAGCTTGAACTGGTCGGCCAGACCGACCTGGGAGACGACCTGTCCGCAGAGTTGAAGCGGACTGAGGCTCAGGTCGCCGTGGACTTCACCACCGCCGAGGTGGCCTTCCACAACACCCGCCTGATCCTGGAGTCTGGGGTACGCCCGGTGATCGGGACCAGCGGTCTGCTTCCGGAGCAGGTGTCCGCGCTGCAGGCACGCTGTAGTGAGCTGGGACTCGGCGGGGTGATCGCCCCAAACTTTGCCATCGGCGCGGTCTTGATGATGAAGTTCTCTGCCGAGGCCGCACGCTACCTGCCTCATGTCGAAATCCTGGAAATTCACCACGACCGCAAGGCCGACGCCCCCTCCGGAACTGCCGTCAAGACCGCGGATCTGATCTCCCGGGCACGCCAGACAACGCCTCCTCCGCTTGAGGAGCGGGAGCTGTATGAAGGCGCCCGAGGGGCTTCGGTCCAGGGCATCCCGGTGCACTCGGTACGCCTCCCCGGATTTGTCGCCCACCAGGAGGTGATCTTTGGAGGCAAGAGCGAGTCGCTGACCCTCCGTCACGACTCCCTGCACCGGGAGTCCTTCATGCCCGGAGTCTGCCTGGCCTGCAAAAAGGCGCCGGCGCTTCAGGAGTTGGTCTACGGCCTGGAACACGTTCTCTAACCCATCACCCGGAGGAGGAAGCCTGTCAGGAGTCCGCTCCTGCCGCTGGAATGTCTTCCGGACAACACTTCGCACTCATGACCGACCTACCCAAAGCGTACGACCCGCAAGCCTTTGAATCCCAGATCTCTGCCGAGTGGGAGTCTCGCAAGCTGTTTCAGGCCAAGGCGAACTCGACCCGCCCGGCCTTCACGATCTCCATGCCTCCGCCGAATGCGACCGGACAGCTGCACGTGGGACATGCGGTGATGCTCGCGCTGGAGGACATCATGATCCGCTGGAGGCGCATGTGTGGCGACGAGGCGCTCTGGCTTCCAGGGACCGACCACGCGGCCATCGCCACGGAGAACGTGGTGCTTCGGCAGATTCAGGAGCAGGACGGGATCGCCGATCCGCGGGCAACCCTCGGACGTGACGAGGTCCTGCGTCGGATCGCAGAGTATGTGGAGAGCTCCCGCGGCACCATCCGGAACCAGGTCAAGGCCATGGGCTCGAGCTGCGACTGGTCTCGCGAGCGCTACACGATGGATCCGGCGCTCAACCGCTGCGTCAATGAGTCCTTTGTGCGCATGTACCAAGATGGGCTCATCTATCGCGGCCCCCGGATTGTCAACTGGGACCCGAAGCTGAAGACCAACGTGTCCGATGACGAGGTGGACCGCAAGGAGGTGCAGTCGCCGTTCTACACCTTCCAGTACGGCCCCTTCCAGATCGGCACGGTCCGTCCGGAGACCAAGTTTGGCGACAAGTACGTGGTCATGCACCCAGACGATGCACGCTATGCGGAATATCAGCATGGAGACACGTTCGAGTGCGAGTGGATCACCGGACGCATCATGGCCACGGTGATCAAGGACGAGGCCATCGACCCGGAATTCGGCACCGGCGTGATGACCATCACCCCCTGGCACGACCACACGGACTTCGAGATCGCCGAACGTCACGGGCTGGACAAGGAGGCGATCATCGACTTCGACGGGAAGCTGCTCCCGGTGGCCCAGGAGTTTGCCGGGATGCCCATCGAGGAGGCGCGCCCGAAGATTGTCGAGAAGCTGCGCCAGAAGGGACTGCTCGTCGAGGTCGATGAGAAGTACACGCACGCCAAGGCCTTCAACAGCCGCGGTGGCGGAGCGATCGAGCCGCAGATCCGTGAGCAGTGGTTCATTGACGTCAACCGCAAGGTCATCCCGTGGAAGGGCGAGCACCGGAGCTTGCGGGAGATCCTGATTGACGTGGTCCGCTCCGGAGACATCCAGCTCGTCCCGGACCGCTTCAACGCCACGTACTTCCACTGGGTCGAGAACCTGCGCGACTGGTGCATCAGCCGTCAGATCTGGTGGGGACACCGCATTCCCGCATACTACCGCGAGGGCCAAACCGAGATTGGCATTCAGCCTCCGGACGGCACAGGCTGGGGCCAGGACCCGGACACGCTGGACACCTGGTTCTCTTCGGCCCTGTGGACCTGGAGCACGCTGGTGGATCCGGAGTTGGCCCAGGACCTCTCTCTGCCCTTTGAGCAGATCCTGGAGCGCAGCCCCGACTTCCGCAAGTTCCACCCGACCCAGGTGATGGAGACGGGCTACGACATCCTCTTCTTCTGGGTCGCCCGGATGATCCTGATGACGACCTACATGATCGGAGAGGTCCCGTTCCAGACCGTCTACCTGCATGGGCTGGTGCGCACACGCGACGGGCGGAAGATGTCCAAGTCCGACCCCACAACCGCGATCGATCCGCTAGAGAGCATCGCCGACTACGGCGCGGACGCGCTGCGGCTGGCGCTGATTCTGGGGACCGGTCCGGGGCAGGACCTGCGCCTCTATCCGGAGAAGCTTGAGGCCTGCCGCCGCTTTGCCAACAAGATCTGGAACGCCGGGCGCTACATCCTGATGACCATCCCGCCGGGGACGCCGATCACACCGCCTCAAGAGGTCCGCTCCGAGCTGGCGCAGTGGCTGCTGCATGGGCTGGATCAGACGGTCCGGAACGTTCAGGGCAGCCTCTCGGCCTACCGACTCTCCGAGGTGATTGATGCCCTCCGGGGCTTCTTCTGGGGCGAGTTCTGCGACTGGTACCTGGAGATGGACAAGAAGCCCGAGCGCAGCCCGGAAGACAACCAGGTACTGGCCTATGCCTACACCACGCTGCTCAAGGTGCTGCACCCGTACGTCCCGTTTGTCACAGAGGCCCTCTGGTCACAGTTCGGGCAGCCGCAGATGCTCGCCGTCTCCGCGTGGCCGGAGCCTCAGCCGCAGCATGCCTTCCCGGAGGCACACGCCCGCATCGGACTCGTCAAGGAGGCCATTTCGCAGATCCGAGCCCTGCGGGACAAGGCCAACCTCGGGCTGGACAAGAAGATCGCCGCCTCGCTGGACTCCGCACGTCACACGGCGCTGTTTGAGGAGCACCAGGACCTGATCATCCGGCTGGCTCGCCTGAGCGAGCTGGAGGTCCGCTCCACGGAGCCGACTCCGGGCAACGACGCGCTCTCCGCCTACTTTCAGGAAGCCCTCGCCCGCATCGACGCCTCGGCCGTGGACTGGAGCAAGGAGATCGAGACCTTGCAGAAGCGGCTCAAGAGCGAGACCGACTTTCTGGAAAAGAGCGGCAGGAAGCTCGGGAACCCCGGCTTCCTCAACAAGGCTCCGGAGGCGGTGGTGCTGGAGTTGAAGGACAAGGTCGCCCAGACCCAGAAGACCGTGGAGGCCCTGCGCCTTCAAATTCAGGAGTTGGAAAAACTGGCGGGATGATCCCGGCCCCGTCATCAAGTCTGGAGGAAGATGCCTGGACGGTTACGAGATGCCTCGTGGTGGAGCGCCCTGCTCACCCTTCCGGTCGCCCTGCAGCACGCTCACGGGCTGCTGAATGCACAGGAGCGACCTTCCTCTCCCCCGGTCGTCCAGGAGGCTCGACAGCCTCCGGGAGTGATGCTTGCCGAGACCTGGCAGCCGGGCCACGCGATCCGCGGCTGGTGGATGAGCGAGAAGCTGGACGGCATCCGGGCCTTCTGGGACGGCGCGGACCTGCGGACCCGCAGCGGGCTGAGGCTCGCGGCCCCGCCCTGGTTCACCAAAGGCCTCCCGGAGTGGCCTCTTGACGGAGAGCTTTGGGTCGGACGAGGTCAGTTCGCCCAGACCCTGAGCATTGTTCGCGACTCCGTCCCTGGCCCTGAATGGAGGCAGGTGCGCTTTGCCGTCTTTGATGCTCCGGAGGTCCCGGGAGATCTGGAGGCCCGGCAAGCCTTCCTGAAGCAGCTGCCGCTGCCGGAGCAGGCCTTCCGGGTGCCGCAGCAGCGTGTTGCCGACGAGGCGACGCTGCAGGAGGAGCTGGAGCGTGTCGTCCAGTCCGGAGGCGAGGGGCTGGTCCTGCGTCGACCACACTCGCTCTATGTCTCCGGAAGGAGCTCGGACTGGCTCAAGGTCAAGCCGTACACCGAAGCAGAGGCTGTGGTGCTGCGCCACCACCCGGGAAAGGGCCGCAACGTCGGGAGGCTGGGCTCGCTCGAGGTGCGCATGGACGATGGCCGGACCTTCCGGGTCGGCACCGGCTTCAGCGACGCCGAGCGCGAGGCCCCTCCGCCCCTCGGGAGCCGGATTCAGCTCCGCTACTCCGGAACCACACGCACCGGTCTGCCCCGCTTTCCCG
>JAYPUA010000067.1:0-14823 GCA_038133845.1 Deltaproteobacteria bacterium
CTCCTGCAGAATTAACTAAATCTAGTGTGACGTGTTTTTGTATAAAGTTATACACTAGAGCTCCGGCGAACAGTAATCCTGTCGAAAATATAAAAGTAATTTTCTTGAAAAAATTAAGAATTTTGTCTAAAAATAATATTTTTTCACTAGAACAATAAATCCAATTTAGCAAAAAATAAATCCCAAAAATCTTTGATATGGTGGATATGTCAAACCGCAAACCTTCAATTAGTATAATTTTAATAGCTTTTATTATCTCAAAATTAAAATAATTGTAGTTATATATATAAAAAGAAATTTTCGATATTAAAAAAACGATAATAAGGAAGAAAAATTCTATTAAAACTCTTTTTATCATAGCGAAGTAATGTTGATTATTCAGCACCTCTTGAGTGCGGATTCAAAAAATGGGCTCATCTGCCGGTAAGCAACTCATGGAACAACTCCCGAATCTGAGCGGCCCCTCTATCCGACAGATCGTTCCCAGGAAAAGAGGAAAAACTGCTCCTAACACTCACTGTCTGAGTAGTTCAGAGCCTGAGCAGATGCGTCAAAAATAAAGCCAATTAATAATTATTTCAATAATTTTATTTTTCTGAATTTTTCTGAATTTTTCTGAATTTTGCAGCAGGTATAGGGGGATTTTTCTTAATAAAGGAGTTCAAATAAAATTTTGAATTGATTAAGTTATTAAAATAATTATTAATTTATTTAATTTTATTAATTGTTATCTATTCACATACACCTTGCGATGCCAGGCCTCAGCCCTGCGCAAGCGCTCTCGCTCCTTGGGGGACAAGGAGAGGGTAAAGCGTCTTCTGTCCTGCTTGCGCAGTTGCCACCGGTCGCGAACAGGCCGAGGCTCAAAGACCTGGGGATAGGTGCTCTGTCCGGTGGTGATCTCCATCAAGGACTTGGTGAGAGGCAAGGCCCCTTGGTAGAGCTTGTTGAAATGTCGGTTTGTGTCTCTTCGATCCTGCTCCGGGCAAGCCACTTCGCCGGGCAGGACATGGCGTCCACTCAATCTTTGTGGGGAGGGACGGCATGCCTTGCCTGTCCTCCGGCTTTGTTTCATGATGGGGGCTCCTCAATCAAGAGCGTGGTGCAGAACGTCGCAGACAGGACTGGGTGATGAGCGAATCGAAACAGAAGAATGTGCTGGGAGTGGAACTGGAGCCGTGTGGTACCGATCCGATGACTGGGTTTTGGCGCAACGGGTGCTGTGAAACCGGACCGGAGGATCGAGGACGACATACGGTCTGTGCGGAGGTGACGGCAGAGTTTCTGGAATTTTCCCGGGCTCAGGGGAATGACCTGAGCACCCCCAGGCCGGAGTTTGGCTTCCCGGGACTGCGCCCCGGAGATCGCTGGTGCCTGTGTGCCGCTCGCTGGCGAGAGGCTTATGAAGCCGGGAAGGCCCCTCGGGTCTTCCTCGCACGCACGCACGAGAAGACTCTGGAGCTGGTTGCGCTGGAAGTCTTGCAGGAGTTTGCCTGTGACCTCAACTGAACCGCAGAGCGTCCATGAGGTCGCAGAGCGTTGCCTGAGGAAATGCCTTCCGGAGGAGAAGTGCGCTTCAACCCAGCAACTGAGAGCCCGCTGGGAAGCCGGAGCGCTGAGCTCTCTGCCAACCGTGGTACAGCGGGTCGAGGTCCCGGGACGTCCGGAGCGCCCGGAACTGGTGCGTCCCCGGCAGCTCAAGAAGCGCAAGCTGCACCTCCCGGAAGGGCGAGCGGTGCTGATTCATGCTCTGGCCCACATCGAGTTCAACGCCATCAACCTGGCGCTGGATGCGGTGTACCGCTTCCAGCAGATGCCTCCGGAGTTCATCTCGGACTGGCTTCGAGTGGCCGCGGAAGAGGCCACCCACTTTCAACTGCTCCGTGAACGCCTGCGTGCTTACGGCTTTGACTACGGAGACTTCCCGGCCCACAACGGGCTCTGGGCGATGGCCTGCAAGACGGACCTTGATGTCCTGGACCGCATGGCCTTGGTTCCTCGAGTGATGGAAGCGCGTGGGCTGGACGTCACCCCGGCGATGATCGAGAAACTGGACGCGCTTGGAGATCTGGAGACTGCTGACGTCCTCCGGATCATCTGGAGAGACGAGCTCACGCACGTGGAGGTGGGCAACCGCTGGTTTCAGGAGCTTTGTCGTCAGCGGCAGGTGGCTCCGGACGCGACTTTTCATCGCCTGGTGGAACAGCACATGCCCGGAGGGCTGCGTGGCCCGTTTCACCTGGAGGCTCGCCGCCGTGCCGGCTTCAGCGAGACGGAGTTGGCGTACCTGCAAACTTTGGAGGCGACTCCTGGACCTGCTTGCTGAATCCAGCCCGAAATCGCGAACTTCCTCAACTTCTCGCCCCAACAGCACATGCCTACGCTTTACGCCATCGACTCCATGGCCGTGCTCTACCGCGGCTACTTTGCGATGATCCGCAACCCGCTGATCAATTCGCGAGGGCTGAACACCAGCGGCATCCGCACCGTCTTGATGCAGATGGTCAAGATCATTGAGGAGGACCGTCCGGACTACCTCGCCGTCGCCTCTGACTCGGTGGAGCCGACGTTTCGACACGAGCGATTCCCCGAATACAAGGCGACCCGCGAGAAGATGCCGGAAGACCTGGTGGAGCAGCTGCCCTACCTGCCACGTCTGGTGGAAGCGCTCAAGCTGCCTTACCTGATCCTGCCCGGATACGAGGCCGACGACATCATCGGGACCTTGATGCGCTGGTGCCGGGAGGCCGAGATCCACGGGGTGATGGTGACCAGCGACAAGGACTACCTGCAGTTGGTCTCTGAAACCACAGAGATCCTCAACCACAACGGAGAGCGCCTGGGACTTCAGGCCGTTCAGGACCGTTTTGGTGGAACTCCGGAGCAGGTGATCGAGGTCCTGGGGCTGATGGGAGACTCCTCTGACAACATCCCGGGAGTGCGTGGTGTGGGAGAGAAGACGGCGGTCAAGCTGATTCAGGACTACGGCAGCATCGCTGCAGTGTACGAGCATCTGGAAGAGGTCCGGGGCAAGCTGCAGGAGAAGCTGCGTGACGGAAGAGACAGCGCTGAACTCTCCCGGGAGTTGGTAACCATCCACACCGATGTCCCCCTCTCCGCGACGCTGGAAGACCTGCACCTGGGACAGACCGACCTCTACGACAACCCGGAGTTCCATGCGCTCCTGGAGGAACTGGAGTTCAACACCCTGCTCCGGCGCTTCAGCAAGAAGAACGGGATCACCCGGCCGGCAAAGGCTCCGGAAGCAGAGCCTGCCGCTTCTGCGGCCTCCCCCGGGCAGCCTCAGACGATGGCCTCCCCGGTTGTGCCGGAGACAGAACGCTCGGCCCTGCAGGCCGAAGTTGTCCTGCTGGAGACCCCAAAGGCGTTCCGCAAGTTCGTGAAGGCGCTCCCGGGGACGGTGCCGCTGTGTCTGGCATTCACCTTCTCCGAGGCACATCAGCGAGAGCTGCGGCTCTCCGGGATGGCGCTCTGTGCGGAGGACGGTCGAGCTGGAGTCGTGCAGAATCCTCAGGGCCGCGAGTGGTGGAGCGAACTGGGGGACGTCCTGGCGGCTCCTGTCGAAAAGGTGGTGCATGACCTCAAGCGTGCCTGGCAGGGGGTGCACGCCTCCGGAATGGAGCTGCAAGGCGTGGTCTCCGATGTGATGCTGGCCGCGCATCTGGTGGACCCGCTGGAGCGCAAGTTTGACCTGGATCGCCTGATCGGGCGACAGCTTGGCAAGCGCCGGAATGGACGTCAGGAGACCGAAGGTCCACAGCTGAGCATGCTTCCGGATGAAACGCTGGAGCGGGGCACTCGGTTGGCCGAAGATGCCGTGGCGTTGCGGGAACTGCACCAGGTGCTGTCCGTGCAGTTGGAACGCACCGGACAGCAGGGGCTGTACCGGAACATCGAGATGCCCCTGGCGCTGACCCTGGCCCGCATGGAGTGGGAAGGGGTCTCGCTGGATACCGACGGACTGCGGGAGATTTCCCGGGAGTTTGATGGACGGCTGGACGCGCTGCGCAGACGCATTCACGAACTGGCCGGGAGCGAGTTCAACGTCAACTCGGTGCCGGAGCTGCAGGCGGTGCTGTATGAGCAGCTCAGGCTTCACGAACAGTTCAAGGTCAAGCCGAGGAAGATCAAGATCGGCCTGGGGCTCTCTACGGATGAGGAGACCCTGGAGAAGCTGGCAGAGCACGAGTTGCCTCGCACGCTGCTGGAATACCGGGGGTTGAACAAGCTCAAGAGCACCTACATCGACCAGCTTCCGACCTACGTGCATCCGGAGTCCTCCCGAATTCACTCGACCTTCAACCAGGCAGCCACGGCGACAGGGCGGCTCTCTTCGGAGAACCCGAACCTGCAGAACATCCCGGTGCGCACCGCAGAGGGACGCCGCATCCGGCAAGCCTTTGTCCCTTCCGGAACCGACCGAGTGCTGATCTCGGCAGACTACAGTCAGATTGAGCTGCGGGTGGTGGCACACTACTCGAAGGATCCGACCTTCCTCGCCGCTTATCGAGACGGGTTGGACATCCACGCCCTGACGGCCTCGGCGATCTTTGAGGTTCCCGAAGATCAGGTCTCCCGGGAGATGCGCTCTGCGGCAAAGGAGGTGAATTTCGGGCTGATCTATCGCATGGGCGCCGATCGGCTGGCGCTGGTGACCGGACGCTCCAAAGTGGAGGCCAAGGCCTTCATTGAGCGCTACTTCCAGCGCTACAGCACCATCCACGCGTTGCAGGAGTACTTTCTGGAGCGCGCGCGCAAGGAAGGCTATGCCCAGACGCTGCTCGGACGTCGGCGTCCGCTTCCGGACATCAACGGGCGTGGCCTGGCCAAGGCCCTCGCGGAGGGAGGTGCGGTGAACACACCCATCCAAGGCTCTGCGGCAGAGATCATCAAGCTGGCGATGCTGGCCATCGAGCGCCGACTGCAGTCCGAACAGCTACGCTCCCGGATGGTGCTCTCGGTTCATGATGAGATCGTCCTGGATGCCTACCGGGACGAGGTCGAAGTCCTGCAGCGTCTCGTCCGAGAAGAGATGGAGCAGGTGCTGTTGCTGGAGGTCCCGCTGGTCGCAGAGGTGGGGGTGGGGGACAACTGGCTGGAGGCTCACTGAGCCTTCACTCTTCCTGAAGCTCCAGGCAACTCCCCAACTCCACGACCAACGCCAGCGCCAGACAGAGAGAGGCGGAGAGAGTCCGGAACCCCATCACTTCGGTCTCCTGTACTTCCAGGTGGACCTGAGAGTGCTGGACGAGTGGGCTGAGTGGAGAGTCTGTGATGACGAGTACCGGGGTTCCCCGTTTGGCGGCAGTGGCGACCATCGCCAGCACCTCTGGAGCATAGGGGGTGAAGCTGATCGCCAGCAGAATGTCCTGGGGAAACACCGTCTTCACCTGCTCTTGCAGCAACCCTCCGATGCCATCGAGCAGGTGTGCAGGTTGATTGAGGTGATTGAAGGCGTAGGCCAGGTAACTGGCGACCGGGAAGGCTCGGCGTTGGGCCAGCACGTGAATGCGCTCTCCGGAGGCCAAAAGCTGGGCCGCCCGAGTGAGCTGCTGGTCGGAGACGCTCTCCTCCAGTTGCTCCAGCGAGCGGGCCGCCCCGCGGGTGAAGTCGATCAGCTTCATTTCCCGGGTGCTCTCTACCAGGTCGCCCTGTCGGTTTGCCTGCAATCGGGCTCGATAATCCGGAATGCTCTCCAGCAGCCCTTCTCGAAACACCTTCTGCATGTGAGAAAATCCGGGATACCCCAGGGCCTGGGCAAAACGGATCAGGCTGGAGGGGGCCACCTCTGCGCGCTGGGCGATCTCGGTGATGGTCTCGAGGGCCATGTCATTGGGGTGAGCCACGGCGTAGGAGCCAATCTGCTTCAGGCGACGGCTCAATTCCGAGTGCTGATCCAGAAGGCGAGCCCGAAGCTCCAGAAAGCTCTTGGGGGCAGAGGCAACGGTTTTTTTCATGTGGGGTGAGGTTCAAGTTTTTTTGAGAATCCTATTGACAAACCCGATTTTGGGAAATATATTCCATTTCCGGGTTTTTTGGAAATTTTTTTCTGAAAAAACGGACCTGATCGCAGATTCAGTTTGAACAGAGCCTCCGCCAAGCCCTGGCGTGGTGGGGTGCTGTCAAGGCAGGTTTCTTCCTTTGGTATGGTGATTCGGAGAGTTCCGGCGTTTGGGGGAAATTCTGTGCCAGGTCTTGGATTCTTCAAAGCTGTGGCGAAGGGCGAACGCCATGGCTTTGACAGGCCTTTGGGCCGGAAAATGGTTTCGCCTGTTTTTTCAATCAGAGGAGATCAATGAAAAAGTCCTTGAAAAAATCTTTGCTGGCGGGAGTACTTGCCACAATGATGGCCGGATCCGCGATGGCTGAAGAGATCGGGGTCACGATGGCAAAATTTGATGACAACTTCCTGACCGTGCTGCGCAACGGAATGGTCAAGATGGCTGACGAGATGCCCGGAGTCGACCTCCAGGTGGTGGATGCGCAGAACGACGTGGCCAAGCAATTGGACCAGATCAACAACTTCATCGCCTCCGGTGTTGACGCGATCATCGTCAACCCTGTGGACACTTCTGCCACAGAAGCCATGACCGCCGCCGCTGCGAACGCCGGGGTGCCCCTGGTTTATGTAAACCGCGAGCCGATCAACGTGGACCGCCTGCCTGACAATCAGGCCTTTGTGGCGTCCAACGAGATCGAGTCCGGAACCCTGGAGACCTTCGAGATCTGCAAGCTCCTGCGTGCTCAGGGAAAAGGTGGTGGTGCGAAGGCGTACCTGCTGATGGGTGAGCTTTCAAACCAGGCCGCTGTGCAGCGCACAAAAGATGCCGAGGACATTATCGGCACCGACATGTGCAACTTCATCAAGGTGATTGGCAAACAGACCGCCAACTGGTCTCGTGACGAGGCACAGGACCTGATGACCAACTGGCTCTCCACGGGCGAAGAGTTTGACGCCGTGATTGCCAACAATGACGAGATGGCCATCGGAGCGATTCAAGCGATGAAGGCTGCTGGTCTGGACATGAAGGAGATCATTGTGGGTGGAGTTGACGCAACTCAGGACGCTCTGGCTGCAATGGCCGCAGGCGACCTGGACGTTACCGTCTTCCAGAATGCCGCAGGCCAGGGTGCAGGTAGCCTGAAAGCTGCACTTCAGCTGGCTCGGGGCGAAGACGTGGACCAGAAGGTCTACATCCCCTTTGAGTTGGTGACTCCGGCAAACATGTCCAACTACATGTCCAAGAACTAGTCGGATCCCGTTTCCCCGCAGGGGTGGTTCTCCACCCCTCAAACCCCTTCCTGAAGAAGCCCTTTCTGAGGAGATAGAATGGCGGATCAGCAAGCTCACGGAACGGGTGGGCTCTCTTATGACTCATCCAAAAGACAATGGCCGAATGAACTGAATGTTTTCATCGCCTTTGTCCTCATCGTAGCCATCTTCGAGATCCTTGGCCTGTCTCTCTACGGCCAGAGCTTCCTCTTTGACTCCAAGGGGCGTTTCGACAGCATCTTCAATGAACAGCGGCTGAAAATCATCATCCTGCAGGTGTCGATTGTTGGCATCATCTCCTTGGGAGTGACGCAGGTGATCGTTTCAGGAGGCATCGACCTGTCCTCGGGATCGATTGTTGGGGCCACGGCGATGATTGCCATGAGCTTTGCCCAGGTTGCCGAGGTCAACGGAAACCCGAACCCCAAGGCGATCTTTCTGGAGCAGGGCTGGGTGGATCTGCCCGTTCTGGTTCCGGTTGTAGCTGGCCTGACCTTTGGCGCACTTGCCGGAGGAGTGAATGGAGTCCTGATTGCCTACACGCGTATTCCTCCCTTCATTGCGACGCTGGGGATGATGGTCTCGGCCCGGGGACTGTCTCTCTGGTGGTCCAAGGGACGTCCCATCTCTTTTCCAACGGAAGGGTTTGCGTCAATTGGCAACGGGTTCAGTGGATGGTCTCCGGTTTTGATCTTTGTCGGATTGGCTGTGCTGTTTCACTTCATCCTCAAGTACACGGTCTACGGCAAGCACACCTATGCCATCGGGTCCAACGAAGAAGCATCCCGAATGTCCGGAATCGAGGTGGATCGACACAAGGTGCTGATTTACGTGATTGCCGGCATGTTGGCCTCCTTGGCGGCACTGGTGCTCAGCTCGAAGAACCTGACCGCACAGGCTGGGATGGGGGTCATGTACGAGCTGGACGCGATCGCAATGGCGGTCATTGGAGGCGTCAGCCTCTCCGGAGGAAGAGGCTCCATCGTCGGAACCGTCCTGGGGGCCTTGATCTTTGGGGTGATCATCTCCGGGTTCACTTTTCTCCGCCTGGATGCCTACTATCAGGAGATGGTCAAGGGAGCGATCATTGTCGGAGCGGTCGTGCTGGATCAGTGGCGGCAGCGACGAAATGCCAGAGAGAACTAATCATGAATGACATCATCCTGGAAACCAAAGGACTGACGAAGCACTATGGCGGAGTCCACGCGCTGGAAGACGCCAACTTCACGCTCAGGAAGGGAGAGCACGTCGCGATCGTGGGCGACAATGGTGCAGGCAAATCGACATTTGTCCGCCAGATCACTGGAGTGGAACAGTACACTCGAGGAAAGATCGTCTTCGACGGAAAGCCTGTGCACTTCACGGGTCCGCTGGAGGCTCGAGAGGCTGGAATCGAGACGGTCTTCCAGACGCTGGCGCTTGCAGACGACCTGGATGTTCCGGACAACCTGTTTCTGGGGCGGGAGATCATCAAGTTCAAGCTGGGCCCCTTTTCGATCCTTGACTACAAGGCCATGCGCCAGGCGACTCTGCAGGCGCTGCAGAAGACAGGAGTCAAGATCCCCAACATCCGGAACCAGATCAACAACATGTCCGGAGGCCAGCGGCAGTGCGTTGCGATCGCCCGCACCGCTACCTTTCACTCCAAGCTGACGATCATGGATGAACCCACGGCGGCGCTCGGCGTCCAGGAGACCGCACAGGTGGAAAACATCATCCGGACCTTGAAGGAGCAGCAGGAGCCCTTGATCCTGATCAGTCACAACCTGCGTCAGGTCTTTGAGCTGGTGGACCGGATTGTTGTCTTTCGCCGGGGGCGGATTGTGGCCAACCTGAACAAGTCGGAGACGGACAGCCAGGAGGTCGTGGCGTACATTACAGGAGCAAAGAGAGACTCGGAATACGAAGAGTCTGCCTGAGATGGGCTCGGCAAAGCTTCTGGACCTTGAGGACAAGTTCTACCGCCCTCTGTGGGTGCGTCTGCTGATCACCTTCAGCTGCCTCGGGTGGGCAGCGATCGAGTTCCTGTCCGGTGCTCCGTTCTGGGCCCTCATGTTCGGAGGAACCGGAGGGTACTGCGCCTACCAGTTCTTTGTGGTGCTTCCGAAGAGAAACAGGCCGGAGCGCTGACGGCCCCACCATCCCTACCCAAATTCTGAAACAGGAAAAATTCATGCAGATGTATCACAACCGTCCGACGGTTGCCGACATCCGGGCGATGAAGGCAAAGGGCCAGAAGATTTCGATGCTCTACGTCACCACCTTGGAGGAGGCGGCGGCAGCCAGCGAGGCTGGGGTACACATGCTCTCCATCGAGGGGCGCTACTTCTCGGAGGAGATGCGGGAGGCGGCTGGAGACTGCTTTATTCAGGTTGGCCTGCCTTATGGCCCTTCCGGACAGCTCGTCACCGGAGCGGACTACCTGAAGGCTGCCTTTGATTTTTCCAGGATGGGTGGAGATTGCTTCTACTGCGCGGCATCGCTGGACATCCAGAAACTGTTGTGTGACAACGCCGTGCCCATCGTGGCACACGTGGGCCTGATTCCTTCTCAGGCCACCTGGACTGGAGGCTTCAAGGCTGTTGGCAAAACCGCCGAAAGCGCACTTTGGGTCTGGAATCATGTCAAGCGCTTGGAGGCGATCGGCTGCTTCGGCGCAGAACTGGAGGTGGTCCCGGATCGAGTGGCCGAGTATATCACTAAGAATACCTCCATGATCATGCTGGGCATGGGGGCCGGACCTCACGCAGATGCCCAGTACCTCTTCTCGGAGGACGTCCTTGGACACACCAAGACGCACAAGCCGCGTCACGCCAAAACCTATCGGAACTTTGCCGCCGAGTTTGAACGACTCCAGCAGGAGCGCGTTGCTGCCTACAAGGAGTTCATCACCGATGTGAACAGCGGGGCCTATCCGGAACCAGCTCACACCGTTCCCATCAAGGACGACGAGTTCGAGCGGTTTCAGCAACTCCTGAATTCCTGAGTCTTCAGACCCTTGCTCCCGGGGAGTTCGCTCTCCGGAACTTCTCAGAACCGACGCTTCTGCATCGATGAACTCCAAAGACTCCTACATCCTCGCGGTCCAGTGCCCTGGACGCACCGGCCTGGTCGCCGCAATTAGCAATTTCCTGGCTGAACGCGACTGCAACATCATCGAGATGAGTCAGTTCGATGATCTGAGCACGGGGCGCTTCTTCAGTCGCATCAAGTTCATCTCTCCGAATATGGTGCTCGAGGATCTGAAGGAGCAGTTTGTTGGAGTCAGCGGTGAGTTCGCGATGCAGACACAGTGGGCTCGGGGGCATCAGCCGGTGAAGGCCATGGTCCTGGTTTCGCAGCATGATCACTGCCTGCTGGACATCCTGTATCGCGTCAAGGCGGGAGAACTGAATCTGGAGGTCACGAAGATCCTCAGCAACCATCCGACCCTGGGCCACTTGGCAGAGTTCTTCAGGGTCCCATTCGAGCTTCTTCCGGAGCGAGGGACTCAGCTTTCGACCAAGGCCGCTCGAGAGGAGCGGATGCTGGAAGTGATGGAGGAAACACAGTCGGAGCTGGTGGTGCTTGCGCGCTACATGCAGATCCTCTCACCGGAACTCTGTGAGAAGTGGGAGGGCCGCTGCATCAACATCCACCACTCCTTCCTCCCGGGGTTCAAGGGGGCCCGGCCTTACCATCAGGCCTATGAGCGCGGGGTGAAGCAGATTGGAGCGACAGCACACTATGTGACCGGCGATTTGGACGAGGGACCGATCATTGAGCAAGAGGTTGGGCGGGTGGATCACACCTTTGGCCCTCAGGAGTTGCGGATGATGGGGCGGAACATGGAAGTGCAGGCGCTCGCAAAAGCGCTGAAGGCTCACAGCGAGTTCCGGGTCTTTCTGAATGGAATCAAGACGGTGGTTCTGCATTGATCACCAAACTTTCAACAACCCCATGACCAAAAAGGAAGCATGACCGAGTGGGTGAAGGTCTGTGCGGTCGGCGAGATCGACGAAGAGGATGTCATCCGGTTTGACCACCAGGACCGAACGTTTGCCGTCTACCGCTCCCCGGAAGACGAATATTTTGCAACAGCCGGGTTGTGCACTCACGAGAACATTCACCTCGCTGATGGCCTGGTGATGGATAACGTGATCGAGTGCCCCAAGCACAACGGGCGCTTTGACTATACGGATGGAAGCGCTCTGGGAGCCCCGGTGTGTGTCAACCTGCAGACCTACCCGGTCAAGGTGGAGGACGACACCGTCTTCATCGGCCTGTAAGCCGTGGTGCAGCAGGTCGTCATCGTTGGAGCTGGAGAATCCGGAGCACGTGCCGCGTTGCACCTCCGAGAACAGCATTGGGCCGGAGATGTGGTCCTGGTCGGCGAAGAGCCGGTCCTCCCCTATGAGCGCCCTCCGCTCTCCAAGACCTTCCTCACCGACGCCTGCGACCCTCCTGTCGTGCTCACCGAGGCGTTGCTCGAGGAACACCGGATTCGCTTCATCCCGGGGGTTGGAGGAGGACAACTCCATCGGGAGGCTCACCACCTGCGGCTCTCGGATGGCGAGATCCTCCCTTATGAAAAACTGCTGCTGACGACCGGTGCTGCGGCACGGAAGCTGAGCTGTCCGGGAGGCGATCACGCCTACACCTTGCGTGACCTGGGTGATGCACAGGTGCTGCGTGAGCGGCTCGCAGAGGCTCCGCATGTGGTCCTGATTGGGGCCGGGTTCATCGGGCTGGAACTGGCTGCGGCGGTGACTCAGGGGGGAGGGCACGTGACCGTGCTGGAGGCAAATCCGGAGATCCTGGAGCGCGTGGTACCGCGTGCAGTGGCTCAGGTGGTGGCCGATGCCCACCGCAACCGTGGAGTGGACCTGCGGTGTGGGGTGACGGTAGAGCAGATTTCCAAACAGTCCGGACGGTACACCGTCGGTCTGGCCGGAGGAGAAGAGGTTGTCGCGGATCTGGTGGTTGCCGGAGTGGGAGCCGTCCCGAACACCACGCTTGCTGCTGAGGCCGGTTTGCAGGTGGAGAACGGAGTCGCGGTGGATGCATTTCTGCAAAGCTCGGATCCGGACATCTTTGCCGCGGGTGACTGCTGCTCCTTTCCCCACGCCCTCTACCAGGGACAGCGTGTTCGCCTGGAGATGTGGCGCAATGCCCGAGAACAGGCCGAGTGTGCCGTCCGGAACCTGATCGGAGGCCGTGAGGAGTTTAGGCAGGTCCCCTGGTTCTGGAGCGATCAGTACGACCTGAGCCTGCAAGTCGCCGGGCTCCCGGCTTATGCGGCACACCACGTGTCCCGGGTTCGTCCGGATGGCGTAACCCTCCACTTTGGGCTCAACGCGGGAAATCAGCTGGTGTTTGCCGCCGGAGTGGGAGTTGGAAACTCCGTGGCCAAGGACATCCGTTTAGCTGAGATGATTATAGGCGCCCAAAAAGCCGTTGATCCGGACCAGCTGGCAGACCCGAGCTTCAACCTGAAGCAGATCATCCGGGGGTAGCCGCTTCGCCTTGGGGCGGAAGTGTCTTCCCTCGCTTACCCAGAAAATGGAGACCGCATGCAGGCATGGAACAAGGAATTTTGCTCTTCATCGGATGTGGACCTCTCGTCTTTTTCCCAGCTCTGCGCACAGGCTGTCCAAGTGGAAGACTATCCGTTTGCACGGAGCAGCGAGAAGAACATCCTGATCTATGAGGTCTCGCGTCTCAGCGAGGAGTTGGAGCGTGGCCGGGAGACGGAGGTGAAGTCGGAGCTGCATCGGGCGCTGAGAAGTGGTCCCGGAGTGGTGGCCATTCAGGGGGCGTTTTCAGAAACCGCAGTGGTCGACCGGGCAACCCGGGTCTTTCAGGAGATCATCGCGGAGGAGAAGCGTCTGGCCTCCCACCGCGGAGATCACTTCGCCAAGCCAGGTGACAATGAGCGCGTCTGGAACGCCTTGCAGAAGTTCTGTGAGAAAGATCCGGAGGGATTCGTGGAGTACTACGACAACCTGGCCATTGGGTTGGTTGCCGAGGCGTGGCTGGGGCCTTACTTTCAGATGACCTCTCAGGTGAACATCGTCAAACCCGGAGGTCAGGCGCAGAAGCCGCACCGGGACTACCACCTCGGCTTTCAGGAGGACGAGATCGTTGGCCGCTTCCCCGTGTCTGTTCAGGTGGCCAGCCAACTCCTGACGCTCCAGGGAGCCGTGGCACACACGGACATGAGCGTGGCCTCCGGGCCCACCAAGCTGCTCCCCTTCTCCCAGCAGTATCCTTTGGGCTATCTCGCCTGGCGCAATCCGGAGTTCATGGCGTTCTTTGAGGAGCACGCGGTGCAGCTGCCCTTGCAAAAAGGCGATGCGGTGTTCTTCAGTCCGGCGCTGTTTCATGCGGCAGGGACCAACCAGGAGGCGTCGGACCGCATCGCCAACCTGCTGCAGGTCTCTGCGGCCTTCGGCAAGACCATGGAGACGGTGAACTGGAGCCGGATTGCGAAGGCGGTCTATCCGGTGCTGCTCCAAAAGCAGGCGTCCGGAATCCGGAATCCGGAGGCGCTCAGGTGGCTTGGAGGCTCTGTTGCTGACGGCTACTCTTTCCCAACCAACCTCGACGCGGACCCTCCGATTGGAGGATCCGCCCCGGAGACCCCGCAGGCGCTCATCAGCCGAGCTCTGAGTCGAGGGCTCTCTGCCGCAGAGTTCGACCGGGAGTTGGACTCCCGGCTTGCCTGTCGGCAGGCCTGAGCTACCGGAATCGCTGCAACCCATGACTGAAGAGGCAACCCATGTCCCTGAATACCATCTCGATGGGCGATACGCTCCTGAGCTACCTGAGGCAGGTCTCCTTGCGAGAGCAGGAGGTCCTCCGGGCACTGCGAGAGGAAACCTGCAGGCTCCCGAACGCCGGCATGCAGATCTCTCCCGAGCAAGGACAGCTCATGGCCCTGCTGGTCCAACTGATTCAGGCTCGGAGGGTTCTGGAGATTGGGACCTTCACCGGATACAGCTCAACGGTCATGGCCCTGGCGCTGCCTCCGGAGGGAGAGTTGGTCGCTTGTGACGTGAGTGACGAGTATACCCAAGTGGCCCGAAAGTACTGGAAACAGGCCGGGGTGGACGGCAAGTGTCGGCTGCACCTGGGAGATGCGCGCGAGACGCTGCGGCAGCTTCTGGGTTCAGGCGCTCAGGGGACCTTTGATCTCGCCTTTATCGACGCGGACAAGTCCGGCTATCTGGAATATTACGAAGGGTGCCTGAAACTGATTCGTCCGGGAGGACTCATTTTGGTCGACAACGTCCTCTGGGGCGGTCAGGTCGCGGATTCATCCGTCCAAGACTCCGACACCGAAGCCATCCGGCGCTTCAACACGATGCTCTCCGAGGACTCGCGGATCGACCTCTCGCTGATCCCGATTGGAGACGGCCTGACTCTCGCCAGAAAACGCTGAGGGCTCTCCAATGGCTCAGGACGCGTTCCGAGCCTGCTTCGCCTTGAAGCGGGCCTGCATTCTCGCATCTCCCTCTGAAGTCCCATCGTGCCAAGTGCCGAACCAC
>JAYPUA010000068.1:0-14812 GCA_038133845.1 Deltaproteobacteria bacterium
GTGAGTGAAAACGTTTTCATTAATTCCTTGCGAACCGGTGCTTGTCAAGATATTAATTCAGAGGAGCTCTCTGCCTTTGGGGAAGCGGCAGAGGACGAGGGGTTTGGAAGAGGATAAACCTTGATCAGGATGAAGAAATTGAGTGTTTCACCGACCTTGTTGGATGTTGCTTCTCTGGCCGGAGTCTCGCCAGCCACGGTGAGCCGGGCGTTGAACCAGCCGGAGATTGTGAGTGCCCGGACTTTGGAGCGGGTGCAGCGGGCGGTGCGGGAGACTGGCTACGAAGCCAACGAGGCGGCCCGTCACCTGAGACGCCGACGCTCGGATACGCTGCTGGTGATGGTAGGGGAGATCCCCAGCCGCTTCATCTTCCGCGTCCTGATGGCCTTTGAGGCCAAGGCGGCAGAGGATGGATACAGCCTGCTGATCTCCAGCTCGGCCTATCACCAGGAGCGTGGGCAGCACTACTACTCCTTCATCCAGAAGGGGTTGGCCGACGGCATCCTGACATTTGGAGGAAGTCCGGGAATCATCAGCAATCTGAGCCGGATCGATGAGAGCCTGCCGATTGTCTCGGTCAACGAATTTCTTGCCGGCAAGGCGATTCCTTTTGTCAGTATCGACGACCTCAACGCCTCCCGGAAGGTGGCCCGTCACCTGGTGGAGTTGGGGCACACCTCGCTGGGGCACGTGACAGGTCCACCGGAGACCTCCTCCGGGAAGATGCGGCTGCAGGGGTTTTGTGAAGAGCTTGCGGTGAGTGGGCTGAAGCCGGATTGGATCTCCCGGCAGGACTACAACCTGGAGTCCGGAGAGCAGGCTGCCCGGGAGTGGCTGGCGCTCTCCCGGCGTCCGACCGCAGTGTTTTGCTCATGTGATGAGGTCGCTCTGGGATTCATGGCGACGCTGCACCGAGAAGGCGTGCGGATTCCCCAGGAGGTCTCTGTGGTCGGGTTCGACGACATTCCGTTTGCCGGATGCTCCTATCCGAAGCTGACCACTATACAGCAACCTCACCAAAGCATCGCCAGCGCCGCGTTGCAGATGATCCTGCAGCGCATCCAGAACGATCAGGCCAAGGTGGAAAACTGTTTCCTCCCGGGAACCCTGGTAGTCCGGGAGAGCACGGCTCCTCCCCGGAGGGCCACCTGATCGGAAAATGAAAATTCACAAAATAGGGAGGAAGCTTCTTGGAAGGGAAGGTCGGCGCATCTGCAGGCCAGACCTCTGGGCGGACTCTTCAAACTGCTTGAAACAGAAGGTGTGATGTCCGGAATCCTTTTACGAAACCTGAGGCCTATTGGAGTCCCGAACCGCTCCGAGTCAGAGGTGCTCGACCTGCGGATTGAGGACGGAGTGCTAAGGGAGGTTGGCCGCAATCTGCCGGCTGCTCCGGGGCTCCTGGAGCGGGACTTCTCCGGATGCTGCGTCTCTTCGGGCTGGACCGACATTCACGTTCACATCTACTTTGGCGCAACTGACATTTCGATCCGCGCCTCTGAGGCCGGCCTGAAAACCGGGGTGACGACCTTGGTGGACTGCGGCTCGGCAGGAGAGGCGAACTTTTCCGGGTTTGCCGAGTATGTCGCACAGGCCGCCCGGGAGCGAATCTATGCATTTCTCAACATCGGAAGCATCGGGCTGGTGGCCTGCAACCGGATCAGCGAACTCTCGCTGGGGTTTCGCTCGGTGGACATCATCCGGACGCTGGAAGCGGCACGGTCGCACCCGGACCTGATCAAGGGCATCAAGTGCCGGGCCAGCCACGTGATCTCCGGAGACCTCGGGGCCTCTGCCGTGACGGTGGCGCGCAAGGCGGCCCGTGTCGCCGGGGTGCCGCTGGTTGTGCACGTTGGAGAGCCTCCGCCGCTGCTGGAGGAAGTGCTGGACTTGCTGGAGGGCGGAGACGTGGTCACCCACGCCTTCAACGGCAAGCCCGGAGGAAACCTGATGGAGGACCGACGCGCACTGGAGAGTGTTCACGCGGCCCGCGAGCGAGGGGTCCTGCTGGACGTGGGGCACGGGAGCGCCTCGTTCTCCTTTGAGGTGATGCGCTTTGCGCTGGAGCAAGGGATCACACCGGACATGATCAGCTCGGATCTGCACGGACACAGCATCGTCGGGCCGGCGTTCGATCTGCCGACCACCATGTCCAAGATCCTCAATCTTGGGGTGTCTCTGGAGAAGGTGATTCAGGCCGTGACAGAGAAGCCGGCGGAGCTGCTCAGGCTGGAACCGCCGGGTTTGCGTGTGGGTGGGCTGGCGAACCTGACGGTCTTCTCCGTGGAGCCTCTGGGGCGAGAGGTGCAGGACGCGCAGGGAGGAACGTTGCTGCTGGAGCGCTTCATCACCCCGCGGTTTGCCGTCCTTGGAGAGCAGCAGCAGGAGTGCAGCTCCCGCTTCCTGAGCTCGGCTTCAGGTGTTCCGGAGGGTGCCTCGCGGCCCAGCATGTAGCCGGAGCAACCCCCTGCCGCTCACTGCCAGTGCTGAGGGAGCAGGGGAGCGGGCATCTGAAGTTGCCCTGCCAGCCAGTTCGCCTGCGAGACCCCGTCCCGATAGCTGGAGTGATGGGACGTGTAGCGCTCCACCGGACCACCCAGCGCGGCCGCCAGCTCATCTCCTGCTCCGGGAGACTCCTCCATCAGCATCGTCGGCATCTGCACCTGTGGCGCAAAATGCAGCGGATCAAAGTAGGCCAGGGTCCGAACCACCTGCTCCCGGATCTGCGGGAAGGAGCGCAAGTAGTCGTTGTACTCTTCGAGAGGATAGTGCTGTGTCCCCTGAGCCCGCTCCAGCGCCCGATAGAACAGGGAGGGCGAGTAGAACAGCGCCGCTGCCTGAGGCCGAAGGGCTGCGGTCCACAATGCCAGATCTCCACCAACCACACTGATCCTCCGGGAATCGACCTCCTTGCAGGTCAACAGGTAGTCCATCACCCGCAGGCCGTCGGCGGCAATGCTGCGGTAGATGTAGCCGTCCTGCGACTCGATCCCGTGAGTGAGGAGTCCGGGATACGAGGCCGCAAACGGCTGGTCCGAGAGACGCTGTCCGCGGTGGCAGAGGGCCACGGAGATGTACTGACAGCGCTCCTCGTAAGGCGGAATGTGCACCACGCTTCCATAGTGCGGAAGCCGGTAGATCACTGGAAACGGACCTGCTCCCTCAGGAATTCCGAAGTAGGCGAAGATCCGGTAGCCTCCCAGGCTGGTCAGCCTCAGACCATACACCTTGCCTTCCGGGGTCGATCGAAGCGGCAGTTCGGTCCGCTCCGGCGCCAGCTCCACTTGCGCCAGCTCCTGGTCCACCTGGCTCCAGTAGCGCTCAAAATCATCAGGTTTCATGGTTCTCTTGCGATGGAAGTTCGGGCTGCAGCTTCATGAGTTCAGCTCAAGCTGAGCGTCAAAGAAGTCATCGACGACCTGGTCGTGCTCGTAGTGGTTGGCGTCGTGTCCGTGACCGTCGTAGGCGTAGAGTCGCTTCTCGGAAGAGGCGAGCTGGTCCATGAGCGGATAGGCCGTTTCCGGGGGGCAGACGTCATCCTGCAGGCCAATGTAGACGATAATGGGACAGTGGATGCGATCCGCGAGGTTGAGGCAGTCGTAATAGCTCCAAGTGCGCGCGATGGCCTCGCGGCTCTCCGGGTGCACGCGCAGGTAGTCGTTGATCTCTTCGTACGGATAGGTCCGGGTCAGGTCGATGGCATCAATCACTCCGGTCAGGTAGGGGGCCCCGGCGGACGCCGCCTTGATCTGGGGGCGCAACGCCGCAGCGACAAGGGTCAGGGCACCCCCCTGGCTGCTGCCCTGAACACCAATGCGCTGCGGGTCCACCTCCTCGGAACGTTGCAGCAAAAAGTCGATGACCCGCACGGCATCGACATAAAACCCCAGGTAGGCGTAGCTTTGGGGGTCGACAATGTTGTGGGTCAGCAGCCCCGGATATCCGGGGTTGAACTGCCGGTGGCTGCGCAACTTGCCCCGCGGTGCCACGCCGAAGGTGGCATAGCCTTGCGCCGCATGCGCCTTGGGCAAGGTCGGCTCGCTGATGTATCCAGGATAGAAAACCCGTGCCGGCAGCGGCCTGGGGCGGTTGCGCGGGAGACAGTACCAGCCGGCGATCCGGACCTGGTCCAGACTGTCGTAGTGCACCTCGTAGACCTCCACCTCCTCGCTGGAACGCAGCGGATCCAGGGTCAAGGTCGCGTTGAGCGGGAGGGCATCGGAACGCGCGAGGACGTTGTCCCAGAAGGTGTCGAAGTCCGCAGGCTTGACCACCCGGGTTCCGTGGGTTGAGGGATCAGGTCGGCTCATGAGGCTCCTTGAGGCGGTGCATGCGTGAGTGGGAGGAAGCGGTCGAAGGCGTGGCACTCAGGCCAGCACTTCCTGGATGCGCTTGAGCACAATCTCTGCTTCTCCGGGTTGAACGGTCATCGGGTTGAGCAGCAGGGCGTTGTCGGTCTCTGAAGGCGCGACGGCAATCCGGGGCTCCCCTTCCATCAACGCCTCAATCACCTGTTCCTTCAGGTGCTCTGGCGGGAGGAGCACCTTGGTCCGCGGAACCGGCTGCCCGGCTTCGTTCGGGTAGTCTCGCATCGCTCGGAGTCCCTGGCAACCATCCAGACCGCTGATCCAGAGCTGGACGCGCTCTTCGTAGACCTGCAACAGGCGGTCGTGGTCCAGCGTCAGGTAGCGCTCCACCGCTGCAAGGAGCCCCATCATCTCCTCCTTGCCGACCTTCATCGGACGTCCGATTCCATGAAACGGCGCTCCAAATCCTCGGATGCGCTCAATCAACTCGCGTGACCCCAGCACCAGGCCAGAGGCTTGCGGCCCACGGAGGTCCTTGCCTCCGCTGAAGATGGCAAGGTCGGCTCCTTGTTGTGTGAAGTTCCAGAGGTTGGAGGCCGGAGGCAGCTGCGCGGCGGCGTCGACGATGACCGGGATCCTGCGTGGACGGCAGGCGGCGATGACCTGCTCCAGCGGAAGCTCAGAGGGGCGGTTCATCGCTCCTTGAAACCAGAACACCGCGACCGTTGAGGGGCCCAGCGCAGCTTCCAGATCCTCCAGCGTGGTCTGCTCCTCGCTCCCCATCTCCACCACCACCGCCCCAGCTTCCCGGAGGGCGTAGTCGTAGGAGTTGCGGTGCATCTTCTGGACAAGGACCTCGTTGGGGACGCCTTCCCACTGAGGGAAGGTGTCATAGGCCTCCGGAGTGTGTCGCGCAATGCAGGCGGCGGTGGCGAGCATCAGCCCGGACGCAGCACCGCAGCTCACGTATGCCGCCTCGTTGCGGGTCAGTTCGGCAAGGCGCTCTCCGACGCGGCGCTGCAGTTGATGCAGGTCGACAAACGCTCCGGCAGCGGACTGCATCGCCTGCCTGACCTCGGAAGGCATGAGCGACCCGCCCAGCATGGTCAAGGTCGCCTGCGCGTTGATGACGGGACGAATGCCTAGGGAACGGTAGGAGGAGGTCATGCGGGGCCCTGCAGGAGAGGTTCAGCGAAGGTTGGGGTCATGTCCGGTTTTTTTGAAGCAGCCCAACGCCATAGAACTCATAGGAGGCTGCCTCATCCGGAAAGTCCACGACATGCACGGTGAAGCGTGCGGGCACACCGTTCTCCGGACACTGCTCCTTGAAGAACCGGCGATAGGCCTTGGCGTACTCGGCCCGGACACGCTCCTGCTCTCGGCGATAGCCTGCAGGGTCGGAGAGCGGGCTGGGCGATTTGGGCTGGGCTCCGAAGGCGTGGACCTCAATGAAGTCGATCTCGGCAATGGACTCGCAGATCCCGGCCTCCTGCAGCCAGTGTTCCCAGCAGCGAAACACCAGAGGCACCTCGATCTCTGGCTCCATGCTGGTTACCGTGTCCAGCTTCAGGATCCCGGTTGCCGAGTGCCCGCCGGTCAGCCCCGAGAAGTGGATCCGCAGGTCGCCATCCGGCTGCTCCTCCACTACCATTGCCGAGAGGACCGGATCGTCGGTTTCATGGTAGTAGGTCAACTTTCCCCGCTTCTTCACCTTGAACGGCATGGCGTCTCTCCGATGGCTGCGTTTGCTGATGGGATCCGGGAGGTCCGGATCGGCTCGTTTCTCCCAGATCCAGCTGGGCTTCCACGTCAGTTCTTCACTGCTCCGGAGAGCAGTCCACTGATGATGTATTTTTGGAAGAACAGGGCAAAGACCACAGGCGGAATCACGGCCAGCACCCCTGCGGCAATGATGGTGACGTAGTTCACATCCAGGCTGGTGGCGAACATCGCTGCGACCACGGTGCTGGTGTACGACTTCTCGGTCTCCGTGATCAGCAGGGCAAAGAGGAACTCTCCCCACGAGAGGAGGAATGCCAGGATCCCAGTGGTCGCCAGTCCCGGAATCGACAGAGGAATGATGATCCGGTTGACCACCTGGAGGCGGCTGCAGCCGTCGATGCGTCCCGCATCCTCCAGCTCCGAAGGGATGGTCTTGAAGTACGCCTGCAGCAGCCAGATCGTGTAGGGCAGCACAAACGACATGTTGATGAAGATCAGGGTGATCAGCCGATCGTGCATCCCCATCTGCTTGGCAAACAGGACGATCGGAATGGCCAACGCCAGGGCCGGGACCAGACGGACCACCAGGATGGAGAAGAGCAGCGCGTACTTGCCCCGGAAGTCCAGGCGGGCGATCGGATAGGCCGCATAGGCGCCAAAGAGGACGCTGAAGAAGGAGACACTCAGCGCGATGATCAGGCTGTTCAGAAAGGAGCCCAGGTAGATCCGGGACTGGTATGACGAACTGACCCCATAAGCCGAGGCGTAGGCCTCGTCGAAGAAGGCCCCCATGAAGATCTCCTTGTAGCTCTCGATGCTGAACGGGTCCGGAAGCCACACCGGAGGGACCTTGACGAGCTGACGCTCCAGCTGGAAACTGGAGCTGACGAGCCACACGAAGGGCCCGATGAAGACGATCAGAAACAGCGCCGAAGCGAGGTACAGCAGGATCAGCCGGGTGAGGTTTTTCCGTTTCATTGACGCTCTCCTCGATCCAGGAAGGCATAGAAGACGATGGCAATGAAGAGGGTCAGTAGCCCCAGAATCATGGCCAGCGCGCTCCCGGTTCCGAAGTCCAGCTTCTTGAAGGTGTTGATGTAGATGCTCCAGCCGAGGACGGTGGTGGACTTGCCCGGACCTCCGGAGGTGAGCACGTAGATCAGGTCGAAGACCTTGAGCGCAAAGATGGTCTCAAAGATGAGGACCACGGTGAGCGTCGGACGCAGCAAGGGCAGCGTGATGTTCAGGGTCCGCTGCCACGCCGTGGCCCCTTCCACCATGGCGGCCTCATGCAGCGATTTGGAGATGGTCTGCAACCCGGCCAGGATGAGCAGCGTCGCCAGGGGAATGTTCTTCCACGAATAGGCGATGATGACCCAGATCAAGGCGCTGGGCATGCTACTGAGCCAGGCCACATACTCGTCAATCAGCCCGCCCATCTGAAACAGGGCGTTCATGATCCCGAACGCGGGGTGCAGCAGCCACTTCCACAGCAACGCATTGACCACATCCGGAATTGCCCAGGGAATCAAAAGCAGCGCCCGCAGGAGGCCTCTCCCGGGAAAGTCCTGATCGAGCAGCAGGGCGAGGAAGAAGGAGACGGCGACGATCACTCCCACCACGCTTACCGCAAACACGAGGCTGGTGGCCAGAGACTCCCAGAAACCGCTGTCTGTCAGGATCTTTTCGTAGTTCTGCAGCCCGATGAACGGCCGCTTGGCGCGCTTGAGCTTGTAGCGGTGAAAGCTCAGGTAGATCGCATAGAAGATGGGGACAACAACGGTGACGATCAGAATCAGCAGGGCGGGAGCGCTGAAGAGCAGCGCCAGTTTCCCAGAGTGGATTTCTGTGGACTGATTCTTAGCCATGGTGGAAAGGGCATCCTTGAAGAATGCCCTCAGTGGTTACAGTCAACAATCAGAGCGAGGCGTCAGTACTCTGCCTTCAGCTCGTTCCAGTTCTCTGCCAGGCTCTCCAGGATGGAGTCGGCATCGCCACCATTGATGATCTCCTGAAAGCTCCCCCAGGCTTCGGTCTCCCAGTCAGAGAAGTAGGGAGTGAAGCGGTAGGCTCGGTTGATGGCGTACTTGGCTTGCTCCTGAAGCAGGTCGGGGTCGATCCAGCCGGAGATCGAGTTCCGCACATCGGCGTCCTTGTAGAGCGGCGCCGGGGAGAACCCGAGGCCAAACTCCAACGCCCAGCGCTTGGGGACATAGTAGACGCCGGTAGCGTCCTTGCCGCCAAGAAACTGAACCAGCTTCCAGGCCTTCTCCTTCTCCGCCTGCGAGGTGATGGCGTAGAGGCGGACGTACCCGATGGTTCCGCTGGTCGCGTTCGCCGATCCGGGGACCAGAGCGTTCTTGATGTTCCCGGCCTCGTTCGATTGCTTGGAGTCGTTGAGCACCTTCATCTCATAGTCCGTGACGAGCGTGTAGGCCGCGGTTCCGGAACGCATGAACTGGTCGATCTCTCCGTCTCCCTGACTCAGAGAAGCCCGGTTGATCAGCCCGCTCTTGATGCCGTTGGCAATCCAGGCCAGCGCCTGACGCACGCCGCTGTTCTGCTCATGAAAGACCGGCTCCAGCTTATCGTTGAAGAACCGTCCGCCAAATCCGGCAGAGATGATCTCCAGCGTCCGCAGGATCGAGTTCTCGTTGGCAGCCAATCCAATCACGATGGGGTTGTTCAGCACGCCTTTCTGCTTCAGGGCTTCCGCCTGCTTCGTCAACTCATCCCAGGTCTTCGGAGGAGAACTGACCCCTCCTTGCTTCAGAAGGCGCTGGTTGTAGACAAAGACCGAGTTCCCGGAGTAGTAGGGGAGCCCGTAAACCTCGCCCTCGAAGGACATCTGATCAATGATCCCCTGGGGCAGATCTGCCATGTACTCGTCTACGCCCGGCAATCCGGTAAGCGGGACGATCCAGCCCGCAGAGGCCCACTCTGCCAAGAAGCTGTCGCGGACGTAGACCACATCAAAGTTGGTGCCGGAAGCAAAGCTGGACACCATCTTGGTGTGGTACTCGTTGCTTGGGAACGGATTGAACGTTGCGCTCAGGCCGCTCTGGCTGGTGAAACGTCCCAGATTCTCTCTCACCACATCCACCTGGTACGGCCATCCTGTCAACTCGACGTCCGTCTGCTGAGCCGAGATTGAAGCAACCCAGCCCACCGACGCGAGCAACGCAAGTATCCATTTCTTTTTCATCATGGTCCTTTCTTGAACATGGTCGAAATTGCATGGAAGCCCTCCCCCCTGAAGTTCCACGAACCGTGAAGCCTCCTGCCGCCAAGCGCGTCATGATGTCCGCACGGGATCTCTGTGCAATAGGCTGAAGTGAATCACCTAAATTGATGGAGAGATGTGTCTGCTGCAAAATCGAGGAATGCGCACAGAGCCCTTCCCGGACACAATGGAAGCGGATTGTTAGCGATAACATTATTACAGTCAAGATAAAATTCGGGAAATCGAGTATATTTTCGATGCTTGGCAAAAAGAGCACAAATGGTGTTTGCCAAGTGGGCGCAACGTGCTGAAACCGCAACCCTGGAGGAAAAAGATGACCGCACAGATCCGTTGGGAGCAGATGAAATCCGCAGAGTTGAGGGCGTTGGCCGAGGCCGATGCAATCGTCATTCTCCCGGTAGGTTCCACAGAGCAGCACGGGCCTCACCTGCCGGTGCAGGTGGACGCCTTGCTGGCCACCGAGGTCGGGAGGCGTGCCGCACAGAAGGTGCTTCCGGCAGAACCGGTGGTGGTCGCTCCAACGGTCTGGTGTGGGCTGGCAGAGCACCACATGGACTTCTGCGGAACCTTCACCCTGGACTTCCCCACCTTTCACGCGCTCCTCCGGGGCCTCTGTCGCTCCATCCAGCGCCATGGCTTCCGGCGGGTCTTTCTGCTCAACGGACACGGGGGCAACATCACGGCACTGAACGTGATCTGTGCGGAGCTGGTCCGCGAGCTGGGAGGGCTCCGGGTGGTGTCAGGGACGTACTGGACTCTGAACGCGGTGGCTCGTCGGTTTGCCGAGATTCTGGAGGTTCAGGAGAACGTGCGGCATGCCGGAGAGGCGGAGACCTCCATGCTGCTGGCGCTGCATCCGGAGCAAGTGGACCAGGAGGCAATGCGCTCGGCGGACAGCACTCCGGAGCTGCCGTTTGCCGGAGAGGGAGTCTCCTGCTGGAGGTCGTTCCGGGAGCTTTCGACAAACGGGGTCATCGGGAGCCCCTCGGCGGCGACGGCCCGGAAAGGAGAGCAGCTCCTGGAGGCCGCAGCTTCCGGAATTGCGGCGCTGCTTCAGGACCCGGAGCTGTGGAGAATTCCGGGCTCGCGATGAGGGCGGCGTTGTCTCCGCCGAGCAGGGGTCGCTTCAGAGTGGAAAACGGGCAGGCTGGAGCTTCTCTCAGCTGCCAACCGGACGGGACTGAGGGGCCCAGCCCAGCATCCGGGAGGCCTTGGCAAGGCTCATCGTCTTCTGCTCATAATCGCCGCTGATCATGAAGGCCTGAAATCCGGCCTGCAGGGAGAGCGCAGCGTCCATTGCGGAGGCGACGTCCTCATCAGTGGTGGCGATGGTTGGAGTCCCCAGTTGGGTCTGCTCAAGCCACTGGGCCTTGAGCGTCGGATGGCAGAGCCGCAGGGCGTTCACATTCATCCCCCAGCGCCGCGACGCGTTGCGGCAGACCTCCTCTCCGAGCCACTTGGTGAACCCGTAGAGCGCCGTTTCGTCTGGAGCGATCTCCTCGTCCGGAAAGTAACGGTTGTAGAGGTCGGAGTAGACCGACATGCTGCTGCAGTACACCGCCTGGGTGATCCCTGCCTCTGCCGCGGTCTTCAGCAGAAAGTGGAGGGCCTTGATGTTCACGTCATACGCCGACCCGATCCCTTCCCAGCTCTCCCACTCCTCGATCCCCATTGCCAGGTAGATCAGCGCATCCATACCCTGTACGGCCTGCCGGAGCGCCTCCGGATCGGTCAGATTGCCCTCCAGATACTCCACCGACCCGTCTTGTGGCGGACGGCGGTCCAGGACGCGCAGGGTGTGGTTTTGAGCGAGGAAGGGGGTGACGAGAGAGGCGACGCGGCCGCTGCCTCCGGCGAGTAGAACTTTCATGGATGCCTACCTGAAGTGAAGAGAAATCAGCCCTTGAGGGCGCCTGTGGTGATCCCGCTCTGGATCTGCCGCTGGAAGGTGACGTACACGATCAGCGTGGGGATCATGATGATGGTGAGCGCCGCAAAGAGCGCACTCCAGTCGTTCTCGTAGAACTGCTTGAAGAGCATGAAGGCCAACCCCTGGGACAGCACGTACATGCTCTCGTCACTGATCAGGACCAGCGGGAGCACGTACTGGTTCCACATTCCGAGAAAGTTGAAGATCCCCATGCTGATCAGACCCGGAGAGGCCATGGGCAGCATCACCTGGAAAAAGACCTGAAAGGGGTTCGCACCATCGATGATGGCCGACTCCTCCAACTCGGTGGGCAGGGTCTTGAAGAAGCCCGTGAGGAAGAAGATCGTGAAGGGCAGCGAGTAGGCGACATAAACGAGGATCAGCCCCTGGAAGGTGTTCAGCATCCCCAGCTGGTTCACCAGAAAGAAGAGCGGGACCAGCGCCAGAAAGACCGGAAAGAGCATTCCGGAGAGGAAGAGGTAGAACAGGAACCGATTCCCCACAAAGCTGAAGCGCGCAAGCACATAGGCCGCCATTGCGGAGAGGATCAGCGTCAGCAGGAGCGCGGGAACGACCACAATCAGCGTGTTCAGCAGGTACTCTCCCACGTGCGCCTTGGTCCAGGCTCGCTCGAAGTTGTCCCACTGCAGCTCGGCCGGAGGCGACCAGGGGCTGAAGAACAGCTCCTGATCCGTCTTGAAGGAGCTGTAGACCATCCACAGCATCGGGAAGATGACCATCACCGACCAGGCGATCAGGACGGTCTGGGTAGAGATCGCAGACCAGCGGCTGACCTGATACATCTTGACTCCTAGTATTCAATCGTTTCCCGCCGCGTCATCTGCATGATGAGTAGCGAGAGGAGGATGACGAGGACGAAATAGACCATGGCGATGCTGGTGGCATAGCCAAAGCGGCTGTGCAGAAAGGCGTGCTCGTAGAGCAGCGTCGCCAGAACATCGGTGGAGCGGTCCGGGCCGCCCTGGGTCATCGTGAAGGTGATCCCGAACATGTTCATGGCCTCTACCGTGATGAAGACCAGAGACGAGCGCATGTTCTCCCAGAGCAACGGCAGGGTGATCTTGAAGAAGGTCGTCCCGCGACCGGCGCCATCAATCGCCGCGGCCTCGTAGAGGCTCTTCGGAATCGAGAGCATGCCGGCCATGAAGATCACCATGAAGAACCCCGCCGATTGCCAGACGGTCACCGCCACGATGGACCAAAGCGCCGTGTCCGGATCACCTAGCCAGATGGGCGGACGCTCCACGCCCACCGCTTTGAGGAGAGAGGTGAAGATCCCGATGGTTGGGTGGTAGACGAAGCTCCAGAGGATGCCGATGGCCACCACCGACATCACCTGCGGGAAGAAGTAGGTGATCCGGTAGAAGTTGCTGAAGCGGACCTTCTGGGAGATCATGAAGGCCATGAACAGCGCAAACCCAAGCGTAATGACCGGGAGAACGAAAAGGTAGATCAGGTTGTTGGTGAGCGCATTCCAGAACTGGTCGTCTCCCAGCAGCTTTTCAAAATTGTCGAGACCAACGAATCGCGGAGATCTGCGGAGGCCTTTCCACTTCGTGAAGGCCACATACATCGCCTGCGCGTAAGGATAGAGAACAAACAGACTGTAGAGAGCCAGGGCGGGAGCCAAAAAGGGGATGATGATCCTGTACTTGTTTCGGTGCATGCCGGAGTAGTGGGAGCGTAAGGATCTCTGAGGGTCTCTTCAGCAAGGAAAAGGAGTGGACCGCTGGAGCCGTGAGGGCTCCGGCGGCCTCGTGGTGCTCCGGTCACGCAGACCAGAGGGGGGCTGTCAGGAGCGCCGGCCAACAGGAGCCGGCGTCGTCATCACGTTCGCTTGAACTTCTTGATGTCGTCGTCATCGCGAACCTCGTCCGAGGCGCCCTGGACCCGCTCGACGAACTCCTCGGCGCTGGCGCGGCCGGTGAGCAAGGCGCCCATGCTGTCCTTGACCTCACTGTAGATGTCCGAGTACCAGCCAGGGAAGGAGGGACGGTCGAGGATGTTCGAGCCGGCGTTTTGCACCGCGGTCAAGGCGGAGGTCATCGCAGAGCTCAGCTCCACCCCCTCGGCACCTCCCGTGACGGGCATGATGGAGCCCACGTTCTGGGCGAACCACTTCGCAGACTCCTTGCTCAGCAGGCAGCGCAGGAACTCCATCCCGGCGGTGGGGTTCTTCCCGTTGGCGAAGACCATGAACGGCTCTCCCGAGCTGGCATCGATCCAGCTCAACTTGGAGGCATCCTTGGCCGGAACGGGCTTGATGACCATGTCGAAGCCTGCCGGGGTGATGCTGCGCATCTCGTTCTCCAGCCAGGTCCCGCAGGGCAGGAAGGCGGCCTTCTTCTGCAGCCACTCGGCCTGGGACTCGGTGTGGGTCAGCCCCGGAGTGCCCTCCATGATGTAGCCGTTGTCATGGAGCGCCTTCATCATGTTGAGTGCTTCCAGCATCGCCGGATGCTCCCAGGCTCCAGGGACCAGGTTGTCGACATCCTTCCAGACCTGCACACCGCCAATCTTGGAGACCATCGGTTCAAGGAGGCCAAAGAGCATGTACTGCGGGTACTTGCCCTGGTAGGTCCAAGGGGCCATCCCGGAAGACTTGATCTTGTCGCACAAGGAGAGCATCCCATCCCAGGTCGTCGGATAGGCCCAGCCCTTCTCGTCAAAGAGAGCCTTGCTGTGCCAGACGCCAAAGACCGTGAAGGCGATGTTGACGTAGCGCTGGACCCCGTCAAACAGTCCGGAGTTCTGGGAGCCCGGGAACAGCGTCTCCCCAAAGGTCTTTCCGGGAGTGTCCAAGGCGGGTGCCGACATCAGCGGTCCCAGGTCCAACAGCTCTCCCTCCCCGACCAGGGCCCCTGTGTCCAGGTTTCCGGCACCACTGTTGTCAATCACATCCGGCGGATTGCCTGCAATGATCCGGGGGCGCAGGCGCTCACCCACCCGCTGGATCCCCTCGACCGACATGCTGCTGCCCGGATGGACCTCTGCAAAGATCTCGGCAGCATATTCGATGTACGCGTGGCCGAAGCCCCCGCTGAAGAACACGCCCTCGGCCTTGGTGTTTGCCGCCAGCCCCAGCGGATTGGCCGCTCCGGGGGCTACCTTGATGCCCGTGCCGGCAAAGGCGGCTCCGGGGATTGCACTCCCCAGCCCCACTCCCAGCCCTGCAGCGCTTGAAAGTTCCAGGAACCTTCTGCGAGTCATGGATTTCTTACTCATGGCTTTCCTCAAACTGAAAGAATCTTCCACCGAAGATTGTGTTGTGTGTTGCAGGATGCCTCCAACGCCCCGAACCCCCCCTCCCAAAGAGGGGGCCCGTCGAAGAGACTTGCCCTCAGGCCTCCCTGCCGGATACACCCTGGCCTGCGTGGCCTTGGCAAGACTGCGCTTCAGGAGCGCCCCCAAGGGCCTCCCGGACAATCTGCGCAAAGCCTAAATTCAACCATGAACCCCTGTCAAGGAAAAAGGAAAAGCGACCACCTTGAGGTGTGGGATGACTCATAGTGGTGGGGCAACTTTTCCAGCAGATATACTGTTCCGCTGCAATTTGGTTGGTGGCAAAGGTTACGTCTCAGGCTCTGT
>JAYPUA010000069.1:0-3530 GCA_038133845.1 Deltaproteobacteria bacterium
ACATGGCCAGCTGGGAGTCGGCCCATGTGCGCGTGCAGCCTGACGGTTCGGTGATCCTCTCGGTGGGGACCTCGCCGCATGGGCAGGGGCACCAGACGATCTTCTCCCAGATCGCGGCAGACATGCTGGGGATGGCCTTCGACCAGATCCTGGTCCGTCATGGCGACACGGAGACGGTGCAGCAGGGCGTCGGCACCTTCGGATCCCGGGCGGTCCCAACCGCAGGAGAGGCCGTGAAGAACGCCTGCCTGCAGGTCAACGAGAAGGCCAAGTTGATCGCGGCACATCTGCTCGAGTGCCACCCGGAGGATGTGGTCAACGTCGAGGGCGGCTTTCAGGTCCAGGGCGTCCCGGGAGCCCGGGTAGACTGGGCGGATGTGGCCCTGAGTTCCTACCAGCCGCTGGCGCTTCCGGAGAACTTCAAGATTGGCTCGCTGGAGGCGCGGCACTACCAGGAGGTCCCGGGGTTCAGCTACCCCTCCGGTGCCTACGGGTGCGTGGTGCAGGTTGACCGGGAGACCGGGAAGGTCCGGGTGCAGGATTTCTTCGCCGTTGACGACTGCGGGGTGGTCATCAACCCGCTGCTTGCCGAAGGGCAGGTGCAGGGCGGGGTGGCCCAGGGCATCAGCCAGGCACTTTACGAGCACTTCGTCTACTCCGGAGACGGCTACCCGATGACCCCGTCGTTCTTCACCTACGCCATCCCAACCGCCGGCGACCTGCCCTCCTACACCATGGGCCGGATCTGCACCCCGACTCCCAACAACACGCTGGGAGCCAAGGGCATCGGAGAGTCCGGATCGGTGGGGAGCCCCCCCAGCGTGGTCAACGCCGTGGTCGATGCCCTGAGCTTCAAGGGAGTGCGGCACATTGACATGCCCTTGACATCGGAGAAGATCTGGAGAATCCTCAACGACCTGCCCCATTGACGGGCGTGTTGACTCCACCATGTGTCCGGACAAGATCCCCGTTTTCACGGGAGCCCGTAGGCTGGGTGGAGGAACGATCCCCAGCAGAACATTGACTGAAATCCAGGAGGTCTCATGCCCTACACCATCAGCGACTACAAGACTGCAGACGAAACCCTGCGCGTCAACGACCTGAGACAGGCTCTCTATGATGCCGGCGCGATCTTGATGGAGAAGGTCCTGGTCAACCTGCACGGCAACGAGCACAAGATGCGCCGCACCGTGGAGGCCCGGATCCTTCGGCCCAACTACTTTCGCTGGTACGAGGCCGAGGTCTACCCCAAAACCCTCCAGGAGACCATCCGTCCGTACCTTGAGGCCGGCCAGGCGGACCTCGTGGATCTGGCCTACCGCATCTTGCTGAACCTGACGGCAGACTTCTCCGGAGTCGACCGCCCGGAGAAATCGCCTGAGGAGACCGCGCGGCTGCTGGGCATGCTGCGCACCTTCGGCAAGGCGGCGACGCTGGGGCAGGCCAAGGGCGATCGGGAAGCCATCGTCCGCGAGATTGAAGCCGCACTGGAGGAGTTTGACCGGGACTTCTATCAGCCCTCCAAGCAGCGCCGTCTGCAGGAGATCGCGCGGCTGGAGGCTGGAGAGATCACGGAGGACGAGTTGCCCCGGGACATCCTCACCGAGCTGATCCGCAATCAGGACTCGCTGGAGCTGAGCGACGAGGTGTTGATGAAGGAGACCGCCTTCTTTCTCCTCGCCGGAGCCTTCACCTCGATCCACACCCTGACCCACTCGATGCACGAACTCTTTGAGCGACTGCAGGACGCTGCCGAGAACCAGCGGGTCCGGGAGGACCCGATCTACCTGCAGCGCTGCATTCACGAGAGCATGCGCCTGCACCCCTCCAGCCCCACGGCCATGCGTCGTCCCACCTGCCCGTTCCATACCCGAGAGGGCGACGAACTGAACGAAGAGGACACGCTGGTGATTGACCTGATGTCGGCAAACCGGGATGAGACGGTGTTTGGATCGGATGCCCGAGGACACAATCCGGAGCGGGAGCTGCCCAAGGGAGTGCAGCCGTACGGGCTCTCCTTCGGACGCGGGATGCACGCCTGCATCGGGATCAACCTCGCCGCCGGAGCGCTTCCCAAGGAGGACACCGACCCGAACACTCACCAGTACGGGATCATCGCCCTGACCGCTCGGCAGCTGCTGGACTACAACGCCCAGCCTGATCCGGAGCATCCGGGAGTGGTGGACACCAGCACGATCCGCAACAACTGGGCGTCCTATCCCCTCCTGTTCCGGAGCTGAGCCATGGAGTCGCTCACGATTCAAGGCTACAGGGACGCGTTCCGGACCCTGACCCACCGGGATCTGGCCCAGTCGCTCTATGACGAGGGCGGGATCATCATGAAGGAGGTGATCCTGACGCTCGAGGGCGAGGACCACGCACAGCGCCGAAAAGCCGAGTTTCACGTCTTCCGCAAGGAGATCTCACGGCATTACGAGGCGGTGGAGTTTCCCAACATCCTGAACCCGATCCTTGACGAGGTCGAGGCGGCCGGAAGTGCGGATCTGGTTGAGCTGGGATACCGGGTCACCATGAACGTGACCGCCGATGTTGCCGGCATCGACCGTCCGGAGAACACGGCCAAGGAGACCCAGCACCTGCTGGAGATGGTCAAGGTCTTCAGCGAAGGTGCCACGCTGGTGCATTCGCTCAAGGACAAGGAGGCGGTGCGGCAGCAGGTCCTTGAGGTCCTCGAGGTCTTTGATGCCGACTTCCTGCAGGCCTCGATTGCGCGTCGCCAAGGCCTGCTGGAGCAACACCGCCGGGGAGAGATCGCTGCAGAGGCGTTGCCGAACGACATCCTGATGACCCTGATGCGGCACCAGGAGCGGCTGCAGCTCTCTCATGAGTTGCTGCGGCGGGAGATCGCCTTCTACCTGCAGGCCGGATCGCACAGCACGGCGAATGCCTCCACGCACGCCTTCCACGAGCTGTGGGAGTGGATGCAGTCCCACCCGGAGGACGAGGCCTCACTGCGCGAGGACCTCTTCTTCATTCAGCGCTGTGTCTTCGAGACCCTGCGGCTGCACCCGGCCAGTCCGGTCGCCTGGCGCAAGGCCCGCTGTCCGGCCCACCTCCCGGATGGACGTCAGGCTGAAGAGGGCGACCGCGTCGTCATCGACCTCTGGAGCGCCAACCGGGATCCGGAGATCTATGGCGCCGAGGCCGAGCGCTACAACCCGCACCGGACCTTCCCGGACAAACAGCCCCCGTGGGGACTGACCTTTGGCATCGGACAGCACGCCTGCCTCGGGAAGGTGCTCGATGGTGGAGAGATCCCGGGGCCGGACACGGTGCCCGAGGAGCACAACTTCGGGCTGATTGCCCACTTCATGAAGGGGCTGCTGGACCGAGGCGCCTGCCCGGATCCCGACGCCCCTCCGCAGCGCGACTCGAACACCGAGCGTCCCAACTGGGGGCGCTATCCACTATGTGTCAGGACGGGATTCCCGTTTTCACGGGAATGACGTGTGGGGCTGCTCAATCCGTCATACCCGCGAAGGCCGGTATCCAGCAGGCTGGGTGGAGGA
>JAYPUA010000069.1:3630-14533 GCA_038133845.1 Deltaproteobacteria bacterium
TGAAAACTGAAATCCAGGAGATCTCATGAAACAGGCACTGGTTACCGGTGGCGGCGGCGGAATCGGCTCCGCAATCTGCGCAGCCCTCAGCGCAAACGGCTACGCCGTGGCCGTCGTCGATCTCCGGCTTGAGGACGCTCGACGCACAGCCGAGGGGCTGTCTCAGGCGACTGCTCACGCGGCAGACGTGCGGCAGGAGGACTCGGTGAAGGCGCTGTACGATGAACTTTCCGAGGCACCTGACCTGGTGGTCAACAACGCGGGGATCGCGCGCTTCGGCAAGCTGCTCGAACAGAAGGTCTCGGACTACGAGGACGTTGTGCAGACCAACCTGGTCGGGAGCTTCATCGTGGGCACCGAAGGCGCTCGCCGGATGATCGCGGCCGGCAAGCCCGGAAGCATTGTCAACATCACCTCCGTTCACTCGGTGAACCCGGGCCCTGGGGTGGGCGCCTATCCGGCAACCAAGGCCGGACTGGCCTCCCTGACCCGCCTGATGGCCCTGGAGTGGGGAGAACACCGCATCCGGGTCAACGCGATTGCGCCAGGGTTCATCGACGCCGGGATGTCCAAGCCGTTCTTTGAAAATCCACGCGTCCGGGAGCTGCGGGGTGGAGCGGTCCCCCTGAAGCGCCTGGGCACCGGAGAGGACATCGCGAACACCGTCCTCTACCTCGCCTCCGATGCGGCAGAGTATGTGACCGCCAACGAGATCGTTGTCGATGGTGGGGTGATCCACAGCGTGCTCATGCACCTGCCTCGAGAGTGAACAATGAACAACCTGTTGCTCACCGGAGGCATCTTTCATCCGTTTGACGAGGCTGCGCCGGCCCTGGCTTCTCTCCTCGGCGAGGTCGGGTTCACGTCGGAGATCACCGAAGACCTCGAGTCCGGCCTGAACCGCCTGAACCGGGAGTCCTTTGACCTGCTGACGGTCTATGCGCTGCGCTGGACGATGCAGACGGGGGAGAAGTACGAACCCTACCGCGAGCAGTGGGCCTTGAGCCTCTCGGAGTCCAGCCGCCGCGCGGTGCTGGAGTTTGTCTCCGGAGGCGGTGCCCTGCTCGCCCTGCACACTGCGCTGATCTGCTTTGACGACTGGGACGACTGGTCCCGGCTGCTGGGTGCGGAGTGGATCTGGGGAACCTCCGGGCATCCTCCCTTCGGGCTGGTACAGGCGCGGCGAGGGGATGTCCCCCACGCGATCACCGCCGGGGTTGAGGACTTTGAACTGAAGGACGAGGTCTACTGCCACATGCGCCTGGAGACCGACGTCGAACCGCTGTTCACCGCTCAGACCGTCGGACAGGAGCAGCCGCATCCGGTGCTCTGGACGCGCGACTTCGGCTCCGGGCGGGTGGTCGTGGACGCGCTGGGACACGACGCGCCGGCCCTGCAGGAGCCCACGCATGTGCAGCTGCTCCAACGCTCGGCGCTTTGGGCCACTCATCAACTCAAGGAGGCTTCATGAAGGATCCGGAAGGGCTGTCGATCCTGATCACCGGAGGTGGCTCCGGCATTGGCGCCGCGACGGCGCGGTACTTTGTGGAGCGTGGGGCCCGGGTGACGATCTGTGGCACGCGTGAAGAGAAGGTCCGGGGGGTCGCGGAGTCCCTGGGCGAACGCTGCCTGGGCGTGCTCGCCGATGTGACCCGGGCGGAGGATCGCCAGAACCTGATGACCCGAGCCGTGGCGCATGGCAAGGGGCGGCTGGACGCACTGATCAACAACGCGGCCAACATGCTCCGAGGGGCGATCACCGACCTCAACGAAGCCGAACTGCAGGAGGTCTTCCACACCAACGTCATCTCCGGGATGATGCTCACCGGGATGGCTGTCCCGCATCTGGAGCAGACCCAGGGCTCGGTCATCTTCCTTGGATCGGTCCACACGCGGCGCTCGTTTCCCGGGGCCTCGCCCTATGCCGCGACAAAGGGGGCGCTGGAGGCGCTGACCAAGGTGCTGGCCGCAGAGCTGGGGTCTCGGAAGGTCAGGGTCAACTGTGTGGTCCCCGGAGCGGTGCCGACGGAGTTGAACATCCGAGCCGGACTCTTCACCGAGGAGGAGCACGCCGCTCGCATGGACGCCATCGCTCCCTTCCACGTCCTGCAGCGTGTGGGCACCCCGGAGGAGATCGCCGAAGCCATCGACTACCTGATCCGTGCCGACTGGACGACCGGGGCCTCGCTGGTGGTTGATGGAGGCTTGTCCCTGGGCCTCGCCCCCTTCTGAACCGCTCCGCAGGGCCCGTCCGGCATCTCCGGAAGCGGCTCTTGCGGATGACACGCACACGCACCTTTCAGGTCTGGATGAAGGTTGTCTACAGCGATGCTCACCTGCGGCACGTTCCGCAGGCCGAGTTGCACGGCGGGTTGATGGTCCCTCCGTTTGAAAATCCCACCCGTGTGGAGTATGTCCTGCAGCGGCTGCGGGACGTGGGGTGGCACGACTGGGTCGCTCCGGATCCCTGGAGCCCGGAGCCGGTGCTGCGGGTACATGATGCCGACTTTCTGGCGTTTCTGGAGCACGCCTGGGAGGAGTGGACGGGAGCCGGATTTGCAGGCGAGATCATCCCGGGAAACTTCCCTGCACGACGCATGAGGCAGCGCTGTCCCCGGTTCATTGACGGCAAGGTCGGCTACTACGCGCTGGCGACCGAGACCGCGATCACGTCCGGAACCTGGGAGGCGGCCCAGGCTTCCTGCGCCTCGGCACAGACCGCACAGCAGTGGGTTGCCCGGGGCGAGCGGGCCGCGTTTGCCCTCTGCCGTCCTCCCGGACACCACGCCGCCCGCGACCTCTATGGCGGCTACTGCTTCCTCAACAACGCCGCCGTGGCTGCGCAGCAGTTCCTCGATCAGGGGGCCTCCCGGGTGGCGGTGCTGGACATCGACTTCCACCACGGGAACGGAACGCAGGACATCTTCTACGAGCGCCCGGAGGTGCTGTTTGCCTCCCTGCACGGACGCCCGGAGGACTCCTTCCCCTACTTCTCCGGCTATGCCGACGAGACCGGCGCCGGTCTGGGGAGTGGGACGACCTTCAACTACCCGCTCGCCCCCGGGACTGCCTATCCGCGCTGGGCCGAAGCGCTGACGCAGGCGCTGGGTGAGGTGCAGCGTTTCGGAGCCGAGGCGTTGGTGATCTCGCTGGGGGTGGACACCTTCAAGGAGGACCCGATCAGCTCCTTCCGGCTTGAGTCCAAAGACTATCTGGACTGTGGGAAGAGGCTGGCGCAAGCGAAGCTCCCCACGGTCTTTGTGATGGAAGGCGGGTATGCGGTGGAGGCGGTTGGGGTCAACGTGGTCAACGTGCTGGAGGGCTTCGAGCAGGCTGCCTGAGCCGGTTGGGAGGTCCGATTCAGCACCGGAGGAGGGCGGTGCCGAGGGCCGGGCTCACGACGGCTCCTCCTGCACGATGGGCGGGGGCTCGAACTCCGGATCGATCACGCTCGAGGCTTCCGACCCGGCGCTCCAGGCGGAGGTTCCGTCCGAGAAGTGCTCGCGCTTCCAGATCGGGACAGAGCGCTTGATGGTGTCGATGATGAACCGGCTGGCTCCGTAGGCGTCGGCACGGTGCGAGGTGGAGACAGCGATGGCGATTGAACAGTCCATGACCTTCATCCGCCCGAAGCGGTGGATGACCTCGACGTGATGCAGAGGCCACCTCCGCGCGGCCTCTTCGGTGATGTGATCGATCTGCCGCAAGGCCATGCTCTCGTGGGCCTCGTACTCCAGCTCTTCCACCGGTTGGCCCTCGCTGTGGTTGCGGATGTCTCCGCAGAAGATGAGGACCGCTCCGGCCTGAGGATGCAGCGCGCGCTCCCTCAGTGCCGAAAAATCAATGGTTTCCCGGGTGACCGCGTTGCTCATGAACCTTGGATCAACTCTGCTGATTGGAGCGCTGGTTCAGCTCTGAGAGCAGCTCGTTCATCTCCCAGCGGTCGCCGCCCACGACGGAGCGGTTGCGGACCTCCTGAGGCGGGAGGACCTTGATGCTCCGGCCCTTGTTCAGGAAACGCTGGATGGCATCTTCCAGTTCCTGGTGCTGGCTCTCCTTGACCTTCTGCTTGCTCTCCCAATCCTCTCCCAATTCCTGGGGACTGATTTCAATACTCATTTCGCATCTCAATGGACTTTGACTTAAAAACAGCCCAGATTTTTTCGGGGCTGCAAGGTGGTGCGGAGCGGGTGATCGGGATGCCTGTTTGTTCCGGTGGCGGGGTGCCGTCTTCCCGAGGATCTGGTGCTCTGCACTCGTGGTCCAAGACTTTCTGCAAGGCCCTGACCAGCAGCGAGGTGCTGCGTCCCAAACCCGTTCAGCCCTGAGCACGGGCGGGCTGAGGGTCTGTCTGCAAGGAGCGGATTTCGGACGTGTGAGCTGTAGCGTCAATTCCAAGAGAAAGCACTCTTGCTTCATTCGGTTTTTGAATACAATTTTATCATAAAATGACAGTCCTCTTGATTCATCTGGCCTCCACGTGGTTCATGACGGGGCTGATCTGGTTTGTTCAGGTGGTGCACTACCCGCTGTTCAATCAGGTGGGCGAGAGTGTTTTCTCGCGTTATGAGACAATACACACGCAATCGACGACCTGGGTGGTGGGGCCGGTGATGCTTGCGGAGCTGTTCAGCGCGGGTTGGTTGCTGTGGCTGGCTCCTGAAGGCATCCCGGGCTGGAAGCTCTGGGCAGGGGCGGGGCTGCTGGGCATCGTCTGGGTCTCCACGGCGCTGCTGCAGGTACCACAGCACGGCATCCTGGCCTCCGGGTTTGATCAGCGGGCCTACGAGACGTTGGTCTCCACCAACTGGATCCGAACCGTCGGCTGGTCGCTGCGGGGGCTGCTGGCCCTGTGGATGCTCTGGGATCTGCTGAGCCCGGTGGAGGGGGGATGACGGGACGAAGCCAACCTCCAGGAGCGGCAGAAGCGGGGGCTGCCGAGCAGGCGTGGATGGACGAGGCCATTCGTCTTGCCGAGCAGGCACGAGGCCGGACCGGCGACAACCCGTGGGTCGGCTGTGTGATCGTACGGGGCGGGGAGGTGCTAGGGCGAGGCTTCACGCATCCTCCGGGAAAGGACCATGCCGAGGCGGCCGCGATCCGTCAGGCGCACGAGGCTGGGGTTTCCCTGGCAGGCGCGACGCTGGTCTGCACGCTGGAGCCCTGCTCGTTCGAGGGACGCACCCCGGCCTGCGCCCGCACGATCGCCGATTCCGGAGTTGTCCGGGTGGTGTTCGGAATCCGGGACCCGCACCCTCGGGTGAATGGCGCGGGCGTGCGCATCCTCCGCGAGGCCGGAGTGGAGGTGTGCGAAGGCCTGAGGCAGCAGGAGATCCGTGCGCAGTTGGCCGAGTGGCTCTCCGGTCACGCCAGCTCTCTCGACGCCTGACCCTCCCGGATGCGTCCGGAACCTACTCTGCTGCCGGCCTGCGGACGATGCCCACCGGGAGCGCCTCCAGCCTGCGGAACGCCTCCTGTTCAAACAGCCCCGGGGTGTCCAGATAGCCCTGCAGCATCGCGCTCGAGTCCTCTCCCCAGAACAGCTCGGAGCCGATCCGGAAGGTCGGCACCCCGAAGACCCCGTGCTCCAGCGCCTCCTGGTTGTTTGCCATCAGCGTCCGCTTGACCTCCGGATCCTGCAGGTGCTGCTCCAGTTGCTCCAGATCCCAGTGCCTCAGCGCGGCGAGGTCTCTCCAGTCTTCCTGCGTCCCCGGGAGCCGCCCATCCTGCCAGACAAACCGGGAACACTCGCGGACCGTGCGCCAGTCGGTCTCCAGACCCACGCACAGGCGCTGCAGGTGCAGGGAGCGGAAGGGATGCTCTGGCGGGAAGTTCATCGTCAGTCCGGCCTGTTGGGCACGCCAGAGGACATGGCGGTAGGTGAAGGTGCGCTTGTGCGCGATCTCTGCCGGTCCAAGCGTTCCCTGATGTTGCAGGATCACGCCGAAGAGCACCGGACGGCAGACTGGCCGGAGGCGTTCAAACAGCGCCTCCTGCAGCTCAAGCTGCAGGTGCACGAACGGAGAGATGAGGTCGAAGTACCAGACAGGCGTCGGAGCAGACATGGCGAGCAGAGTGGAGGCGTCACGGCTCTTGGCCGGACAGGGGTGGGGGAGCCTTGCGGAGCATCGAGCCCCATTTCTCCGGTGGACGGAGCGAAGGCTCTTCCGCTAGAATCCAAGGCGGTAGGCTGAGGACAACCCTCAGCCTGAAGAATCTAGCATGGTAGTGAGCATGAGACGAGACGCAAGCATTCGGGTCGGGGTGGACCTGGGAGGAACGAAGATCGAGGCCATTGTGCTGGGAGCACGCGGCGAGGAGTTGGCACGTCAGCGCGTGGCCACGCCGCGTGACGACTATCCGGCGACCCTGGAGACCATCGCTGGCCTGGTGCAGGAGGTTGAGCGGCAGGCCGGGGTCCAGGGGTCGATCGGAGTCGGCATGCCCGGCTCCTTCTCTCCCACCACGGGGCTGGTGCGCAACAGCAACTCGGTCTGGCTCAACGGGGAGCCCTTCGACCGAGACCTGCAGGAGCGCCTGGGGCGTCCGATTCGCTACGCCAACGACGCCAACTGCCTGGCGGTCTCGGAGGCGGTGGATGGCGCCGGGGCCGGATTTGCGGTGGTGTTTGCGGTGATCCTGGGGACTGGAACGGGAGCCGGGGTGGCGGTGCAGGGAGAGGTGCACGAGGGCCCGAACTTTGTGGGAGGCGAGTGGGGACACAACCCGCTGGGCTGGATGACGGCCGAGGAGTTTCCCGGACCCGACTGCTACTGTGGCCTGCAGGGATGCGTGGAGACCTTTGTCTCCGGCTCCGGGCTGGAGCGGGACTTCCGCGAGGTGAACGGCGAGGCCCTGCGGGGCCCGGAGATCGTGGCGCGGGCCGCCTCGGGAGATGCGAAGGCCGAGGCCAGCCTGCAGCGCTACGAGCTTCGGCTGGCGCGGGCGTTGGCCGGGGTGGTCAACATCCTGGATCCGGACGTGCTGGTGCTCGGTGGCGGGATGTCCAACCTGGAGCGGATCTACACCGCCCTCCCGGAGCTGATGCCGCGCTGGACCTTTGGCAACGAGTTCACCACGCCGATCCGCAAGGCGAAGCACGGGGACTCCTCCGGAGTCCGCGGAGCCGCCTGGCTCTGGTAGCCCCCCTGCCGCCTCAGCGACACTCCGGGAGCATCTTCTCCTTGAGGATCCGGCCGTAGATGTTGCAGCGCACCCCGAACCGTTCGGCATCCGAAGGCAGCGGCGTCACGGGTCCAAACGCCTCGTAGGGTGGCGGAGGCTTGGGCGGTGCGGGAGGAGGCGTCCGGACACATCCGGAGGCCCCCAGCCCCAGTCCGAGGGAGAGAACCTGCAGCCAGCGGCGCATCTCATCCCGGCTGGTAGACGCGGTTGGCCTCGGGATCCGCGGTCTCGGCAGGCAGCGCCGCCAGCTCCTCCCAGAGCGCCTCCGGCAGCTCCAGCGAGGCCCACTCCAGCGTCCGCTCCGCCTGCTCGTTGGAGCCCACCCCGCAGATGGTCGAGGTGATCCGAGGATCTCTCATGGAAAACTGCAGGGCGGCTGCGCCGAGCGGGACCTCGTGCCGTGCGCAGACCTCCGCCCGCCTCCGGGCCTGCTCGCGGATGTCGTCCGAGGCCTCCATGTAGACGTAGCGGGTGGCCGTCTCGGGCCCCTTGGCCAGCAGGCCGCTGGCATACGGTGCGGCGTTGAGCACCGCTGTCCCCTTGCTGCGCGCCAGGTTGATCAGCTCCTCCGCGTTGCGGTTGAGCAGCGTGAAGCGGTTGTGCGTGATCAGCGCGTCAAAGTCCCACTTGCGGAGGATCGGCATCATCACGTCCACCTTTCCGGCAGCCAGTCCCACGGCCTGCACCCGCCCTTCCTCCTTGAGGCGGAACAGCTCCTCCAGCGCCCCCTCCACATCGTCAAGGCTTGAGGCATACTCCGGGTCGTGCAGGTGCACCAGCTGCAGGCGGTCCATTCCCAGCGCCTCGCAGCTCTCCTCGAACGACTCCCGGGCCCGGGCGGCGTCGAAGCGGTTGGTCTCCATGTTGCGGTCAAGCTTGGTGGAGATCACGAAGCCCTCCGGAAGCCCGCCCAGGGCACGGATGGCCTTGCCGATGCGCTCCTCGCTCCGGCCGAAGCCGTAGTTGCGCGAAGTGTCCAGAAAGTTGACCGGACCGGTCAGGATCTTCTGCAGCACCTCCACGGCGTCCTCCTCGGAGACCGCGTAGCCATAGGTGTCCGGCATGTTGCCCAGCGCGGTGCTGCCGTAGCACAGCGGGGTGACCTCCAGGCCGGTGTCTCGGATTGCAATCTTCTGTTGCCAATTCATCGAATGGATCCTCACAAATCAGGTTGATCAAGGTTCAGGAGATCAATCCTAGCGGGAATGCTCCGGCATGCCAATTCTATTCGGGAGGCGTCCGGACGGGAGAGGCGGACGAGGGCGGAGCGGTTGGCGTTCAGGCCAGGGCGAACCAGCCCCGGGTGCGGTTGACCAGGGCAACCAGTGAGAGCATCACGGGGACCTCGACCAGCACCCCGACCACGGTGGCCAATGCGGCGCCGGAATGGAGTCCGAAGAGGCTGATGGCCACCGCCACCGCCAGCTCGAAGAAGTTGGAGGTCCCGATCAGGCAGGCTGGCGCGGCGATGGTGTGCGGGAGCCGCAGCAGCCGGGCGCTCAGGTAGGCCAGCGTGAAGATGCCGTAGGTCTGCAACAGCAGTGGGAGAGCGATCAGGGCGATGGTCTGGGGCTGGGCCAGCAGGGTCTCGGCCTGAAACCCGAAAAGCAGGACCACCGTGCCAAGCAGTCCGGCCACCGACCAGGGTTTGAGTTGTCCCACCCAGCGGCTTACGGCCCGCTCTCCTCCACGTTGAAACAGACCTCGACGTGTCAGCACCCCCGCGCCCAGAGGCAGAACCACGTAGAGCACCACCGACCAGAGCAGTGTCTCCCAAGGGACCGAGATCTCCGAGACGTCGAGCAGGAAGGCCGCAATCGGCGCGAAGGCGAAGACCATCACCAAGTCGTTCACCGAGACCTGCACCAGGGTGTAGTTCGGATCCCCGGAGGTCAGCTGGCTCCAGACGAAGACCATCGCCGTGCAGGGAGCGACGCCCAGCAGGATCATCCCGGCAATGTACTCCCGAGCCGACTGTGGATCGACCCAGTCCACTAGCAGGACCTCGAAGAACCACCAGCCGAGCAGGGCCATGGTGAACGGCTTGATCAGCCAGTTGATCACCAGGGTCATCACCAGCCCGACCGGACGCCGTCCCACGTTGCGGACGGCGGCAAAGTCGATCTGGATCATCATGGGGTAGATCATCACCCAGATCAGCCCGGCAACGACCAGGTTCACGTGGGCCACCTCCCAGGTCGCCACCTCTGCGAAGCCTTCCGGAGTGGAGACTCCCAGCCCGACCCCAGCCAGGATCGCCAACCCGACCCAGACCGTCAGGTAGCGCTCAAAGATCCCCATCGCCCTCCTGACCGATCTCGCGCAACCGCTGCTCGAGCACCATGCGCTCCAGCATCGCCAGGGGCAGCTCGAGGAAGATCTCGATCCGCCGCTGCAGCTGCCGGTAGGCCTGTTGAAACGCCTGCACGCGCTCCAGGGCCGGCCCCTCGACCGCTGCAGGATCCGGGATGCCCCAGTGGGCCGTGATCGGCTGCCCGGGCCAGACCGGACAGGCCTCTCCGGCCGCGCTGTCACAGACCGTGAACACGAAGTGCAGCGGCGGAGCCTCCGGGCGTGCAAACTCGTCCCAGCTCTTCGAACGCAGCCCGGTGAGGTCATGTCCCAGCATCTGAAGCAGCTCCAGCGTAAGCGGGTTGACCTCTCCCACCGGACGGCTTCCGGCGCTGAAAGCCCGGAACCGGTCCCTTCCCAGACGGTTCAGGATCGCCTCGGCCAGTACGCTGCGGGCCGAGTTCCCGGTGCACAGGAAGAGCACATTCATCGGTTCTGACATCCTTCTCCTCAAGAAAGAGTGATTCACGCGGGAGGCCGTCCGCACAACTCCGGGCGCCCCTCGCAGCAGTCCTCCGTCAGGAAGCGCATCAGCTCGCGGATGCCTGAAGGATGAACCGCATAGAGGATCTGCCGCTGGCGGCGCTCCGAGACCAGCAGCCCCGCCTGCTCCAGACGGGAGAGGTGGACCGAGAGGGTCGGCGCCGGCACCTGCAGACGTCGGGCGATCTCGCCGGCAGGGAGCCCCTCGGCTCCCACCTGCACCAGCATCCGGAAGATGCTCAGCCTCGTCTGCTGCGCCAGCCCGGAGAGTTGTTTGACTGCGGTTGAAGCTTCCATACTTCGAAAAATATAAAAATGATGTGTCAGAGAAGGAGCAGGGTCCGGTTAGGAAATGGTCAGGATCAAGGGGGAGGGAGAGGAACTCCGGGGAGAGCGGCGCAGGTGGGCGCCGGGAAACCTGACAGGGGACAGCGTCCGAGGAGTGGAGCCTCGTTATTGCTTCAGAAGGTAAATGAAGAGTCCACTATGGTTAGAGAGGAGTGGACACCTTCCACACCCCCGATCAGGCTCTGCGATCGTGTCACCAGGCTACTCTATCAGGGTTCACGATTCTCCATACTGGTAGATCTACGCAACTGCCCACAACCCGGGACACGGTCTCTTGGGCTTTACAAACCGATCTCAAGGCTCTAAGGTAGTCCGCGTTTACGCCACTTCCCCAACCCGGACGACATGGAGGTCACTATGGATGGAGTGCTGTTCTACTTTTGGTGCATTGCCGTCATTGCCTATGGGTTTGTCAATGTCGCGCTTCAGGAAGCCCTGGTCGACTCCCTCGGCAAGTAGCCTGGTATCTGTCAAGGGAGTTGTCGCATGGTTTCATGCCGCCTCTTTGAGGGGCTCGTCATTTTTCTCAGGGTTG
>JAYPUA010000070.1:0-13376 GCA_038133845.1 Deltaproteobacteria bacterium
GAATGCGGACAACGGGCTGTTGCTGGACATGACCTGGGACGAGTACTTCGCCGTCGCCAAGGAAACGAAGAAGATGGGGCTTCCATTTGGCCAGTCGCTGGGACACAGCCTCGGTGATCCTCCCGGATTCTGCTATCCCTACATGTGGGCGTCCGGTGCGCTGGAGGTTGGAGATGACGGCAAGACCGTGCTCTTCAACACCCCGACCTTCGAGTACGCACTCAACAAGTTCATCCAAGCCTGGAAGGATGGGTACGACGAGACCGGGACCTCTTGGGACGACAGCAGCAACAACCGCGCGTACCTGAGCGGGAAGATCGCCTCGACCTACAACGGGTCCAGCATCTACTTTGCTGCCAAGAAGCAGGACAAGGCCTTGCAGGCCGACACCCACCACATGCTGATGCCCAAGGGCTCGGCCGGTCGCTACTACACCATGGGCTCTCGGACCATGGGAATTCTGAAGAACTCCCAGAACGTCGACGTGGCAAAGGAGTACCTCAAGTGGTGGTTCCAGCCAGAGAACTACTACAAGTGGTGGAGCATTCAGGGGGGATACCACATTCACCATGTGAAGAACCTCGCCAGTGACAAGACCTGGAACGCTGATCCGAAGTTGGCAGCCTTCAAGGAGACCCCCAAGTACGGTCGACTGATGGGCTTCATGGGACAGCCGAACGAGAAGGCTTCACTGGCCTGGTCAAAGTACGTTGTGGTCGACACCTTTGCCAAAGCCGTCCAAAGCGGTGATGCCAAAGACGCGATTGCGTGGGGAGAGCGGCAGTTGCAGCGAATCTACCGCTGAGCCACATCCCAAGCGTAGCACTCCAAAACCCTCTGGGCAGCACCTTGTCCAGGGGGTTTTTTTATTCCTTCAAGTTCACGCTCTTGCAGCACACCCCTGCGTCCCATGAGTTCTGTTCCTCTTCGTTTCAACAACCTCCTGGATCGAGAAAGCTCTCTCGGAGTGATCTTGATGCTCCCTGGGCTGACTCTGCTCGGAGTCTTTCTGGCGTATCCCTTTTTTCTGGGGATCTGGCTCTCGCTCACGGATACCCGCATCGGGATGCCCGGAGAGTACATCGGGCTCTGGAACTACATCGACCTTCTGGAGGATGAGATCTTTCACCAGACGGCCTGGAACACCATGATCTACGCGCTGGTCACGGTTCCCTTCAAGGGCTTGATGGGCTTGGGGCTGGCGCTGGTGCTCAACAACCACATCCGTTTCAGCAACCCGATCCGGGCGTTCGTGATGCTCCCGTGGATCGTTCCCACCGCGCTGAGTTCTCTTGGATGGTTCATGATCTTCGACCCGGTCTTCAGTCCGATCTCGTGGCTGATGACCAAGATGGGGTTGATCGAGTCCAACATCAACTTTCTGGGAGATCAAGTCATGGCGGTGACAGCGATCTGCTGGGTCAACATCTGGAGGGGGATTCCCTTCTTTGGGATCAGCATCCTCGCCGGACTCCAAGCCGTCTCTCAAGAATTGCACGAGGCCGCAGCCATCGACGGGGCCAACAAGTTCGACCGTTTTGTTCACGTCACCTTCCCCCACGTCAAGGGCATCTTGATGATCTCCTCCCTGCTCTCCGTCATCTGGACGTTTGCAGACTTCCAGTTGATCTACGTGATGACCAAGGGAGGTCCGGCCAACCAGACCCACATCTTTGGGACCTACGCCTACCAGGTCGGTCTTTCGGCAACAGAGATCGGAATGGGAGCCGCCATCACCCTCTACATGTTCCCGATTCTGGCCCTGTTCAGCATCATCCTCCTTCGCTACATGAGGAAACAACAATGATGGTTGGAAGCGAAAAGCATAAATCGCTGCAGGTTTATGTCCCGTTGGCAGTGTACATGGTGCTCCTGCTGTTCCCGTTCTACTGGATGACGATCGTTTCGTTCAAGCCAACCACGGACTTGTTCAAGACCGAGCTCAACCCGTTCTGGGTTCAGCGCTTCACCCTGGAGAACTATCTCTATCTTTTTGAAAGCACAGAGTTCTCCAGCTGGTTGATAAACACCTTGATCATCTCCGTGGTCTCCACGGCGCTTTCAATTTTTTGCAGCATCTGCATTGGGTACGCGCTGGCGAGGCTACGCTTTCCGGGGAGCAACTTCATGGGGATCGGGATCTTCCTGGTCTACCTGGTGCCTCCTACGCTGCTCTTCATTCCAATGGCTCAGGTGATTGCGGCACTGAACCTCTTCAACACCTATTGGTCCCTGATCCTGACCTACCCAACTCAGTTGATCCCGTTCGCGTCCTGGCTGCTGATGGGCTACTTCCAGACGATCCCCAAGGAGATTGAGGAGAGCGCCTTGATGGACGGGTGCTCGCGGATCCAGATCCTCATCCGGATCGTTCTGCCGCTCTCGGTTCCCGGAATCCTCTCTGCAGTGATCTTCAGCTTCACGCTCTGCTGGAACGAGTTCCTCTATGCCCTGATCTTCATGTCCTCCGGAGCAATGAAGACGATTCCGGTGGGCACGGTGAGCGACCTGATCAAGGCAGACACCCTGTTCTGGGGTTCGTTGATGGCCTCGGCGCTGTTGGGATCGGTTCCGGTGGCGTTCATCTACTCCTTCTTCGTCAAATACTACGTCTCCGGACTGACCGCCAGCGCCGTCAAGGGGTGACTCAGGGGAGGTCGATGACAATCTTCACGGTGTTGTCGGCCGCGTTCTGGTGCATCTCGTAGGCATCGAGGGTGCGCTCGAAGGGGAATCGGTGGGTCAGGACGGGAGAGACATCCAGCACCCCGGAGGCGATCCACTCCAGGGCCTGCAGCGTGGAGGTGTGCCCGGGTTCACGCGCTGCGTGGACAATGGACTTGTGCTGAAGGCACTTGGTGAAGATCGCCGAGTAGTTGATCGTGACGGGCTGATACGGGACCCCGAACTGCAGGAAGAATCCGGTATCGGGTTGAGCCAAGTCGATCGCCAGGTTGATGGAGTCTTCCCGCCCGGCAGCTTCGACCACAATGTCTGCAAGTTTCTGATCGTTGAGGGCCATCCACTGCTCCACCGGGTCGCTTTCCTGGATGTTGATCGTCTCTGTTGCCCCGTAGCGCCTCCCCAACTCCAGCCTCGGCGAGTTCGGATCCAGCGCAATGATCCGAGCGGCTCCCAGCCGCTGCAACACAAAGTCAAACCACAGCCCGGCGGTTCCCTGCCCCACAACCGCGACCGTTTTTCCGATCACGCTTGGAAGCTGCTTGCAGGCATAGAGCACGGTCCCCAACTGCTGTGCCATCAGCAGCTCCTCCCTCGACCTCCCCGGAGGCAGCTTGAGCAGGTTCTGCCGCGGGGCCAGGTAGCGCTCCGCCATCGCCCGGTGGTCCGGAGCAATCGTCAGCACCCAGTCTCCCACCGCGTGCCCTTCCAGACCCTCCCCCAGCTCCACAATCTCGGCAATCACTTCGTGCCCGGTGGTCCCTGGTGGAAATGGATAGGACTCGGGAGGACAGTGGCTCAGCATCCAGACGTCGCTGCCGCAGAGCGTCACCAGCCGTGGGCGAACCAGCGCGTGTCCGGGCAACAGCTCAGGGACCGGAGTCTTCACAAATTCGGCCTTGCCCCGGGCCATGACCTGAAGGGCATTCATCATCGCAGTCATACAGATTCAAAAGAAGAGAAGGTTGGGGATTGCAGCATTCCAGGCGGAAGTTCCCCCTGCGCCGTTGAATTCGCAGGGGAAAAGTTCAGCCGCTCCAAGCGTTCAGGAAGGTTTGGGCGTCCTGCCGAACTGCCTCCGGAAGCTTTCCAGGAGCATACAGGGCACTGCCGAGCCCGACGCCATCCGCGCCTCCTCGGAGGAAATCCTGCAGGTTTCCCGCGTTCACCCCACCGGTGACGAGCAGGCGTGTTCCTGAAGGCAGCACCGCCTTGAGCGCTTTGCAGACTTTTGGGTTGAGGGCATCTCCGGGGAAGAGCTTGAGGGCATGGGCACCGTGATCCAGCGCCTGAAAGGCTTCGGTGGGGGTAAAAACTCCCGGGACAGAAAAAAGTCCGATCCGTCGTGTAGCCCGCACCACCTCGGGGTGGAGGTTCGGAGAGACAATCAGGCGCCCGCCGGCATCGGCGACTTGCTGGACCTGTTCCGGATGGAGAACCGTTCCTGCACCCACCAGAGCCCGGGAGCCATGACGCTGCTGGAGCATCTCGATGCTGAGGTAGGGATCTGGAGAGTTCAAGGGGACCTCAAGGATCGAGAACCCCAACTCCACCAAGGCATCTCCCACCGCTGGGATCTCGGAGGGGGTGATGCCTCGCAGGATGGCGATCAGGGGCAGTTGTTCCAGCGCTTCGTCAAGATCAGGCATGGCTCAGTGATTGTCACGAGGCAGCCCACGGGTCTGCGCAATTTTTTGATACTGCACTGCCGGCTTGAGCACCATGCCTTCCGAGAGTTGGTCGACACAGGACCGCTGAATCTCCTGCCAAGGCGTCTGCGACTCCGGATAGGAGTACCCTCCAGCCGCATCCAGAGCCTGGCGCCGCTGTGCCAGCTCCGCCTCATCCACCAGCATGTTCGCCTCCCCGGTGTTCAGGTCGATGCGCACTCGGTCTCCACTCTGAAGCAAGGCCAGCCCTCCGTTCGCTGCAGCCTCCGGAGAGGCGTTCAGGATGGAAGGCGACCCGGAGGTCCCGGACTGACGTCCGTCACCAATGCAGGGCAGCTCGTGGACTCCCTGCTTGAGCAGATAGCTTGGAGCCCGCATGTTCACTACCTCGGCAGCTCCGGGATATCCGATCGGCCCCGTGCCCCGCATAAAGAGGACGCAGTTCTCATCAATCCCCAGGGATGGGTCATCAATCCGATGGTGGTAGTCTTCCGGCCCATCAAAGACCACGGCCCGTCCTTCGAAGGCGTTCGGGTCCTCCGGGTTGGAGAGGTACTTCTTGCGGAACTCATCTGAAATCACCGAGGTCTTCATGATCGCTGCGTCAAAGATATTCCCGCGCATCACCTTGAACCCTGCTGCCGGCTTGAGCGCGGTCTCGTAGGTCCGGATCACATCGGCATCCAGGGATTCTCGATCCCGGCAGTTCTCGCCCATCGACTTCCCGTTGGCCGTGATGGCGTCTTCATGAATGCGCCCATGCCGCATCAACTCGGCAACCACAACCGGGACTCCTCCGGCGTGGTGATAGTCCTCTCCCAGGTACGCTCCTGCGGGTTGCAGGTTGACCAGCAGCGGAATGTCGAGCCCCACGCGCTCCCAGTCATCCACGGTCAACTCGACCCCGATGTGCCGCGCCACAGCGTTGAGGTGGATCGGAGCGTTTGTTGAGCCGCCGATCGCGGAGTTGATGGCGATCGCGTTCTCAAAGGCCTTGCGAGTCAGGATGTCCGAAGGCTTGAGGTCTTCGTGGACCATCGACACGATGCGCTTGCCGGTCTCGTAGGCCATCTGCGCGCGTTCCCGGTAGGGCGCCGGAATGGAGGCACATCCGGGCAGGGACATCCCCAGGGCTTCGGCCATGGAGTTCATCGTGGTGGCCGTGCCCATGGTGTTGCAGTATCCTGGAGACGGCGCAGACGAGGCCACCAAATCCACAAAGCCGGCATAGTCGATCTCCCCGCGTGCCATCATCTCCCGCGCCTTCCAGACGATGGTTCCGGATCCGGTGCGCTCTCCCCGGAACCAGCCGTTGAGCATCGGCCCCCCAGAGAGCACGATGGCCGGCAGGTTCACCGTCGCCGCGGCCATCAGACACGCCGGGGTGGTCTTGTCGCACCCGGTGGTCAGCACCACGCCATCCAGTGGATATCCGTAGAGGACCTCCACCAACCCCAGGTAGGCCAGGTTGCGATCCAGCGATGCCGTCGGCCGCTTGCCCGTCTCCTGGATCGGATGGATCGGAAACTCAATGGCGATCCCTCCAGCCTCGCGGATGCCTTCACGGACCCGCTTCGCCAACTCCAGGTGCGGCCGGTTGCACGGAGACAGGTCCGATCCGGTCTGGGCGATTCCAATGATCGGCTTCCCGGACTGCAGCTCTTCCCGGGTAAGCCCGAAATTGAGGTAGCGCTCCAGATAAATGGCCGTCATGTCCGGATTGGCCGGGTTGTCAAACCACTCCTGAGAGCGGAGACGTCTGGGAGAAGGGGAAGCACTCATGCAGGTTCCTCTGAATCAGTTAGCAGATGCGGCCGAGGGCTCGGCAGGGGAGTCTATGAGAACACAAAACCCTTGCCATCGGTAGTCAAAACGCAGGGGGTGGTGCACGGGTCCAAGCCACAAGGTGTACCGGCGCTTTTTCCTTGACACCGCTTCCTCCCTGCAGGTAGATTCCCTCGAAAGATGTGACCTGCAGGTCACGCAGTCGCAGGAAACTTTGAATTGGGTTGGGGGCATGATTCAGTTTCACTCACCGATTCTCTTGCAAAAGAGAGCAGGATCTCGGGCACGCCCTGGTGTCCGGACATATTCCGACTTCTGCTCTCTGCACCTCTCTTTACCTCCCTAAAGCCACCCCTCGCCTGATCTAGGCCTCCGCAAAAGATGGAGGGTCTTTGCCTTTGGAGAATTTTCAACACTTTTGAGGAAAAAACATGCGTGATCAGAAACTTTCGAGAAGAAGCTTTATCAAGGGCGTCATTGCCTCTGCCGCGGTTGCATCAGGTACTTCCTACCTGCTTCAAGGCCCAGGGGAAGCCATGGCGGCAGGCAAAGGCGCCGTCGAGCGCCTCGTCAGCCTGAAGGTGAACGGGCAAACCCGTCGAGTGGATGTCATGCCCAATGACACGCTCGCTCATGTCCTGAGGTACAAGCTGGGACTGACGGGCACCAAGATCGGGTGTGACCGCGCCGAGTGTGGCAACTGCACCGTCATGATCGGTGAGGAGACCTACTATTCCTGCTCAACGCTCGTCCACACCGTCAGAAATCGGGAAATCACCACCGTGGAGGGGATCAAGTCTGAAAACGGTGGGCTCCACCCCGTGCAGCAGGCGTTCATTGACGAACTTGGACCACAGTGCGGATTCTGTACTCCGGGACAGGTGGTGACCGCAGTGGCCTTCCTCAAGAAAAATCCAAGACCTACTCGTGAGGAAGCACGCCAGGCCATGGCAGGAAATTTGTGTCGTTGCGGTGCTTATGGCAACTACTTGAATGGGATCATGCGTGCAGCACAAAACAGTGTCTCAATGAAATAACCCAAGGAGGAAGAATGGCATTTAACTTAATTGGAAAAGACTTTACACCCGCTGACATCGAGGCGAAGGTCACGGGGCAGGCCAAGTATTCGGAAGACTTCCGTGCCGAGGGGATGGTGTTCGCGAAGCTCTATCTGAGCCCCATGCCTCATGCCAAGGTCCAGAAGATTGATGCATCAGAGGCCTTGAAGATGAAAGGGGTCATCGGGGTCCTGACTGCTGATGACGTCCCGGAGATCAACGCACCGGGCTCTCCAATTCTGACCAACGAGCCCACTTACGTGGGGGCACCGATCCTGGCTGTTGCTGCCGTGGATGAAGCCACAGCGGCGGATGCGCTGGACAAGATCAAGGTGAAGCTTCGGCCCCTTCCTTTTGTCACTGACCCGTTGGAGAGCCTGTATCCCGGAGGTCCCAACGCGATCGAGAAAGGAAACGTTGCGGCTCGGGGAGTCGATCTCCAAGAGCACAAGTGGTCCGCCAAGGACTTTGCCAAAGCCGGGGAAGGACAGCTTCCAGAGGGGAAGCCTGTTGAGGAGTGGGCGTTTGGAGACGTCGAGAAAGGCTTCAAGGACGCCAAGATTGTGCTGGATGAGACCTTTGTCACGGCCACAGGCTCCCACCACAGCATGGAGCCTCGAAGCTGCATGGCCTACTGGCAAAACGGGAAGTGCTATGTGCACGGGTCGGTACAGAGCTCGTCCTTTACCTTCCCCTTCCTGGCAAAGGCGCTCGGGATCAAGCCCAACGAGTTGGTTTTCATCAGTGAGTTCTGCGGAGGCGGATTTGGCTCCAAGGCCGCGTATTATCCAGTCATGGCCATCCCTGCCTACTTCTCCAAGAAAATCAACCGCCCGGTGATGCTTCGGATTTCCCGGGCAGAGGAGTACTACCTGGGCTCCGCCCGGGCTGGCTTTCAGGCACGGGTGAAGATCGGCTTCAAAGCCGATGGCCGCGTCTGCGCTGTGGATGCGTACGTGATCCAGGCAAACGGGCCCACTACGGGATTCTGGGACTACCAGAACCTGGGCTCCGCAATCTCCGTGGTGTACCAGCCCGAGAGCATGAGATGGCGTGGAGTCCCGGTTCTGACCAACACGCCTCCTCAAGGGGCCATGCGTGGCCCCGGAGAGAATCAAACCGCCGCAGCGATGGAGCCGATCATCGACAAGGCGGCTCGCCAGTTGGGCTTGGACCGCCTGGCCATCCGGAGGATCAATGCACCCGACAACTCCGGCACCTATGGAGGAGGAGGGAAGCAGGTTCCTCTGACCAGCGCCTACCTGAAAGATGCGCTGGACATGGGCGCCAAGGCCTTCAACTGGGAAGAGAAGAAAAAGTTGAGCGGGACCCGCAAGGGCAGCAAGGTCATCGGTGTGGGGATTGGACAGGCCTTCCACACTGCAGGAGCCAACGGGTTTGACGGGCTGTTGCGGATTCTCCCCAACGGGAAGCTCCACATCCACACCGGAGTGGGAAACCTCGGGACGTACTCCTATGCGGGCACAGCGCGCATCGCGGCAGAGGTCCTCGGTTACAACTGGGACAACGTGATCATTGAGCGCGGAGACAGCCGAAAGGGGCTGCCCTGGAACCTGGGGCAGTTCGGCAGCAACACGTCCTTCACCATGGCCCGGACCAACTACGTGGCTGCAGTGGATGCCAAGCAGAAGCTCCTGGAGATCGCGGCGATGGACCTCGGAGGGAGCCCCGACGACTACGACCTGTCCAACGAGAAGGTTGTCTCAAAGTCCAGTTCGAGCAAGTCCATGACCTTTGCTCAGGCTGCCCAACGTGCAATAGAACTGGGAGGGAAGTTCTCGGGCAAAGAACTGCCGGAGGATCTCAACCCAATGACCAAAGGTTCCGCCTCGGCTGTTGCCGGGTCTGGACTGGTTGGGGTGGCCAAGGACAACCTGAAGAAAGAGGGGGTCGTTCCGGCGCTCTGCGCAGGCTTCGCAATGATTGAGTTGGACACGGAGACAGGCCAGTATGAGATTTTGGAGTACCTGACCGTTGCCGACTGCGGGACCGTGATCCACCCCACAGGGCTGGGAGCACAATTGAACGGCGCCGCAGTCATGGGCTTTGGGATGACTTCAACGGAACATCACGTCTACGATCCCAAGCTCGGCATTCCAGCGACTCGAGCGCTTTATCAGCAAAAGCCCATGACTTATGTGGACGTTCCTTCCGACATGAGCTGGTTGGCGGTGGACAAAGCTGATCCACAGAGCCCCATGGGCACTCGGGGTATTGGTGAGCCCCCCTTGGGCTCGGCAGCCTCTGCGCTGGCCTGCGCTATCTCCGATGCACTGGGTGGTCACATGTTCAACCGCATCCCCATCAGCTCGGACATGATCGTCAACGCGGCCTCAGGCCGGGCACAGTCGCACAAGCCGTTACAGGTCAACACTCAATAAACTGCATCAAGATCAGGAGAAACCATGAATAGAGACATGATGTCCAGCTTCGAGCTGTTTCAGCCGACAACGCTTGGGGACGCTCTTGAGTTGCTGGATCAATATGAGGAGAAGGGCTGGGTCTATGCCGGAGGAAAAGATTCGCTTGACTGGTTCAAGGATCGCGTCAAGAAGCCTGAGGCGCTGATCGACATCACGGGCATTCAGGAACTGGGAGGGATCCGGGAGACGGCCCAGGGGCTGGAGATCGGAGCGCTGGTGACGCTGTCAGCTCTTGAGAGCAATGCATTGGTGAAGCAACAGTACCCCATCTTGGCGCAGGCAGCAGGAAGAGTCGCCAGCCCGCAGATCCGGCACGCCGCAACGATCGGGGGAAACATCAGCCAGGACACCCGCTGCTGGTACTACAGGTACGGGCTCCCCTGCTACAGAGCGGGAGGGAACACGTGCTATGCCGACACGCCCGAAGGCATGAACCGCGAACACTGCCTGTTTGAAGCAGACCGCTGCGTTGCGGTGACTCCTTCGGACACGGCACCGGTGCTGGTGGCTTTGGATGCCCGGATGGTGGTGCGGAATTCGGATGGTGAGAAGACTTATCCGGCAGAAGAGTTTTTCATTGGGCCTGATGTGGACATTACTCGAATGACGGTCATGCAGCCCGGAGACATCCTGACCAAGATCATCCTGCCCAAGGAGTGGGCTGGCGCGAGAAGCTACTTCGAGAAGGTTGCCGACCGACAGACCTGGGACTTTGCCCTGGTGAACATCGCCATGGCGATGGTCGTCAGCGGCGGCAAGGTGCAGAAGGTACGGGTCGCCTGTGGTGGTGTTCAGTGCACCCCCCGACGCCTCACCGGAGTCGAGGACATTATGACCGGAGAGGCCCTGGGGAGCGACCTTGAAGAGATGGCCGGGAGTGTGGCCAGCAGAGGAGCCAAGACGCTCAACTACAACCACTTCAAGATCCCCTTGATGGAAAACCTCGTCAAACGCGCGATCCGCAATGCCTGAAATACCGGAGTACCTCACTCCGCTACTTCGCGTTGAATCCAACGCCTGGGGTCAGGAAATCTTGTTGGGTCTGTCGTGGGAACTGACTTGGATCTTCCTGGCCGGAGGGCTCGGATTCATCACGCTCCACCAGCTATACAAGCTGTTGATTGAGCCGAAACTGATAAGGAAATAACACACCTCATGGGAGAAAAGTACATCAGACACCACCTCGTTGACCGGTTGTTTCACTGGTTGATCGCGGTGTGCATGATCACGTTGCTCCTCACCGGCTTTCTGCCGATTGCCGGACTGCAGTTCTCGTGGGTCGATCCTCACTGGATTGCAGGCCTGGTGTTCTCGGTTGCAATTGTCTTTCACATCGTCAGAGCCCTCTTCTGGCAGAGCTTTTGGTCCATGATCATCGGCCTCCGAGACCTGAAGGGAGCGGTCCACAGTGTCAAGTGGCACCTGGGCAAGTCGGAGCAGGCTCCGGAGAAGCCCGGGAAGTACCCGCTCCTGCACAAGCTCTATCACCACAGCGTGGCAACCATGTCCTCGATCTCCGTGGCGACAGGGATTCTGATGATGATCAAGATCGACACCCCCTGGTGGGAGCGAGATCCATACTTTTTTGAAGACTGGGTTTGGGGGGTCATCTACGTGCTCCACGACTTGGCCAGCATGTTCTTCATCACGCTGGTGACCATTCACATCTACTTTGGCCTGCGGCCTGAAAAGCTGTGGATGACGAGGGGGATGATCAAGGGGTGGATCACGAAGAAAGAGTACGAGGACCATTATGATCCCAGCAAGTGGGAGCCCCAAAAACTGGACTAAGCAAGGTATGGGAACAACGTCAATCAGTCAATTTCAGGCTCTCTTTCAAGAGAAGACCAGCACCATCGAGGAGGCATACGAGTTCATGCTCGCCTATGCCGCACAGGGAAAGAGCAGGGAGGACCAAAGCGTCAGTCCAAGCATTCGGACCTTTCTGGAAAACACCCTGCAGGCCATCGAGGACCTTCAAGGCCACTTTGCGCTCGTTCAGCAGGAATCGGAGCTACAGCAGGAGGTTCTTGAGGCCTGCGCCATCTTCTTGGAGGATGCCCGAAAGACCCGGGCGCTCCTGCGCCTGGCGATCTCCACCGACAACATCACTTCGCAAATGGTGGACAATCTGAACGCCTCCATTCACATCCGGGCGATGCTAACCGACATCTTCGTGATTGACGAGTTCCTGGACATTCAGGCACAGGCCTGAGCCAGCGGCTTCCAACTCTTCAGAAAGCTGCAGATGGGGTTCCCGTTCATCGTCAAGATGTTCTTCCACGAAAAGCTGTGTGCCGAGCTTTTGGAAAAACTGACCCTGCTCCTGGAGGTCGGTGAGCCCATGCCGGTGGACCTGCAGATGGAGGAAGCGGCTCAGGCTTGGAGCAGAATGGACTCCGGTCTGCGAGTGGACTTTCTCAGGTGCTGGGAACCGCTTGGCGTACAGGAATCTTCTGCGACAACAGCCCCTCCGGACTCTCTTCCCTTTCGCCTCCCCCCTCCTCATCAGGTTGCCGTGACTGCAGAAGGTGCGGTCCGTAGCGGACTGAGCTTCAGGGAGCTTGGAAAAAGCGAACACTTCTATCAGGCCTTCTACGAGAGCTTTGACATGAGGATGTCTGCAGCCTTTGACATGAGCGAGATCGAGAGGAACCTGAAGGAGAGTTACCAGCGGAGGCGGAATGCGTTGCTGGATGTGGAGTTGGTCCGCTTCCTTGAAGCGTACTGCACCGGAGATCCGGGGTGCCTCTCAATGGTGCAGCACCTTGAGGTCATCGACTGTGCTCCGGAGTCAGGCGGCACCTGTCGACTCAATGTGAGCGATTGCACGACAGCACAGCTGAGTCGATTCTTCCCTCACCTTCTTTCCTGACCCCCTCCGCCCGTATCTCAGCTTTTCCGGAAAGCTTGTTGCGGGCAGGGGGCGACTTCCGCTTGGGCATCCGAAGTTTGAAGGATCAGCGAAAAGTGCCCGCTCTATCCGGGCGATGGCCTGCGCAAGAAGACGCGCAGCCTTCGCCAGCCCAGCAAGCGTCCTGCTGGCGTTCGAAAGCCTCTTCCTCGGAAAAGAGTTCCCCCTTGAACTCGCCGCCTGAGCCCCCTGCTGAACAGTTACAATCAAACAATCAATGTCGAAAAAAATACTCCTCCATATGCCTCATCACAGACTCATTGGAGTGGAGTTTACTAGCCAGAATATCGCCAGATGAAATCATCCCTAGCAACTCCCCGTTCTTCACAACAGGCAAATGACGAATACGATTCTGACTCATCATTTCTGCGGCTTCGTCAATATCCAACTCTGGCACTCCTGATGCAAAAGGAGTAGTCATCACCTCGCCTACCAAAACCTGATCAGGGTTTTTATCTGAGCCAACAACCCGGTGCATCAAATCCCGCTCAGTAAACACTCCAACCGGTACACTTTGCTCAACAACAACTACGGCCCCTACCTTGTAGAGGCACATAGTCTTAACGGCCTCCGCTACGGTACGCTCTGAGCCCACCGTTATGACCTCGACCTGCTTCCGGTTCAATAAGTCCTGAAGCTTTCCTGGCGTATTGGCCTCTGAATGTTGGCCAACAGATTCTCGGTTCATTGCAACCATAACACCTCCAAGCGTAATGTTAACAAAGAACTCCAAGCACAGGCACAATAGTCCTGAAGCTCAAGAAACGGCTGAAGTATCGTACTTTATAGGAAACAATGTCAAATTGTTTCAGTTCTCCGAATC
>JAYPUA010000071.1:0-12744 GCA_038133845.1 Deltaproteobacteria bacterium
ATTTATCCTGTTTTGCCGACTCACCGCTGGGGATCGTTCCTCAACCCAGCCTACGGCACTCTCTCAGCTGGGGAAGCTGACCAGCCCCCCGTCCACACAGAGCACCTGCCCGCTGATGAACCGGGCCTGGTCGGAGACCAGAAAGGCCACCGCGTCCGCGATCTCTCCAGGCTCTCCGTAGCGGTTGAGCGAGGGCTTGCTGGAGTCCATCATCTCCGGGTCCACCACCCGAGTCGCCTCAAACCGCGCGGTCTTGGTCGGCCCGGGGGCCACACAGTTGACCCGTACCCCGTGAGGCTTCAGCTCCACCGCCAGGCAGCGCGTGTAGTGAGTCACGGCAGCCTTGAGGATTCCGTAGATGGCCCCCTCGGAAACTCCGAACTGTCCGGCAACGGAGCCGATGTTGACCACGGCCCCGGACTGACGTTCCCGCATCGGAGGGATGAAGGCCTGGCAGACATTGATGGTGCCAATCAGGTTGTTGTCCGTGAGGGCCTGAACGTCCTCAATGGGAATGTCCAAGGCGTTGTTCGGCACCGGCTTGCCGCCCTTGGCGCCGATGTCTCCTCCGGCACAGTTGACCAGAATGTCCACCTGCTTGACCTGCTGTTCGACCTGCGCCTTCATCGCCGCGACCGCCTGGGCGTCGCCGATGTTCCCCGTGACCGACATCACCGAGACCCCAAAGCGCTGGAAGGCTTCGGCGACCTCTCCCAGGTGGGCTCCCTCCTGGTACTGCTGTGGCGCCTCCCAGGTTCGGTCATGCAGCACCAGGTTGGCTCCCCGTGCCGCAAGGCGCTCTGCCATCACTCGGCCCAAGCCTCTCCCAGAGCCCGTCACCAGCGCCGTTTTTCCCTCAAGATCTTTCATGTGTGGTCTCTCACAGTCCCAGTTTTTTCATGTTCGCGAAGCTGTGCCGGTACATCTCCAGTTCATAGGCCTCCAACTGATCGTCAGCCTCCAGCTCCCACGGGGTTTGATAGTCTTCGTCAGCGGCAAACTTGTTCCGCTGTGCCGCCAGCAAGCAGGCCGCCAGCTCCGGTGCCGACTTCTCCGGATACCCCTCCCACCAGTCCGCGGTGAATAGCCGCACGTGCCGCGCCTCAAGCGCCCCGGGCTCCAGCACCGCGACCAGTTGATCGTGATACTTGCCCAGCTCCTCGAAGATCTCCCGAAACGGCACCGCCCCCACCCCAATCGCACAGCGTGCCAACCGGAAGCCGACCGTGGTGAACTGCACCCGGTAGTCCTTGAGTTGCACATGCCGGACGTGCGGGGCGACCGTCTTGGTAAAGTGCAGCGGGGATTCGGCAACCGGGAACGAGTTCCCGGTGTCGTAGGTAATGCCCACCCCGGGAGTCAACTGGCAGAACGCCACCAACTCGGACGAGGTGAAGTCCTGGTGGTTCTCGATCGCGATCATCCTTCCGGCATCAGCCGCCTGCGGACCCAACTCCCGGATCCTTGCCTCGACCTGAGTGCGGAGGTCGTTCCAGTCCGGTCGGAAGGCCCGGTCGCCGCAGAGCACGTTGGTGAGCGCAAAGCGGATGGTCTCTGCCTCAAGCAGTCGGGCCGAGCGGAACACGTGCCCGCTCTCCTCGGTGATGTACCCTCCGGAGATGACCGGAGTGATGCCGCCCTCTGCAAGACGGTCCCGGAGGCGAAGCAGTTCCTCGTCGGAAAGCGCCTGCAGCCAGGGGTCGAAGAGTTCCAGAGAGTGCGCACCGAGTCGCTCGGCAAAGCTCAGGAAGCCCTCCAGCCCTTTCCCCTGAGGGTTCTCGCGAGGTGTCCCCCGGCCTTGCAGGCCCAGGTGGTAGGTCATCCCATAGGGGTTCAGGCCCAGCTTGAACTGAGGCCACGGGTGCTCGGTCATCTTCCTCCTGGCAACCGGATGGATCCTGTTCGGGCAACCTGCACTCCGGTGTCATGCAGATCGCGCTCTTGGGTTCAGAAGACCGCTCGGGAACGCTCTCGAGCAGCGGGCAAGTCGTTACTCGATGCTGGCCCTGTGGCTCCCAACCTCTTCCCCTCAGCTTGCCCGCCTGCTGTTTGCCCAATCTCGCGTATCTGTCCTGAAGGCTTCCGAGGGGGGATCTGGACAGTTCGTCATTCCTGCGAATGCGGGAATCCAACGCCAAGGCCCAATCTTATGAGAGGGGCTGAAAACAAATCAAGAGAATAGAGCGCTCCTTGACGATTCTTGCAGCAGCAATTGCTCAAGCCTCCCAAGGCTTTCCGAGCCTTTTCAGAGGAGGGTGGGCAGAGCCTGGGAGGCCTCGTTGGAAATGCTGCACTCCCGGCTTGTGGTCGGACGCCGCTTTGACTAAATTCGTTTCAGGGCTCCGTGACCTCTTCCCCACAAGACCGGGCAAGGCAGGAGGCCTCAAACCACACACTCTTGACCACTTCATCCAAGACTGCAAATGAATCGACTGGAAGGGCGCAAGGCGCTCATCACGGCTGCCGGGCAGGGCATCGGGCGGGCGTCGGCCCTGCGCTTTGCCGCCGAAGGCGCGGAGGTCTGGGCCACCGACATCAACGAGAGCACCCTCGCCTCGCTGAGCGGGGAGGACTCGCGCATCCGAACCCGGACGCTGGACGTGCTCGACCCCAAAGCCATCCAAGCCTGTGCCCAGGAGTTGGGCCCCGTGGAGATCCTCTTCAACTGTGCCGGGTATGTGCATCACGGCACCGTGCTTGAGTGCGAAGAGCAGGACTGGGACTTCTCCTTCGACCTCAACGTCAAGGCGATGTACCGCACCATCCGGGCCTTCCTCCCGGGGATGCTGTCCCAAGGGCGCGGGAGCATCGTCAACATGGCCTCGGTCGCTTCAAGCGTCAAAGGCGTCCCCAACCGATTTGCCTACGGAGCAAGCAAGGCCGCGGTGGTTGGCCTGACCAAGGCTGTGGCCATCGACGTGGTCGGTCAGGGCATCCGCTGCAACGCGATCTGCCCCGGGACTGTGCAGTCGCCCTCACTGGATGAGCGCATCGCGGCCCAGGGCGGCGACCTGGAGGCCGTGCGTGCCGCCTTCATCGCCCGACAGCCGATGGGGCGCATCGGGACCACCGAGGAGATCGCCGCGCTGGCCGCCTATCTGGCATCCGACGAGGCCTCCTACACCACCGGAGCGATCTATGCTGCCGATGGCGGAATGACCATTTAACTTCACCCTTTTGAGAAAAAAACCACTTATGAAACTTGTCAGATACGGAGCCTCGGGCCAGGAAAAGCCAGGGATGCTGGACTCGAACGGAACCCTGCGTGACCTCTCCGGCGTGGTCGACGACATCCACGGAGACACCCTGCTGCCGGAGTCGCTGCAGAAGCTGGCCGGGCTGGATCCCGCGTCCCTGCCTGCCGTCTCCGGGAGCCCAAGAATGGGGGCCTGTGTCAACGGTGTGGGAAAGTTCATCTGCATCGGACTGAACTATGCCGACCACGCGGCCGAGTCAGGGATGCAGGTCCCTCCGGAGCCCGTGATCTTCTTCAAGGCGACCAGCGCCATCTGCGGACCGGATGACGACATCGTGATCCCTCGGGGGTCGGAGAAGACGGACTGGGAGGTCGAGTTGGGCGTCGTCATAGGCAAGGCGGCGAAGTATGTCGATGAGGCCAGCGCGCTGGAGCATGTCGCCGGATACTGCGTGATCAACGACGTCTCCGAGCGCGCCTTCCAGCTCGAGCGTGCCGGACAGTGGGTCAAGGGCAAGAGCTGCGACACCTTCGGTCCGATCGGCCCGTGGCTGGTCACACGAGATGAGGTCCCGGACCCCCAGGATCTGGCGATGTGGCTTGAGGTGGACGGCAAGCGCTATCAGGACGGCAGCACCAAGACCATGGTCTATGGTGTGGCGCACCTGGTCAGTTACCTCAGCCAGTTCTTCACCCTGCAGCCTGGAGACGTGATCTCCACCGGGACCCCTCCCGGGGTGGGCATGGGACAGAAGCCCGAGCCGATCTACCTGCGCGCCGGGCAGGCCATGAGCCTGGGCATTGAAGGGCTTGGGACCCAGACCCAGCGGACTGTCGCGGATGCCTGACTCGACGCAGGCCTCGTGGATTCCACCGATCGCCGCATCGGTGGAGTTGCCCTCCGGGCGCATCCCACAGGCCACTCGGCACTACCAGAAGCATTTTGCCGACCTGGCAGGGCTGTACGAGGACGAGACCGCGTTTGACCGCATGCTCCCGGAGTGGGAGACTCAGGTGGTCTACGAGGTCTGGGAGCACAAGGCCTCCACGCAGACCGGAGATCTGATCTTTGGAACGAGCGTGATGTCTCCAGGGACGGTGGGCCGCGAGTTCTTCATGACCTCCGGACATCAACATCAGCTGGCCGACCGGGCAGAGACCTACTTCTGTCTGGCCGGGTCGGGAGTCATGCTTTTGGAGAGCCCGGATGGAGAGGTGGAGGTCCGGGAGTGGCAGCCGGGAGTCATGGTCTATGTGCCTCCTCACTGGATTCATCGCAGCGTGAACACCGGCTCCGAGCCCCTGATCACCCTGTTCACCTACAGCGCCGATGCCGGGCAGAACTACGACCTGATCCGTCAGAACGGCGGCATGCGTCAGCGCGTCATGCAGACTGAGGGAGGCTGGAGGCTGGAGGAGAACTCCCGCTACTGTCGCCCGTCAACCTCCTAACCCTTTTGCCGAGCCGTGCCTGCCCAAAGGCCGGCCGGTCTTCACCGCAGCATCTCATGGCTTCGTCCCAACACCTGATCGCCATCGACCTGGGCAGCTCCAGCGGCAGCATCCAGCTGGGCCGCTTTGATGGCCAGCAGCTCCGTATCGAGGAGTGCCACGAGTTCACCAACCGCCCGGTGCGCTACGAGTCCAGCTGGCACTGGAACATCCACGCGCTCTGGGAGAACCTGCAGGAGGGCCTGCAGCACGCCTGCGCCCAAGCCTCTCCAAAGACGCTCGGGGTGGCAACCTGGGGGGTCGACTACGGACTGGTGGACCGAACCGGTGAGCTGCTGGGCGGGGTGCGCAGTCACCGGGATCCCCGGACCGAGGTCTCCTACAACTGGGTGTTTCAGCGCGTCTCCCGCGAAGAGATCTACGCCAGCACCGGGATCATGTTCAACGTGCTCAACACGCTGCCTCAGCTTGCCGCCGATCTGCGGGACCGCCCGGAGGTGTTTGAGGCCGCCGACGGGCTGTTGATGCTCCCGGACCTGTTCAACGCTTTCCTGACCGGCACTCAGCGCAACGAACGCACCGCCGCCTGCACCTCCCAGCTGCTTGACGTCCGGCGGCAGGAGTTCGACCACCTCCTGATGCAGCGGCTTGGGCTGCCAGGGCACCTCTCACGCCCGCTGATCGACCCGGGCACCGTACTCGGCCCACTGCTTCCCGGAATCCGCAGCCGGCTGGATCTCCCGGAGCTGCAGGTGGTCGCCACGGCCAGTCACGACACCGCCGCGGCCGTGGCCGCCGCTCCCGCGACCTCAGGGAAACCCTGGGCTTTCATCAGCGCCGGGACCTGGTCCCTGCTTGGCATGGAGCGTGGGACCCCAGACCTCAGCGCCACCTCCCTGCACGGAAACTTCTCCAATGAGACCGGGGTGGAGCGCAAGATTCTCTACCAGAAGATCCTCTGTGGGCTTTGGCTGGTGCAGGAGTGCCGCCGCTCCTTCGCGCTCGCCGGAGACGAGCACTCCTTCCCGGAGTTGATGGACCTCGCTCGTCAGGGGAAGCCGCTGACCTTCTGGTTCGACCCGGATCATCCGGATTTCCTCAACCCGGACGACATGCCTCAAACCCTCCGGGAGCACCTCCGCCGTCACGGACGTCCGGTGCCGGAGCAGCCTGCGGACCTGCTGCGGGGGATCTACGAGAGCCTGGCCCTGAACCACACCTACACGCTGCGGCAGATGGAAGAGATCCTGGGAGAGTCGGCAGAGACGATCCACATCGTCTCCGGAGGGTCGCAGGCCGAGCTGCTCTGTCAGTGGACCGCCGATGCCAGCGACACGCCGGTGGTGGCCGGTCCGGGAGAGGCGACGATCTGTGGGAACCTGCTGGTGCAGTTGATGGCACAGGGGGAGCTGAAGAACCTGGAGGAGGGCCGGGAGTTGATCCGAGCCTCCTTCCCTCCGCGCATCCACGAGCCTCAAGGCCCCGCCGCCTGGAGGGAGGCGTCGCAGGCCTTTGCCACACTCAAGCGCACCGGAACCCATCCTTGAGCCGAGACATGTCACAGGAATACTGGGGCGTCTACCATCTGCGCCCGGACGGAAACCGCTGTCGCACTCCCCGGGTGCTCTGCGTCTCCGAAGACATCGCCACGCACGAGGCCCAGCGCTTCGGTGGCTGCGAGGTCGCCCGCTGGACGCCTCCACCGCCTGAGCGGCAAGCCCCCTCCGAGGCCCAGTTCGATCTGTTTGGAGACGGCACCTGAACCGTCTGCAAAAAAACTCGGCCGCCGCCTCGCCAAAGGCGGGAAAATCCAACACTTTTCATCATTCCCGCGAATGCGGGAATCCAGCCCTCTCGCCCTCTTGATCTGATGCCCCACCCCCCGCACGTCATTCCCGCGAATGCCGGAATCCAGGAGCTTGAGGCGATCCGCCAACTGCTGGGGCAGACCATGCTTCGCGACCGGTACATCCTGCAGAACCGGCTGCGCAAGCTGGAACAGCGCCCGGGAAGTCCGGACCTCGAGGAGGCCTGTCTGAAGCTGCTGCTGGAGGTTGAGGAGTCCGTGAAGCTGCGTCAGGTCCGTGAGGCGCAGGAGCCGCTCCTGAACCTCCCGGAGCACCTGCCGATCGCGCTGCATGCCGAGGAGATCATCGAGCTGCTTCAGCGGCAGCAGGTGCTGGTGATCGCCGGAGAGACCGGCTCCGGAAAGACCACGCAGCTGCCCAAGCTGTGCTGGCAGGCCGGGTTCGGACGTCAGGCTCGGATTGCCTGCACCCAGCCGCGTCGCGTCGCCGCCACCTCGATCGCCCGGCAGGTCGCCCGGGAGCTGCAGACCGAGGTCGGAGCACAGGTCGGCTACCGCATCCGCTTTGGAGAGAAGACCTCTGCGGAGACGCTGATTCAGTTCATGACCGACGGGATGCTGCTGGCTGAGACGCAGCACGACCGTTTCCTCAACGCCTACGACGTCATCATCCTCGACGAGGCGCACGAGCGCTCCCTGAACATCGACTTCCTCCTCGGCTACCTCAAGCAGCTGCTGCCCCGACGTCCGGACCTGCGCCTGGTGATCACCTCCGCGAGCATCGACACCGAGCGCTTCTCTCAGGCCTTCGGGCAGGCCCCGGTGCTGGAGGTCTCCGGGCGGAGCTTCCCGGTCGAGGTCCACTGGAGCCCGCTGGATCCACGAGATGAGGAGAGCGGAGAGCGCACGGTGCTCGACGCAGCGGTGGAGGCGACCCGGGAGGCGCTGGCGCAGCCGCACGGGGGCGACATCCTGGTCTTCCTGCCGGGAGAGCAGGAGATTCGCGAGGTGGTCGAGCGGCTCTCCGGAGGCACCTTGAAGCAGGCGGTGGATGTGCTCCCGCTGTTTGGACGCCTCACCGCAGCCGAGCAGAACCGGATCTTCCAGAGCACCGGACGACGCAAGGTGGTGGTGGCCACCAACCTCGCGGAGACCTCGCTGACCCTCCCCGGGATCACCACCGTGATCGACTCCGGGCTGCAGCGCATTGCCCGCTACAGCCCCCGCCAGCGCATCCAGCGTCTGCCGGTGGAGCTAATCGCCCAGAGCAACGCCCTGCAGCGTGCCGGACGCGCTGGACGGACCGCCCCGGGCATCTGCGTGCGTCTCTACTCGGAGGAGACATTCCGCCAGCTGCGGGACTTTGCAGAGCCCGAGATCCTGCGCTCCAACCTCGCCGGCGTGATCCTGCAGATGCTCCACTTGCGCCTGGGGAACCCGAAGGCTTCCGGAGTGGACCGCATCCGCAATTTTCCCTTCATCGACCCGCCGGGGAATTCGGCGATCAAGGAAGGCTTCAAGCTCCTCCGGGAGCTGGGGGCGGTGGATGAAGAGCTGCGCCTGACGCCGATGGGTCGGCAGATGGCACGTCTGCCGATCGAGCCGACCACCGCCCGGATGCTGCTGCACGCCCGAGGCGAGCAGGCGATGAACGAGGTGCTGATCATTGCGGCCGGGCTCTCCGTCCAGGACCCCCGGGAGTATCCGCAGGAGAAGCAGGCCGAGGCCCGAGCGATGCACAAGAGCTTCGTCCACCCGGACTCCGACTTCCTCACGCTGCTCAACATCTGGAACGCCTACCATGACGAGTGGGATGCCCTGCGCAGCGAGAACAAGCTCCGCAAGTTCTGCAAGGCCCACTTTCTCTCCTTTGTCCGCATGCGCGAGTGGCGTGACATCCACCGGCAGCTCGAACGCATCCTGGGTGACTCGGGACTGCTGGAACGCAACGAGCAGCCGGCGGACTACCGGGCGGTCCACTGCTCCATTCTCTCCGGGCTGCTCAGCCAGATCGGCCAGAAGACCGAGAAGAACCAATACCGCACCGGAGGCGGGAAGGAGGTCTTCATCTTCCCCGGATCGGCGCTGCACGGCAAGGGAGGGAGCTGGATCCTGGCCGCAGAGCAGGTGGAGACGTCGCGGCTCTACGCCCGCAAGGTCGCCAACATTGACGTCCGCTGGCTGGAGGCGCTGGGCGGAGACCTGTGCCGCCGGAGCTATGCGGACCCCTTCTTCAACGAGGAGTCCGGGATCGTGCAGGCCTACGAGAGGGTGACCTTGCATGGCCTGCCGATCGTCTCTCGACGACGTGTCGCCTACGGTCGGATCAACCCAGTGGAAGCCACGGAGCTGTTCATCCGGGAGGCGCTGGTGGGAGATCGGCTGCAGTCCAACCTGCCGTTTCTGCGGCACAACCGTCAGCTGAAGCAGCGGCTGCTGGACGACGACGCCAAGCTCCGGCGCAACCGTCTGGATGCCATCGAGGCAGCAGTGGAGGCCTTCTACACGGAGCAGCTCTCCGGCGTCTCCCTGCCTCCCCCCTCCAGCACGCGCCGACGCTCCAGCCGTCAAAATGGTCCTCCTTCAGAGCGAGAGGAGCCCCGCGACCCCGGAACGTCTCGACGCGGGGTGTCCTCGGTCCACGACCTGAACCGGCTGGTGCGGCATCAACGACACTCCAGGAATGCCGGATTGAGCGGCCCCACACCTCATTCCCCTGAAAAAGGTCCCACACCTCACTCTCCTGAAAAAGGGAACCCCAGGTTCCTGTTCATGAACGAGGCGGACCTGCTGGCCGTTGCCGATGAGGAGAGTCCCCACCCCGAGGCCTTTCCCGACTTCTGGAGCGTCGGTTCCCAGCGGCTGGCGCTCAAGTACGTCTATGCCCCCGGCGAGGAGAGCGACGGGGCCACGCTGCAGCTCTCCGACCTGGTGGTCCCGCACCTGCGGGCTCCGCTGCTGGACTGGCTGATTCCAGGACAGTGGGAGGATCGCATCCAGCACCTGCTGCGTGCCCTGCCCAAGGCGGAGCGGCGACGATTTGTGCCCATCCCGGATGCGGTACGGCGGCTGGTTGCCCGGATGGAGCCGGGGGAGGAGCGCTTTCTGGAGACCCTGAGCCGCGCGGTGCGCAAGGAGTTTGGCGTCCACCTCCCTCCGGAGCAGTGGGACTGGGAGCGGCTGCCGGAGCACCTCAAGCCTCGGGTGGAGCTGCGGGACAACACCAACCAGGTGCTCGCCCGCGGACGCAACATTGAGGAGCTGCTCTCCTGGCGTCGTGCGGAGCTGAAGAAGATCGCCACCCAGTATGCACAGGATCAGCAGCTGGACGTGCTGAAGGAGGCGGAGCGGACCTGGAATCTGGATCAGCTGACGGACTGGAGCTTTGACGAGCTGCCGGACCGGGTGCAGCTGGACACGGTCGCTGGCGTCCCGATTCATGCCTATCCGGGGCTGCTGCAGAATGAGCATGGCGTGCACCGCAGGCTGTTTGCCACCCGGGAGGAGGCGCGGGAGGCCACTCCCTTCGGGCTGCGTCACCTGCTGGCCCTGGCGACTGGACCGGACCTCGCATGGCTGGAGAAGGACCTCTCGGAGCTGCGGGAGCTGCGGGATGAGCTCTCTCCCTTCGGCAGCGTCTCCGAGCTGAAGGCCGACCTGCGAGACTGCGTCCACGCTTTCCTGTTCGAGGGCTCATGGATCTCCACCCGGGAGCAGTTTGAGCAGCGCGCCCAGGAGGCCCGCATCAAGCTCCGGACGCTCTCTCCCCGTGTGATCGAGATGGTCGAGCGGCTGCTGGAGGCCTACCGGGAGACGCAGGCTGCCGTCTGTGCGGTGGAGTTGAAGCGAGGCAGCCTGAGCGCGCCGCTGAAGTCTCACCTCGCAGAGTTGATGCCCAGGCGCTTCCCAAGGTCCCTCCCGTACGCCCGCTGGAACGACACCCTGCGCTACCTCAAGGCCCTGCGCATCCGGGCCGAGCGGTTGGAGCTGGACCCGCTCAAGGATGAGTCAAAGGCCGCTCAGCTCGACCCCTGGCCGGGGGTCCTCCGTCAGCTGCAGTGCACGGAGCTGGCTTCGGGAGAGGCCCGACACCGGGAGGAGTTTCGCTGGATGCTGGAGGAGCTGCGGGTTTCGGTCTTTGCCCCGGAGCTGCGCACCGCCTTCCCCATCTCCGCCAAGCGCCTGGAGAAGTTCGCCACCCAGCACCTCACCGAGCACCTGCGCTCGCAGTGAAGGCTCCCGGGCATCGCTTCCCGGAGCCCCCTTCCTTCAGCTCTCCACCTTGTGTCCACAATTGCAACACATTCGGTTGCTACCCTGTTTCTCAAGGTTACGCTTGATTCACCTCCCACCTCATGAGGGACCATGTCACCCAACATCATCTTGCCCCACTCCGGCCTGCTTCGAGCCGGAACCTCCACGCTGCGTCGTCGAAGCTTTCTGGCCTCTCTGGCCGCAATCGGGCTGGCCGCCTGCTCCTCGGAGGGCCTCGGCTCTCTGGACAATCAAAGGGGACAGGGCCTGAGCCGCTACCCCGAGGAGCCCCTGAGCGAGGCGGAGGAGTCCGGGATCCTGCAACTTCGTGAAGAGGAGAAGCTCGCCCGCGACGTCTACACCCTGCTTGGCGAACAGTGGGGCTCCTCCGCCTTCGAGACCATCAAGTCCAGCGAGCAGAAGCATATGGACGCCGTCGCTCTGCTGATCAACCGCTACGACCTCATCGATCCGGCCCAGAGCGAGGTCGGGAAGTTCCAATCTCCCAAGATCGCCGGCCTCTTCGAGTCGCTGATGAGCCAGGGGGAGCGTTCGGAGCTGGAGGCGCTTCAGGTGGGCATGACGATCGAGGATGTCGACATCTACGACATCGACCAGATCCTGGCCCAGAACGACAACCAGGACATTCAGGCGGTGTTCACCAACCTGAGGAACGGCTCCGCCAATCACCTGCGGCGCTTCTACACCGACCTGAAGGCCGTGGGGGGGAGCTACACGCCTCAGTACATCAGCCCGGAGCTGTTTGCCGAGCTGACGGCCGGACTCTGAGCCGCCGGGCTGCCACCTCTTCCGGGCCTCCTCCCTGGACGGCCTGCCGGATCTTCCTCAGGTGGTGCTCACGGCCTGCAGGCTGACACGCACCCTGGGCAAGGAGGAGGTGAATGCGCTTTCGCTCTGCAAGTGAAACGGCCAGGTGTCAAAGCGACCCCATCCTCGAAGAACTCTTTCACCTGGAAAGTCCGGAGGTGGGGCGAGCGGGTCCCCCGGGAGAGCGTCGTTGTCAGGAGGCCGTCCGGTACTCCTGCAGAAACTCTCCGGTGACCTCCAGGGTCCCCTTGAAGACCCTCACCGGAACCCGCTCCACCCGGGAGAGGGCAACCTTTTGCCTCAACGCCGCCCCGGAGACCACAAACGACCAGTCGAACCGCTCCGTGCAGACCTCCCGGATGACCTCGCCGATGGTCGCCTCCGGAGGAAACAGGTAGGTGAACTCCTTGCGCCGGGTCTTGTTGTATTGGGAATCGACATAGCAGGAGGTGATCTCCCACAGGATCTTCCAGGTCGTCCTCTTCACACCACTCCTCGCCAAAAGAGGTTCAGGGCACTTCCGGAAAAACCGCAGGCGGTATCTGTCAAAGGACATTCTCTATGAAACCCATTCATACGCTGGCTCTCAGAACAAGCTAGGCACATGCTGGCTCAAAGCTGACTCCAATCCGTCAGTTTGTGCTTCAGCGATGAACGCCTGTAATAGAAGGCCATCGCGCACCCGAACATCAAGCCTGCGAATGCAGAACTGATTCCAGCCACAAAAATGGATGTGCCCTCCTCAGACCAGCGTATGGACCACTTGGCAAGGCCCCAGAGTGGAGTGAATAAAAGAAATCCAAACAGCCAGTTTTTAGCATAGGTGTTGTAATGTGGCGGTCTGATTTGGAAACCTAGTCTTCGGGCAATTCTGTGGCTAGGAGGGCGGCTGTTGCTAGGCAAAATTGATGTGGCTGACAACTCATTAATTGCTTTTGAGTACTTACTTTCGAAGTCTGTGTCCATTTGTGCTTAAAGTTAAAAATTGCAAGTACCTGTCCGACGTTAGAGGACGGAGTGACTTGAGTGAAGAAAGTCCGCTGGGCAGAGAGTACATCGCCTGCAAGGCCCCCACATCGGGTGAAGGTCCTCACTTTTACAAGACCAAGCTAGCACAATTTCTTGCTGAAAGGGACGTCATGACACAACATTGCACAAGTGCTGGACGTCATCACCCACCCCTCCTATCGCCGCTGCGGAATTGCCA
>JAYPUA010000072.1:0-12708 GCA_038133845.1 Deltaproteobacteria bacterium
GTTCCTCCCTTGGACATGAAATTGTCCAAGCCGTAGCGGAATCTTTCAGAAAGAGAATATTTATTTTCAACAGACATGAGGTAACAACTTAATTTGGAAGCAAAATCTCTGAAAACAACTGGCTCCCCGGGAAAAGCCAAGAGACGATTGGTTAGAACTATACGATCGCAACACGCTAATCAAGCTTCATAAGCGGTGATCCGTAAAATCTCAACCCTTGAATCCTGGTCTCTCACACTGGGATCTTTCAAGCAGGCGGATTTCTGAGGATGCGCCTCATCACCTTTCCAGTCGTCGTCAGCGGGAGGTCTTCGATAAACTCGACCTGTCTTGGGTACTCATGGGCAGCCAAGCGATCCCGGACAAAGGCCTGCACTTCCCCTTTGAGAGCTTCGCTTGGCTGAAACTCCGGTTTAAGCTTGAGGAAGGCCTTCACCACATGGCCACGCAACTCGTCCGGAACCCCCACGGCGGCAGCGACCGCCACCGCAGGATGCTTGAGCAGCTGTTCTTCAATCTCTGCAGGGCCAATCCGGTACCCCGCGCTGGTGATCACGTCATCCGTTCTCCCGTGGAACCAGAGGAAGCCCGCTTCATCCATCGTTCCCTCGTCTCCACTGCGCGCCCAATCGCCTGAAAACTTGTTGCGCGTTCCCTCCTCGTTGTTCCAGTAGCGCAGGAAAAAGACCGGATCCCCTGGGCGATGGAAGGCGATCTCCCCACGGCTTCCGGGAGGCAGAATGTTTCCTTCACCATCCAGCACCGCAGCCGTGTGTCCCGGATACGCCCGCCCCATGCTTCCCGGGCGTGCAGGCTCCAGCCGCTGGCAGTTGCCAACAAAGTAGTTGACCTCCGTCTGTCCGTACATCTCGTTGATCTTCACCCCAAGGGCCTCCTCTCCCCAGGCCAGCATTTCTGCACCAAGCGGTTCGCCAGCACTCATCACTGAACGCAGGTCAAAGCCGTACCGCTCTCGGAGTCCTGGCACCTGACGCATGAACTTCAGGGCGGTGGGAGGCAGGAAGGTATTGCGGATGGAATGCCGGGCCATCAGGTCGGCGGCCTGCTCCGGGTCAAACTTGCGGAAGCGGTACGCTAAAACCGGAAGTCCATGATACCACGAACAAAGCAGAATGTTGGCGAGCCCTCCGATCCAAGCCCAGTCTGCCGGAGTCCAGGTGCGATCTGCAGGCTTTGGAGCGAAGTCGTGTGACATCTCCCAACCGGTCATGTGCCCCACCAGCACACGGTGGGCATGCAGGGCGCCCTTGGGATTTCCAGTGGTTCCGGAGGTGTAGATGATCCAGCACGGATCCTCAGCGAACGTGCTCCGTGTCATGAACTCATCCGAGGCTCGGCTGAGCAGTTCGGTCCAGCTCTCCTCACCCGGATGCGCCCCTGGGTCCACCTGGATACGGATTCGCAGGTCAGGCAGATCTCCGGAGATCTCGTCCAGTTTGGGGCGGTTTTCGGCATCAGCGATCACGGCAATCGCACCGGAGTCGCTCAGCCGGTACCTCAGCGCCTCCGGACCAAACAGGTTGGCCAGCGGCAATGCGATCGCTCCCAACTTGTACAGCGCAATGTGGGCAATCGCCGTCTCCGGACGCTGCGGCAGCACAATCCCGACACGATCTCCGGCACGCACGCCCAGCTCGTTCAGTGCGTTGCTCAGACGATTCGCCGCCTGTTGGATCTGGCGGAAAGTCCAGGACTCTACGGCGCCAGAATCGTTCTCGTAGATCAGCGCCAGCCGCGTCGGATCGGAAGCGTGTCGATCACAGCAGGCTGAGGCGATATTGAAGTACTCCGGGATGTTCCAGCGAAACCGATCCCGGACTTCCTTCCAACTGGAGGGGTCTCGAAATTCAGTCAGTCCCATGAATGCTCTCCACTACTTCAGGCCGGACGTCAGCGCGTCTTTTTTGTCAATTTTGTCATCTTGGCCGGTTTTGTCACTGAATCAGACCAAGACCACTTTAAAATTTATTAAAATAAAACAGTGTTTTATAAAAAATTTCGGCTTCCCTCCGCGGTTGGCAGGGCTATTGTAACGTGTAAGGCAGATTCGATGTCTGTGAGTTCCCAGCAGGGGGAGGGGCTCACGGGCATCGCGTCTTCGCGCAGCGGAGTTCCTCAAGCCTCCGATCTCTCCGTTGCCCCTGAGTCGGTGTCGGAGCGGTTCTCTGCCTCCATCGCTTCGGCATCGGCTCTGTCTCGCAGAGTCTTCCCTTCCTCAGCCGTGGTACCCCACCGTCTTCGGCAACCAAAGTACAACCTCCGGAACCAGAACGATCACAACCAGAGCGATCAGCAGAACCACCAGAAAAGGCAGCACCTCCCGGATGATGCTCTGAAGCGAGATCCCGGTGGTGGCGTTGATCACGAACAACAAGATCCCGTAAGGCGGAGTGATCAGGCCGATCATCGAGTTGACCACCACCACCACCCCAAAGTGTACCAGGTCGATTCCCAAGGCCCGGCAGGAGGGGATAAACAGAGGAATCACTACCAAAATCAGGGTGGTTGCATCCAGCACGCAGCCCAGCAGCAGCAGCAGCACGTTCACTCCGACCAGAAATGCCAGCGGTGAGACCTCAATGTTCTGCAGTGAACCGGCGAGTTGGTTGGGGATGTTCTCGCTGGCCACGATGTAGTTCAGGATCAGCGCGCCCCCAATCACCAGCCCGACCGCTGCCGAGGAGCGCGAGCTGTCCAGCAGAATCGAGTACAGGCCCTTCCAACTCAGAGAGCGATAGAAGAATCCGGCCAGCACCAGCGCATACGCAGCAGCAACTGCGGCGGCCTCGGTGGGGGTCGTCGCCCCGCCGTAAATCCCAAAGAGCAGGATGACCGGGAGCATCAGCGCCGGAAACGCCCGGAGCGTCAGCCGGGGCATCTCCCTCAGCGGCACCGGGGCCTCTGATTCAAAGTGATGCACCTTGGCCTTGTAGGCGACCATTGCCATGAGGACTCCTCCCATCAGCAGCCCCGGAGTGATCCCCCCCAGAAACAGGTAGCCGATCGAGCTGTCGGAGACCAGCGCGTACAGAACCATCGGAATGGAAGGAGGAATGATTGGGCCGATGGTCGCTGAAGCTGCAGTGATTGCGGCGGCGAACCCGGGCGTGTAGCGATTGTTCCGGGTCATCATCTCAATGATCACCTTGCCAATCCCGGCCGCGTCAGCAATGGCCGACCCGGACATCCCGGAAAAGATCAGGCTGGCCACCACGTTCACGTGCCCCAATCCGCCCTTGAACCGGCCAACCAGGGCCACGCAGAAGCTCAGGAGCCGGTCCGAGATGGTTCCGGCGTTCATGATGTTGGCGGCCACAATGAACAGCGGGACGGCCAGCAGGACGAAGCTCTCGAAGAGCCCCTGTATGATCTGCTCTGCCGCTAGCGCAAGGTCTTGGCCCTTCGTCGCCAGGTACACGATCGCCCCGACCAGGATCGAGTAGGCGATCGGAGTCCCCAGGGCGGCGAGGCCAAAGATCATCGCGATGCAATAGATAAACGCCTCGGTCATTCCGCTTTCTCCGGATTTGCTCGGTCCTCAAACTCCGGGGTTCTCAGGATGCGGAAGGCTCGGACACCGTAGTACACTACGGCTCCGGCCATGAAGAGCAGGTAGATGCTGAAGATGTAGTCGAGCCGAATTTTCAGCGAGGAGCTGCGCTCGATCTTCATGAAGGAGATGTAGTCGTAGGTCGCCGGAGCGGTGGTCACAAAGGCAACGATCACAGCAGCCGCAGAAACGAGCGCGAAGACACGACGCAGCCGATTCGGAGCGCCCAGATAGAGAATGTCGAACTTGACATGCTCGTGATCACGCAAGAGGACTCCACACCCCCAGAAAACGGTCCAGAGCCAAGTGATCAAGCAAGCTTCCAGGGTCCAGCTCAACGGTTCGTTGAGGACGTAGCGTGAGAAGATTTGGAGGATGAAGAAGGAGAACATGGCGGCCAGCAGAATGACCGCCACGAACTCTGCTCCGGCCTTGAGCCAGCGCAGAAGAGGCATCGGATTTCCGATCAGCGGATTGCGTTGACGCGTTCCACTACGCCCTTGGGCCACTCTTTGGAAAACTCAGACTCCAGATACATCTTTTGCGCACGCGAGCGGAAGGCATCCACGTTCGGGGTGTACACCTGAAGCCCCTCTTTGCGGAAGAAGTCTTCCAGCAAGGCTTCCTGGGCTTCCACGTTGATGCTGATGACCTGCATCGCATCAGAGGCAGCATCCTGCATCTGGCTCTGCTGTGCCGGAGTCAGGCTGTCCCAGACTTTTTTGCTCAAGGCAAGGAAGTTCATGTCCGCCAAGTGTCCGGTCAGAATGATCTGCTTGGTCACTTCGTAGAATTTCTTGTCCTTGTCAGTAGGAAGCGGGTTGTCCTGTCCGTCAATCGCCCCGGTCTGCAGTCCGGTGTAGACTTCGGTGAAGGCCATCGGCGTTGGGTTGGCTCCCAGTGCCTTGCCCAGGAACTGCCATGCGTCGGTTCCTGGCATGCGCAGTTTTACCCCGGCCATGTCATCCGGAGTCATCACCTTCTTGTCAATGCGCAGGTTCAGGTGTCGCTTGCCAAAGTACATGACACCGAGCAGCTTGATGCCCAGTTTGTCTTCGGCCATTTTGTAGAAATCCTGTCCCACGTCGCTGTTGAAGACCTTCTGTTGATGGTCTGAGTCCCGGAGCAGGTAGCCTGCGGTGAACACCGACCACTCCGGAATCAGCTTGGCCAGTTCCTGTGCCGAGGTGATCGACATCTCCAGGTTGCCACGGGCAATTGCCGTCAACTCCGTGTTCTGCTTGAACAAGGTCGCGTTGTAGTGCGGTTGGTAGTCTGCAAAGCTGCTGACTTTTGCAGCAAAGACATTTTGAAGCCCCTGACACCGGATATCGGTCTCAGTCGCCGGAGTGGACATGCGCAAGGTGATTTTGTTTGCCCAGACGGAGGCGCTGGTCATCATGGTTCCCGCTGCGACGCAGGCGACAGCCAGCCCCGACATCAAAAATCGGCGAGTGAGGTGTTTCATTAGATTGCTCCATATGAGAAAAGAACTACGAGACAGTGAACGTCCCAGCTTGTCCGGTTTTCCGGAAGACGCAAAGGTTAGCGGATAATGAGGTCAACTCGCAAGGTCGAATCGTCCCGACCTCAGGACAAATCTCCCCAGCTCTGCACGCGCTGAATGATCTCTGATCGAATGTCGTCAGCAAGCGGCTGAAACGGTCGGCAGAGCGCTCCGGCACACAGGCTTTTCCACTCCGCAACGCACTTGAGCCCCTGGGTCACTCCGGAGCCGTACGCCCCGTGGACGTAAAGGGTGCACTCAATCTCGACCACCTGCTTCTGCAAGCGGCGTACAGTCTCAATGTCTGCTCGACACGCCGCATCGTAAAGGTCCACGTACAGTCGAGGGAAGAGGTTTGCGCCTCCTGGGACTCCACCGGCTCCGCCCAACAGAACGGTTTCAGCCATCAGCTCCTCCGGGCCTGCAATGACCGGGAAGTCCGGAAGGTCCTGAACGGCTCGCACGGTCTGATGAAAGAACCCCAGGTCTCCGGAGCTGTCCTTGATTCCCACGATGTTCGAGTGCTCTGCCAGCGTCCGGATGCTCTCCACGGTAAACGACACCTTGGTCATCCCGGGAATGTTGTACAGCAGCACCGGTAGTGGAGAGGCATCGGCCAACTCCGTCATCCAGCGAACCAGTTCCGGCTGTGCCATGGGGAAGTAGAATGGCGTCGAAGCCACGACACAGTCCGCCCCCGCTTGCTTGGCGAACTCGGCCATGTTCAGCGACTCCTGAAAGGCCGAGTCGGTCACGCCCACTAAAACCGGGACTCTTCCGTTGACCTGCTCACAGGCCACCTGCACCAGCTGCTTCCTCGTTTCATAGGCGACTGCGGGTCCCTCACCGGTCGAACCCAGTAGAAACAACCCGTGGACTCCTCCGGAGAGGATGTGCTCCACAAGCCTTTGAGTTCCCGGCAAGTCCAGAGTATCCGGGTCCTTGAGCGGAGTGAGCATGGGTGGAATGACCCCACGGGGGGCTTCACCTTGAGTTGCGACTGGCATGGAATTCTCGTGGATTGAGATGGGGGAGCGCCTCAGCCGTGCTGAAGCAGGACTCAAGGGAGGGAGGCCTTCTTGAGTGACAAGGAGGGAATGCTACTGAAACCGCAGAGCAGAATCAATCTGCAGTTTCAACTCGACTGTGGGAGGGGCGCTTCTGGGTGAAGCAATTGCTCGTGTTTGAGCTGAACCCAGAAGTCCTTGGGGATCTTCGTGTCCAGCAGCTCCCGGTTTTCGCGAACCTGTCCCGGGAGAAACGCACCAGGAATAATAGACGCTACCAGTGGATGCCCAAGAGGGAACTGCAAGGCCGCCGCCTTCAAAGGCACCTGATGCTGCTCGCAGACCTTCTGAATCCGGGAGACCTTGTCCAACGCGTCGGGAGTCGCGGGCGCATACTGATACTTTGCCTCGGGAACCGCCCCTACCGCCAAGATGCCTGAAGCATACGGTGCGCCAACGACCACCCCAACGCCCTGCTTCTCACAGGCCGGGAATTCCCGATCCAGGACCGCTTGATCCATCAGCGTGTACGGCATGGCGACGAGGAAAAAGTCTAACGGAACGTACTCCAGGAAACGCATCATCAGCGGCTCCTCATTGATCCCCGCGCCAATCGCCTGAATCTCTCCGGAGCGCTTCAACTCATCCAGCGCCTTCCAGCCGGACTCCAGCTCCTGAAACTTTCGGGTGACGTGCACCTCTGTGCGGTGGTAGCCAAAGTCGAGATCGTGAATCACCAGCGTCTGCACTCGGTTCAGTCCAAGGCGCATCAGGCTGTCTTCGTAGGACCTCATGATCCCGTCGTAGGTGTAGTCAAACCTCAGCGTGAAGGGCAGCCCTCCGGTCCAGGGTGCACTCTGGCAATCCTCAACTCGACCACGAAACCGAGAGTACACCCTCCCCACCTTCGTGGAGCACAGAAACTCCTCCGGATTTTGCTGCCGCAGGAGGTGCCCGATACGGTGCTCGCTAAGTCCGTGCCCGTACCATGGGGCCGTATCGAAATAACGGATACCCGCCTCCCAAGCCGCCTGCAGGGTCTCCTGAGCCTGAGATTCCGGGACTTTGAGGAACAGTTCTCCGAGTGGGGCCCCTCCAAACCCGAGGGCAGGAAGTTGAAGCCCGCTGTTTCCCAGCGGGCGCAATGGAATGGAGCGAGAGTTCATGAAGGATTGGGATTCAGGGCAGGGGCTCTTCGGGAGGAATCACCACGACCTCACAGTTCACCGAGTTGGCAATGAAGCAACCTCGATGTGCTTTCTCATGCATCTTTTCCAGATCCTCAGCGCTGGGAAGCTTGTCTCCGGAGAACCTCACCTGTGGTCTCAATTCCACCCGGGTCATGGCCAATCTCCCCTCCGTGTTCTTCTCCAAGAAACCGACTGCGTCGTCAACATACTGATCCACAGTGTAGCTTCTCAAGGAGGCCACCGCCAGAAAGGTCAGCATGTGGCAACTGGAAAGCGCAGCCACAAATGTTTCCTCCGGGCAGACTCTTGCGGGATCTCCGGAATACTCCGGAGCCGAGGAGCCACTGAGCTTGAGCCCACCTTCAAACTCCAGCAGGTGGTTCCGGTCAAAGGTCTTGATGGTGAAATCTTCTGTGGTCCGCGACCACGTGGTTCTTGACTTGTGTTCCGACATCAGGCTTCCATCACTGAATTTTCCTTGTGAACATAGATCGGGCACTGGGTATGGTGCAATACATAATCGGTGTTGCTCCCCAAAAACAGGCGTCCCAGGACGGAATGATCATGCGCCGCCATCATGACCAGGCTAGGCTGGACCTCTTCACAGTGCTCTATGATCGGGTGGTAGGTGGAGTTCCCAAACTTGATCACCAACTGCCACGTCGATTGCAGGTTCAGCGGCATCACAAAGTCTTCCACCGCCTGCTTTGCCTGGTCTGCGGTGATCTCCACGCCGGCAGCCCAGTGAACCTCGCCCCCAAAGTAGGAGTAGTCCACGGTCTGGATCACATGCAGGATCTGCAGTTCCAACTCTTCTCGCCGTGCCGTCTCATCTGCTCTCCGGAGGACCTCTTTGTTCGACTCGCTCAGATCAATCGGCACGACCAGCTTCTTCGAGGCCTTGGGGCCAGGCTTTCGGTACACGTACATGGGGACGTGCGAGTGATGGACAACGTAGTCGGTGTTGCTCCCCAAAAAGATACGCCCCATTAGCGTATGAGAGTGGGCTGCCATGATGACGAGGTCGGCTTGGACTGACTCCACGGCATCCAAAATCTTGAGGTAGGGCGTTCCGTGCAGGTGCATTACATCGTGAGGGGATTTGAGTTCCAAATCTTTTACAAACTCACTGAGTTGGATCAACTCCCGAGCATCGTCTCGGTCGGACGTTCTCTCCAGGCGTCCGGGATAGTACTCAACGTTTGGAATCGGTGACGCGTGCAGGATGTGCAGCTTTGCTTGAGTTCGCTGAGCCCATTCGTCGGCGAACTGGGTCATCTCCTTGCTGACCTCACTGTAGTCAACCGGAACCAGAATGTTTCTTTCGGCGTTCATTTGTCCTCCTCTCGGATTACGACGACAGGGTCACCACAAGTGGACGGTGACTTGAATTCATCACTACGAGAGCAGTATGTAGAATGTCCTTGCAGGAAAGTATTCGCAACTTTCCTTAGAGGCTGATGAGTGAGGGAGTTTGGTAGAGCAGGGAGGGGCCCCCCTGCTCCAAGAGGATTCAGGCTGCTAGCTGCAGCTTGACTTGCTGGGCAAGAGAGTTGAAGGACTCGGGGGAGTCTACTGCCAGATTGGCAAGCGTTTTCCGGTCAGTGACAACTCCAAGCTGCTTCAGACCAAACATGAACTGACTGTAGCTCATTCCCAGGTCTCGCACTGCGGCATTGATTCTCATGATCCACAGGGAGCGGAATTCACGCTTCCGGACCTTGCGATCTCGGTAGCTGTACTCTCTGGAGCGGTCTACGGCATCCTTGACGGTTCGCCAGAGCCGACTTCGGCCACCTCGGTAGCCTTTTGCTGCCTTGAAGTAGTCTTTTTTACGCTTTTTTGAATGAACTGCGCGCTTGATGCGAGCCATTTTTTACCCGTTTGGAAGCATGGCAGCAACACGCTGAGCGTCTGCTGCAGTGACAATGGTTTTCTTGCGCAATACACGCTTGGCTGCCTGAGAGCGTTTTCTCATGTTATGCCTCAGGTTTGCCTTCTTGCGCTTGTAGCCACCAGCAGTTTTCCGGAACCGCTTGGATGCACCGCTATGATTCTTGATCTTGACTGCCATATTATTTTTTCTTGGGAGGAGAAAGGATCATAAAAACAGACCGCCCCTCATTCTTGGGAGGCTGCTCCAAGACTGCACGCTCTCCTAATTCCTGTTGAAACCGCTCCAGCAGAGAGAATCCCACCTCTTTTCGGGTGATCTGACGCCCCATGAACATGACCAAGACCTTGACCTTGTTCCCATCCTCCAGAAAGCGAACCGCGTTTCTCAGCTTGAACTGATAGTCGTGCTCCTCAATCTTGGGGCGCATCTTCACCTCCTTGAGGTGAGAGATCTTTTGGTTCTGCTTTGCTGTGTGCTGCCGCTTGCTCTGCTGATACTTGTACTTCCCGTAGTCCATCAAGCGACATACGGGAGGAGTGGCTTTCGGAGAAATCTCAACGAGATCCAGACTAGCGCCTTCAGCTTCGGAGAGCGCATCTTCGATGCTCATGATTCCCAGCTGTGAACCATCGTGGTTGACCAACCTTACGGTTGATGCCGTGATATCTTCGTTGATGCGGGTGTTGTCTTCTTGCTTTGTAGGAGTACGAGATCGTCGAATTCCTATGTCTCCTCCGAAATTTCAGGCAGATGGTCTGGTAGGCGCGGGCGGGATTGAACCGCCGACCCCTTCCGTGTCGGGGAAGTGCTCTCCCACTGAGCTACGCGCCTACGTGTAGCGCAAAAGATTGTCTCTGGCTTAGGGGAGCCGGCACCGACCGACTCTCCCGCCGAGCTTCCTCGGCAGTACCATGGGCGCTTGGGGACTTTACTTCCGTGTTCGGGATGGGAACGGGTGTTTCCCCCCCGCCTTGGGCACCGACTCTCCTAAAACAGAGACTTTTGGGTAAGCGATACGATTGATGCTCCGAAGGGTTTCAACGGATTGAGTCAAGCCACACGGTCGATTAGTACCGGTCAGCTACACTCATTGCTGAGCTTCCACTTCCGGCCTATCGAGCAGGTAGTCTTCCTGCGACCTTGAGGAGACAGAGTCTCGGGAGGGCTTTCTTGTGGCGGGTTTCCCGCTTAGATGCTTTCAGCGGTTCTCCTTTCCGAACGCAGCTACCCGGCGGTGCCATTGGCATGACAACCGGATCACCGGAGGTTCGTCCATCCCGGTCCTCTCGTACTAGGGACGGGCCCACTCAGCCTTCCTGCGCCCACAGCAGATAGGGACCGAACTGTCTCACGACGTTCTGAACCCAGCTCGCGTACCGCTTTAAATGGCGAACAGCCATACCCTTGGGACCTGCTTCAGCCCCAGGATGCGATGAGCCGACATCGAGGTGCCAAACCGCGCCGTCGATATGAACTCTTGGGCGCGATTAGCCTGTTATCCCCGGAGTACCTTTTATCCGTTGAGCGATGGCCCTTCCACATGGAGCCACCGGATCACTAAGGCCGACTTTCGTCCCTGCTTGAGATGTCTCTCTTGCAGTCAGGCTCCCTTCTGCCTTTGCACTCTTCGCCGGGTTTCCAATCCGGCTGAGGGAACCATTGCGCGCCTCCGTTACACTTTGGGAGGCGACCGCCCCAGTCAAACTGCCCACCAGGCAGGGTCCCGGACCGGGGAGCCGGTCTCGGTTAGGGTACCAGAGGAGCCAGGGTGGTATTTCAAGGGTGGCTCCACCGAAACTGGCGTTTCGGTTTCAAAGCCTCCCACCTATCCTGCACAAGCCCATCCGGGACCCACTGCCAAGCTGCAGTGAAGGTTCACGGGGTCTTTCCGTCTTGCTGCGGGTTAACGGTATCTTCACCGCTATTTCAATTTCACCGAGCGGCACGTTGAGACAGCGCCCAGATCGTTACGCCATTCGTGCAGGTCGGAACTTACCCGACAAGGAATTTCGCTACCTTAGGACCGTTATAGTTACGGCCGCCGTTTACCGGGGCTTCGATTCGAGGCTTCGCGTGAGCTGACCTCTCCTGTTAACCTTCCGGCACCGGGCAGGCGTCACTCCCCATACGTCCTCTTGCGAGTTAGCGGAGAGCTGTGTTTTTGCTAAACAGTCGCCTGGGCCTGGTTTCTGCGGCCTGCTTCGGCTTGAGGGGTAAACCCTTTCACCTGGTGCAGGCACTCCTTCTCCCGAAGTTACGGAGTCAATTTGCAGAGTTCCTTAACATGCTTTCACTCGTGCGCCTTGGTGTTCTCCACCCGCCCACCTGTGTCGGTTTGGGGTACGGTCAACGCAAGATAAACTTAGAAGCTTTTCTTGGCAGCATGGGATGAGCAGCTTTGCGGGGCTGAGCCCCTCGTCATCGGGTCTCGGCGTTGAGGATCGGGATTTGCCTCGATCTTCCGCCTACCTCCTTGAACCAGGACAACCATCACCTGGCCTGCCTACCCTTCTGCGTCCCTCCATCGCGCTCTTGCGTTGGTACCGGAATGTGAACCGGTTTCCCGTCGGCTGCGCCTTTCGGCCTCGCCTTAGGGGCCGACTGACCCCGGGCTGACTAACATCGCCCGGGAACCCTTGGGCTTTCGGCGTGGGGGTTTCTCGCCCCCATTTTCGTTACTTATGCCAACATCCTCACTTCCCAAAACTCCACAGGCTCTTTCGATCCTGCTTCGCTGTTTTGGGAAAGCTCCCCTACCGCTCTTTCGAGCTCACAGCTTCGGCGCATGACTTGAGCCCCGTTATATTTTTGGCGCAGGGCCGCTCGACCAGTGAGCTATTACGCTTTCTTTAAAGGGTGGCTGCTTCTAAGCCAACCTCCTGGTTGTCCAAGCGTCCCCACTTCCTTCTCCACTAAGTCATGACTTGGGGGCCTTAGCTGGTGATCTGGGTTGTTTCCCTTTCGACGACGGAAGTTAGCTCCCGCCGTCTGTCTCCCGGACTGAACTCATCGGCATTCGTGGTTTGGTTGGGTTTGGTACCCTGGTGGGGGCCCTAGTCCATCCAGTGCCCTACCTCCGATGGCAATGGTCCGAGGCCATACCTCAATATGTTTCGGGGAGAACCAGCTATCTCCGGGCTTGATTAGCCTTTCACTCCGATCCCCACCTCATCCAAAGACTTTTTAAGGTCTACTGGTTCGGTCCTCCACTCGGTCTTACCCGAGCTTCAACCTGGACGGGGATAGATCGCCCGGTTTCGGGTCTGTGGCCGGCGACTGTGCGCCCTGTTCAGACTTGCTTTCGCTTCGGTTACGCTAAAAGCTTAACCTTGCCGCCGACCGACAACTCGTTGGCTCATTATGCAAAAGGCACGCGGTCGCACCTTGACGTGCTTCCACTGCTTATGGACACAAGGTTTCAGGAACTATTTCACTCCCCTCATCGGGGTGCTTTTCACCTTTCCCTCACGGTACTGGTTCGCTATCGGTCTCCAGGGAGTACTTAGCCTTGGAGGGTGGTCCCCCCAGCTTCAAGC
>JAYPUA010000073.1:0-12405 GCA_038133845.1 Deltaproteobacteria bacterium
GGTCCTGTTCCGATTTTTTTTCTGGCAGCAACCGCTTGCTGTGCAATGAGTTGGTCTTTATCCATGGTGTCCCAAGGACCTTACAGTTGGTGGTTCGCCTGACGGCAACGGCAGAAAATACCCTCTATTCTTAACAGATCGGTCCGCAAAACGGAATAGCCTTCCTGGTTTGGCTAGGTGGTGCGAGTGGTCTCCAAAGAGAGCCCCCGGCTTAAAGCATCAGAAAATCAACAGCTTGAATTTCCCCGCAGGCCTTTCTGGAGAAGTCCGCAATTCGGGGCATCCGCAAGTTCCAAGCCATTGAAGTCCAAGGGAAACTGAAACGAGGTCCAGGCTTGACGCTGCTGGTCCATCCATTCACCCAGAAACAACTGCTGGGCTTCAGGCATTTGGTAGCGTTGCTCCAGGATGAAGCGCTCCAAAAATGGGGCGACCTGAAGAAGGAAGTGGTCATCCCAAGAGCCAGCAGGTTCAAGCGTGATCTCGTAAACCAGTGTTCCGACTCCCAGCTGACGCTGGAAGCGGTGGGTCTGCATCTCGCGCTCTGCAGCCACAAAGGTCATTTCCAACTGAGATGCCCGGAGGTCGAAATCAAACCGAAACTGTCCTTCAGGATTGGGAAACACGAGGCGCGCCTGAGGGGCATAGAGAGGTGCCTCTTGCGTGGCGGGCACGACTCGCCCAAAGTATTCCTGTACGACAATGAAGCCCGGAGTGGAAAGCGCATCCCCCTGGGCATCGGTCAACGCCCCGCGCACCTCTGTGGTCGTCCAGCCAAATTGTGGAGCAACCTGAGGCCCATAGCATCCGGAGAGGAGGAGGAGGGTGAAGGGCAGGACCCAGAGGGCGAAAGGAAGTCTTGTCATCGGTGAGAGATCGTGTTAAAAATTGGTCCTTAATTCTGAAAAAATTCAGAAAATCTGCAATTCCAAAAGAAATTCAATCATGATCCCTGAAGAAGTTTTCTACCTTTTCCTCTTCCCGTGGTTGCTTCTGATCGCCTCGGTCCCTGGCAGCGTGATCTCCTACATCGTGGGGGGAGTGATCGCGCAGTTGGTCAACTACCTCCCGGAAAAAGAAAACACGGAAGGCTGACCGTAAGTGGGGCAGGGCCGGAGCCCCACACGCCGCATCCCGCTTCAGGCCTCTCCGAGGCATTCCACCTTTCCCAATTCTGATGTCTTGACCGAGGCCACCCCGCCACTCGACCTCGTTGAACATCCAGAGATTCCCAGACCTTTCATGTCCGAGCATACTGTCGTCAGCCCCTATCAGGCGGCCAAAGGGGCCTTGATTACGCTGCTGATCATCCTCAATACCGTCTGGTGGGGAGGGTTGATCCTGGTCTTTGCCCCCCTCAAGCTGTACCGCAACGAGGCGTGGCGCAAACGCCTCGCCGTGATGTACATGTCCTGGGCCCACAACTGGAGTTGGGATAACAGCTGGTTGCTTCGCAAATCCCGGTACCCTGAGGTCCTGCTGGAGGTCCCGGAGGGTCTGGACCCGCAGAAGTCCTATCTGGTACTGAGCAACCACATCTCGATGGCCGACGTCCCGGTGGTGGAGTACGCCTGCATCAACCGCATCCCGTTTCGGAAGATCTTCATCAAGCAAGAGCTGATTTGGCTGCCGATTGTGGGGGCGGTCTGCTGGGTGCTGGACTTTCCTTTCATGAAGCGCTACTCCAAGGAAAAACTGAAGCGTAATCCGTCCCTGAAGGGAAAAGACCTGGAGACGACCCGAAAGAGCTGCGAGAAGCTCAAGGGGCGACCCAGCGCAATCCTGAGCTATGTGGAGGGCACGCGCTTCAACGAGCGAAAGCGGGAGTCGACGCGCTCTCCCTACCGACACTTGCTCAAACCCAAGGTGGGCGGGGTACTGACGGTGCTCCAGTATCTGGGAGAGGAGCTGGATGGTGTCGTGGACCTGACGCTGGTTTATCCGGACAACCCGCAGCCACCGACCTTCTGGGAGTTGGTGACCGAGCGGGTACCTCGGGTGATTGTCCGGATGCGCCTGCTTCCGGTCCCCTTTCAGGGGGAACAGGAGACGGAGCTTTCGGACACGGAGCGTGTGCGCTACGTCCGTCGCTGGCTGGATGGAATCTGGAAGGAGAAGGACGAGTTCATCGAGAGCCAGATCGCACAGAGGGCTGTGGCCGCATGAGTTGCCAGAGTGCCTGGCTGGAGAGCCCGGTGGGACCGCTCCTGCTTGAAGAGGAGGGCGAGGCCCTGGTGCGTCTCGCGTTTCTGGAGCAGCCTCCGGTAGACTCTCGCTCCCCTTCCCCCTTGCTGGAGGTTGCCAAACGGCAACTGAACGAATATTTCCGGGGAGCACGGCAACACTTTGACCTCCCTTTGAAGCCTTCCGGGACGCCATTCCAGCAGAAAGCCTGGCAGGCGTTGCAGCAGATTCCCTATGGCGAGACCCGGAGCTATCAGCAGCAGGCGTTGGCCTTCGGTGGGGCGCAGTATGCCCGGGCTGTTGGGAGCGCAAACGGCCGCAACCCGATCGCCATCATCATTCCCTGCCACCGCGTCATCGGCAAAAACGGCGCCTTGACCGGCTTCGCCGGGGGCATGGACCGCAAGCACCTCCTGTTGCAGCTTGAGGCCCGTTTTCGCTGAAGTCAGCATGCGGTGCCTGGCTCCTTCTCCTCGCTCCACCCTGCGTCCCTCTCAAAGCTTGACCCCATGCGGGAAAGCACTTGAAAAGTGAGTGACGAACAGGGCAAAATGTCTGTTTTTCAGAACTGACCCTCTCACAGGAAACACCTCGTGAAACGCTACACTTTTGACCGTCAGAACTACCAGATCTTCAAGGTGGATGCCGAGGCTGAGCGTCCCTTCGTCCACTTCCTCTGGGGGAAGTTTGACTTCAAGATCGTCCTGGTTCCCACTGATGCAGAGACGGCGGCGTCTCTTCCGAAAAAGAGCTTCGAGCGGGACGGGAGTTTTTATGTTATCGAGAACCTCCTGCACCTGCACCACAACCAGTGGTATACGTTTGATCGTCCTACCGCACATGGGCTCCAGTTGGAGGAGACCCGTTGGAGCTGCGAGGGGCAGACCTACTATGCCGAGTTTCCCAAGGACTTGCTGAGCATGGCCGCGCGCTTGGCCAGTGAAGAACTGGGAGTCTCCCCGTTGCACGCCGCTCACGCCTGATGTCTTTTCCCGCCCGTCAGCCGCATCGGCGCAAGGTGCACATCCAGACTTGGGGCTGTCAGATGAACGAGTATGACAGCGACAAGATCCTGGAGGTGCTGCATCGGGAAAACTATGAGTTTACACCGCAGCCGGAAGAGGCGGACCTGATCCTGCTCAACACCTGCTCGGTGCGTGACAAGGCGGAGCAGAAGGTGTATAGCTTTCTGGGAGGCCTGCGTGAGTTGAAGAAGATCAAGCCACACCTCCAGGTTGGTGTGGGAGGCTGCGTGGCCCAGCAGGAGGGAAAGCAGATCCTGAAGCGCTCCGATGCAGTGGACGTGGTGTTTGGTACAGACAACCTCTTCGACCTTCCGGAGCTGCTCGCAGAGGCTTCCAGCGGACGCAGAGTGGTGCGCACCGAGCGTGTGGCTCAGCGACAGAAGGTCCGGAACTTTGTCCCTGGATACACCTTTGAAAAAGCCCAGCCAGGGCTCAAGGCTCACTTGGCCATTACCAAAGGCTGCAATAACTTCTGCTCGTTCTGCATCGTCCCCATCACCCGGGGACTGGAGGTCAGCCGGGAACCGGAGGACATTCTCAATGAGGCACGTCAACTGGTACAGTCGGGAACCCGAGAGGTCTGCCTGCTGGGACAGAATGTGAATTCCTACAAGGCCAACGGGGTCGGTTTTGTCGAGCTCCTCCAGCGTCTGGACGAGATTGAGGGGCTGGAGCGGGTGCGCTTCACCTCGCCTCACCCCAAGGACTTTCAGGAGGAGTTGTCAGCACTGTTTGGACAGCTCCGGACGCTCTGCGAGCAGCTGCACCTGCCCCTGCAGTCCGGCTCGGATGAATTGCTCCGCAAGATGCGGCGCTGGTACACGGTGGACCGATACCGTGACAAGGTGCAGCTTTACCGCGAGCGTGTCCCGGAGGGAACGCTCTCCACAGACCTGATCGTTGGGTTTCCGGGAGAGTCGGAGGCCGACTTTGAGGCCACCCTGGAGGCCGTCCGAGAGTTCCGGTTCGACCTGATTTACGCTTTCAAGTACTCTCCGCGTCCGGGAACTCCTGCGGCAGACTACCCGGGACACCTCCCGGAGGAGGTCAAACGCGAGCGGCTGAAGGCGTTGCTGGAGGTCCAGGAACAGATCTCTCACGAGCGCAATCAGGCGCTGATTGGCAGCACGCAGGAACTGCTTGTAGAGGGCCGCCACCCGCGTCGTCCCGAGGCCTGGAACGGCCGAACCCGAGGGAATCACGCGGTCGCTGTCGAGGCACAGACGCAAATTGGAGAACTTCTCCCGGTGCGCATCACCGAAGCGCGCACCTACGCGTTGGAGGCCGAGCCTTTGGTGTAGAGCAACCTCTTGGCGCTGGGAGCTTCCGGGCTTCCCCAACTTTTTTCATCGGCACAAATGCTTGCTCCCAAAATTGTGCAACGTCCTCAGGAACAACAGTGCCCCATCTGTCGGAAGTCCGGAGAGTGTGAGCGGCATCGAGTTGAATTCTGGCAACAGGGACACCGCCCGGACCATCTGGGGAAGTTGCTCAAGGAGCACCCAAACGCCTTTGCGATGCGCCAGACCCTTCGGGAGCGTTTTCCACAACCGGAGGCGTGTCTGGAGGGGTGCGTGCTGGTCGAGCGAGAAGAACTGGACACCTCCTCCACGCTACCGCTCTTTACGGGAGAGGCGCTGATCCACAGCAGTCAGGCCCGAGCCTGGGTCTTCCTGTACCATCCAGAAGGTCCCAGCTTGCTGGAGCGCTACCGACGGTTGGTGCTGGCGCAGTTGAGTCGCTCTCGGCAGGTTCGCGCCATCTTGAAGACGCTCAAGCGTGAACCGGCACCACACTCCAGAAGCTCCCAGCAGTCGCTCTTTGAAGCTCCGGAGGGGCCTGTTTCAGAGCGGCCCGAAGCTTCAGAGCCCAGCGTCGAAAGCGTTCAGGCTCTGCAGGAGCACGTGGCCGAAGCCCCTGTCCCGGATTACGTGGACGAGCTTGCAGAGCACCTCACCGGTCGGGTGAGGCCGCTTCCGGATGAAGACGACCCGGTGCTGTACCGGTTGGCTCCCGATGAGGTGGCAGAATTGGGGGCGTTCATGGCCGGGCTGGAGGCCTCGGATGAGGCGGAGGGAGGAGAAAGCGCGGAGGGCTCTCGCAAGGATCAGTTGCTTTTGGCCGAGGAGATGATGCGGAACCTGCTCTAGCCGAAGAGCAATCGTGAAACAGGAGGCGGGTGAGACCGGGAGAAAGTCCTCAGTCTACAGAGGAGGTAGAGCGAACTCTGGGGTTGGGTGGCCGACGTGGCTCCCGAGCACGCTCGCAAAGAGCCGTGTCGGTGTAATTGACGACACGACGCAACGGAGGATCGGAAGATTCAAAGACGCAGCTGTCTCCTCGGTTTTGCCAAGCGGTAGAGCAACTTCCCAGCAGCAAGCAGAACAGCCCTGCTCCCCAGAGACCTCTCCTCCACTTCGCGCTCTGCATCCGGGAAGATGGTAAATCCTGTGATGGAATAGCACTCATTTTGTTCTTGCCGTCCTGTTGAGCTTGAAAACGTTGCCTATTCATTTGCACGAAAACCACCAGAATAGGGATTTTCCCCGGAAGAGCAAGATGAAGCCTCACCGTTCACAATCTGACCGAATCTTGCACAGGGGCCTCTCTTGACATTTCAGGTAGGCACGGGGCTCTCTCGTGCAGTGGATTCGGTGCAGGCCGCGCAGGAGGCCTGGGAGCAGGCGAGCGCGCAGGCAAAGTGTGCAGAGCCGGACTGGGTCCTGGTCTTCTTCAGCACCGAGCACATGGAGCAGTGTGAAGCGATCCATGGGGTGCTGACCAAACACTGCAGGTGTGTCGTCGGTTGCAGCACGATCGGAGTGCTCCACGAGGCGCAGGAGGTCTCGGAGGGGGCCTCGCTGGTGGTGATGGTGGGGAAGACCCCGGGAATTCGGACGACTGGCTTCGCGCATTATCAGGAGTTGGAATACAGTGCCAGCGCGATGCAGCAGGTTAAGGAGACGCTGGAGCGCGTGGCGGAATCCTCATTGCTGCTGGCCTTCCCGGATGCCTACGCCCACGCCCCTTACAACCTGATCAACACCCTCAACTATACCAAGACGCATCCGGTCACATTTGGAGCCGGAGCCTGCAACGATGGGACCTACAGCGAGGCCGTTCAGGTTGGCCCTGATGGCCCCGTGCTCAGCGGAGTGTCTGGATTGGCGCTTTCCGGAGCCTCCTGCTTTCGGGTTGGAGTGACGCAGTCCTGCGTGACCATGGGGGAGCCGATGTTTGTCACCAAGGTCGAGGAAAACCAGATCCTCAAGCTGGATGACTTTCCGGCGCTAGAGGTGTTTGTCACCGTCGCCGCCGAGCTGGGAATCCGGGAGCTGGAGACTGCGGCCCAGCATCTGCTCTTCAGCCTCCCTCTTGATCCGGAGCAGCCCTCGTTCACCAATGAGGCGGCCTTGGTGCGCTCGCTCTCCGGGGTGGATGTGGTTTCGCAAGGGCTTGAGCTGAATGAGATGGTGCGCGAGGGCATGGTGGTCTCATTGGCCTATAGGAGCCCAGTGACTGCCGAGCAGGATCTGAGGGCCATGCTCGAGCGGATTCGAACGGAAGATCCGCGCACTCCAGCCTTTGGGTTCTACTTCAACTGTGCCGCCCGGGGGAGCCAACTGTATGGACGCGACAACGTCGACACGGAGGCGATCCGAGAGATCCTGGGCGAATTCCCGCTGATCGGATGCCTGGGGGGCTACGAGCTGGCCACCGTGCCGTTCGGGCTTCAACTCTACACCTACACGGGCGTTTTGGTTCTCGTCTATCCGGATTGATGTCGCGGCCACCTCTGCTCCTGTTGCTGATCGGGTTCTTGCTTGCCGGGTGTGGGTACACGCTGGAGCGCGGCAACCCCCCATTGCCGCAGCAGGCTCGAACGCTGGCCTTGCTGCCGGTGAGGAACGAGACCTACGAACCTATCCTGGAAACTGAAACGGCGACGGTGATGCAGGAGACCCTACGGAGCAACACCTCTGTGATCTTGCTCCCGGAAGGCCAGGCGGATCTGGAGTTGCTGCTTTCGCTGGTACGCTTGGTGGAAACCCGAACCGCTGCCACGACGGATGCTCCGGCAGGAATCACCGTGAGCCTGAGCGCTCAAGCGAGCCTGAAGGACCTCCGGAAAGACCGATACCTTTGGAAAGAGGTCGCCCTGCAAGCCTCCTTGAGCGAGTCTGCGGTGAATGACTCGCTGGAACTGGTCTCTGGCATCAAGACCACCCGGATCCGTCAGGAACTGCTGGAACAGCTTTGTCGAAAGGTTTATGACCGAATCTTTCTGGACTTCTAAAGCGTTTCAGCTTTCCAATTTTCTGAAGTTGCTTTAACTTGTGCGCTCTACTTTACAGACCAGCTCCTTGCAGACGACTCCATCCGTTTGGAGAGTGTCTTTAACGTTACCCCCCCTTTTTTGAGGAAGCATCATGCAAGACGCGGATTTGGCCTACTTTCGAGAGAGGCTGATGGAAATGCGCCAAGAACTTCTTGGAGAGTCCGAGGAGACCGTGCATGAATTGAGAGAAGAAAACGCGCTCTTCCCAGACCCCAACGATCGGGCCTCGATGGAGAGCGACAACATCAATACGCTCCGCATTCGTGACCGAGAGCGCAAGCTGCTCGCTAAAGTTGACGAAGCGATCGAGCGCCTTGAGGAGGGCTCGTTCGGCATCTGTGAGGAGTGTGGGGAGGAGATCGGAGTGGAGCGTCTCAAGATTCGCCCGGTGACCACCTACTGCATTGTCTGCAAGGAGGAGCAGGAGGCGGAAGAGCGGCGCGGCTGAACCCAACTCCTGCTTGCGCTCTCCTCAAAAACGTCATTGGGACAGCTTCTTCACTCAGCCTGGAAGTTGCCCCGGCCCCTCATCCGGGACTGTCGCTCGGGGAGCGACCCCTGCGACCGCGTGCCTGCCAATGTCCAAGGCGACGAAGGGGGAGTCGCCTCCCAGCGTACCTCTGTTTTCACGTTGCAATCCAAGCCATCCGGGTCACACTGATGGAGTGAACTTCCTTCGCTCCATCAGACTCAGGACTCCATGCCCGACAACCTCCCTCCCGAATTTCTCAGCCTGTCTTCGCTCAGCAAGGCCTACCGCGAAGGCTCAACGCAGCACCAGGTGCTGGAAAATGCGAGCTTGTGCCTACAGCGCGGAGAGATTTGTGCGCTTTTGGGAAAGAGCGGCTCTGGCAAGTCGACTCTGCTGAACCTGATTGCAGGCATTGATCTCCCGGATTCTGGGGAAGTTCGCGTCAATGGAGTCTGCCTGAGCCAGCTGAGCGAGCACGAGCGGACCCTGTTTCGGCGTCGACACATCGGCTTTATCTTCCAGTCCTTCAACCTGATCCCGACCCTCAAGGTCCGAGAGAACCTCGAGTTGGCGCTTGAGTTGAATGGCATTCGTGACCGAACGCCTGTGGACCTGTTGTTGGCACGACTGGGATTGGGAGATCGGAAAGAGAGCTTTCCGGATCGACTGTCTGGAGGGGAGCAGCAGCGTGTGGCGATTGCGCGGGCGCTGATTCACCGACCGTCCCTGATTTTGGCTGATGAACCCACGGGCAACCTGGATGCGCGTACGGGCGAGGAGGTGCTGGCCTTGTTGCAGGAGCTGATCAAGGAATTTGAAGCGACCTTGCTGATCGCCACCCACAGCACGGATGTGCTGGCCATCGCTCAGCGAATCCTCCGGGTGGAGGAGGGAAAGTTGATCGAATCTCGCGAAACCGACCAGACAGTGGAGAAAGCTCGGGTCGTAGGCTGAGTCCGATCGATCAGGGCTTGACCTCTTCTCGGTAGACGATGCTTCCGGCCGGCGTCTCTGGCGGAGCATACTTCACGGGAGCGCGCTGAGGTCGTCCTCCCCATGCAAGATCCTGGGCGATCGTCCGGGCATTGCGTCCCAAGCGTGTCTCTGTCTGCGGAACTTCCTTGACCGGAAGTACGCCCCCAAAAGCCGGGTAGACAACCAGGTTGGGGTCTGGCCCGGGCGGAACCGGCATCGCCGGTGGAACCATCGGGGAGTTGGAGCCCGGAGCCGGGACCGAGCCCTTGCTGGAGCGAAGCATCTGGTAGCGAGCCACCTCAAAAGCACGTCGGCTGATGTTCCCGTCCCAGGCGTATGCCGTCCCAACGCCCACGGTCAGAGCCGTGAGGGCGATCAAGATCTTCTTCCGTTTCATTGCCATTTCTCCTCTAGCTGACAGAGTCATTTATTGCGTGCAGTGAGGCGCATCTCAAGTCTTTTGTGTTTTCCCTCCCGGGGAGGAAGGTGATTTTGCCTAAAAGTGTGTGATGCTTTCAAAGCCTCGGATCGCATCAGTCAGCCCTCTCACGGTGAGCGGGTACATGGGCATCACCTGCTGGACAAACGGGGCAACAGTGCGGGCCCAGTAACGTTCCGGAGTCGGGTTGAGCCAGCAAAGGTAGGGGAAGTGGTCTCTCAATTCCCGGAGCTGCTGAATGCTGGGGACCGGGCTCTCTTCTCGATACTCAATCGCGCCGAAGGGGGCCAGCATCTCGTGGGCGGCCATGTAGGCATCTCCCACAATGAAAACTCGGTAGTCCGGATTGTAATCCAGAAGCTTCCTCAAGGGGAGCGGTTTGCGTCGTGCCTCATCCTCATAGACTTGCGCATAGACCGCGTTGTGGAAGTAGAAGCTGCACAGGTCCTGAGTGAAGCGGCGCTTCATCTTGGAGAACAGCTGCTGAACGACATGCACGTGTGCCCACATGGAGCTGCCTCCGTTATCGAGAACGAGCATGACCTTGATCCGATCTTCCTGTTCCTTCTGAAAGCGGGGGATCACGATCCCTGCGTTGCGTCCGGCCTGCTCCACGGTTTCCGGGACGTTCAACCGGCGATCCGGATGCATCTCCTGGAGGTCTTTCAGGGCCTGCAATGCGGCATCCAGCGTGTCGTCATTGAGCGGAGCGTCCAGGTCTACCGGGAAAAACCCCGGATCACCCAACACCTTCCGTGCGCTGCCGGCATGTCCGGCTCCGCCGACGCGAATTCCATGCAACCCGGACCCCGAGTGCCCGTAAGGAGAGTGCCCGTGTGAACCGATCCAATGGCCTCCCCCACTGTGTTTGGATTTTTGCTGATCGGCAACTCGCTGCATACGCTCCAGCAACTCCTCCATGGGAATCTGAGAATAGTCGATCATGGTGTCTGAGGGACGTGGTGGGCCGTCGGGGTCTGCCCCGGGGCGGTCTTCCAGGTCCGGGTTGTCGTGCAGGAGGTGCTCACGGGCGTCGATCTCTCGGCGCAGGTGTTCTCCCAGACGGGAGGACATGACCTCATTGAGGAAGCGGTCGATCAGTGACCTCCAATCCACGAGGCCCTCCGCGATGCCCGTGTCTGTTTGCTGCTGCAGCCAGTGCTCAAAGGCCGGGGCGTTGCGGATGGCCCCATCGACAGTGGGGTGATTTCGGACGTCAATCCCCAGAAAATGCTCCCAGAAGGCCAGGGTGTAGGGACCGAAGTCGCGACGTCCCTTGCAGACCAGGTGCCTGCCGGCATCATGAAGTGAGCCGAGGCTGTCGATGACTCCTTGCTCCGCGAGCTTCAGCAGGTCCATCAGGGTCCGTGCATCGGCATACAGCCCAAACTGCTTGAGGGTATGCGGGAAGCTGTCGAGCATGCGGCTAGAGGTCGAAGATCATGCAGGTGGTGGTGCCGTGTGCCAGCAGCTTGCCCCGTGCATCCAGGAGCTTCCCCTCGGCGGTTCCAGTCCGGCGACCGACATGAACCGTGTTTCCAACAGCCTGAACCGGCCCCGTCTCGGCCGTGATTGGACGCACCAGGTTCACTTTCAACTCCAGAGTCGTGTAGCCTTGTCCAGCTGGCAGAGAGGCTTGAACCGCACAGGCCATGCAGGAGTCCAGTAGGGTGCAGGCATATCCGCCATGGACAGTACCAATGGGGTTGTAGTGGCGAGCCTCCGGGGTCCCGGAGAAGACCACGTGCCCGGGAGAGACCTCGATGAGGTGAAAGCCGATCAACTCGGCGATTGGTGGCTGAGGGCGCTTCCCGGCCAAGATCTGCTGCAAGAACTCGAGGCCACCGTGCTGCCGCAGGGCTTCGACAACCTCTTGGGGGTCTGGAGGAATCATGTTGATTGACGTGTTTTAATAAAAATTAAAATTATAATTGCAATTTGGTGAATAAGCTCTATATTATGCTTTGTGAATTTAGTTCTCAATTTCTTCTACAGAAGGAGCCTGTCATGAGTCAAAGCAAGAAGTCGGCTTTTGAGCCTGTCAAACAAATGTACGCTACTTGGTACGAGCAATACGAGCAAGGCCTCAATGAGGCCGAGACTGCTCAGAAAAAATCCCTCGAGTCTCTTTACGGAATGGTGGAAAAGGTCCCGGCATGGGAGATGATGAAGCTCTCAGACTCGATGCAGAGCGTGAAGGCCATGCAGATGAACGCTGTGGGTGAAGCCTACGGAGTCGCTCGGAAGGCGGCTCAGGAGATGCAAAAGCAGTCGATGGCGTGGATGAACAACATGGAGTCCATGCTGCCGGCGATGCCCAACTAAAGGCCTCCCCTTCGAGGAGTCTTGATCAGCAGTGTTCCCCCCTGTCACTCTGGTTGAGGCTCCTCACCTTTGCTCTTCCTGTTCGACCAACTCGGCAGGGGAGGCTTGCCCTTCCTCTCCGGTTCCAACCATCTCATTCCGAATCGAATCCGAAAGCGCCCTGCGCTCCATGAGGTGCTGACGGAAAATCCGGTCTTCCTCCGCCAACTCTTCGGTGAAGAAGCTCCTCCACAAGCCACCTTCCGGAAAGACCATCTCGTCGAAGCACTGCACATACATCAGCGACCATTGGCGCTCCTCTTCAAGAAGGATCAGGTAGTCGTAGGACAGAACCTCCAGGCTGTAACGCTCCTCGTCCAGGAGTTGAAGCAGGTGGGACTGCTCCTCCGGGGCAAGCTCTTCACTGCGCAGGGCTCGCTCCAGCAGTTGGCAGCGTGCTCGGGACAGGTCGAGCATCCGGCGGCACTCCAGCAGCTGTGGGAGGTGAGAGGAGGAGGCCTGGTTTTGCAGGCGCAAAGCTTCAAGAGAATCGGCAAAGCTCATCGAGGAGTTCAGGCTAGGGGGTTCACAATCACGGAGCAGGCAACCAGTGGTCGAGGAGGAGGCGTGTCAGGACGAAGGCGAGGGCAAAGTAAAGGACCGCCCG
>JAYPUA010000074.1:0-2066 GCA_038133845.1 Deltaproteobacteria bacterium
GGCGCTTCCGTTTCCAGGAGTTTGGGAGAGCCGCATTCACCCCGAGGACCGAGAGCTCGTGATGCAGGTTTATCGGCAGCACTTCTCCAAGCCTCTGCCCAGCGCGTTTCTGGAGTATCGAATTCAACGCCCGGATGGCACCGAGTGCTGGGTCGTGGGTTTTGGGAAAGTCGTAGAGCGCGATTCGACCGGAACCCCGGTCCGCATGCTGGGAGTGGAGCTGGACATCACGCAGCGCAAGCTCTCCGAAGTGCAGCTCCGGGAGCTCTACGAACAGCTGGAGAAGGCACACCAGCAGATGCAGCAGGCCCAGGCCCAGGCGCTTCAGGCCGCCAAGCTGGCCTCTCTGGGAGAGATGGCGACCAGCATCGCGCATGAACTCAAGCAGCCGCTGAGCTTCATCTCGTTGAGCAGCGAGCTTCTGGTTCAGCTTCTGGATCCGGAGCAGCAAAAGAAGGCACACCAGCTGGCTCAGCGGATCGGAGAGCAAAACGACAAGGCCGTCCACATCATTCAGCACCTGCGGAATTTTGGACGAGACTCCCGCAAGGACGCCCATCAGGACATCGACCTGAACCAGCTGGTGGAGAATTCTCAGGAGCTCTTTGCCAGCCACATCAAGAAGCACCTGGTGGAGGTCCATCTGGAGCTGAGTGCGGACCTCCCGCCTGTGCATGGAGATCCGGTTCAGATCGAGCAGGTCCTCACCAACCTGGTCCTCAACGCCACGGATGCGATGAAGGAGCGTCCACTGCGCAAGCTCACGCTCCGGACTCGTGAAATCTCCGAACACGATGAGCTCTGGCAGCAAGCGCAGCAGGAGTTGGAGAAGCCGCTCTCCAAGAACGACACCTGGGTCGCCCTGGAGGTGGGAGACACCGGAGGGGGAATCGAGGAGGCCCACGTGCATGAGATCTTCCAGTCATTCTTCACCACCAAACCTCCGGGAGAGGGGACCGGGTTGGGGTTGGCGATCAGCAAGGGAATCGTGGCCTCCCACGGGGGCGTTCTGCTGCTGAAGAACACTCCCGGAGAAGGTGTCACTTTCTCCTTGCTGCTGCGAAAACCCTGAACCCTGGCAGGCCTGCCTCCGGGCCTGTTTTGTGCAATCTCTGCCCTGCTTCCTCTGGCGGGGTCCTCACCTCCTCCGCGGCCCCAAGGTCTTCTCCATTTTGTTCGCCCTGGGCTGGAGTTAGCTTGAAATACCTTGGGGTTTTACCTAGTTTTTTTAGGATTCCAGTCCTCCTGGTAGACTTTTCCCTTTAACCAACGCCATGCAGCCGAACCTTCGAGACCTCCCTGAAGCGAACACCCCGTTCGAGGTGTTCTCTCTTCTGCGTCGAGAGTTGGAGCCCTCGCTTTCCCAGATCCGAAACCACCAGAAGAGCCGCATTGTGTCCGGGGTCCTCAAGGGGCTGACCAGCAAATCGACCAAGGAAGGCAACCCGGACCAACTGGACGCCTACGGTTCCCGGCTGGCCCAGATCATGGGCACTCCGGGAGCCCAGGATCTCTCCGAACAGCTGAAGTCGGCTCCAGACGACTCCTCCCTCCGAATGGGGCTGGTGCTCCACTTTCTCAACGAATACCGACGCGACAACCTCCTGGCGGCCCGTGATGCCTACCAGCTGAGCCTGCTGGAGTTGGAGCAGATGACGCTTTCCGTGAAGAAGGTGTATGTCGCGGCGCAGGCGCAGGCGCGCTACTTTGCCAGCCTCTACAATTTCTACAAGCGCGATGTCCTCCGGTTGCAGGGGGGAGACGTCTCGGATGAGACGGTCAAGGAGCAGCTCAAGCACCTGCAGCAGGGAGTCAGCTTCATCCAGGAGTGCAACCGCCTGCTGAAGATCGACCCTCCTCAAGGAGACCATGAGGTCAACATCAAGGAGCTGCTGACCCTGAAGAAGATCCCGTTTGGAGACATCAAGTATGGCATCGACCCGGTCCTGAAGGTGTTGGCGCACATTCCTCCTGCCGAGCGGGCGAGGGCCAACCTGATGGACCTCCTGCGGCGCTCCGAGAGAAAGAATCCGCTGACCGGATACCACGAAGCCCGCATCCTGGAG
>JAYPUA010000074.1:2166-4423 GCA_038133845.1 Deltaproteobacteria bacterium
CCGCTGGTGTCCGATGAGGTCTACGATGGCTGGGCAAGAGAGTGGCTCGAGCTGGAGGCTCGTGCTCCGGAGCTCCAACCGCTCTCTCCCTTCCAGTGGGTCTCCTCCCAGCCTTCGGAGAGCTTCCCCACCCGAATTCACCGCATCCCGATGCTCAGCCTGAGCAACGTGTACTCTCTGGAAGAACTCCGGGAGTGGGACGCCGGGTTGCAGAAGCTGCTGGGCACCAGCCAGATCGACTACACGTGCGAGTTGAAGATCGACGGGCTGGCCGTCTCGGTGATTTATGAAGAGGGCCAGTTGAGAGTCGGGGTGACCCGCGGCGACGGCACCCAGGGAGATGAGGTCACCGCCAACCTCAAGACGGTCCGCTCTCTGCCACACACGCTCCCGGAAGCGATCTCGCTGGAGGTCCGAGGGGAGGTCTACCTCGCGCGTCAGGACTTTGACGAGCTGAACCGCAGGAGAGCGGCGTCCGGAGAGCCTGCGTTCAAGAATCCCCGGAATGCCGCCGCCGGATCCCTGCGCCTGCTGGACAGCCGGGAGGTTCACCGTCGCCGATTGAGCCTGTTCCTCTACAACCAGGTGGATGGCCCGCTGGAGTCCACACACTCCGCAAGCCTCAAGCGGCTGGAAGACTGGGGACTCCCGACCAACCCGGAAGCAAGGCGGGTGTCTTCCATCGAAGACGTCGCCGCCTTCTGCGCCCACTGGGAGGCCCATCACTCCGAATTGCCCTACGACATCGACGGAGTGGTGATCAAGGTCGACTCGCTAAGGATGCAGGAGCAGGTGGGCTTCACCGCCAAGTCGCCGCGGTGGGCGGTGGCCTTCAAGTTTACCGCAGAGCAGGCTGTGACCGTCCTCAGAGCCGTTGAGTTGGGGGTGGGACGGACCGGAGTCCTGACTCCAGTGGCCATCCTGGATCCGGTGGAGCTGAACGGGACCCTGGTCTCCCGCGCGACGCTGCACAACTTCGACCAGGTCTCCCGCTTCGACCTGCACCTCGGAGATACCGTCACTTTGGAGAAGGGGGGAGAGATCATCCCCAAGGTGGTTGCTGTGGATGCTGCCCAGCGCGCTCCGGAGGCCCTTGCGCTTCAGCCTCCGGCATTCTGCCCGGTCTGCGACACCCGCACCGTGCAGGAGGTCGGGGAGGTGGACTGGCGCTGTCCCAACGTCCAGTGCCCCGAACAGCAGCAGGAGCGGGTGCTGCACTTCGTGTCACGCAAGGCGATGGACATCGACGCGGTCGGTCCAGCCCTCGTGGCCCAACTGTTTGCCCACCGGCTGATTGCCAACGCCGCAGACCTGTACCGTCTGGAGGTCGAGGCCCTGGCACAGCTGGAGCGCATGGGCACCAAGTCTGCCAAGAACGTGATGGAGAGCATCGAGCGCTCCAGGACCCGACCCCTCGGGGCCTTCCTGCATGCGCTCGGGATCCCGCACGTTGGAGAGAAGACCGCCCGGGTGCTTGCGCGGCGCATGGGCTCGCTGGAGGCGATCCGGGAGGCCTCTTCAGAGGAGCTGGCAGAGATCGGAGAGATTGGCGGAGTGATCGCCGAGTCCATCGTCCGCTTCTTCCAGGACCCCGAGCAGCAGCGCCTGATCGAACAACTGCTGGCCCACGGAGTGACCCCCGTTCAGCAGGAGGTCGCCGGGCAGAAAATCGCGGAGTTGGAGGGAAAGACGGTGGTCATCACCGGGACCTTGAGCGAGCCTCGAGATGTCTGGAAGCAGCGTCTGGAAGAAGCTGGGGCCAGCGTCACCGGGAGCGTCTCGCGGAAGACAGACTTCCTGTTGGCCGGGAACAACGCCGGGTCCAAGCTGGAGAAGGCCCGGAAGCTCGGAGTCTCCCTGCTTGATGAAGCCACCTTGCGGCAGTGGATGGGCGCCGAGGCGCAGGAGTGATCGGAGGCCAGGAAGGAGGGGAGAGAGCCTCCGAGGGCAGGGAGCCCCCGGAGGAGGAGGGAAGTTAGACGAGCTTGAAGATCTCGCCCAGACCGTCGCGAATTTCGCGGGTGTCCTTCCAGTGGGATTCCCCACGCACGGTGAAGGACTCGGCTGCAGGCTTGTCGATCTCTTCCTCGAACACCTGTCGGAAGGACTTCGAAGCGCTCTGCTCCGGATTGATCACGAATCGAGCCCCGGAGTCATACAGCTCCAGCGAATTCTCATTCGACTCGGAGGCACAGAGGAAAGGCACCCCGGAGTTCTTGAGGTAGCGCGCCAGATCCACATTCGCATCCTGTATTCC
>JAYPUA010000074.1:4523-12202 GCA_038133845.1 Deltaproteobacteria bacterium
GCACCCCGGAGTTCTTGAGGTAGCGCGCCAGATCCACATTCGCATCCTGTATTCCTGAATCACAGGAGACGACTAACTTAGCCTTATCGAACTGGTAGGTGCTCCAGACGCCGTTGTCAGTACTGTCTGCATAGAGAGGTACGATGTTGCCATCCAATTTCTTCCGGAAGTACGCATAAATTTCCGGATCGATGTCAACCAGCATGACGCGCTCTCCTCGCTCTTCATAGAACTCCGCAATCTCCTGCGACAATTCGTTGAAGGTCAGCAACACTACATGGTCCTTGAGTTCGAAGTTGTGTTCTTCACTCAGTTCACGTGGGGCGATGTTGCGCTCCAGGAAGGCCACCGAGCCCTTGAACGAGGCATACAGACCATCTAGGGCGTGGCTGCCAAAGGCCGACAGGATGAAGGAGAGGATGGTCACGCTCACCGCGATCGCAAAGATCTTGTCGCTGAACAGCCCATCCATCCAGGCCAGCAGGGCCAGGATGATGGTGATCTCCGAGCCCTGGTTCAAGGTCAGCCCGATCTTGAAGGTCGGACGAGCCTTGAGCCCCGAGAAGTAGCCCATGATGATGGAGATGATCGGCTTGACGACGAGAACGAGGATCGTCAGCAGGACGATGCTGCCGAGGTTTGAGGCATAGACCTCTCCGCTGACGCGGGCCATCATCACCCCAAGGGTGATGAAGAAGAGGATCTGTCCGAAGGACTTCAGCGGACCGACCTTGTCTTCCACGTCGATGCGGTAGGGCAAGATGCCGATGGAGACTCCGGCAAAGAAAGCTCCGGCCTCCGGGGAAATTCCCAGATAGCCGCAGATGCTCGCAATCCCCATGCAGTATCCCAGCGCGCTGATGAAGAGCATCTCTGCAGAGCGAAGCAGGAACCGGAGGACCGGCTCAAGGATGATCTTGGAGAGCACCATCAAGACAACGACCAGGAGGATGACGCCTTCGGTCATCCACAGGTTGAACATTGCCGCGCCGCCTGTGGCTTCTTCCACGCTCTTGGTCGCATCCATCTTGGCCAGCAAGATCACGGCAACCAGGCTGCAGATCACCATGACGCCCTTGGCGATCTGACCGTACAGGTCTCCCTCGGAGTCATTGTTCTCCAGAGAGAGCCCCACCAGCGCAGCCGAGGGGACCGTCAGGCAGAGCGCCAGGTAGATCGCGTCGCTGAACCCATCGGTTCCGGCGATGCGAGAGCCGACGATGTAGAAGAACAGCAGCCCGAGCAGCAGATACCCCACTCCGTTGACGGTGATCAACCGCCCGCGCTTGGTGATGTCGCTGATGTCGAACTGCAACCCGGCCATGAAGAAGATCAGGATCACCCCGATCTGCTGGAATCCGGTGAGGATGGACTCGATGCCCGGGAACATGGCCTCCAGCTCTTCAGGCGTGGAGGCCATACCTCCAGCGACGGAGCCCATGACAAATCCCATCACGATGAAGGAGATCGTGCTGGTCTGGTTGAGCATGGTGAGGATGATGGTGATGAGCATCGCCCCCCCGAGCATCAGCCCGAGCGGTTTGATCAGCCATCCCCCTCCTCCCGCGTAGGCGGGAAGCGCGGCCAGCAAGAGGATCACCAGGGCCGCAGTGAATCGATAGGATCGAGAATGAAGCATTTTGAGTTCCTTTTTGAAACGACGATTCAGGCGTGAGCGTGCTCTGCGCCTTCAAGCAGCTTTTTGGTTTCCAACAGACTCTGCCTTCCTGCTTCGACAAAGGCTTCGGTGATCGGCTTTTCAACCTCCTGCTCGAAGACCTGCCGGAAAGACTTGGCCGCCAGGTATTCGGTCTGGATCACATAACGCGCCCCGGCGTCATACAACTCCAGCGTCTCCTGGTGTGAGGACGTCGCGGCCAGGAAGGGAATTTCCGGAGCGCGGTCCTTGAGCCAGCGGGCGATGCCCATCTCAGCCTCCTGGCCTCCATCCATGCAGGAGATGACCACCTTGGCCTTGTCGAAGGCCAGGTTCTCCCAGACATCCGGATCCTGCATGTCCGAGTAGTGTGCGTGGATGTTGCTGTGTCCATGCAGACTCTCGAAGTATGCGGTGATGTCTGGATCGAGGTCTAGAAGGAGGACCTGCTGTCCCCGCTGGGCATAGAAGTCGGCGATCTCGACGGCGAGGTCGTTGTACTCCATGACCACCACGTGGTTTTCCATCACGAACTCATGACCTCCCTCGTGACTCTCTTCAGCCTGCACCCTGCGACCATCCATGAATTTCAAGGTTCCAGAAACGGCTGTGTACATCTGTTCCATGAACTGATGGCCCAGAGAGGAGAGGAAGAAGGTCACCAGCACGACGATGGTGATCACGATGAAGAGGTGGGGATCAAAGATCTGATACTGCAGACAGAGGACCGCAAGCATCAGGGAGAACTCGGAGGACTGGTTGATGATCATTCCCATCAGGAAGGCGGGCTTTCCTTCAAGCTTGCTCACGTATCCCAAGGTCAGCATCAGCGGTACGGTGCCGATGACCACCGGGACGATCGCGAGGATCAGTCCATCGACCAATCCACCCAGGACCTGATCGACCTTCAGTCCGGAGATGTCAAAGCCCAGACCAAAGAAGAAGAGCATCACCCCGAAGGCCTTCAACGGTTCGACCTTGTCCTCGATCTCGTGCCGGTAGGGCAGAGCGGCCAGGGTGGCACCGGCGAAGAAGGCTCCGATTCCGGAGGAGAAGTGCACCACCTCACACAGTCCGGCGACGCCCATCCCGTATCCGAGGGTGCCGATGAACAGCAGCTGCGGAGAGCGGGCGAAGAACTTGAACAGCGGGTTGAGGATGTGCTTGGTCACAAAGTAGAGGATCACCGCCAGGGCGATCATCTTCCCGAAGATCAGGCCGATCTCCACTCCGAGGACCGGAGGCTCCGTTCCCGGCTCCGGCGGCTTGAGGACGCCGAGGATGGCCAGGGCCACCACGGCGGTGATGTCCTGCAGCACCATCAGCCCCAGCGCGATCTGTCCGTGCTCCTGAGCGATCTGCCCCGTCTGCTTGAGGTTCCCCACCACGAGGATGGTGGAGGACAGCGTCAGGCAGAGCCCGAAGTAGAGCAGGGCTGCGGTGGCGTTGCCTTCCGGCAGCCCGGCGGCCTTCATGAACTCGGTATCGATGCCCATGTAGACTGCCCCGAAGCCCACGGTGATGATGAACAGACCGATGATCTGCCCCATGCCGTTGATCAGCAGCAGCTGCCAACGCTTGATCAGCCCCGGGATGTCGACCTCCATCCCTGCCATGAAGAGCAGCAGGGTAATGCCGACGTCCACGAAGGCGGTCATCACGTTCGTGTTGATGATGTCCTTGAGGCCCACCGCACCGCCGATGATTCCGACGATGATGAAGGCGAAAAGGCTGGCTTGCTTGGCGTAGCTGAGGATGATCGCCACGATCGCCGCAGCCAGGAGCATGGCTCCCAGGGGCTCGATCAGGCTGTTTCCACCGCCACCTCCTGCGTAGACTGGGAGGGCCAGCAAGAGCGATCCGGTCAGGATTGCGAGACGTTTCATAAGATTCATGCTCCCTTTCATTGAAGTTCCTCAAGAGTGGGTCCGACCTCGTATATCTATAAGCTTCGCAGAGGGAACGCAATGTTTTTTTCGCCAATTTTTGGGGGCCCTGCAGGATTTTTCTTCCTTTCCTTCCATTTGTGGCGTCAATTCCTTGCAAAAGGCTCCGGACAGCCTGCCGCAGAGCGGCCTCCTTGCCTCTCGACCTGCTGGGAGTCCCCTCCTGGAGCCTGCTCCGGTGACGAAGCCTTGATGTTCTGCGGAGAGGTGTGAGGCCTCAGACCCGTCAGGGTTAACCTGAAAAAAAACATTTTCTGAAAAAAGTCCCGAGCCTTCGGGCGGCCAGGCGGTGGAGCCGGGCGGTGGCGGGTTTTCAAAAAACTTGAAACTCCGGGTCACCTCGGTAGCGTTGAGGAGTTCTTCGCCTCACCTTACATTCCCGGAGCAGCCTCATGTCTTCGACTCTCCCTCGGCTCCTGCTGCTGTTTGGGCTGCAGCTGTGTCTGCCTGCGATGCTCTGGTCTCAGGACCGGGGAATTGCCTCGTCGGCCCTCCCTGCAGCCGCAGGCACAGGGACCTACCACGCTCTGATCATCGGCAACAACAACTACCAGCACTGGAACCCGCTGCGCACCGCTGTCCGGGACGCCGAGCAGTTTCGGGACGTGCTGGTGCGGCGCTACACCTTCCCGGCAGAGAACGTGCTGCTGCTCAAGGACGCCTCCCGGGTAGACATCCTCCGAGGGCTGGACTGGCTCAAGGACCGCAGCACCGCGGACGACCGGGTCCTGATCTACTATGCCGGACACGGGGAATACGACGAGAAGGAGGACGGCTACTGGGTCCCGGTGGAGGCCAGCACGGACAACCGCTACTCGCACCTGAGCAACAGCGATGTCCTCAACCAGCTCCGGGCGATCGAGGCGCGGCACAAGCTGCTGGTCTCGGACTCCTGCTTCAGCGGCAACCTGCTGACCCGGGGAGCGGTACGGGCTCCGGCCTCCGGATGGAACGACGAGCGCTACTTTCGGGAGAAGAACAAGCTGCAGGCGGTGATGGGGCTCACGTCTGGAGGGAACGAGCCGGTCTCGGACGGCGGAGCGCGCTGGGGCGGGAACAGCATCTTCGCCTACCACCTGCTCGCCCAGCTTGAGGCCAACGAACAGCCCTACATCGCCGCCTCCGACCTGGCCTTGCGCCTCACCCGCAACGTGGCCAACGACACCCTCTCGGCCACCGGGAGTCAGCAGACTCCGGTGTTTCAGGCGATCTCCAACCAGGGACATCAGGGCGGGGAGTTCTTCTTCATCCGCAACCCGGACCGCGCCTCCCACACGCTCCTGGCCTACCTGCCATCGCAGCAGCCAGACTTCACGACGCTGCAGCAGCCGGCCCGCAGCGTCCTGGAGGAGAGCCTGCTCGGCAGCCGCCAGCAGGTTCAGTCGATCACAATCGCCAACAGCGGCGACCTTCGGCAGCAGATGCTCCACCGCGGCGTGCAGGCGGCGGTGGTCTGGAAGCTTCAGGGGCGTCATGAGCCGCTGGCCTCGCTGATGTGGCAGGGGGTGGCCTTGCTCGACGTGCAGCTGGAGTACTACGAGCTGCACGGCCAGCGCCTGGAGCTGCGTGACCGGTTCTCGCTCACCGGAGAGCGTCTGCCCTACCGGGCCGAGCCGGAGTCTGCAGAGCAGTGGGCCGAGCAGTATCAGCGGGTCGCCCAGAAGATCACGGAACATCGGGAGGAGAACGGACTGGCCGCCTTCCTGCGCAAGGTGCTGAACTGAAGCGAAGAGCGCTCCGGAGGCCGGAGGATCCCCGAACGAGCCCCTTGAGGACCGGAAAAATCCGGAAGGTGTGTCAAATCCGGGGACCTGTCCGTCTCAGGAGAGAAGGAGGTCCGACCGCCCGCTTCCGGTGCGGTCCCCGCTTTGGACCTTGTGGGACGAACGCAGGCGGCGGGCGCTCTTTTTGGAAACCGGAATACAGAACAGGATGCAGAAGACGTGGGCAGGAGTGCTGGGAGCGATCCTCCTCTGGTGGGGGGCTGCCGGAGGGCTGGGAGCACAGGGTCGTGAAGGGGCCGCGCTGCTTCCGGTGAGCTTTCTGGGACTCCCGCAGGTGCAGGCCAACTTTCTGCTCAACAGCCTGCAGGACCGCCTCTCACGGGAGTTCGCGCTGGTTGCCCAGACCGAGGTGGAAGACGCCTACGAGCAGGCCCTGATGGCGCTTCCGGGGGAGCAGTGCACGGAGGAGAACTGCGTGGCGCTGGTGCAGGAGTACCTGAAGGTGGACCTGATCTTCAACCTGCAGGTGCTGCAGGACGAAGCGTCCGGGCTGGCCCAGTTGACCCTCAGCCTGGTGGAGGGACGCCGCAAGACCGTGCGCTCGGTCCAGTGCCCAAAGTGTGGCCTGGAGCAGCTGCTGGAGGCTCTGGAATCCGTGACCTCCGAGCTGCTCTCCGAGCGAGGTCGGGGGCGTGGTGCTGCCGAGGCCGAGCCGGGAATCCGCGTGGAGCCGCCGGAGGTTGAACTCCGCGAGGGCAGCGCCGGAACCGAGGTCCGGGTGGGCGTCCGCTCTGCGCTGCGAGGGGCGGTGGTGCTGCGCCTGAGCAGCCCCAACCCACGCCTGCGCTTCACCCCTCCTGAGCTGAAATTTGATCAAAATGACTGGGATTCGTTGAAAATCGTGAAACTGTCCGTCCTGGATGACAACAGGATGTCAGGAACGGAGGGAGTGGTCGCCACCGTCTCTGTGGCCCAGGCGAGCGCCGACATCCCCTACAGCTTTTTGGGGGACGAGGCGTTCCGGGTCACAGTGGCGGACGACGATCAGGCAGGACTCCTCGCCTTGCGGAGCACGCCCGGTGGGGCGCAGGTCTTCGTCAACGCGAGGCCCTACCTTGATCGCGACGGGGCACCTGTCCTGACTCCTGCCACGATCGAGCTGCAGGCCGGATCCCAGCAGGTGGAGCTGCGCAAGTCCGGCTTCCGCAGCGAGCTGATCCGCCTGGAGGTCTCCCACACCCGCCTCGGAACCCGGACCGTGATCCTCCGCCCGGAGGGCGCCACCCTGCAAGTGATCGTCGCTCCCGAAAATCGGGAAGGCGTCATCGTGATCAACGACACCACCCGGGTCTCCCTTGACGGCGCCTCCGAGAAGGCGCTGGACGCCGAGGCCGGGACTTACCGGGTGCGGCTGGAACAGGGCACGCTGCGCTCTCCGGAACAGACCGTGGCCCTGCAGGGCAAGGAGACCCGGACGCTGCGGTTTGGCCGCCTCGAGGAGGCACCGCCGCAGGCCAGGACGTCCCAACCTGCGGACGCACCGGTGACGTCTCAAACACGCTCGGAGCTGGCCTTTGGCATCGAGACGCTGGTGCGTCAAGGCTCCGGATTTCCGGCAGACCGGATGCGCCTGACGATGCCCCGAGTGGGCTTCGGCCTGCGGCGGGGCGGCTTCGGGGCCGAGGCCTCTCTGGCCTCCGGACAGGGCACCCTGGAGCCCACCCAAACCGTCCTGAACAACCAGATCGTCACCCTGGATCGGGTGCAGGTGACGCGGCTCAGCGGTCGGGTGTTTCGACGCTGGGGAACCGGGTTCGGCGTGGAGCTGCTGGGCGGCGGCGGCCTGACCCGGCTGGTGGCTCAGGGAGACCAGGCCGAGGTCGCCGGGACCCTGGGCGGCTGGGAGTATGGCGCGCGGGTCTTTCAGCACGGAGACTCCCTGGGCTGGCGCGCCGCCTGGATTCAACGCTCCACCTCCACCGTGGAGCTGGAGCTGACCTGGAGCTTTTAGCACCGGCCTCCCGCCTCCCGGAGAGGCCCTCCGCCAGAGCAGACCTTGAGGGCTCATGCAGACAGCACTTCGTCAGACAAGGTAAGCATGCGTGTTCTTCTCACCAGCGCCCTGCTGCTGCTGCTCGGATGCAGCGACGGGGAGCTGCAAAACCTCAGAGAGTGCAAGACCACCGAGGAGTGCCAGGCCCTCCTCACCTCTGAAACCGATTCCTCGGATGAGGACTCGGATGAGGACTCCGACGACGTGAGCCGGCTCAGCGGACGCTTCCTCGACTCCGCCGTGGAGGGGATTGACTACGCCTCCGGGAACACCACAGGCACCACCGATGGCGCCGGGAC
>JAYPUA010000075.1:0-1672 GCA_038133845.1 Deltaproteobacteria bacterium
ACCTCCGGGCTTTCCCGGAGCGTCAGACGGATGAACCGCTGACACCACTACAGAGGAATTGGCGGAAAGTAATACTTTAGTATGGGTAGGCCCCCCAATTAAACATAACTGGTATAGTGCAAAAAATACCGCCCTTGGGGGGTGGTTTTGGGGGTGGGGGCGTCGGCGTGCTGTATATAATACACGGACTTTCTAGATCCGACCGAAACCCAGTAAAAACGGCCTTTTTCGGGGCCGGGGAAGGGGTGAGGTCACTTTGAAGGCTGGGGCACAGGCTTTATACGCCCCTGACTCCGATGCTTCGCACTAACATTGTGCAAAAACTTCTGCTTAACACCACGCTCCCGCTTCTGTTTAGAGCGTTCTCGTCGCTTTTTGGTCTCCTCCTCTTTGACGATCTGGTCCATCAACTCCTTGCGCTGCTTGAGTCGCTCGGGGTCCTTGCTGTACACATACCGGAGCTGGGGAGGGAGTTTGGCCAGACGACGAGCTCGGGTCTCCTTCTGCTTCTCAGAACGGGTCTTCTTACGATGGGTATGGACTTTCTTCAGCCTGTGGAGCGCACTTGCCCGACAAGCATCTGCCACTGGACCGGTGAACTCCGTATTGTAGTAGCCCCATGTCTGGAGGTGAAACGAATCCCTCAGGTTGGAGGGGCAAAAGGTCAATGACCACAGGAACCAGACAGACCGGAGGTTGGTCTCAGAATAGTAGGCATCGTAGTAGGCATCGGAGCCGAACTGCTTGCGTAGATCCTTGCTCAGCTCAAACCCCAGCATACGGGCAGCCTCGTCAGTCCCGAAGAACTGTATCAGCTCGTAGAGCATCTCCCGACCGGCCGCGGGGGTGGGTCGAGTGACCGTCACCAAGGGACCGGAAGGGAGTTCGGAGGGCTTGGTCACCTTACCGGGAGGGGGAGATGACACAAAACCGTGGTAATGCCGGGACTGCTGCGCTCGGCGGGCCTCCTGCTCGCTAGAGTAACGCCGCTTGCGCGGGTACTGCCCCCGGGTCCCCTTGAACCTCGGAAGTATCAGGCTGGGGTTTAGTTCTATTGGGTTTAAGTAAACCATGACAGGTAATGTAGTGGTCGACTCGGTTCTCCAGCTCGGACAAACCACCGGGATTCCATATCACGGCATCAGCCTTGTAGTCGTCCAGTGCGGTCTCGGAGGGGTGCCCATCATCCGAGGTATCGAAGCCGGGTCGATACACACGGACGGTCGTGCCTCCAAGCTCTTGAATCAGGGCGGCCTCATTGGGGAAGCGGACATCTGTGATTACTACTATGGCGTCCCCGTCCGCATACTGCTGGATGACTTCGCGGGTGCGGTCAATCCAATAGGTCGGGGAGCACAGGTTACGCCGATACTCGGTCCCCCACGCCTGTAGAAGAAGGCGCAGCTGGGTCTTGTGCTCCTCAATGTAGGAGACAGGGCGGTTGATAGCAGCCGCAACCTCCTCCTTCACGCCGTCTGCAAAGGCTACGCGCACCACTTGAGGCGCTTTCCGGTGCAGGATCTCGAATACAGTGTCTTTGCCGCTTCGCTTGCGGCCCATCAATCCAATGAGTTTCATAAGGGGTTAAACGGTGCCGGGTGGCTCGCTGGGGGCTCCAATGTAGAGACTTTCGGGGGTGTCCAAGAACGCGGGGGTCGTAGGGCCTACACGA
>JAYPUA010000075.1:1682-3132 GCA_038133845.1 Deltaproteobacteria bacterium
ATACCCGCCATATAGTTCTCGAAGTACTCAGCGGCCTCATCCCATCCCATCCCACTCTGGACGAGCAGGCCGATGCACTTCAGTCGGTCGTAACAAACGACGGGCTCCCGGCCATAGACCTCGCAGACGCCAACTATGGCCTCGTCCATACCGTCGAAGAATGTCAGATCGTCGTAGCACTCGGACAGCCGAGTTCGCAGGTCAGTGTGGGGTACATCGGGGTCAGGCATGGGTTCAAGGTAGTTAGATTAAGGGACCGGTTAGGGGTGGAACAAGGTGTGAGAGCATCATACTTTAGTATGGGTAGGGGATGGGGGTCTTTTAGGCCCTTTTTAAATTCTATCCGCTAACATAAAAAAAAAAAAAAAAATGACCCCCTAAAATCAACTTTTAAGGCTCCGGACCGGCCCGCTTTTTTTCTCTATATATCCCCTACTCTCCCCTACTAAAGAGAGAAAGAGATAAATAAATAGTAAAAAAGGAAGAGTTTTGGAGTTCGGCATGTCAGTTTTGGTAGGGGATGGGGTACCCCCACCTTTGCCTACCAACCCCTACCACAGGGCAATTTCCTTGGTAGGGGGTGGTAGGGGTGGTCATACCGCTTTGTCGGCTGCCGCCGCTTCATAGTTGGCTGGGCTGGGTACCCAGTACTTCTTGGTCCCATTCTGGACGGTCACATCGATGCCCATAATCCCAGCTGCAGCCATCCGGCTGAGGGACCTTCCCATGGTAATTGGCTCGAAAGCCCGGGACCCATTGATGGGTATGTCAGCGGCTTCAAGCATCCCCCGGATCTTGGTGGCTGACCCTGATATCCTGTCCACCTCCGGGTTGGACTCGAAGAACAGGTCCAGCGCCTCCCGGAGAGCCTCCCCAACCGGGCTGCTGGCCTCGACCTCGTTGCGGAGTGACGGATCAATGTGCGGCTTGAACCCATACCTCGCATCTGGCTCCAGACCGAACTTGTTGCAGTCCACCTCAATCAGCCACCGGGCAAAGGCCGGGAGCTCTTTGGCGACTGCTTCCTCCGACTTCTCGTTCAGACGCCCTTTCCCCTTGGGCGGGCTCATCCGGAACAGGCATATCTTGTCATCCGTGCCGGTGGTGAGTGTTGGGATGGCCATTAGACTGGCGACGTCGTCGTTGCAACAGAACACCAACCTCCCGAACCATTCCACCTTGACCTTGGACTCGAACTTGGCCTCCGACACATGATCGTGCTGGGCGACTATTTTCTTCACGTTCTCGGCCAGTTTGGTGCTGCTGTGCTCCGTATCGGCGGTACCACCGTCGTCGATGACCGCCACACCGTTCTTCAGCATGAGGTCATTGAACCGCGACCCCTTCAGAACCACGTCGGTGCAGTCAGCGAACCCACCCATCAAGGCCCCAAGTATCCGGTTGGTTAGGAAAGTTTTTCCTATCCCCGCAGGCCCGCACAGTACTACGC
>JAYPUA010000075.1:3142-6536 GCA_038133845.1 Deltaproteobacteria bacterium
GTACTACGCAGTGCCCGATCTTGGGCTTGAGGTTGTATGCCCCCATGTAGGCCCTCTTCAGCCAAGCAATGAAGGCCCTTAACGCCTTGCGGGTCGGGAAAATCTCCCTCAGGAACCCGTAGATAACCGGACACTCCCTCAAGCTGCCCTTGGCCGCCGGTTTCAGCGCCTTGGCTACCGCCGTGTTGAGGTACGGCAGACCGGTCTTGTCCTTGACCACATCCCCACGGTAGAGGAATGGTGCCCGACCGGCCACCTTCTGTTGCTGCTCGATGAAGTTGATCGCCCGCATGAGCTCGCTGGTCTCCTCACCCTTCAGCACTTGGGCGCTCAACCCACGGCTGCGGAGCTCACGACCGACAGCATCGGCGTTGTTGGCACCCCAACCCCATCCGTAGTGCAGCCAGAACTGCCGCCCATCACTGTAGATGCCCTTCACGGCCTCCCCGAACTGGTTCTCGGAGAACTGGGCCACGAAGTCCTTGCCCAGAACCTGTGACCACGGCACGAATGACTGCGACCCGGAGTAGCAGATGAACCCGTTGCTCGCCACCTTGGCGGCGGTTGGGTTGTGGCTGGGGGTCCAGTTGGGTGACCAGAACCTCGGACCACGGCTACCGAGACAGAATTGCCCCGGCCATCGTCCCGGATACTGCTTCTCGATCTCCTCGGCCACGATCTCAAGGGCGATGTCCCTTGCCTCGTCCACGAATGAGATGCTGTCGATGACCTCGGCCTTCCACGATACCAGTGAGTTCACCGGGATCACCGATTGGGCGTCCACCGTCATGTTGGTGGGCATGAACGCGAATGTCTGCTCGGGCCGCAGGCTGGCCTTGTCGAACCCATGAATGAGTTTCTCCAGCTTCAGCTCCTTGGCCAGCTTGTGCATCATCGGCACCGTGGTGGCTTCGTCCACCTCGATGGCTTCCTCCAGCATCCATATGGCGCGTATTCCCCCGGACGGGGTGTGGTGAACCACCGTGGGCTTGAACCGACCCTTGAGCAGGTTGGCGTTGAACTTGGTGAGGTCCTTTGCGGCAAACCCCCCGGCACAGTCCCAGTCCCCAATGACGGCCCGGATGGCCACCGCAGGGTTGTGATGATTCACCCTGCGGTATTTGTCCGAGCCCTCCACCGGGGAGAGGAAGTACCAGTTGGTTGTCTTCTGGCTGCACCAGTTGCGGTAGGCGGCCTTGTCCTGAAACACCGGGGCCTTGGCCGGGATACTCCCCGGAGCCCATGGTTCTTCTTCAGTGGTGGCCGTTGCCGTGAGATTAGGTATGGATAGCAGCTTCATTTCGTGTAGCAGTTGGTTTCAAAGCCCTCGGCGGCGACCGGAAGTCCTTCCGCCCATTCCGGGGTGACGGCCATCAGCTCGCTGAGATCCTTCACATCCGCGTCCATGTCGGCTTCGACAATGATTTCGTCGTGTACATGCAGGACTGTCTCCATGCCTGCCGCGTCCACCCGCAGGATGGCGTCACGCATGACGTCCCGCGCCGTTGCCTGCACCGAGTTCTGGAACAGCTTCGCCCCATACCAGTGCAGCCGTTTGCGGTCCCCCTTGACCGGGTCGGCCACGCAGGACCCCGCAGAGTTCTTGCAGTCGAACAGGAACATGGACCTCCCGCTGGCCAGATCGAACCAGCAGTCGTTGACCCCGCCGTCCTTGTTGGCCAGCAGTTTCTGGCCCTGCTTGTTGGAGGCACCCTCCAGCTTGCTGGTCTGCTTGACCCGCCTGTGCATGTCATACCACATGGACACGACATGGCTGTTCGAGTTGCGGTACCCGCTGACGATGTCCTTGGCCTTGTCCTCGCTGAGGTCCAGACCATAGAGGGCCGAGCTGGTCTCCATAAGCTTCTTCCAGCCGGTGCCGTAGGCCGAGGAGAGCAGTGCCACCTTGGCCAGCGCCCGCAGGTTGGGGTCGTCGTTCTTCAGGTCGTCCCCGGAGTAGCCGAGGTTCAACTTGGCGTACGCCTGATAGACGTCCTGCCCGGTTTCCAGCTCCTCCAGCAGCTTGGCGTCCTTGGTTATGTACGCAGTGCAGCGAGGCTCGATGGCGTTCAGGTCCGAGATCAGCAGCTTCTTGCCCGGACCGGCCACGAACAGCTTCCGCAGGTCCACCCCGAACATATCGCCCCGGGGGAGGTTCTGCATGTTGACCCCTCCAGTGCCGGACCACCGACCGGTGGTGGCCGCGCCCCAGTACTTGAGCTCCGTGCTGACCCGGTTGTCCTCACGGACCCGGACCTTGATGGACTCCAGCTTGCTGAGCAGGGTGTTGGTGCGCCTCCATTCATTGACCGCCTTGACCCACGGGAACCGCTCGGACTGCTGCTCCATCCAAGCCATGGCCACGGGGTTGACCTGAGCCAGCGAGCCCGGAGGATCAATGCCGTGCAGTCGGCACTCATTGTTGAATGCCTTCCGGCTGAGGATGGGTGCGTCGTCGGCCCACGGGATCAGCTGCTCGGCGTCCCATTTCTTACGGGCGATGTCCGAGAGGTATTGGTCGAGCAGTACGGTGTCGATAGCGAAACCCCGCCACATTTGGCGTCTTGTATGCCGAGACACAGCTTTCTCGGAGTCAGGCCAAAGATGCCCCCAGAGCGCCCATAGCTTGTAGCAAGCCACCGAGTCCTTGAGAGCATACTCCTCCATGCGCTTTTTCATCTCCCCGTCGATCTCATCCCAACGGCGACCGCGCATGTAGTTCCGCATGGCCTTGTCAATCTCCTCGTAGCCCCCGAGCATCTGCTCCGCAGCGCCCTTGAGGTTCCTTGGAGCTTGGAAGTAGGCGGCCATGTCGGCGGTGCAATCACCGTCCTCCACGACAATCTCCTTGGGCACCACGCCCTGTTCCTGCAGGTACAGCAAAGCCGTACCATCGAAGGCGTAGTTATGGGCGATCAGGTGGGCTCCAACGAGGCGGCTCCAGTCGAACTCCCTCGGATGCCCCACCCACTGGAAGTCCTCCCCGACCACGCTGATCAGGTAAAGGTCCCCGCCTTCGCGGAAGTAGCGGTGCGCCCCTTGGGTGACCACACTGATGTCCTTGCTGTAGAAGGACTCGAAGTCGATGGCGTACGTCGGCCTGTCCTTTTTCGGTGCGTCACTCATTGACCGTCCTCCTCGTTCAGGCGCTTGCTGATCCGGGTGTAGAGGGCGGCGGTTATTTCTTGGGTCGATACCGCGCCCTTGACCTTCTTGGACAACTCGTAGATGTCCACCAGATCTCCTGCCGTTTGCGCCAGTACCTTGAGGTACTTCGGGACGTCCTTCTCATCGACGGGCGAGCGGTATGCCTTGTCCTCGATCTTGACCCTCAGTCTTGTGAGGGCGTTTTTACTTTCCTGATGCCCTTCTTTCCCGGGGCACTGGTATACAT
>JAYPUA010000075.1:6546-12133 GCA_038133845.1 Deltaproteobacteria bacterium
GTGATACTCCCCCGCGAGCGATGATCCGCTCTCTTCTGTGTACTTTTGGTTTTTGCCATTTTATTTTCTTTTCTTCAGTCATTTGAATTCTTGGATAGCCGAATCCAGTTATGATGCCGAGGCATCTTTGCCTTCCCATTCACGCACCGACTCACCGTTGAGGCCGCGTAGCCACATCCATCGGCGGCGGCTCTCAAGGTCGGGTAGTTCACATCGCAGACGGTGCAGCGGATGCGGACAGGCTCGTACTTGGCCCAGTCTAGGTAGGTGTCCAAGGCCCATCCGCGCTCCTGCAACTCCTCCCATGTGTGGATACCACCATCGACCATTTCCTTGGCCCTTTCGTGGCACTTGTGGCAGAGCCCACGCATGAACCTTCGTCGGTTGCAGTGATCCAGAATGCATCTGTTCATGGTTACGAAAAAAGCCCCGCCCCCCGGGTGCTTGAGGGGACGGGGCTTCGGGGCTGCTACAAGCCGAGGCCAAGCTGCTTGACTGCCTCGACGAATGCCTCCGAGTTCTTGCCCTTCTGCACCAACAGAGGGACATACACGAAGTTCTCACCCAGTTTTTCCCGCCGCGCCGACAGGGACCACAATCCGGAGGCGAGACCTCGTTCGCGGAGGCCCATGCTGCCTGCGGTGATGATGGATTTTGCGGCCCGGTTGTAGGCTGCGCTTCCCTTGATGACCCACAGCGCCGGGGCGTAGTAGTCACCATCGATGGCGTAATCGAACCCCGGCGTGTCCGGGTCGCCCTTGATCAGGCAGATGCACTTCAGCATCGGCAACCAAGAGGGTCGTTCGTTGTTCACCCATGCGATGGAGCCGCCAGCTTCGCGGACTTCTTCCAAGGTGTCCACCACCCGAGGCAGCGAGTCCGAACCCCAATCGAGGTTCTCCGTGTACTGCTTCCGAGCCACCACGACCGTCAGGTCGATGGCCGTCTTGGAACCGTCCTTGGAGCCATCCGCGAGTATCGTCTCTCGGTTGTAGACAAGGGAGCCGGGGTCGAAGTCCTCCGACAGCGGACCAACACCGTGAACAATGTTCAGGGTGGGGATGCGGGTGTCATCGGCTGTGATCTCACCCATCAGGCCGTCAGCGGGCTCAAATGAGGCGATTGCGGTGTTCCCCTTCTCGGCAATAGCGTCGGAGGGGGCTTCAGTGGTCGTTGTATCTAGGTCTATTTCAGGCATGTTTTTTCTCTGGTTTCTTGTTCTTGTTTTCTACGAGTTGGCGATCCGCACCAGTGGAGGCGCGGCCCACCAAAGTCATTCTTTTATCAGAGACAGGTAGGGTATGTCATCTGCGGTGTTCAGGATACCGAGATCCGCGAGCCGCTCGTTCAGGTCCCGCTTGGCCTGCGCCTTGGACCCCCGGTTCGCCTTGGCTGCATACTCGGTCTCCAGCTTGGCTGCCGACACGGAGCAGGCTCGAAGGAAATCCTCCGCGTCCAGCACATCCATCACCGAGCTGTAGGCCGCTGCCGCGTCCTTGATCTCCCGGCGACCGGTGCGGTGACGGACCTCGTAACCCTCGGGCACTATGTTCTCCTCCAGCGCCATCTTCTTGGCGTGATGGTCCACCGACTTGCACCACTCCACCATGATCTTCTTCACCCGCATCAGGTGCGCCATCACCTTCGGGTCGGTGACCTTGGAGGGATGGGTGGCCGCCTCCGGAACTTCGAGCGCCCCATCGTAGCGGGCAGCGATGGCGGTGACCTTGCTGGCCAGCGCAGGGCAGCTGCCCCGCTTGCCGCAGTTCTTGCAAGCCTCGGAGGGGGTGAGCTCACCGGTAGCCCGGGCCTCCCTCACCGATGATACCATGTCGTCCAACCGCTTCTGCAGCCGGGGCATGTCATCCCTGCTGTATACGTGGTGCGACACGACACCCAGACGGGGGTACACCAAGTGAACCGCAATGGTCTTCAGCTTCTCGAATTCCTTGAGCAGCGCGAGCACGTAGAGTTGCTGCTGGAAATTACTCTCGGCAGGGGTCTGCTTTCGCTGCCCCGTCTTCCAGTCTATGAGGTCCCCGTGGGTGCCCTTCCTTACGAAGTGGTCGGCCAGCCCCCGACTGTTGTCGTGGATCTGCACCGCGTATTCCTTGAGAGCCTCGCCCTTGAATTTCTTGGCGTAGTTAATGCAGATCTGCGCCAGCTTGACTTCCTCCTCGTTTTCAGCGTGGGATAGTTCGTTTGTCTCCACGCACTTGTGGACCCGGTTCCCCGACTCGGTGAAGGGCGTGGACTCGAAGTCTGCGGTTGTCGCGCACGGCGACTTCTCCAGATTCTCCGCGAAGGATGCCCGGAACTCCGAGCGCCTCCGCTTTGTGGGGGCCAGTGTGACAGTGTTCTCTGCTGCAGTGTTCTCTGTTATTTTTTTCTCGCTCATTAGTCCATTGTTTATCGTTGCTATTTTCTCTCGTTTAGATCTCTCACGTTCCGCCATGACCTCCTCCACCGTCCCAGCGGCAAAGACCTTGTACAGTGCCGCCTTGGATTTGCTCCCAGCCCTACGCAGCCGACCCTCGGCCTGCTCAGCCGCCCGGGGGTCATCAGTTGGACACAGGAGGCCGACACGGGGTCCTACACCCTGCACATCGTGAAGGTTGATGCCGGTGCCACCGGCCCCGATTGACACGATGCAGATATGGGTGCTCCCGCTCTGGAACTTCTCCATCTCGGCGGTGTTGTCGTTGCCGCCCATGATGACGGCACACCCCGGGAATTTCGCGGCCACCGTCTCGATGGTCTCCCTGAAATTGAGAAACAGCACCGGGCTGGCCCCGGCGTCCCGATACTCCTGTACCAACTCGATCAGCGCAGGAGCCTTGGCCAGCTCCACCGCCTGACGGGTCTTCAGGTTCCGGGTGAGGGGGTTATCCGCCTCCTCACTGTCACCAAACAACTCGTCCACGCGAACCCCGGCTTCCTTGGCCATGGCCCGATACGCCTTGGCCACGTCCTTGCCGAGGTCCAGCTCCATGACCTGCACATCGCAGTCAGGGAAGTCCGGGATGTCCTCCTTGCGGACCCGGACACCCTTGGACGGGAAGATCTGGTTGTGTATGACGTCCAACTCGAACACACCCCCTGCGAATACCAGCCCTCCGAAATGCCCTTCCTCGCAGCCGTTCTTCAGGCACCAGTTCCAGTACTGGCGTGGTTGGAACAAGCCCAGCACCGGCCCCAGAGCACCCATGTCAATAGGGTCCATGATCGCCGTGGCCGACATCATGTGAATCCGTCCCGTGGCTGCCGCCTTCAACATGAACTTGGCATTGGCTGTCTTCCGATTCTTGGCCTTGTGGCATTCGTCGAACAGGAAGACCCGGCCCTTCTTGTGCTCCAGACTCTTGATGCGGCGGGCTTTCTCCCAGCTGAGGCACTCCTCGATGTCCACGCCTGCGCTTTTCAGGACCCTCCTCCATTCTGGGAGTGTGGCCTTGGGAGCCACCACGAAGGCCGACAACCCGAGCTGACGGCACAGACCGGCAGCCACATAGGTTTTACCCGCACCGCAGTCTGATGCATCGAGGGTCGAGCCTGTCTGCATTAGAATGGGGGCCAGATGGTCTACAGTTTTCTGCTGATCGGGTCTTAGCTGCATGGGTAGGGGGCCAGATCTTATAGCGAGTGCCTTGTGCCGTAGTCAAGAAGGAGCAGCGCGTCGGAGGTGGCCAGTGTGACCTTGACCCCCGGGAATCGCTTCTGCGCCTCGTTTTTGAGCTGGTTCTTCCAGACCTTGGTCGGCTTCCCGCTCTTGGTTCCTATCCCCAGATCCTTCTGCCATTTCTGCGGCTTCACCGTGTGTATGACCGCTCCTCGCGCCATCAGAAAACCCTTGAGGAAACCAAAATTGTCGTGCAGCTTCGCTGCAGTGCTTACCTGCTTGGCCACAGGCACTGTCCCGGGCATGGGTACATAGACGGGGATGTCCTCGATCACTACCACCACTTCCATCAGCACTGTGGTGACCCCGTTCAGGAAATCTCTCAGGTCCCCCTCCGTTTCGGGCATGGCCTTGACATGAACATCATTCCCGAATGACCACGCCACGCCCCCGCCTTTTCCCGGATCTATGCCGAATGTGAGCTTCAAAGATTCTTCTCCATCAGCGTCAATACAACCCGCACGGCCTCGTCCACCCCCACCCGGCGCTTCAGCTTATCCCATTTAAACTCCACCGCATCGTTTAGCGGGAGGTGCAGCACCGCTCCTTGCTCAGATTGCCGAACACCCTTGGGGAGCCTCGTTCTACCTTTGTTTTTTATGTTTCGCATTAAGTGAGGGTGAGTTCTTAAGGTCGGTTAAACATAATGTCAAAGCGTTTTTTGTGAGATTACGGAAAAATCCCGCACTACCAATGCCGAGGTAGTGCGGGCACAAAAAGGGGTAAACGGCGATCACCTGACCACCGAGGAGTGCGGAAATGTACGGGAGGCGCTATCTTGAAGCGCCGAGCCTCAGTAGGAGCGTTTTTTGGCGGCCTTCTTTTTCTTCTTGGCCATGGTCATTTTCTGACCGGTTGCCTTGGCGTACGCGGCAGCCTTCTTTTTACCGGCCTTGTCGTACCCGAACATCTTATTTCCTACTTTTGGCATTTGATTTTCTCCTGATTGGTTTGGTTCGGTTACCCATTCCGACCCGTTTTTTCTCGGCAACCACAGAGGATTTTCGGGAGCCTACCTCTTTCCATGTTGCCGGGGTTTCTCCCGAAATCTTTTTGGAAGGGCGACATTTTTTGACGCCCTTGGTTTTGCTGTTACCGCAGGGCCGCCCCTTTTGGTCAGTCCACTTTTCAGCGAACCACCGCTTGAGATCCGAGCCCTTTTTGGTCTTGCGAATGGCCATTATTTCTTCTTCCCTGCCCGCTTCTTGCGGCACTTGGCTATGGCCCCGCTGGCGTAGGCCGAGGGGAAAATCTTGTACGCCTTCTTGACCTTATGGTAGCAGGCGTCTTTCTTGGATTTCGATCCCTTCTTCATCACCACTTGACCTTGTCTGCCCAAAAGGCTGCGCTCATTTTGCCCTTGGCAATATTCTTGGCGTGCCTCGATTTGAACGATTTCCGCTTCCGCTTCATACGCTCCGACTCACCCGATTTGGGCTTGCCCGCAGTCTCCGCGCCCTGCTCCCCGAACCGGATCGTCTTGATCTTGTCGCCTTCCTTCGCCACCACGATGTGGGATTTTTTGGGGTGACTGGGAGTGCGTTTCGGCTTGTTGTAGCCGCTGACGCCTGCTCGCTGTAGGCGGGAGTCTTTTTTCTTTTTGGCAGCCATTATCTACGAACTCTAGCGCGTTTTGTTTTGGGGGTACAGATCTGTTTCTGCCACCACGCCCACACCTTTGGGTTGTCCCGCCACACCGCGCACAGCCCGGTTGCAAGGCGGCTAACGAAGTCCTCCTCCGATGACTCGTCTGACAGCGACATCCCATCCGCCACGGCGTGGAGAATTTCATGCATCAGGGTGTTGGCTTCAATCTGATTTGTGGCTCGTTGGACACGGATTGTCTGGGACGTATATGAGTGCTGACCATGACTGCCTGTCTGGTCAGACCAGTCTTGATCTCTCCAC
>JAYPUA010000076.1:0-11629 GCA_038133845.1 Deltaproteobacteria bacterium
TTCCCTGATGGTCCCCTGCAATGAAACGGATTGGAAGTGGATCTTGCAGAAGGTTGAGGAGACTGGTGCGGATGGAATTGAGTTGAACTTTGGCTGCCCACACGGCATGTCCGAGCGGGGAATGGGGTCTGCGGTGGGGCAGGTCCCGGAGTATGTGGAGATGGTCACCCGCTGGGCCAAGCAATACAGCTCCCTTCCGGTGCTGGTGAAGCTCACTCCAAACATCACCGACATTCGTTTTGCCGCCCGCGCTGCCAAGGCGGGAGGCGCTGACGGGGTGAGCCTGATCAACACGGTCAACTCCATCATCTCGGTCGACCTGGATGAAATGGCACCGACTCCAACGGTGGATGGGAAGGGCTCCCATGGCGGTTATTGCGGGCCTGCCGTCAAGCCAATTGCCTTGCACATGGTCGCCGAGATTGGCAGGGATGCCGAAACTCAAGGCTTGCCTATCTCAGCAATTGGGGGTATTTCCAACTGGCAGGACGTAGCCGAGTTTCTTGCGCTTGGGGCCGCGGGAGTGCAGGTCTGCACAGCGGTGATGCACTACGGCTTCAAAATTGTCGATGAAATGACCAGCGGGCTCTCCGACTGGATGGAGGAAAAGGGCTACCTGTCCATTGAAGACTTCCGGGGGAAGGCGCTTCCCAACATCGTGAGCTGGGAGCAATTCAACCTGAAATACGACATCAAGGCACGGATCGATCAGAAGCAGTGCATTGAGTGCGGCCTGTGCTACATTGCCTGTGAGGATACTGCCCATCAGGCGATTCGCATGGAATCGACCGAACAGGGACGCGCCTTTGAGGTCATCGACGCCGAATGTGTCGGATGCAACCTCTGCAAGCTGGTCTGCCCGGTTCCGGACTGCATCACGATGGAGCGTGTGGACGACGGGAGTGAGTACCAGAACTGGACAGGCCACCCGAACAATCCCATGTGTGGGAGCTAAGGGCAAACAAACCTCGTTTTCAAACTGATTTCAAGGAGGAGATATGAGTGTATTGATCAAAGGAGGGACCGTGGTGAACGCAGACCGAAGCTTTCGGGCGGACGTGCTGTGTGACGAGGGTCTCATTCAGGCGGTAGGAGAAAATCTGGATGCGCCATCAGGCGCCGAGGTCGTGGATGCCGGTGGATGCTACGTGATGCCTGGCGGCATTGACCCGCACACCCACATGGAGCTTCCCTTCATGGGCACCGTGGCTTCAGAGGACTTCTTCTCCGGGACCACTGCCGGAGCGGTGGGTGGCACCACCATGATCATCGACTTCGTCATCCCGAGCCCGCAAGAGCCCATCATGGACGCCTATCACAAATGGCGGGGTTGGGCAGAGAAAGCGGCTACCGACTACAGCTTTCACGTGGCCATCACTTGGTGGGACGAAACGGTTCACGACGCCATGGGAACCCTCTGCAACGAATACGGAGTCAACAGCTTCAAGCACTTCATGGCCTACAAAGGCGCCATCATGGCGGAGGACGAGACCTTGGTAAACAGCTTCAACCGGGCTCGGGAGCTGGGAGCGCTCTGTACTGTCCATGCAGAAAGTGGGGAGTTGGTGGCCCACCTGCAACAGAAGATCCTGGAGAAAGGCATCACCGGACCGGAGGGACACCCGCTCTCTCGGCCTCCTGAAGTGGAAGGGGAGGCTGCCAACCGGGTAATTCGCTTCGCCCAGATTCTCCAGGTGCCGCTTTACCTGGTACACACCTCCTGTGCTCTTTCCCTCAATGAGATCGCGCGGGCTCGCCGTGAGGGACAGCGAGTTTACGGAGAGGTCCTCGCAGGGCACCTGCTGGTCGATGACAGCGTCTACCGCAACCCGGATTTCGACTTTGCCGCCGCACACGTGATGAGCCCCCCCTTTCGGCCTAAAGGGAACAAGGAGGCGTTGTGGCGAGGACTGCAGTCCGGCGATCTGCAAACCACCGCAACCGACCACTGCTGCTTCTGTGCAGACCAGAAAGCGATGGGCAAGGATGACTTCACCAAAATCCCGAATGGAACCGGAGGTGTTGAAGACCGCATGCATGTCCTCTGGACACACGGGGTCAATACCGGACGTCTGACGATGAACGAGTTCGTCGCCGTCACCTCGGCAAACACGGCCAAGATCTTCAACATCTATCCAAGGAAGGGCCTGATTGCCACCGGGAGCGATGCCGACATCGCCGTCTTTGATCCGGCAAGGACTCACACCATCTCTGCCAAGACCCATCACCAGAATGTGGACTTCAACATCTTCGAGGGCATGGAGGTCAAGGGAGTCAACATTGCCACCGTCAGCCAGGGAAATCTGGTTTATCAAGATGGAGACGTCCGCACCACCCGGGGAACCGGTCGCTATGTGAAGCGCCCCTGCTTTGCCTCCTATTATGATGCCGTCCAGAAACGCAGCGCCGCCACTGCTCCGACTGCGGTGAAGCGAAATTAGGCATGGCATCCCAGGAAGCAGGAACCGTAGTTTCGGCCCGTGGTCTGGATCTGACCTTTCAAACCAACGATGGGCCGGTGCATGCCTTGTCCAACATTGATCTTGATATTCATGAGGGCGAGTTCATTTCCTTCATCGGACCCTCAGGTTGCGGGAAAACCACTTTCATGCGCGTGGTCGCCGACCTGGAGCACCCAACCAACGGGCAACTCACGGTCAATGGGGTCACTCCGGAGCAGGCCCGCCTGGACCGGAGCTACGGATACGTCTTCCAGGCTCCAGCCCTGTTCCCCTGGAGAACCATCGCTGGAAACTTGAGGCTGCCCCTTGAGATCATGGGCATTTCCAAGGCCGAACAGAGAGAGCGAGTCACCGAAAGCATGGCGTTGGTCAACCTCTCCGGATTTGAGAACAAATTTCCCTGGCAGCTCTCCGGAGGCATGCAGCAGCGAGCGTCCATTGCCCGGGCTCTGACCTTCAATCCCAAGCTGCTCCTGATGGACGAACCCTTCGGGGCGCTGGACGAGATTGTTCGGGATCAACTCAACGAACACTTTCTGAACCTCTGGAAAAAGACGCGCAAAACCGTCTTGTTTGTGACCCACTCGATTCCAGAGGCCGCCTACCTGTCGTCCAAAATTGTGGTCATGTCTCCACGCCCTGGACGAATCATTGATGTCATCGACAGCCAACTTCCCACAGACAGGACCCTGGACATCCGTGACACCCCGGAGTTCATGGAACTCTCCCACAAGATTCGGGAGGGTTTGCGGGCCGGTCACAGCTATGACTAGATGAAAGCCATACTGCAAAAATCACCAATCCTGCCCGTTTTGACCGTGCTTCTGGTGCTGGTTGCCGTGTGGTATGCAGGAGCCGTCTGGCTCAATGCTCCGGTCCTGCAAGATCAGTATGAGCGGGAAGAGACCACGTGGGACGCCCCGAGGCTGGTTGAGGATGCCTGGAGCATGGAACGTCCGGTGCTCCCGGCACCCCATCAGATTTTTGCAGACTCCTGGAAGTCGATCTTCAAACAGAGGATTTCATCAAAGCGAAGCCTCGTCTATCACGGCTGGGTGACGCTGTCCTCGACGTTGGCAGGTTTTGCCATCGGATCGGTCCTTGGAGTGCTGTTGGCCGTGGGCATCATTCACATCCCCACCCTCAACAAGAGCGTGATGCCCTGGATCATCGCCTCCCAGACCATTCCGATCCTGGCGATTGCTCCCATGATCATTGTGGTGCTGGGAGCCATCGGTTTAACCGGAGTGCTGCCCAAGGCCTCCATCTCCGCCTATCTGTGCTTCTTTCCGGTCACTATCGGGATGGTGAAGGGCTTGCGCTCCCCGGACCGTACCCACCGGGATCTGATGAAGACCTACAACGCCTCAACCTCCCAAATCTTTTGGAAGTTGCGCTGGCCGGCATCCACCCCGTTCCTGTTCGCCAGCTTCAAGGTCTCGATTGCCATTAGCCTGGTCGGAGCGATTGTTGGAGAGTTGCCCGCGGGAGCACGTGCGGGGCTGGGAGCCCGGTTGTTGACAGGTTCCTATTATGGACAAACGATCCAGATCTGGAGCGCGCTGCTGGTCGCCTCCTTGTTGTCCGGTGCCTTGATCGCTCTGGTTGGCATGCTGGAGCGCCTGATCCTGCGGCGCAGCGGGGGTGCCGTTGGCTAGCACGCTTGCCTTGCCAGAGAGCGCGATCCGACGCTGGCCTTACGTTCTTTTCCTGCTCTGCTTCGCCATTCAGCTTGCGACCTCGCGCCGTTGGCTGGAGGACGTGGGCAGCTTGTTCTGGGTCGTCGTCGTCGCAGCCATCGGAGTTATCCTCAGGAGCCACTTTTTCTCCCCCCTCTGGGGACGTGTTCTGCTCACCGCAGTCACTGTGCTTGCGGCCAATGAGTTGGTCGGGGTCGTCCAAAAGCTGGAGGAGGTTCCGGAGTGGGGGTTCTGGCTGTGCCTGGCAGGGCTGACCTTTGTCATCTGGGAGACCTTGGGGATTTGGGCTCGCTTGTCCTGGCAGAGGCAGAATCTGGCCCAGGTGGTGATCAACCTGTGGGTTCCTCTAATGTTCGGTGGGTTTCTCCTGTTTTACTGGGAGGTGCTTACGGTCGGGTTCAAGGTCCCGTTTGTGCTGTTGCCTCCCCCCTCCATGGTTGGAGCTGCGATTCTGAAATCACCGGACATTCTCTGGGCAGACTTTCAGCAGACGTTTGTAAAGTCCGTACTGATCGGTTATCTTTCCGGTTGCGGGGCTGGGTTGCTCGTCGCAGTTCTTGTGGACCGGTCTCCTTTTCTGCAAAGAGGGCTGTTGCCTCTCGGGAATCTGGTCAGCGCCCTGCCTGTGGTCGGCGTTGCTCCGATCATGGTGATGTGGTTCGGGTTTGATTGGCAGTCAAAAGCAGCAGTGGTCATCATCATGACGTTCTTTCCCATGCTGGTGAATACCATCACCGGGCTGGCGTCTCCTTCACGGATCGAGAACGACCTGATGCGATCGTATGCTGCGGACTACTGGCAGACCCTGTTCCGTCTGCGCCTGCCCAGCGCGCTGCCCTTTATTTTCAATGCGCTGAAGATCAACTCCACGCTGGCATTGATTGGAGCCATTGTCGCAGAATTCTTTGGAACGCCGATTGTCGGAATGGGATTTCGCATCTCCACTGAGATCGGGAGGATGAATGTGGACCTGGTTTGGGCCTCGATCGCAGTTGCGGCCCTGGCAGGCTCCATTTTTTATGCCGGAATCGCCTTGATTGAACGCCGGGTCACGTCATGGCATCCCTCCTTTCACGACTGAGACTTTCCCGCTTCCCTGCCAAGTCCGAACAGGGACTCCGGTGCCTCAAGGCACCATTTTCCAACACTTCATGATGAAGGTGCTCATGAAAAAACTCATCACTTTGGCAATCTCTGGGCTGTTTGCATTCTCGGCCCAGGCTGCAGACAAGCTCACCCTCCAGCTCAAATGGGTCACACAGGCTCAGTTTGGAGGATATTATGTTGCCCAGGACAAGGGCTTCTATGAGGAAGCCGGATTGGATGTCACCATCAAGCCCGGAGGGCCGGACATTGCTCCACCTCAGGTGATTGCTGGCGGCGGTGCTGATGTCATCATCGACTGGATGCCCTCTGCTCTGGCCACCCGTGAAAAGGGAGTGGCTCTGGTCAACATTGCCCAGGTATTCAAGAAATCCGGGATGATGCTGACCTGCCGTAACGACAGCGGGATCAAGTCTCCGGCCGATTTCAAGGGGAAGACGCTCGGGGTCTGGTTCTACGGGAACGAGTATCCGTTCCTGAGTTGGATGAGCAAGCTTGGAATGTCCACCGACGGAGGAGCCAATGGAGTGACGGTGCTCAAGCAGGGCTTCAATGTTGACCCGATCCTGCAGAAGCAGGCCCACTGCATCTCCACCATGACCTACAACGAGTACTGGCAGGTGATTGATGCTGGCCTGAAGGCTTCCGACCTGACGGTGTACAAGTATGAAGATCAAGGAGTGGCGACTCAGGAGGACGGGCTCTATGTGATGGAGGACCGCCTCAAGGATCCGGCCTTCGTCAAGCTGATGGCTCGCTTCCTCAAGGCCTCGCTGAAGGGGTGGGAGTATGCAGGAGCAAACCCGGATGAGGCGGCCGACATTGTCCTCGACAATGACGACACCGGTGCACAGACCCAAAAGCACCAGCGCCGCATGATGCGTGAGGTCAACAAGCTGGTCGCTGCCGAGGCACAGCCCAAAGGAATTGGCTACCTCGACCCCGCCGATTATGAGCGCACGGTTGAAGTCTTGCTGTCCTCCAAGTCCACCCCGGTGATCACCAAGCGCCCGCAAGGGGCCTGGAGCCATGCCGTGTGGAACGCAATGCAGGGGCTCTGATCTGCATTTTCGAGCATTCCCGGAGGTTGCTGCAACCTCCGGGTCTACTGTGGGAGCCCCCTTCGGGAGAGAGCGTCTTCCGGGAAGAGGCAGCCCAACTCGCAATCCGTGATGACCAATCCTGAGAAAAGCAGCAAAAGCAGGTGCAGGGTATTCCTCATCCGGCCTTCACGGGGAGCAGATCCTTCATTGAGTTGTTGAACCCATGTGCCCTGGAGAGGTTACCAACTCGTTTTTCACTCTTTCACTCGTAGCTGCACCTCGTTTTTGCGGAGGAAGGGCAGTGTCCAAGGGGGATCGTACCTGGCGGTGCGGACTTGACCTGTGACCAAGACTTCCTGTTTGGCTACCCATTGTCGCAGCTCCTGTTCTCGCTCCCCCAGTTTCTCGGAATCCAGCAATCCGCTGAACTGCAATACGGCCACTTTCTCAGCAGGGACCTTGCGCAAGCGCACCCGCTGATCCTTCGGAATCGGAACGGTCTCCATAGTCCACTTGGAAGGCAAGCTGAAAGCCATCCGCCATTGGTTGGGCTGCTCTCCCTGATCCATCTGTACTGGAGCCGTCATGGCGATGCTTTCGCTGGGAGCTTCCGCTTTACCGGCCAGTTGCAGCGTGGAAGAGCGTGCCATGTTGTTGCCAAAGATATAATCCGCGAGAATCCGGAAACCTGCACTGGAAGTTCGGTCAAAATCATCCCCCTCCATCAAGACCTCTGCAACGAGATAAGGCTCGTACTCCCGAACTTCAAACTTTCCTTCCTGCATTCGCGTTTGAAAGGCAGGCTCTTCCCAGGTGCGAACCCCGATCAGGGAGCACGCCGACAAAATCAGGTTAAGCATCAGCACCCCTCCCAGAAGGCGTTGCTCAGGTTTCCAAAGCGGTCTCATCGTCTTCCCATGCTCCAAGCCCTCTTGCTCATCAAATTTCAGGAGGGTCAAGCTTTGTCGCAACTTTCCCACGCTTCCAGCAACTGTTCATCTTGAGAAGCTCCTGCCTCAATCTGGCCTCTGTGCACCGCAAGAATTCTCCATTTAAAGACGCTAGAGCTTAAAAGTGCAGAGAACCTCAGGGATAGAGCAGTTGGGGTAGCCACAGGACTACCTGCGGGACGTAGGTGATGATCAGGAGTGTGCCGATCAGAGGAATGAACCATGGCATCACCGCAGAGACCGTTTGCTCAAAGGAGAGCCTGGAGATCCGGGCCATGATGTAAAGGACCATCCCAATGGGGGGGGTGAGGAGCCCAATCATCAGGTTCAGAACCATGACCAAGCCGAAGTGGATGGGGTCGATCCCAAGCCCTCCCAGGATCGGCACGAACACCGGGACCAAGATGGTGATCGCTGCGATCGTCTCCATGAAACATCCCACAAACAGCAAAAAGACGTTCGCAAGGAGCAGGAACATCCAGGGCTCCGAGCTGATGGAGAGCACCCACTGGGCAATCTGCGCTGTCACCTGGGTGGTGGTGAGAACCCAACCAAAGATCGAGGCACTGGCAACGATGAACAAGACGGTTGCCGTGGTCTCGATCGTGTCCATCGAGATCTTGACCATCATTTTCCAGTTCAGGGAGCGATACCAGATCAACCCCAGGAACATCGCCCAGGCGACGGCAGCGACCGCGGCCTCTGTGGGAGTGAAAAGCCCGGAGGCCATTCCGCCAATCAGGATCACTGGGGTCAGCAAGGCCATGAAGGCATCCAGCTTGAGCAATTTGTCCAGCGCCATGACAGCCAACAACGGGAAACCAAACTTGACCATCCCGCCCAGAGACTCGTCCTTCCAGAGACGAAAGAGGACGAACGCAGCAACCAGAACGATCACCAGTTCAAAGGCGGCCTTGCCCATCTTCAGCCAGTTCAGCGCCGCGTCACTCCCGTAGTTTCGGGTGTAGGAGAAGTAGGTCACCATGACCATCATCAGCACCGTTAAAACCATCCCGGGAAGAAACCCTCCGGTGAACAGCTGTCCAATCGAGGCGTTGGCTTGCACGCCGTAGATGACAATCGGCAGAGAGGGAGGAATGATCGGGCCGATGGTGGAAGAGGCGGCCGTCACCCCAACTGCAAACTCTGCCGGATAGCCGTTGTCCTTCATCGCTTTGATCTCAATCGTCCCCAGCCCTCCAGCGTCTGCAACAGCAGTTCCGGACATTCCGGAGAACACCACAGAGGCGACAATGTTCACATGCCCCAGCCCCCCCTTGAGCCAGCCGACCAGTGCCAGCGCAAAGTTGAAGATGCGGTTGGTGACTCCCGCAGAATTCATCAGGTTGCCTGCGAGGATAAAGAACGGGACGGCAAGCAGAGGAAAGCTGTCCACTCCTCCCACCATGCGGTGCACCAGGGTGAGAGGAGGGATCATCCCGGAGAACCAGATGTAGAGCAAAGAAGCCAACCCCATTGCAATCGCGATGGGAATGCCTGCCGACATGGAGGCAACGAATGAGGTAAACAGTAGTGAGTTCAAATTCTTAGCCCTCCTGCTCTCCGGGACGCTCTAAATTGCTCCAGCCCTGCGTCCAGTGCCGGTGAGCCACCTGCAAGGAGCGAAACGTCATCAGGACGAACCCTGCCGCAACAACTGCGTAGACGTAGCTCATGGGAAAATCAACAACCGTCATGTTGAGGTTGTGCATACGCGGGACGAGGGTGATGGCCAGCCAGGAGGCATAGCCCAAAAAAGCCACCCGGACCAGGTCCACAAAAGTGGAGAGGACCCGGCCTGCTGATGCTGGCAGGAATCGGTAAAGGAACTCAACCTGAATGTGGGTGTTGCGCCGAACGCTCATTGAGGCTCCGACAAAGGTCACCACAATCAACAGATAGCGCGCGATCTCCTCCGTCCACCCTGCAGAGTCCGAGAGCACGTAGCGGGTAAAAAACTGATAGAAGACCGTGAACGCAAGCAGCCAGAAGACGATGAAGGTGAACCAGTCCTCGAAGCGATATCCGGACAGGTCAATGGGGGCATCCGTTGTGTGAAAGCCCTCCTCCTGAGCCGCTGAGGCCTCTGCAGGATCCGGTGCTGCTTGCGTCATGATCTCCTCGGTGAGGGTTACTTGATTGCCTGGATCTTGTCCCAGTCGGCCCGGGTGTAGCCCATCGACTCCAGGGGAACAGCGTTCAGGACCGCCTTTTGGAATCCTGAGCGGTCCACCGGCTCTACGGTCAAGCCGCGGGAGCGGAAGACGTCCGCAAGCTTGGCCTCACGGTCCATGATCTCCTGACTCGCCTTGGCTGCAGCTTCGCGGGTGACCTCGACAAAGATCTGCTTCTCGGCACTGCTCAAGTTGTTCCAGACGTGTGGTGCGACCTGGGTGGCGACAGCATCCACAATGTGTCCCGTGAGCCGGATGTGCTTCTGTACCTCATAGAACTTTTTGGCCTCAATGGTCGGCAGCGGATTCTCCTGCGCCTCGACCGTTCCATTCTGCAGCGCCAGATAGACCTCGGAGAAGGCGATCGGAGTCGGGTTTGCACCACAGGCCTTGGGCATCGCCATGTAAGCTGGGACGTCCGGAACCCGGATCTTCAGGTTCTTCATGCCGGCACAGTCAGAGAACGCCCGATTCGAGGTCGTGTGACGTGCCCCGTAGTAGGTCATTGCGGTGATGTGTACGCCGGTCTTCTTCTCATACAGGCTGGCCAGTTCCTGGAACGCATCGCTTCGAGACCAGGCGAGCAGGTGGTTCCCATCCCTGAAGGTGAAGGGATAGTATCCGACCCCAATCCGGGGAGTGCTCCGTGCCGCAAAGGAGAGTCCGGAGATGATCATGTCCACGGTTCCCAACTGCAGACCCTGGTTGATGTCCGTCTCCTTGCCAAGCGAGGAGGCCGGATACACCTGAATCTCGTACTTGCCGTTGGTGCGCTTGGAGATCTGCTCTCCGGCCCAAACCGACCAGGTGTGATAAGGCTCTGAGGTTTCGTAGACGTGCGCCCACTTCAGCTTCATCTGGGCCATCACGGAAGGCGTCGCAATGCTCAGCAGGGCGATCGCAACAATTGAAGAAAGCATCCATCTTTTCATAGGACCTCGCATTTCATGGTTGGGGGGAAAACTCATCTCGCCTCAGGGCGACACGAGTTGAACCTTCATGGAGACTGTCTTGTCACGCGCCAGATGCAACGCCTGCACAGCATCCTTCAGAGAGAAACGACCGGAGATCACCGGCCGTACATCAATCCGGCGTGTTGCAATGCACTGCACTGCCAGATCGAAGACCTGATTGAACCGAAATGAACCCCGAAGTTCCAGCTCTCGATTCATGATCAAATTGCCAAAGAGGTGAAACCCTTGAGCCGGGAGCGTGCCCACTTGCACAACAACACCTCCACGCCTCACCGACTCCACACAGGTTCCCAGAGCCGTGGGGACTCCTGACGCTTCAAACGCCACGTCAAAGTCTCCCTCAAGCCTTGCCGGAGCCCCGGAAGGCCCCTTTTCCATCATCACGGTCTCATCCGCGCCAACGCTCGTGGCCACCTCTAGCGGGCGAGCCACCACATCGGTCACCATCACTCTTGAGGCTCCTGCGTGCCGAGCCGCCAACACCAAAAGACAGCCGATCGTTCCTGCCCCGGTGATCAGCACCTTCCGGCCTACCAGAGTCCCCGCTCGCTGGACGGAGTGCAGGGCCACCGAGAGAGGTTCCGACATGGCGATCTCCTCCAGAGAAGCCTCGTCCCTCACCGGAACACACTGGGCCTCCGGGACCAAAAAGAACTCCCGACACATTCCCTGCATGTGAGGAAAGACGCTCGCACTTCCAAAAAAGAGCATGTTGCTGCACAGATTCTCCCGTCCGGAGATGCAGTATGAGCAGTTCCGGCAGGGCCTGGAGGGGTTGATTGCCAACCGATCTCCAGGAGCAACCCTCGTTACCCCCGTTCCCGTTCGCTCAACCACACCAGAGGCCTCGTGTCCCGGAACCAGCGGCTCCCGGATCACGTAAGGACCGATCTCTCCATGAAAGTAATAATGGATGTCCGAACCACAAATCCCGGCAGCTCCCAAGCGTACCAAGACCTCTCCATCACCTGGCTCAGGGATGCTGGTCTCTGCGAAACGCAGGTCTTCTGCGCCATGAATTCGGCACTCTAGCACGATCGTTCCTCTAGCTTGCCTAAGGTTTCTGGGGACAAAGCAATTTTTCTGGTCATTTAATATATTAGAAAATTGTGAGTGTCAATTTGAAAACGACCTCGTTGGAGTCGAGGGGATCAAGCCCGAACAGTTGGCGTTGCGGGAAGCCTGCGGGCTGATGAAGAGAGCGTTCAAACCTGAAAGCCCG
>JAYPUA010000077.1:0-10900 GCA_038133845.1 Deltaproteobacteria bacterium
TTTTCCTGGTGGCCAGAGCGGGAATCGAACCTGCGACACACGGATTTTCAGTCCGTTGCTCTACCAACTGAGCTATCTGGCCACACAAGAAGGACTCGGGGTCCTGAGGCAGTGGGTCCCGAATGGGGCATTGTGGCATGTACGAACGAGTTCGCAAATGCGCATCCCAAGAGATTCGAACCTTGGGCAAGGTTTCGAGGTATTGGGCAAGACCCACTAAGCTAATGGCTTGACGAGCAAATTTCAACAACATTTTTCCAGAAGGCCTTCACGAGGAATGGCTGCACCTCTCTGCATGTGGAAAGTCTCCGGAGTCCAGGGTCCGGCCGCTCTTCTGGCTCCCGGATTTGCTTGCGCCTGCGAGATCAGGAGTGATAGTTTGGCAAGCCACTGAGCCTCCCTGAATCAGGGGACCGAAGTTCCAGGGAGGCTGGAGTAACCTCAACCTCAACCATCAAAAATGCAGATGGAACAGTACGATTTGTGCGTGATTGGCGGCGGACCTTCCGGATATGCGGCAGCAATGCGTGCAGTGGATTTTGGCAAGAAGGTCATCCTGTTGGAGAGAAACCGCGTTGGAGGGGCCGGGATCTACAATGGTGCACTCTCCTCCAAGACCTTCTGGGAGTTGGCCCAGAGCATGGCCTCGATGCGCGGACGGCTGGAGTCCTTTGGCATGGACTTTCCCAAGGTGCACTTCGGAAGCATCCTCAAGGAGGTGGACGACGCGGTCTTTGAGCGCTCTTCGCAGCTCGAGGAGCACCTCCGCCGGGTCGAGCGCGAGAGCAACGGCCAGTTCCGCTTCGTGCGGGGCTTCGGGCGGATGCTCAACACCACGGAGGTTGAGGTACGGGGGGACTTTGACCCGTTCACCATTCAGGCCGAGCACACCATCGTGGCCACCGGAAGCCGCCCCCGGCTGCTCCCGAACGTTCCGATTGATGAGCGCACCATCCTGACCAGCGACGGGATCAGTTCGCTCCGGGAGTTTCCGGAGAGCATCGTCATCGTCGGGGCCGGGGTGATCGGGTGTGAATTTGCCACCATCTTCTCGGCATTTGGCCGTACGGAGGTGCGCCTGATCGCCAAGGACGACCACATCCTCCCCTTTGAGGATCGAGACCTCTCTCAGGTGATTGAGCAGAACATGGAGGACAATGGCGTGTTCATCCACCGCAACGCCCGGCTGATCTCCATGGACATCATCGGGGGGAAGGTGAACTATGTGATCGGCTATCCGGATGGCAGCGAAGAGGCCTTCGAGGCCGAGAAGGCCCTGATCTCGATTGGGCGCGTCCCCAACATCGAGAACACCGGACTCAAGGAGTTGGGCGTTGCTTTGGACCGCGGCGGGTGTGTCGATGACGTCGACACTCAGACGAACATCCCCAACATCTACTCGGTGGGAGACATGACCGCCGACATCGCCCTGGTGAACGTTGGAGAGCTGGAGGGACGGCATGCCGTGGAGCGGATCTTTGGCGACAATCAGGACCGGCTGATCTACGAAAACATCTCGACGATCATGTTCCTCAGCCCGGAGGTGGCTGGAGTCGGAATGAACGAGCAGCAGGCGCAGCAAGCCGGGGTGTCGTACCGCGTGGCCAGCTTTGACTTTCGGTGCATCCCCCGCGCCGTGGCGATGCGCAAGACTCAGGGGTTCTTCAAGATTCTGGTCACTGACGATGAGGAGATGAAGATCCTCGGAATGCGGGCCCTTGGAGAGCACGCCTCCTCCGCAATCCAGGCCGTGGCCCTGCTGATCTCGATGAACAAGGGCATCTCCGAGTTGGCCGAGTTGATCCACCCCCACCCCTCCATCATTGAGGGCATTCAGGAGTGTGTGAGGATGCTGCTGAAGAAGTCCATCTACAAGCCCACGATCTTTACCGAGATGCTGCAACTGCGCCGGTGGAGAGACGGGCACTACATCGAATGAGCCGCCTGATCGGGCTGGACTGGGGGACGTCCTGCCTGAGAGCCTACCGCATCTCCGACGACGGGACGGTGCTCGAAGTCCGCAACTCCGAGCAGGGGATCATGCACGTCCAGCACGGCGCCTTTGAGACGATTCTGCACCGGACGATCGGAGACTGGCTGTTCCGGGAGTCCATCGTGATCGCCTCCGGGATGATCGGCAGTCGCCAGGGCTGGAAGGAGGTCCCTTACATCCCCATGCCCTGTTCGCCTCAGGACATCGCCGATGCCATGGAGCGCGTGCACGGCGCCGAGATCCCGACCTACATCGTCCCGGGGCTGGTCTACGGGCTCAAGTCCTCTCTGCCCGACGTGATGCGCGGGGAGGAGACCCAGGTCCTCGGCTCCAGCCACCACACCTCCGGGGTCTTCCTCCTCCCCGGCTCGCACAGCAAGTGGGTGCAGATGGACTCCGGGCGCTTCCTGCGGCACCGGACCTACCTCACCGGCGAGCTTTTCTCCGCACTCCGCGAGCACACCATCCTCGGACGCCTGATGACCTCCGACGAGGAACATCCGATGATCTTCGAGCAGGGGGTGCACACCGGACTGCGCGTCTCCACGGAGACCGGCGGGCTGCTGCATCAACTCTTCGGTGTGCGCACCATGGGCCTGTTCGATCGCATCCCCCCGGAAGCCCTCTCCGACTACCTCTCCGGGCTGCTCATCGGAGCCGAGTTGAAGGACGCGCGGCGGACCTTCATCGCCGATGCCCAGCCGGTTCACATCATTGCCAACCCGGCATTGACCAAACGTTACGCTCACGCTCTCAGGATCATCAAGGTGGAGGCGGTCTCGGCAGACACTGCGGCCCGAGGTCACTACACGCTGGCCCAGCTGAGAGACCTGATCTGAGCGTGCCCCCATTCATCCAAGAGGAACAACATGCTTGCAGCCATTTACCCTGACCTGAAAGACAAGGTCGTCCTGGTCACCGGAGGAGGGTCGGGGATCGGAGCCGCCATGGTGCGCGCCTTCGTCGAGCAGGGGAGCCACGTGGCCTTCCTTGACATCCAGGAGGAAGCCTCCAAGGCGCTGGTAGGCGAGCTTTCAGTGAAGGAGGTCGGCCCCTCGCCCCAGTTCATCGCCTGCGACCTGACGGATCCGGAGGCCATCCGCGGGGCAGTCAAGCAGGTTGAGGACTGGTTCGGCCCCATCAAGGTTCTGGTCAACAACGCAGCCAACGATGAGCGCCATGACGCGGCAGACGTCACCCCGGAGTATTGGGAGCGTTGCCTGCGCCGCAACCTCAACCACCACTTCTATGTCTCTCAGGCGGTTCAGCCTCAAATGGCCGCCTCCGGAGGAGGCTCGATCATCAACATGGGCTCCGTGAGCTGGCACATGGCCATGGGGATCATGCCCGGATACACGACCGCCAAGGCCGCGATCGAAGGCCTCACGGTCAGTCTGGCCCGAGCCTATGGGAAACAGCGGATCCGCGTCAACTGTGTGGTGCCCGGTTCGGTGCGCACCGAGCGGCAGGCCAAGGAGATCCTCACCCCCGAGTACGAGCAGTTCCTGATGGAGCGTCAGTGCCTGGATGGACACATCCTCCCGGAAGATCTGGCGCAGATGATCCTCTTCCTCGGCTCGGAGGTCAGCCGCTACTGTACCCGAGGCGTCTACGCGGTGGATGCCGGGATCGGCGCCTGACCCTTCCCTCGTGCCTCCGGCAGAGCAAAAAGAGCGGCTGCGCCAGGAAGCCCGGCGGCTAGGGTTCACGCTCTTTGGCACCGCCTCGGTCGCCCCGAGCCAGACGCACGCCATCTACCAGGCCTGGCTGGAGCGTGGCTATGCCGGAGAGATGGGCTACCTCCAGCGACATGCTCCGCTCAAGCAGGACGTCCGCACTCTGCTCCCGGAGGCCCAGACTCTGGTGGCCCTGGGGCTGAATTACAACACCCCCCCTCCCTTCCCGAATTCTCCCGCCCAGGCTCGAGTCAGCCGCTACGCCCAAGGCACCGACTACCACGACGTCCTCCGCAGCAAGCTCAACGCATTGGCCCGCTTTGCCCGGGACGAGCTGGGCATCTGCGGCAACTCCCGCAGCTTCGTCGACTCCGGACCCGTGCTCGAACGCGAGGTCGCCTACCAGGCCGGGCTCGGGTGGTTCGGGAAGCACTCCAACCTGATCCACTTTCCCCAAGGCTCCTGGTTCTTCCTCGCCGAGCTTTTGCTTCCGGTCGCCCTGCCTCCGGACGCCCCCTTCACACGGGTCGACTGCGGCACCTGCACGCGCTGCATTGAGGCCTGCCCCACCCAAGCGATTGTTGCCGACCGTACCGTGGACGCCCGCCGCTGCATCTCCTACCTGACCATCGAGCTCAAGGGGACGATCCCCCCGGAGCTTCGTCCCGGAATCGGCAACTGGGTCTTCGGCTGTGACGTGTGTCAGGAGGTCTGCCCCTGGAACCGGGAGGCTCCGGTGAGCACAGCTTCAGAATTGCGTGAGGGTGCCGAGCACTTTCCGGAGATGCTGGTCGAGTGGATGAGGCTGGACGATCCGGCCTTTCGAGAGCGCTTCCGGAAGACACCGCTCTGGCGAACAAAACGCCGGGGGATGCTGCGAAACGTAGCCGTGGCGCTGGGAAATTGGGGCAGCCCGGAGGCGCTGCCTGCGCTCGCTCAAGGAGTTCAGGATCCGGAACCGCTGATCCGCCAGCACTGCGCCTGGGCGCTGGGACAGGTGGGGACTCCCGAGGCCCAGGAGCTGCTGGCGATGGCCCGGGAGCAGGAGAGCGACCCGGACGTGCTCCAGGAGCTGGAGCAGGCCGAGGCCCTCATCCGCAGCGCGCCGCGAACGCCCTCAGCTCCGTGACTCGAAGTCGATGCGCGGATCGACCACCGTGTACATCAGGTCGCTGATCAGGCCGACGATCAACCCCAGCAGTGTGAACAGGTACAGCGTCCCGAACATCACCGGATAGTCGCGCTGGATCGTCGACTCGAAGCCGAGCAAGCCGAGGCCATCGAGGCTGAAGATGATCTCGATCAGCAGTGAACCGGTGAAGAACATCCCGATGAAAGCGGCCGGAAATCCGGCGATGATGATCAACATCGCGTTCCGGAAGACATGCCTGTAGAGAATCCGCTGCTCGGTCAGGCCTTTGGAGCGCGCGGTGATGACGTACTGCTTGTTGATCTCATCGAGGAAGGAGTTTTTGGTGAGCATCGTCAGGCTCGCGAAGCTGCCGATCAAGATGGAGAGCAGGGGCAGCGTCAGATGCCAAAAGTAGTCCACCATCTTCTCCCAGAAGGGCAGCTCGCTGAAGTTGTCAGAGAACAGCCCTCGCAGCGGAAACCAGTTCAGGTACTCTCCTCCGGCAAAGATGATGATCAGCAGGATCGCAAACAGGAAGGTCGGGATCGCATTTCCCAGAATCACCACCGTGCTGCTCCAGACATCAAACCGGCTCCCGTGCCGGATTGCCTTCGCGATTCCCAAAGGGATGCACACGAGGTAGACCACCAGCGTGCTCCACACTCCCAGGGAGATCGAGACCGGCATCTTCTCCAGCACCAGCTCCAGCACCTCGCGGTCCCGGAAGAAGCTCTCTCCAAAATCAAGAACAGCGTAGCTCTTGAGCATCTCCCAGAAGCGCACGTGAATCGGCTTGTCGAAGCCGTACATGCGCTCGATCTCGGCGACGATATCCGGGTCCAGCCCTTGTGCCCCGCGGTACTTCTCATTCGAGGTCCCGGAGGAGGAGCCCTTTCCTCCCGAGGAGCTTTGGACTTCGGAGCCGTTGCCGGTCAGACGCTCCGTGGCGCTCACTGCGCTGCCCTGAATCTGGGCGATCATCTGCTCCACCGGACCTCCGGGAGCAAGCTGAACGATAAAGAAGTTCAGCACCATGATCCCAAAGAGGGTTGGAATGATCAGCAGCAGTCTGCGAACAATGTAGGCGGCCATGTCGTGCAGTGGGCAAGCGATGAAGAGGGGACCGGGACTCCAGCAGGATAATCCCGAGGCTCCGGATTTGCCAGCATCGAAGCCGTGGCCGAGGAAAAAGAGCCCCCAGGCCCACGGGTTGAGCCGGTCAAGAGGGACAAGAGGGGGTCAGGACCCAGCGCTCCGCGAACAGGAGGCTCAGAGGTCCTGGAAGAGGTTGGAGTTGGGGCGAGTGGCGGCCAGGCGTCGGGCCAGCTCGGCGTCCAGGTAGATCACCGACATCTCCGAGTTCGCGCCATCGACCATGACCTGCAGGGCCACCGACCCGCCGCCATAGTAGCGCAGCAACCGCTCTCCAGGGCGTCCGTTGATGCGAGAGAGCTGGCTGAGGGGGAGCCCCTGTCCGGAACCGTACTTTTGCTCCAGCGTCTCGGCCACCTCCGTCAGGCGCTCCTGCGAGAAGATCCCCATGCGCAGCTCAATGCTCTGCAGCTGCTGATTGAGCCTCCCGAATGAGAGCACCAGGTCCCGGCGCACCCCTCCCACGCGGTAGCAGCGATCGGCCAACAGGTCGAGGCCATCCCGGAAGTAGGTGTCACAGACCCGACGCAGCAGCACCTCCACCTGGTCCAGGCTCATGCCGAACCTCAGATCCTGATACCCCTTGTTGATCGGGGCCATCGGGATCGGGTCCGGAGCCTCCTGCGCGTTTCCGGTCAAGGACATGCGCCGATGGAACTCGGCGAGCGCGCTGGCCCGGCCCTTGAGCTTGAGGCGATAGACGTTCTGCTCCCGGAGGAAGGCGAAGCTCAGGACCAGCTGAGGAGCGCGCCAGCCCTCCGAGGGGTCCGGCTCGATGCGGCCGCTGCGGATGGTGTACAGGGAGCGGCTGTCCGTCATCGGCAGCTCGAAGAAGAAGTCGCCCTGATCCACCTCCAACTGCGCCTCTCGGCTTTGGAACACACAGTACTCCAGCGCACCATCCGGAGTGTCCAGGACCAACTGGACCTGCATCTGCAGGTCGTTCAGGGACACCTCCACCTCACTCAGGTAGCACGGCAGCGGCTCCGCATGGGACTGGGCCGAATAGCGACTCATCATGTCTTCCGGAACTGCAGCCTGAACTCCTCCCAGACTCCAGAGCAGTATGCTCCACACCCACTTTTTCATTATCACGCTCATTTATGGTTCGGGGTTGGCGAACTTCCGCGCAGGGACATTCAAGATTCGTGAAAACCTGAAAACCGCCAGCAGGCCAACCGGACCGGACCTGCAGAACCGTGACGTCAGGTCGCAGAAACAAAATTTTGGGGTTGGTACTTGCAAAATCGCCCCATCCTTTGAATCATAAAGGTTCATTTTTCCTCAACGAGCCCTGTTTTATCAGAGTGTGCTGCCATGATTCAAGTACATCAGCTGAGCAAGCGCTTCGGACTGTTCCAAGCGGTGAATCAACTCTCCTTCGAGGTGGGAAAGAACGAGATCCTGGGCTTCCTCGGACCCAACGGTGCCGGGAAGTCGACCACGATGAAGATGCTCACCGGCTTCCTCCCTCCCTCCTCCGGGACAGCGGAGGTCTGCGGACACAGCATCCTCGACGCGCCAATCCAGGTGCGCGAAAGCATCGGCTATCTCCCGGAGAGCGCCCCATCCTATGGCGAGATGCTGGTGGAGGAGTTTCTCCGGTTCATTGCCGAGGTACGCGGCTACTCCGGAACATCGCGCGATCGACAAGTCGACCGGGTGCTGGAGTTGACCGCTCTCTCCGACGTGCGCCGGCAGATGATCGAGACGCTCTCCAAAGGCTACCGCCAGCGCACCTGCCTCGCACAGTCTCTGCTGCACGACCCTCCGGTGCTCATCCTCGACGAACCCACCGATGGGCTTGATCCGAACCAGAAGCACGAGGTCCGGGAATTGATCCGTCAGATGAGCCAAGAGCGCACGGAGAAGGGAGAACCCCGAACCGTTCTCGTCTCAACCCACATCCTGGAGGAGGTGGAGGCCGTCTGCTCCCGGGCCCTGATCATCGCCCGTGGAGAAATCGTGGGATACGGCACCCCCGAGGAGCTGCTCGCCCAGTCGCGCTACCACAACGCGGTGCTGCTCACCCTCGCAGAGTCCGAAGCACAGACGGTCCAGGCGGCCCTGGAGCAGATCGACGGCGTCGCCCAGATCGAGTCGGTCCCCTACTCTGGCGCCGGAGAAGCCCGCATGCGGCTGATCCCGGAGTCCGGGAGGAGCATCGCCGTGGACGTGCAGCAGGTGCTCGCACGTGAGCAGAGGACGGTGTCCGAGTTCTCCATTGAGCGCGGGCGCCTGGACGAAGTCTTCCGAACCCTGACCACCAACCGCTGAGCCATGAACGGACTGAACCCGATCTTCAAACGTGAGCTGCTGGCCTATTTCCGCTCTCCGGTGGCCTACGTCTTCATCATCATCTTCCTGATCGCCAACGCCGGCTGCACCTTTTTGCTGGGAAACTTCTACGACTCTCAGCAGGCCAGCCTGGAGATCTTCTTCCTCTTCCACCCGTGGCTGTACCTGTTCCTGATCCCGGCGGTCGGCATGCGCCTGTGGGCCGAGGAGCGTCGAGCCGGAACCCATGAGCTGCTGCTCACCCTCCCGGTGCGGCTGGGAGTGAGCGTGTTTGCAAAGTTCCTCGCGGCGTGGGTCTTCATCGGTGTGGCCCTGCTCCTCACGTTCCCGATGGTCTTCACCGTGCACTATCTCGGAGAGCCCGACAACGGCCCGATCCTCTCCGGATACTTCGGGAGCTTCCTCATGGCAGGCGCCTACCTGGCCATCGCCAGCTTCACCTCCGCGCTGACCAAGAACCAGGTAATCAGCTTCATCCTCAGCGTCATCATCTGCCTGGTCCTCGTGCTGCTGGGCTGGGGCGTGTTCTCCAACGCGCTGAATGCCATCTTCCCGGTCTGGCTGACCGATGCGCTCAGCCAGTTCAGCTTCGCCAGCCACTTCGAGGCCATCCGCAGAGGCGTTATCGACCTGCGGGACCTGGTCTACTTCACCTCCATCATCGGCTTCATGCTGTTGATCAACGTGGTGGTGCTGGAGTCGCAGAACAAATGATGAATACCGGATTTTGCAACTGGGCGGACGCACAGGTCCCCCCTGCGTCAGGCCTTCATGCCGGAGGCTGATGCCTGTTTCCACGAAACCTACCCTACTGACAAAGACACGCCATGAATTTCGGTGAGCGCACCAAACCCTGGATCCTTGTGTTGCTGCTGTTCGTTTGCCTGATCGCCGTCAATGTGCTGGTCTTCCTGCTCCCGGCAGCACGTCTGGACATCACTGAGGATCGCCTCTTTACCATCTCTGAAGGATCCCGGGAGATCCTTCAGGACCTGAAAGACCCCCTGCTGGTGAAGCTCTACTTCTCTCGAAGCAGCGAGGAGTTGCCCAACAGCTTCAAGACCTACGGCCAGCGCGTGGAGGACCTGCTGGGAGAGTATGAAGCCCTCTCCGGGGGTCGGCTGGAGTTGCAAATTTTCGATCCGAAGCCGGACTCCGAGGAGGAGGAGTGGGCGCAGAAGTACGGGATCGAGGCCGTGACCTTGCCCAGCGGCAACGCGGTCTACTTCGGGATCGCCATGCAGATGCTTGATCGCGAGACCGCCCTCCCGTTCCTGGATCCGCGTCGGCAGGAGTTTTTGGAGTACGACCTGACCCAGTCCATCTACCAGGTCAGCCAGGTCAACAAGCCCAAGGTGGGAATTCTTTCCTCGATGGACCTTGCCGGCGGACCGGCTCTCATGCCCGGACAACCTCCTGGAGAGAAGTGGGCATTTCTGAGCGAGCTGGAGAAGTTTCAGGACGTCCGGATGCTGCAGACCAACCTCACCGAGGTTCCCGAGGACATCTCGCTCCTGCTCGTCGTACACCCCAAGGAGTTCAGCGACTCCCTGCAGTATGCTCTTGACCAGTACGTGATGCGCGGTGGGAGGCTGGTGCTGCTGCTCGACCCAAGCGCCCGGTCGGACCTGGCCTCTCCGATGAACCGGATGAGTCAGCAGCCGAACCTGACCAGCGACCTGCCTCAGCTCCGGGAGGCCTGGGGCATCGCCTTCGACAGCTCAAAGATCGTGGGGGACTTCCAATACGCGACCCCCGTGAACACCAACTCCGGAGTGATGCGTTTTCCGTTCTGGATGAGTATCCGGAGCAACGCTCTGAGCGCTGATCACCCGCTGACCTCGGAGTTGGAGTCGCTGCTCTTCATCGAGGCCGGGAGCCTGGGCAAGCTGGACAACTACAGCGTGGAGATGACTCCGCTGCTCTCGGCGAGCCCGGACAGCGGGATGATGGACGCCTTCATGACGCGCTTCATGCAACCCCAGCAGATGGTCCGGGAGCTGAAGACCTCTCCCGAGCCCAAGGCGTTGGTTGCCCTCTATACCGGCAAGTTCTCCAGCGCCTTCCCGGAGGGCCCACCAGCCCCAAAGCAGACGGACGACTCCACGCCGCCACCCAGCTACTCAAAACCGCACTTGAAGGAGACCGCTGAATCCAATACGATTCTGGTCTTTTCGGATGTGGACTTCCTCAGCGACGACTACTCGGTGCAGAAGCTCAACTTTCTGGGACAGACGCTGGTTCAGCCCACCAACGACAACCTGAACCTGGGGCTCGGAGCGGTCGAGTACTTCTCCGGAAATGACGCTCTGCAGGGAATCCGCTCCCGCGGGCGCTTCCAACGTCCCTTCACCCGGCTGATCGCGCTGCAACAAGACGCCCAAGTGCGCTATCAGGCAGAGGAGATGCAACTCCAGCAGTCGCTGGAAGAGGTTCAGCGCCGGTTGGAGCAGCTCCTTCAGGGAGCCGGCAAGGAGGGCCAGAAGGAAATCCTGCTGCCTCCGGAAATTCAGGATGAGATCAAACAGTTCCGAGAGGAAGAGCGCCAGACGCGTCGCAAGCTGCGCGAGGTCCGCAAGATCCTCCGGCAGGACATTGAACAGTTGGGCAATCGCCTGCTGGTGCTCAACCTGGTGGCGGTGCCGCTGC
>JAYPUA010000078.1:0-10655 GCA_038133845.1 Deltaproteobacteria bacterium
GGTCCAGACCTCGTCCAGGTTCCCGTCCCAGTCCAGAGCGTAGCTCAGGGTTGCAGAGTGATCACCGTCGGTGTTGCTCGACTTCAGCGTGATCGCGCCTGCATCGCTGGCAAACCCACCGCTGACAACAGCTTTCGCAGATTCGCTAGCTTTCGTGGTGGTTTGGTTGAAGGTCGCTTCGGCGCTACCAGTGGCACCAAAGTCCCACGCCATGGCGGGGGTGGCGATTGCTGCAGCTGCAACCGCGGCAAGCATCATGTTGCTGAGCTTCTTCATAAGGAAATCTCCTAGGATTTATGAAGGATGTTGTTTCCGTGACCATCACGGGAACGGATCAAAAGCACGGTGCAGATGCAGGCACAGGTGCAACTGCCCTCGCGATTCCGAAACGAAGGAATCATCCCAAACGATCTGCATCATTCGGGCCAAGAGTACCGCAAGGCGGTGAGTCACTCAACCGGCCAGATTGAGTGTGCCGTGTCACGGAGCCAAATGTCCTGGCCGACATAGCTGGTCCGTCGTTGTCCCCACAGGCAAAGTTCCGAAGCTGGAAGCCTGAGCGAAATCCCTCGAAGCGAGCCTTCGAGCCACACGTGCGCCCCGGGAGTTTCCGGAGGCAGCGTCCCCCTGTGCGACGACCGGGAGGGGCCGTCAAGGGGTTTCGTTCAGGTCCTGAAGCGGAACCGCTTGCAGGAAGTCCCCCAACTTTTAGGGGGTTTTTCCTGCAGTGTCAAGCACCTAACGCAACTTTAATTCACGCTTGGACGCTTGTACACAAAAACAGCGTAGTACGCTAGGGAATTTTTTCCCAAAGTGCAAGAGCAGATTTCACTTTCTCCCGGCCGGCATCCAGCTGGGCGGGATCCCAGGGTTGCCAGAGCAACCGATGGGGGTGAAACCGCTCCACCAGGAGCACAAAGCACCTTGGGGCTCGTCCGCTGATCTGGCGGAGCCCTTCGGCATACCAGGACGCCTGCAAGTCCAGGTCTCGCTGAGCAGCCCAGGACGTCCAGGAGCCCGGAATGTGTCCGACGATCTTCAGGTCGAACAGCTCGTGGGTCTCCCGGTTCCAGCCATCCGGACGGCCCTTGCAGGCCTGCCCCTGATGCTCCCAGAACAGCGAGACCTCGGTCCGTGAAGACTCCAGCACCTCGCGTATTCGGGAGTCCGCCTGCACGCTGTCCCGCAGGCGCATCAGCGCATCCCAGAGGTTGGTGCGCAAGAGGGTCTTCCCGGGATGCTTTTGGGACTCCTCCGCCCACAGCGCCTTCCCTCGCTCTCTTCGAGGCCGCAGCCCTTCCGGAGCGCGCACGTACTGCTCCAGGAACCGCTCGGGCTCAAGCAGCAGGCAGTGCCCGGCATTTCCTGCCTCCAGTGCCAGCGAGTGGATGGGGGGCTCGGAATCGACCGGACGGCCCTGCAGCAGACGACGCAGCAGGCTCTGGTTGATCCCGGGGCGCTGCTGGTAGTCTGCAAACGGGAGGTGGAACTCCACCCCCGGAAGCAGGTCCTCAGAAGGAGATATCGGCATTTGGGAAAAAATCTTGAGTGCAGAAACGTGGAGAGCGGTTCACGCGGCCAGCGCTGGAGAGGCGCGGAACTGCAGCTCGCAGAGTCGGGCATAGAGCGCGGAGGTGCGCTGCAGCTCCTGATGCGTCCCCTGGGCGACGATGCGTCCGTGGTCCATCACCGCGATCTGGTCCGCATGCATCACGGTCGCCAGCCGGTGCGCGATCACCAGGGTCGTCCGCTGCTGCATCAGCCGCATCAAGGCTTCCTGCACCACCCGCTCACTCTCTGCATCCAGCGCGCTGGTCGCCTCATCCAGCAGCAGCAGGGTCGGATCTCGCAGGATCGCCCGGGCAATGGCCAGCCGCTGACGCTGTCCTCCAGAGAGCCGCACGCCCTGCTCGCCCAGGAAGCTGCCGTACCCTTGCGGCAGCGCGGCCAGGAACTCGTGGGCATGAGCGTCTCGGGCAGCGGCGATCATCTGTGCCTCCGTGGCCTCCGGACGTCCGTAGCGCAGGTTCTCCCAGACGGTGGTGCTGAACAGCGTGGGCTGCTGCGGAACAAAGGCCAGCTGCTCCCGGAGGTCGCTCAGGCGCAGCTGTCGCAGGTCCACACCGTCCCACCGAATCGCTCCGGACTGCGGATCGTAAAAACGCACGAGCAGCTCCAGCAGCGTCGACTTCCCGGCCCCGGAAGGCCCCACCAGCGCCATCGTCATCCCGGGCTCCACCCGCAGGCTCAGGCCATCGAGCGCCCGGATCTCCGGACGAGACGGATAGGCGAAGCCGAGGTTCTCGATCTCCAGCGCTCCTCGCACCGGCTGCGGCAGCGGCAGCGGTGACTCCGGATCACGGATCTCCGGGGTGGCCTCGAGCAGCTCCATCAGGCGCTCGGTGGCCCCGGCAGCGCGCTGGAGGTCGCCAATCACCTCGCTCAGGAAGCCCAGCGAGCTGGCCACAATCAACGCGTAGAAGACAAAGGCCGCCAGCTCTCCGGGGCTGATCCTTCCGGCCAGCACGTCCTGCCCTCCCACCCAGAGCATGCCACCAATCGCCCCGAGCACAAGCGACATCACCACGGCGATCAGCACGGCCCGCTGCCGAATGCGCTGAATTCCGGCACCAAATGCGGCCTCGACATGTGCTGCAAAGGCCTGCTCGTCATGCGGCTGATGGTTGGTGCCCTGCACGATCTTGATGTGCTGCAGCGCCTCGCCCACATACGCCCCGACCGAGGCGACCTTGTCCTGACTCGTCCGTGAGAGCCGGCGCACCCGACGGCCAAAGATCACGATCGGCGAAACCAGCAGCGGCACCGCCACCAGCACAATCGCCGTGAGCTTCGGGTTCGTCCAGAACAGCCAGCCGATGCCGCCGAGGAACATCAGCGCGTTGCGCAAGGCCACCGAGAGGGAGGAGCCAATCACCGTCTGCAGCACCGTGGTGTCCGCCGTGATCCGGGCCTGGATTTCACCGCTGAGGTTGGTCTCAAAGAATCCGGGATGCAGCCGGAGCAGGTGTTCAAAGACCGCCTTGCGCAGGTCTGCGCTGACGCGTTCCCCAAGCCACGAGACCAGATAGAAGCGCAGGAACGTCCCGGAGGCCATCAGCAGCACCAGCACCAGGAAGATCGCCAGCGTCTGCGTCAGCGCCTGCGGAGATCCGGCGACAAAGCCCTGGTCAATGAGCAGCCGGACGCCCTGTCCGAGCGAGAGCGACACTCCGGCCGTGAAGACCAGGGCCCCCCCGGCGGCAAGCAGGCGCAGCTTGTAGGGACGCAGAAACCTCAGCGCTGGGAGAAAGTTGGCGATGCGCTTGCTCTTCGCACGCTCTTCAGTGGAGTTCATGATCAGTATTCAGGGCTGCTGGGCAAAATCCACGCGCTCGTTGAGCGGAGCCCAAAGGTCCGCTGAGGGAAACACTCGCTGAGCGAAGTCAAAGCGCACGGAATGGAGTCAAAAGAGTACTCCCGGTACGCTCAGGGTGCAATGCGGAACCACGAGGATCTGCAGAAACCTCCGGAAGGCTGGCATGGTTTTTGTTCGATGAGGTTCAATGGTGACGATACGCTTTTCCTCAAACGATTTTGTGATTTCGGATTCTCGATGATTCGGAAAATCCTCCTCCTCTGGGTGAGCCTCTGCTGGGCCGGAGTGCTGCTGGCGACCTCCGGAGCACCGATTCCACTGGCCTCCTTCATCTTCAACCACCAGCACCTGATGCGGGTCGGCCACCTCGGCGCGCTTTCAGCGCAGGGACGGCCGGAGTCCGGAATCTTCGTGCAGATCCAGCCCCTTCCGGAAGAGGGGGAGTATCGGCTGGCGATGCGAGTGCTTCGTGACGGGGCACACCGGTTCCGGAGTATCCGGGAGCTGCCAGGCGCGCAGCCGCTCTCTCCGGAGCAGTGGATCACGATCCCCTTCCCGATGCTTCGCGGCTCCATTCAAGGCGCCGCCCTGCAGGCCCTGTTTCCCGAAGACCGCCCCACGGCCTCCGGCTGGAGGCACAAGGTCGTCTATGCCTGGGAGGACGAAGCCGCGCTGCACGCCTGGTTTCTCAACGAATCCGTAACTCCCGGGAAGCTGAGCCCCCTCAACGGGTTGGCGCACTCAGGCCTCTCCCGAGGCAGCGAGGTGCTCATCCCCTGGTCCTGGATTCGCCCCGAGCTGGAGCTGCAGCCGATGGAGCTGCAGCCTCCGCTGAAATTGGTCACGGAGCAGGACGGTCAGCGCTTTGCGAGCTACCAGATGCAGTCCGGAGAGGCGCTCTACTCTGCCGTGGTGATGCGCTTTCTGGGGCGCTCTCGGCACAATGACATCGTCAAGGCCATCGGCGACCTGCTGGCCCTGAACCACCTGCGCGAGGCCCGCGAGATTGCTCCCGGACAGTCCATCCGCATTCCGCTGGACTGGGTCAGCCCAGAATTTGTCAAACCTCTCGACTGGGCCGGAGAAGACACCCCCTCGGCTCCTTCAGACTCTGAAGAGGCCCCGTGCCTCGCCGATGACCCCAAAGCGCGCCGAGCCTGTGAGCCGGTCCTGCGAACCGCCTTCAACTCCTGATGTCCCCAAGCCTCTTCATGCAGTCTGCCTCAGCCCCTTCGGCCTCTTCTTCAAGCACGCTCCCCCGACTCCTCCGGGTCGTGCTGACCACGCTGTTCCTGCTCGCGTCCCAGGCGGCTTGGGCACAATGGACCGCGTTTCAGCTGGGACCGGACCAGATGAAGGTTGGCTGGAAGAACCACCGGCTTTCTGTGCGCTTGCCTCCTCGCAGTGGCGAAGGCGGACACGCACTGGCTCAGCGGGTGTTCCGCGAAGGCCACCGGAGCTACAAGACCCTGAAGCGTTTTCACAAGAGGCCGCTGATGGTCGGGCACGACCTGACCCTGCCGCTGGAGCTGCTGGACGGAAAGATCCGTGGTGCAGCGTTGAAGGCGTTCTTTGCCAAGGACCAGTCCAGCGCTGAAGGCTGGGAGCACCGGGTGACGCACTCGTGGGAGAACCTGACGGTGCTGGTGGAGTACTTTGCCCGCGCCGGGACCTCTCCTTTGAAAGTGGCGCGACACAACCGCCTGCGGCAGAACGGGAACCTGCTGCGCCGCAACGAGCGGGTGGTCTTTCCCTGGGACTGGGTGGACCCGGAGCTGGGGCTTCGTCCCGCCTCCAAAATCCAGAAGCCGCTCTATGTCAAGGCCAGCGACCCCGGGCACGTCTTCTACCGGATGCAGTCCGGAGAGGCGATCTACTCCTCGGTGGTCGTGCGCTTCACCGGGCGTCTGCTGCATGACGAGGTCGATGACCTGGCGAACCAGCTGCTGAGCCTGAACAAGATCCGCAACCCGCGCCTCGTCCAGCCCAGGCAGGAGATCCGGATTCCGCTGGACTGGATCTCCGAGGAGTACACCTCCGAAGGCAGCTCGCGGCCAGCCCCCAAGGTGGTCGTCAAGCGTCCGGCCCCGCGGCGTCAAAAGCTGCACGTGATCCTGGATGCCGGACACGGAGGACGTGATCCGGGAGCGATCGCAGGCTCCAAGTCGCGCAAGGACCGCATTCACGAAGACGAGGTGGTCTACGACATCAGCCTGCGCCTGATCCCGCTGCTCAAGAAGCGTGGGATCACCGTGCACCCGACGCTGGTGGACCCGAACCAGAGCGCCCCGGTGAAGCGGCTCAACCCACGTCATGACGACGACGAGTACCTGCTGGTCAACCCGCGCTACACGGTGCGCAACTCCCGGACCGGGATCAACATGCGCGTGTACCTGATCAACCACCTCTACCAGGACCTGCGACGCAAGGGCGTCCCGGATGAGAACATCGTCTTCATGAGCCTGCACGGCGACGCGCTGCACGCCTCGCTCAGCGGCGCGATGGTCTACTTCCCGGATCACCGGCTGCGCAAGTCGCGCTTTGGCCTCAACAGCAGCGTCTACCGACAGCGCAAGGAGTATGTGCGGACCATCCACTACAGCCAGCGAGAGAACCGCAGCGCGGCTGAAGCCAGCGAGGTGTTCGGAGAGACGGTGATTCAGTCCTTCCGGAGCGCCGGACTGCGGGTCCACTCCTCCAAGGCCGTCCGGGGCTACCTGTACCGTCGCGGGAAGAAGACGCTCCCCGGCGTGCTGCGCTACAGCAAGGTGCCCACCTCGGTGCTGGTGGAGGTCGCCAACCTGAACCACTCCCGGGACCGCCAGGACCTGCTGCGGGACTCCGTGCGGCAGAATATGGCCCAGGCGCTGGCCCAGGCGCTGGATCAGCACTTCTCCGGAGAGTCCGGAATTGTGGCTCAACGCTGAGCCCTCCTTTCATGCGCGCAGGGGCCTGCCGGCTCCTGACGCGGCAAACAATCACCTCTTCAAGCAACTGAACATGGCGACGCCCTCTCCCTCCACGGTGGTCTTCGACCTCGGTGGGGTCCTGATCGACTGGAACCCACGCTACCTCTACCGCAAACTGCTGAACTCCGAGGCCGAAGTCGAGGACTTCCTGAGCGAGATTGGGTTTGCCTCCTGGAACGAGCAGATGGACGAGGGACTCTCGATGGCCCAGGGGGTTGCCGAGAAGATCGCGGAGTTCCCGCAGCACGAGGTGCTGATCCGGGCCTACTCGGAGCGCTGGCCGGAGATGCTCGGCGGGGCGCTGGAAGGAACCGTCCGGATTCTGGAAGAGCTGAAGCGCCAGGAAACCCCGCTCTACGTCCTCAGCAACTGGTCTGCAGAGACCTTCCGCTTTGCCCGGGAACGCTTTGCCTTCCTCGAGCACTTCGACGGATTGCTGGTCTCCGGAGAGGAGAAACTCAAGAAGCCTGACCCGGCGATCTTCCATCGGCTGTATGAGAAGTTCTCTCTCCGCCCTGAAGATTGCGTCTTCATCGATGACCGTGACGACAACATCGAGTCTGCCCGCTCCACCGGGATGACGGGGATTGTCTTCACCGATTCTCCGGACCTGCGCAGGCAGTTGGTGGAAATGGGTTTGCTCTCCGCGCAGGCATAACGTAAAATTGTGAGTTTCTGTCGGGAGAGGCCCTGAAGGCCCCCGAACTCTCCGTTGAGGGCCACCTCACGCGCCATTGCAAGGCCCCCGGAAGGTTCGGGGAGCCGGAGAGGGCTTGCCCAAACCAGCCACAGCACAAAGTGACCTGTTTGCCCCCACCTCCGCATGCTTTCTCTCGGAAGCCCGCTGGAGCCGTGTCATGAGGAAGCTGGTGATCGCCAGCAGCCTGGGACTGATCCTCTCCGGCGTGGTGCTGACAGGGATGGAATGGTGGGAGTGGGAGCGTCAGACCGCGATCGCCCTGGGACACATGTGGGTCGGCTTCTTCTTCATCGTCATCTTCCCGATGTACTCCTGGGACCACATCCAGGGACACTCCTACCGACTCAGGGAGTGGTCGTGGGTAATGGTCTCCGGCATGCTGCAGCTGATCTCCGGCCTCGGCCTGATCCTGACCGGGGTGATCCTGTGGCTCTGGGGCCGTGAAGCCTTCGAGCTTCCCCGGACGCTGCACATCGGGCTGACGCTGGTGATCTCGGCTGCGTTGCTGATTCACTACCGAGCCCGGAAGTAAACACAACGCCTCCTCACTCCAGGAGGTTCACCCAAGCAAGGTTCATGACTCCAGAGAACTCCGTCACCCTCCTCGACACCACCCTGCGCGATGGCGAGCAGACCCGGGGCGTGTCCTTCACTCCTGCTGAAAAGTTCAACATCGCCAAGGCCTTGCTCCGGAAGCTCCGGGTCGATCGTCTGGAGATCGCCTCGGCCCGAGTCTCTGCCGGCGAGCAGGACGGGGTCCGGCGAACTACCGAGTGGGCCGTGGAGCACGGTTTTGTGGACCAGATCGAGGTCCTGGGGTTTGTCGACCACACCAAGAGCATTGACTGGATTCGGGAAGCCGGAGCCCGAGTGGTGAACCTGCTCACCAAAGGCAGCGAAAACCACTGCCGCAACCAGCTCCGCAAGACGCTGGACCAGCACCTCGCCGAGATCCGACAGACGCTGGGCTACGCCCGCGAACACCAAGTCCAGACCAACATCTACCTCGAAGACTGGTCCAACGGATACCGCGACAGCCCCCAGTACGTCTACGACATGGTCGCCGCACTCGAAGGAGAGGGCATCGGACACTTCATGCTCCCGGATACGCTCGGGGTGATGTCTCCAACGGAGGTCCACGAGAGCCTGACGGACATGATGAGCCGCTTCCCCTGGGCAACCTTCGACTTTCACCCGCACAACGACTACGGTCTCGGCGTGGCCAACGCGCTGTTTGCCGTGAAGGCCGGAATCCGCAACATCCACTGCACCATGAACTGTCTGGGCGAGCGGGCCGGAAACGCCTCGCTGGCCGAGGTGTCCGTGGTTCTTCGCGACAAGCTGGGGATGCAGGTGGCAATTGACGAGTCGCACCTGGCACCGCTGAGCGAGATGATCCAGAGCTTCTCCGGAAAGCGCCTCGCCAGCAACGCCCCGATTGTTGGAGAGGACGTCTTCACCCAGACCAGCGGGATTCATGCCGACGGCGATCGCAAGGGCGGTCTCTACCACAACCCGATCACTCCGGAGCGCTTCGGGCGCAAGCGCAGCTACGCGCTGGGCAAGATGAGCGGCAAGGCCTCGCTGGCCAAAAACCTGGAGCAGCTCGGGATCCAGCTCTCGGAGGAGAATCTGCAGAAGGTGCTGCGACGGGTGGTGGAGTTGGGAGACTCGAAGAAGACGATCACGCTCGCCGATCTGCCCTTCATCATCACGGACGTGCTGGAGACGCACGACACCCAGCGCGTGCAGCTGCTCGGATGCACCGTGAGCAGCGGCATCGGCATCAAGGCCGTCGCCTCGGTCCGGATGTCCTTTGATGACCGGGAGTTCAGTGAGGCCGGAAGCGGCAACGGCGGGTACGACGCCTTCATGAGCGCCGTGCGCAAGATCCTGCGTCGGCAGCATCAAGAGTGCCCGATGCTGGTCGACTACGAGGTCCGGATTCCCCGTGGAGGACAGACCGACGCGCTGACGGAGTGTCTGATCACCTGGGACTTGGAGGGCAAGCGCGTGCAGACCGTGGGCGTCGACCCGGATCAGGTGATGGCCGCGGTGAACGCGACCTTGAAGATGCTCAACCTGCGCCTGATGCAGCAGGCGCAGCAGTTTGCCGAAGAAGCCGCTGCCTGAGCCCATTCCCCCACACGTCATTCCCGTGAAAACGGGAATCCCGTCCTGAGACATGGTGGAGTCAATGCGTCCCCCTGAACAAACTCCAGCTTTCAAATTGAGCAGCTCCACACGTCATTCCCGTGAAAACGGGAATCCCGTCCTGCAGGGGGCGAAGGGATGACTCCAGAAGCGCCCCGCACCGTCTATCTTCCACTCACCGGGAACCCCGTCGGCTTCCACCACCTGCTGCTGGCAGAGTGCGCTCTGCGCCAGCAGGCCAGCCTGGAGCGGGTGGTCTTTCTGCTCTCCAACGGGCAGCATCCGGACCCCACCAAACGCCAGCAGATTCTGGAGAAGCAGCTGCGGCTGCAGATCCTCCACCACGCGCTGCAGGACTGGGGGACCCCGGCGACCAGCTATCCGGCGCGGGTGCTCGGTCGCCAGAGCGAATCGCTGAAGCTCTCGGTCCAAAACGCTGAGATCTCCACCATCGAGTTTGAACACAACCGCCCGTTTCGTCTGGCCGAGCACGTCCAGGAGATCCGGGCCCACCAGCTGGAACCGGAGCCTGTGCTGCTGTTGGTGGGAGCCGACTTGGTGGAGCGCATGGCCAACCCGGAGATCTTCTCCGATGAAGACCTGCAGGTGATCACGGAAGAGGCGCGGCTGCTGGCGGTGCGCCGTGGAGCGGTCGATCTGCAGCAGGCCCTGGAGAACCTGAAGCAGGTCCGGGGGCTGGCGCCGGCCTCGGAGCAGCTGGACCTCCAGCTCCTCCCTCCGGCACTGCATCCGCTGCTGGACCTCTCCTCAACCTTGATCCGTCGGGCCGTTCAGGCCGGGCACTCCCTGACACGCTTCCTCCCGGATGCGGCCGGGAAGCTGGTCGCCGAGCGTCAGTTTTACCGACGTGAAGGGACGGACCTCTTTCTCAACGAGTGGGAGTTCAACTGCCGGCAGTTGGAGAAGCAGCTGGAGCGGTGCGCCGTGGAGGTGAAACAGATCCTCGACGCCCGTGCAGAGGGAGGCGCACCACACCTGCTGGCGCTGGTTGAGACCAGCACCGGAGGACGCATCGCCTCCGCTCTGACCACCGTATCCGGGGTCTCTCAGCACTTCCTGGGAAGCAACGTGGCCTACTCGCACGAGGAGAAAGAGCGCCTCCTCGGACGCTCCACACGGGGGGAGTCCAGCGTGACCCCGAAGATGGCCGAGGCGCTGGTGAAGGCGGTTCGGAGTCAGACCGGGGCCCAATGGGCGCTGGCAGAGACCGGGATGGCCGGCCCCTCCTCTCCGGAGCGCCGCAGCCGCAAGAACGGGCAGTGCCACCTGGCGCTCTCCATGAACGGAAAGATCCACCTCAGGTCCATCCAGATCAACCCCTTCTTCAGCCGGAAGGAGCACCAGCTCACCTTTGCCCTGGAAGGACTGAGCTGGCTGCGGGACTGCCTCCTTGAGGCCGGTGGTCCGGGGTGATCAGGCTCCGCCCTTCTTTTTG
>JAYPUA010000079.1:0-10250 GCA_038133845.1 Deltaproteobacteria bacterium
GCATGAAGCATGTTGGAAGGCGAGATATACTTCGGGAGGAGCGTCTCAATGGTTTTGCGTTGAGTATACCTGATGAATCGGCGAGGATTCTCCCAACACAGCCCAAATCATCTGTAGAGCAGTGAATTCATTTCAACTCGACCGGGGACAGAGGATGAAGATTTTACTAGTAGTCGGAACCCGCCCAGAGGGAATCAAAATGCTCCCGGTGCTCACCGCGCTTCGGCGCCGTCCCGGGCTGGAAGTGGAACTGTGTGTGACCGCACAGCATCGGCATATGCTGGACCAGGTCCTTCAACTTTTTGATGTTGCGGCAGATCACGACCTGGACATAATGCGGCCTGGACAGGAGTTGACCGACATCACCTGCCAGATCCTGCTCAAGCTGCGAGATCTGCTTCGCTCCAAAACCTACGACCTAGTACTGGTGCACGGTGACACCAGCACAGCTCTGGCGGCGGCCCTAGCTGCTTTTTATGCCCGTATCCCCGTGGGACACGTGGAGGCTGGACTGAGGACTATGGACCTGCAGATGCCCTGGCCAGAGGAGATGAATCGGACCGTGGTGGGCCGCCTAGCCCGCTGGCATTTTGCCCCAACGGAGCAGGCTCGTCAAAACCTGCTGCGCGAGCATGTCCCAGAGACCTCCATCTACGTTACGGGGAACACGGTAATTGACGCACTCCTAGAGGTGAAGCGGCGCCTCCGGGAGGAGGCTGCACTGTACGAAGTTCTTCAAGATCGATTTTCTTTTCTCAATCCGGCCCAACGACTGCTGCTGGTTACCGGACATCGTCGGGAAAACTTTGGCAGTGGCCTGGAGCAGATCTGTCAGGCGCTCCGGACCCTGAGCAAACGCGAGGATCTGCAGATCGTATATCCTGTGCACCTCAATCCTTCGGTACAGGAACCTGTCCAACGTATTCTTGGAGGGGCAGAGCGGGTCTTCCTCATTGAGCCCCAAGAATACCTCCCGTTTGTCTTTTTGATGAGCCGTGCCTTTCTGATTCTCACCGATTCCGGAGGAGTGCAGGAGGAGGCGCCGGCGCTTGGGGTCCCAGTGCTGGTGATGCGCGAGACTACCGAACGTCCAGAAGCTGTAGACGCCGGGACGGTGCGTCTGGTAGGAACAGATCCAGTACGAATGGTACTGGAGACGGAGCGGCTGTTGAACAATCCGGAGGTATACCAATCTATGGTCCAGTCTTCCAACCCCTATGGCGATGGCCACGCCTCGGAGCGCATCGCGGCATTTCTTGAGCGGCTTGTTCCTTCGATTAAATGACTCCGTTGCTTTGTGAATTTTTCCTGAGAGGAAAGCATGGATGCCCTGTCGCCATTAAATGTTCCCCCTCATCCCCTCCGTCTAGGCTTGTTCCCATGGGTTGAGTCGATCCGAGGGAGCATTGAGCGCATAGCCGAGTTGGTCTCTGGAGAGGAAATCGAGGCTGAGATTCTCACGCAGGAGCCAGACTGGAATAAGTATGACGGAGTAATACTCAACAACAGCTACCGCCCGCTACCACTGCCCCGGATCACCTACCTGACCGGCTTTGCGGTACGGCGCACCTTGAGGAACCCCGGCTACGCCCTAGCCCGGATCCGTGAGGGAGATCACCGCGGTGTGTTTACCAATAGCAACACAGCCGCCTTGGCTCTCCGGGGAGTTGGAGTGAATGCCCAGTGCCTGTACCGCCCCTACCCGCTTCAGATCCCTCAGACCCCCCCACCCCTGCCTGCAGAGACGCGGGTGCTATGGTACTGGAAGCCCGGGTGGGCCTATTGCGAGGACATGGATGAGGCTATACTGGACGCGATGTGGCAGGTTGCCGAAGCCGGAATAGAGATTTGGGTGATCAGCAACAAGCATGCTCCGGTTAGCGGGCTTCCGCCACATCCTAGGATTCGAGGGATAGGGCGCTGTTCCTTTTCTGAGACTCTCCCCCAGGTCCGAGGTATGGTGCGTCTAACCGGAGACTTCGACTGGGGCCGGAGCAATTTTGACGTAATTAGCCACGGACGCTGGGTGTTAAACCTGAACGCCCGTGAGTTTGAAGACCCCGCAGGCCCATTTCTCCAAACCACCTCCGAGGGCCCACGGCACTACCACACAATGAGTGCAGAGACCATCGAGCAGGCAGTGGAACTAGTGATTACACTGATCCAGCAGCCTCCTCTCGTGGCGGCCACGCACCACTACGCGTCCTCCCATTTTTCAGAGGAAATCCTCCGAAAATCCTGGCAGGGCATGGTCCGAAATTTTTTTTCCGTGGGGACATAGAATAGTGCTTGATTTTCAATAAGGGATCGCATAGTCCTCCAAGCAGACTTATTTTTTCTGGAATTCAAGGCCGCTCGTTCCAGACAAAATTTTTTGTGGATCACACCATTTGCACACACGGTTATGTGACTGGGGTGTTGCGGGGTTTTTGCTACAGGAAGGGAACCGTGCTAGAGGAGTCCGTCGTGTTCTGGGAGAGGTTGCGGGGGGGCGTATGGGACTGAAGGTAGCCTTTGTGGCCAACGACTTCTCGGCCTGCCGGGTGAAGATGTGGCGGCTGGTGGAGCGCCTTTATGGGAAGGGCTGTGTGGACCTATACATGCTCAATACCATCCAGAAACAGAGTGGCCTGCGGGATGACCGTTGCCACAAGTGGTCAGTCAAGGCTGTGGACCAACTGGCAAAGAAGATCCGCAAGCACGACGTGATCCATGTGTTCTGCGACAACACGGCCGTGACCGAGAGCCTGATCCGCCGCATGCCAGACAGGAAGTTGGTGGTGCACCGTCACGACCTCAGCAGCTTGCGCGGGTTGCCCGACCCTACGGAGGTGTGGGTGACTAAGCACTCCCGCACCCGGGTGATTGCTACCAGCCCAATTCACCTAGAATGGCTAGCCAAGCAGGCCAAGTGGAAGCAGGTCACGCTGATTCCGAACGCGCCGCTGTTTTCAGAGTGTTTGGACAGTCCTCCGGAAAAGCGCAAGCCGGGGCTGGTTTACTACGGCGGGCTGGTGAAGTCCCCGACGTCCAGCGGAGTGGGATATCGCCACTACTTTCCGCAGTGGCAGGTGCTGGGCGAGGCCGGAATCGAGGTACACGTCTACCCCAAGCCGACGCGACTGGCCAAGGAACTGCGGCAGTACTACCAAAAGATCCCCAACTGCCACGTCCATGGAACGATTGTGGAGGAAAAGATCATCCGGGTCGTCTCACAGTACGAGGTGAGCTTCATAGGCTACAACGATGTTGGCGTTGCGGCGGTCAAGCACCGCTATGCAATGACCTGCTGGCCCAACAAGACCTTCGATCCCATCGCTGCTGGGACGCCCTTGCTCGGCTACCGAACCGGTGTCACCGAATCCCTCTGGAAAGATCAGTGGGGAGTAGCTACGCAGTCAATAGATGGCCTGGTTGAAGGGTACCACAAGGCGCGGCAGCTCCGTCCAGACTGGAAGGTTCTGCGCAAAAAGTACACTCTGGACCAGTATATTCCTGCGCTCAAGCGCCTCTACAGTGAGGTCATGTCGACCAAAAATAACTAGGCTTGTCAATGAAGAAACGTACGGTGACGTTTGTGACCTGCTGCACTCCGAACGCGTTTGAGCAGATGGCCAAGGAACTGGCCCAGAGCTGCAAGCAGCACGGTGTTCGGACCCTGATTCGCAAGCTTCCTATGGAAGGTCGGGGGCGAAACTTCTATGGACATGCAATGATCCAGTGCCTCCCGGACCTCGACGCTGCACTCTGCGATGGTCCGGTGGCCCTGGTGGACGCAGACCAGCTGCTGGTGGCCGACATCCCAGACTCCCTGTGGAACGGCAGCTGGAAGGTGGCTGCCGTGAATCGACGTGGCAAGCGCGACATGGTGCAGATCTATGGAGTGGCCCAGAATTACCTCAGTTCAGTGGTGCTATTTAACAACAAGGACCCGGAGTTTGCGCGCATGTTCATGCTCGAGTGGACCCGCTTGACTCACAAGATCGGCCTCAAGCCTAGCGGTCACGAGATGGCCAAATCGCGGGACGAGTTCTATGTGGCGCGTCACTGGAAGCCGACCTGGTTCTGCGATCAGGCGGCCTTGAACAAGATACTGGAGAAGCTAAAGGCCTCCTCACCAGGAGACGTGCTCGATCTAAGCAAGGACATCTGGTCAGCACGCAAGCCGGGAGGCAAAGCCATCATGGTTCACTACAAGGGAGTGCGGGGGAAGGGTTATGACCAGAAAAAATGAGCAAGCCTCAATTGTCTGCCTGGGTGGTCCCTGAATGAGACTCGCCCTCTACCCATGGTCCAAGTCGATCAAGGGCAGCATCGAGCGGATTGCGGAGCTGGCCTCCGGAGACGGCATCCGCATCGACGTCTGCAAGGAGGCTCCCAAGTGGAGCAAGTACGACGGAGCCATCCTCAACAACGACTTCCGTCCCCTCCCGGTGCCTCGGGTGACCTACCTGACCGGATTGGCTGTCCGGCGGGCGCTTGCCAAGCCCTCCTACACCAAGGGGAGGCTCAAGCTTGGAGACCACCGGGGTGTGCTGACCAATAGCAACACCGCGGTGCTGGCCTTGAAGAAGAAGGGGATCAAGGCCATGTGCCTCTACCGCCCCTATCCGGTGCACATCGAGCGCAAACCGCCCCCACTACCTAAGGAGCATCGAATCCTCTGGTACTGGAAGCCTGGGTGGGCATACTGTGAGAGCTTGGACCAGGATATCCTGAAGGCGATGCTCCAGGTGGCCCGCTCGAACATCGAGATCTGGGTGATCAGTAACAAGCACGCGCCTGTGGAAGGCTTGCCCAAGCATGCCAACATCCGAGCTCTGGGGCGTTGTGACTTCTCCAGCATCCTTCCCCAAGTCCGGGGGATGGTGCGTCTGACCGGAGACTTTGACTGGGGGCGGAGCAACTTCGACGTGGTTTGCTCCGGTCGCTGGACGCTCAACCTCAATGCATGGGAGTTCGAGGCTCCGGACGGGCTGTTCTCCGTCCCAGGCCCTGGAGGAGTGCACCGATGCAACATGCTCAGTGCTCGAACCATCGCAGAGGCCGTCAAGCTGGTCGTGCCCTTGGTCCGTCAGGGGCACGACATTGACGTCATACACGGCTACGCCTCTTCCCGCTTCCGGGAGGAGAAGGTGCGGGCTAATTGGCAAAAACAGCTCAAGAAAAGGTTCTCATGAACAGGATGGATTTTGAAAAGGCATTCTGGAAACTCTGGTTTGAAGGACAGGATGCCAAGGAGCGCACCAAAATGTGGTACCCCGCAAAGCGGCCGCATCAGATTCCAGAGGAATTTCTTGAATGCCTTTGGATCTGCAGCGGCATCCCGAAGCCGCTGGTAGTGGAGATCGGGGTGATGAACGGGCACCAGCGGAAGTTCTGGGAAAAGCTGCTCAAGGCCCGGTACATAGGAATTGACAAGGCTCCTCACTCTCCAGCGGAGGTACACGGAGACAGCGGGAATCCCAAGACCCGGGAGAAGGTGATGGAACTGAGCGGCAATCGACGGCCCGACATCCTCTTTGTCGATGGGAACCACTCCTACGGAGGGGTCAAGGCAGATTGGGAGAACTGGAAAGACGCGCTTAATCCCCAAGGGTTCCTCTGCTTCCACGACACCCACCACGACCATGCGGAGTACTGCTCTGGAGCGGTGAAGCTGTGGGCCGAGGTCTCGCCGACGTGGAGAGCGCCCTGTTGGGACATCTTCCATAAGGTGGAATACCTGCCGAGGGCCCAGACCGGACAACGGAAGCAGTGTGGAATCGGCATCTTGCAGATCCCACCTGCCGAGCCCAAAACCAAGGCGACACCGACCAAGTCCCCGGCGCCTCGGAAGAAGGCGCCTGCGACGGCACCTGGAAGCACGGCCACACCCGCCACCAAGGCACGCTCCAGACGCAAGTCGGGCAGCTGAGGCCCAACCTTTCTAGCGCCCGGCCTTGCTCAGGCGGAAGCGCTGCTCGATGTAGTGCTGAACCTGCCGGGCGGTTTTCTCGGCACCATTCATGTCGAGCCGGGAGCGAGCGTTCCGCTCCCGGACCGCTCGGTTGATCAGTCCGGAAAAACTCTCGGCCTTGCAGGCGGTATTGGGGTAGGCCATGTGCACAAAGTTCTTCTTTGCCAAACGTATCAGCCGGAGCTTCTGCTCCATGTCTGTCCAAGGGTTTCGCCCCTTGCGCTCAACGAACTTTGGCACCAGCACCCCGGGAACCTCGCTGAGGAGCATCTCCAGCGTAGTGTTGTATCCTCCAAGTGAGATGGAGAACTCTGAGGTCTTCAGCAACTGCGGTAGGTCCGGACGGTGGTCGTAGATCTCCGTCTTTCCCACCAGCCGAGCGTTGGCCTGCATCACCTGTTCGACGCACGAGCGGGCCTTGTCTCGATCCTCCTTCTGCATCCTAGGCCCTAGAATGAACAGCCAATTTAATTTCCGGAGCGTGGTCAGCGGACGGGCCCGCGCCGCGGCCTGAATCAGCCCCAGCCCAGCGCTTCCAGAGCCCACCGAGACGACGACCACCTTGTAGCGTTTCTGCTGGGGGTGGGGACGGGCCGAGGATTCCACCACGTAGCCAGTGTACTCCGTCTTGGTCGAGATCTGTTTCCAGAAGGGAAATTCCTGCTCCAGGCGGGCAACGTGACGGTCTCCATGGATGAAAACCCGATCCACATATTTTTGAATCAGTTCTACCGTCTTCCGTCCCTCTTTGAGTATCTGCCCCTCGCTCTTCTTCATTGAGTTGGCCGTCTCCAGGATGTCCCGGGATGAGGAGAAGATCAGGGGTCGTCCCAGCTTGCCCTGTGACAGCCGGGAGATGCGGTCGATGGTACTGGAGAACTCGCGCCGACGGGAGAAGGGCCAGAACTCGACGATCACCGCATGGGCCGGTTTTTCCTGCAGGGCCGCTAGAATCACGTCATCCCGCTGCCGCTGCCAGGCTTTCTCGTCAAACCCCTGATCCTCGATCTTCTGGCCCTTGGCGTCATAATGGTACCAGAGGTTCTTCTTCTTGTTGAGAACCCGGTGCTCTGGAAGATTGATGAAGCGCACGGCGGGATGAAAGAAACTGCCCCGGTCCACAAACGTTCCAGAGGCAACCCGCACCTCGACCCCAGCACGTGCGAGCGCGTTGGCGATTCCTGCCGACCGTCTCATGTGACCCAGCCCGGAGGTAGTTTCAAACATGCAAATTACAGATGGCTTGCTTGAGACTTGTGCCATCTCAACCTTTCCATAGGGAGGGGACGGGTGACGACTTGCCTCCTGCCGGCAGAATGTGGCACGTCGGAAGCAGAAGCTTCAGTAAGACGCCTAGCAGGTCCATAGGCCCTTGAAGTCCAGGAATTCTCCAGTTGCCGGGCCAAGGGATTGAAACAGCTCGTGATCAACGAGGAGTACACGTAAGTTCGCATTCTGGAAGGCCTCTGCGGCAGGTTTAAGCTGCACAGAGTCAGGGAGTGAGTCCGGAAGCCGACTCAGGTAGGGCTCGACAACCCACACAGGGCCGGAATGCCAGCGGAGGATATCGTGAACAATTTCCAGCGCTGGGCTCTCCCGCAGGTCGTCGATATTGGCCTTGAAGGACAGCCCGAAGCAGGCGATAGAGACCTCGAGGGGGTCCTTTTGGGGGTGGCGCGACAGGAAGTCTCGCAAGGCCCTGCGGATCTTCTCCATCACCCAATGGGTTTTCTCGTCGTTCACCTCACGGGCCGTGCGAATCAGCCGCGCCTCTTGGGGGTTCCGGTGGACGATGAACCACGGATCCACGGCAATGCAGTGCCCCCCAACTCCTGGGCCTGGCTGGAGAATGTGAACTCTGGGGTGCCGATTGGCCAACCGGATCAGGTTCCAAACGTTAACACCCAACTGTTCACAGATCATCGACAGCTCGTTGGCAAAGGCGATGTTGACGTCCCGGAAGCTGTTTTCCGTGAGCTTGCACATCTCTGCCGTGCGGGCATCAGTCAAAAAGCAATCGTTCTCTACAAAACGCTGGTAAAGCGCTTGGGCGTAATGGGCACAGCGTGCGGTCAGCCCACCGATGATCCGATCGTTGTGGGTGATCTCCTCCAGCAAGTGTCCGGGAAGGGCTCGTTCCGGGCAGTAGGCTATCCGGATGTCCGACGTCGCCCCATGTGTTAGGGGGAAGGTCAGGTCGGGACGTAGCTCGGCCATCCTGCGAGCCACCTGCTCGGTGGTGCCAACTGGGGAACTGGACTCTATGATCACCAGGTTCCCTGGCTGGAGGACCAAGGCGATGGCCTCGGCCGAGGCCTCCACATAGCTCAGGTCTGGCTCCTGCCCTGTGGTGGTTGGGGTCGGAACAGCAATCAGGAAGGCATCGGCCGGCTCTATCCGTGAGGATGCACGGAGGGTCCCAGCGCTAATAACCTGCGCCACCAGATGCTCCAGCTCTGGCTCCACAATGTGAATTTCTCCACGGTTGATGATCTCAACAATCCGAGGGTTGATGTCAACCCCGACCACCGAGACACCCTTATGCGCCAACAGGGCTGCAGTGGGCAAACCAATATAGCCCATGCCAACAACAGAAACCTTCGAGAAGGTAACGCTTGGAAGGTGCTCCATATGCTTTGGATGAAAAAGGTACCCTCTAACTCCATGTCAGCGGGCATTCCGAAGGGCTCGGCCATATCCACTTCCCCAGATCCAAGGCTCCAGCTCCGATCTGGAAAGTGAAATCCTCTAGAGGACTCAGGAGGAATAGAAGGACTAGATATACTGCCAGATCAAATAGAGTTGCAACTTATTTTTCATTCACACAAAATCCTAAAAATTTTTTGATACTTGCATGAATTAAAAATAATCTTTTTAATTACAAAAGAGACGAAGAACAAGCCAGGGCAATCGCATGAAATTATGTTTGAACTCCAATGAGTTGAGCCCAGTAGCGATCGGAGGTTGCAGCAAGCAACCGTTTGGACTTGATGCTCGCCTTGCCAGAGACGGGTCCTTGTCGGATCAGATTCAGGACCACATGCTTGAGACTCCCAGGTTGTTTGCACCCTCTCTCAAACGCATCTGATCGTCCACCTCATTTATAAGGGATTCTTTGAAAGTTCTCATCACGGGAGCAGCTGGTTTCATTGGTTCCGCCTTGACCTTGCGGCTACTGACGCGTGGCGACACAGTCATAGGTCTGGACAACCACAACGACTACTACGACCCGACCCTTAAGGAGGCGCGGCTTGCACGTCAGGCGTTGCACCCGGAGTACACCCACGTCCGCATGGACCTAGCCAACCGGGAGCACATGGTGGCGCTCTTCCAGACCCACAGGCCTCAGCGTGTGGTCAACCTGGCTGGCCAGGCCGGGGTGCGGTATTCGATAGAGAACCCAATGGCCTACATCGACAGCAACCTGGTCGGTTTCGGTCACATCCTTGAGGGATGCCGCCATCATGAGGTGGAGCACCTGGTTTATGCCAGTTCCTCTAGTGTCTATGGAGCAAGCACCGAGATGCCGTTCTCTATCCACCACAACGTGGACCATCCGCTGAGTCTCTATGCAGCCACCAAAAAGGCCAATGAACTGATGGCCCACACCTACAGTCATCTCTACAGGCTGCCGACCACAGGGCTACGCTTTTTCACTGTCTACGGTCCCTGGGGGCGTCCGGACATGGCGCCTTACAAGTTCGCCCAGGCAATCACCGAGGGCCAGACCTTGAAGGTCTTCAACCACGGCAACCACCGCAGAGATTTCACGTACATAGACGACATCATCGAGGGGCTGATCCGGGTGCTTGATCGCCCGGCAATGCCGAACCCGGACTGGTCGAGCGAGCGCCCCGACCCTGGCACAAGCCGGGCTCCGTGGCGAGTGTACAACTTTGGCAACAACCGGCCGGTGAACCTGATGGACTACATCCGCCTCCTGGAACAGACACTAGGAAGAACAGTAGACAAGGAGTTCCTGCCACTCCAGCCAGGGGACGTCCCGGACACGTGGGCCGACATGGATGACATCGTCGAGCAGTTCGACTACAAGCCAAACACTCCGGTTGAGGAGGGTGTAGCCAACTTTGCCCGGTGGTTTAGCGAATACTACAGAGGCTCAGGAAGGTAAAACAGGATCGCCGGGTTGCTGCTCGTCCGAAGCGTCTGAGGGCTAGCCTCAGGCAAAGAGACCTTTCCAAGTTGCTTCGAGTACCTTGCTCTCTCTACTCCAGCACTCGTGTCCCCAAGGACGAGGGTTACTGGACCTTCCCAGTTTTCAGACGTTGCC